>NZ_KB898931.1 GCF_000377945.1 Thioalkalivibrio sulfidiphilus
CAGGATGCGAAAGTGTTCGGTACAAGGAAATGTCCTGACGCGGTGATCTCCGCCATAGCGTGTGACGATGCGGGCGAAAGTCGTCCAAGGCAGAAAGTCCATCAACTGCGCGAACAAGGTCTTTCCGGTGTACATAGGGGGTCCTCGATGAAATACCCCTTGTACGATCCCTTGAACACGACCTCGCGCTCAAGTCGACACCACCAATTTTCAGAAAAATATGACTAAAAGTCATATTGTTATGCGAATATGCATCAGAGTTAACCGGACACTAGTGAAATGCGCTATTAAATTCAAGGATTTTTCTTCGCGCCTTCGCGCCTTCGCGTCTTTGCGAGAGACTCGGTTTTGGTTTTGATTTACCCCGCGCCGCTGCGTCTCCGCGAGAGAACAGGGTTTTCCAGACCTCAAGCGCAGATACAAAAAAGCCCACACCTTTCGGTGCGGGCTTTTTCACCGGCTGTGTTGGATGATCAGCCGACGTTGCGGCGACGCACACCGAAGGCCAGGGCCAGCAGGCCGATGCTCAGCAGGAGCAGGGTGCCGGGCTCAGGCACACCCACGGGCCGGGGCTTGATCACCAGAAGATCCTGGGAGTTGCCGGCAGTGAGCACATACATGGCGAACTGTCCTGCAAAATCGCCCATGTTGTTGAGCCAGTTGTCGGCCGTGCTCGCCGCGCCCCCGAAGCCGGTGGCGGTGAAATTGCCAGTACCCAGGCTGTAGCTGCTGCTGTTTTCGTTGATGATCTCCCACAGGGCCAGCTGGAAGGCCACGTTGCCAGCAGTGGTGCCAAGGCTTTCATGATAATTGCCGTACAGGCTTTGGATGGCGCCCAACTGGGTTGCGCCGAAGTAGTCGCCCGCATCCATCACGCTGTAGTGTGTAGTGCCGGTGTTCAGGGCGATACCCGTCTGGACGCAGAACGCCTCAACCCGGTTACCCCAGTCCATGTCGCCACTGCTGCCAAGGACGTCGAAGCCGAACAGGCCCGCATTGACGCCAAGGCTGGATCGGTTGCCGATCAGGCTGCTGGGGCTCGCGCTGTCGTAGAGCGTGCCGCTGGCGGAGCCACCGACGAAGCCGGTGTATCTCAGGTCGACGGTGTTAGCACTGGCGCTGCTGAATGCGAAGACACCGATGAGCAGCAGTACAACGGCGGATGTCCTTTTGATGAGTTTCATGTCCCCTGTCCTCATTGTCAGATTTCCTTACACAACCGCTCTTGCGGTGTGTCCCTGATCACAATGAAGCAGAAAGCGTGCCAGGATCCCAAGAACCTCATTGCGCATGGTTTTTTGTGATCTACGACGCGCGGGGCCAGGTGATTTTGTAAACTATTTCGACAAGGCGAAGTTGGGGCGCTGGGCAATCAACCCGTTTTCAGCGCCCGTTCCTTCTCCCTCTGCCAGTCCCGTTCCTTGATGGTGGCGCGCTTGTCGTGCTCCTTCTTGCCCTTGGCCAGGCCGATCTCCAGCTTAGCCCGGCCGCGCTTCCAGTAGAGTGCGAGCGGGGTGAGGGTGTAGCCCTTGCGCTCCACCTGGCCGATGAGCTTGTTGAGCTCTTCCTTGTGCAGCAGCAGCTTGCGGCTACGCATGGGGTCGGGGTGGATGTGGGTGGAGGCGGTGGGCAGGGGGCTGATGTGGGCGCCGAACAGCCAGGCCTCGCCGTCCTTGATGAGCACGTAGCTCTCATTGAGCTGTACGCGCCCGTCGCGCAGGCTCTTGACCTCCCAGCCCTCCAGGGCGAGGCCCGCCTCGAAGCGTTCCTCGATGAAGTATTCGTGGCGCGCCTTCTTGTTGAGCGCAATGGTGCTGGTGCCCGCTTGTTTGGCCTGTTTCGACATGGGGCGGGATTATACGCGAAGGCGGGCGCGGTTGAGCGCCGGGTTGGTATTGCTCACAATAGCGACGCCGATCAGGGAGATAGATAACGATGAGAAAAGAATCCTCCATCCACGGGCAGTGGTCGTCGAAACTGGTGTTCATCCTGGCGGCCACGGGTTCGGCCGTGGGGCTTGGCAACATCTGGCGCTTCCCCTACATCGCGGGCGAGCATGGCGGCGGGGCCTTCGTGCTGGTCTACCTGCTGTGCATCCTGCTCATCGGCCTGCCCATCATGATGGCGGAGATCCTCATCGGCCGGCGCGGGCGGCAGAGTCCCATCAACACCATGACCTCCCTGGCCCGCGAGGAGGGCCTGTCCCGGGGCTGGGGGCTGATGGGCTGGATGGGGGTGGTCGCCGGATTCCTGATTCTTTCTTATTACAGCGTGATCGCCGGCTGGGCGCTCTCCTACGTGTTCCGGGCCGGCACCGGCAGTTTCGTGGGGCTGGACGTGCAGGGTGTCCAGGCCATGTTCGAGGGCCTGGTGGCGGATCCGGAGCGCCTGCTGGCCTGGCACACCGTCTTCATGTGCATGACCCTGATCGTGGTGGCCCGGGGGGTGCGCTCGGGTCTCGAGCAGGCGGTGAAGTTCCTCATGCCCCTGCTGCTGCTCATGCTGGTGCTGCTGGTGGGGTATGCCATGGCCGAGGGGCATTTCATGGAGGGCCTGCGCTTCATGTTCACCCCGGACTTCAGCAAGCTCAGCGGAAATTCGGTGCTGGTGGCCATGGGCCAGGCCTTCTTCACCCTGAGCCTGGGCATGGGGGCCATCATGATCTACGGCTCCTACCTCAGTTCCCGGGCCTCCATCGCCAGGACCTCCGCCACGGTGGTGGGTGCCGATACCCTGGTGGCCATCCTGGCGGGCCTGGCCATCTTCCCCATCGTGTTTGCCGCGGGACTCGAGCCGAGCCAGGGGCCCGGGCTGATCTTCATCAGCCTACCGCTGGCCTTTGCCCAGATGCCCGGCGGGGTGCTGTTCGGCACGGTGTTCTTCGTGCTGCTGGTGGTGGCGGCCTGGACCTCGTCCATATCGCTCATGGAGCCGGCGGTGACCTACCTGGTGGAGAACCGGGGCATGACCCGGGTGAGCGCGGCCACGCTGGTGGCGGTGCTGTCCTGGCTGCTGGGCATCGGCACGGTGCTGTCCTTCAACCACTGGTCCGGCTACACCCTGTTCGACATGACCTTCTTCGGCGCGGTGGACTACCTCACCTCCAACATCCTGCTGCCCCTGGGCGGACTGCTCATCGCCCTGTTCGTGGGCTGGCGCATGACCGAACGCTCCGTGGCCTCGGAGCTGGACGTGCAGCGGCCGGTGCTGTTCCGCACATGGTATTATCTGCTGCGTTTCGTCGCGCCCATCGGCATCCTGCTGGTGTTCCTGCGCGCCATCAACGTCATCTGATCTGCCCGTCACTATGCCTTCCATCAGCCGCAGCGCCCTGGTGCCCTACAGCCCCGCCCAGATGTACGACCTGGTGAATGACATCGAGTCCTACCCGCGCTTCTTGCCCGGCTGCCGCAGCGCCAAGGTGCACGCCCGGGACGAGGACACCATCAAGGCGAGCCTGGAACTGGCCAAGGGGGCGGTGAGCAAGTCCTTCACCACCTGCAACCGCCTGCAGAAGAACAAGATGATCGAGGTGCGCCTGGTGGAGGGGCCGTTCCGGCACCTGGAAGGCTTCTGGCGCTTCGACGCCCTGGAGAGCGGCGCCAGCCGCGTGTCCCTGGACCTGGAGTTCGAGTTCTCCAGCCGCCTGGTGGGCCTGGCCATCGGCCCGGTGTTCAACCAGATCGCCAATACCCTGGTGGATTCCTTCGTGCGCCGGGCCCGGGAAGTCTATGGCGTCCGCTGAAGCCGGTGCCCGCGAGGGCATGACCGTCGAGGTGGCCTACGCCCGTCCCGACACCCAGCTGATCCTGGAGGTCATCGTCCCCGAGGGGGCCACGGTGGAGGATGCCCTGCGTGCCTCGGGGATCGACGCCCGTTTCCCGGAGATCGACCTGGAGGCGGCCAAGGTGGGTATCTTCGGCAAGCTCACCAAGCGCGACACGGTGCTCAAGCCCCGGGATCGGGTGGAGATCTATCGTCCGCTCTTCGCCGACCCGAAGGAGGTGCGCAAGCAGCGCGCCGCGGCCGGCAAGCGCATGAAGAAGGGGGGTGGAGACATAGAGGAGCCAGAGACAAGTAACTAGAGGCAAGAGACAGGATGGCGTCGGCTGTGGCCTTCACTTGTCTCTAGCCACTTGCCTCTTGTCTCTGTGCCTTACTGTCTCTGCGCCTTACTTCAGACCACTGTCCTCGATGCTGGACACCCGGTAGGCTCCGTCGAACAGGATGGTCAGGCGACGACGCTGCGCCTGACCGTCGCCGGGCTTGAGGTAGTAGACGTACTCCCACCGCCGGTCCCCGTGGAAGGGATCACGCAGCACCGGCTCGCCGAGCAGGAAGCGCACCTGCTCCGGGCTCATGCCCGTCTCCAGCTGGGCGATGCGCTCATCATCCAGGTGGTTTCCCTGTTGCAAGTCGGGGCGGAACACGGAGAACAGCCCCGTGCCGCAACCCTGGAGCAGCAGGCTTGCAATGAGCACGAGTCCGGTGAGAATCTTTCCCATATGAGATCGGTTATCCTTCATTGGGCCGCCCGAGTGGTATCCGGAGCGCCGGTGAGTGTGGCCGGATTGTACATCGATTCAGGGCCCGAACGGAGGACCCCTTGGAAAGCCAGGATCTGAAAAAGGCCGGATTGAAGGTGACCTTACCCAGGATGAAGATCCTGGAATTGCTGGAAAATTCCGACGATCGCCATCTGAGTGCCGAGACCATCTATCGCCAGCTGCTGGAAGGCGGTGAGGAGATCGGCCTGGCCACCGTCTACCGGGTGCTGACCCAGTTCGAGCAGGCCGGTCTGGTGAACCGCCACCACTTCGAGGGCAACCAGGCGGTGTTCGAGCTGGAGCGGGGCCGGCACCACGACCACATCATCTGCGTGAACTGCGGCCGGGTGGACGAATTCATGGACAGCGTCATCGAGGAACGCCAGAAGGCCATCGCCGAGAAGCTCGGCTACACCATCAAGGATCATGCGCTCACCCTCTACGGGGAGTGCAACAAGCCGGATTGCCCGAATCGGGACAAGGCGTAAAGACAATTCAATATTTAAGATTCAAGATTCAATGAAGACGCTGCGGCTGCACGTTCAGCCGGCGTCGGGTGTCACCCCTTTGAACCTTGAATATTGAATCTTGAATTGTCTTTCGCCTTCTCCACCATCTCCCGCGCGTGGGCCACGGTCTGCTCGGTGAGGTCCACGCCGCCCAGCATGCGGGCCACTTCCTGGATGCGGCTGTCGGCGTCCAGTACCTGGATGCGGGTGCGGGTGTCGGCCTTGCCCTTGTGCTTGCTCACCTGCAGGTGATGGTGGGCCTGGGCGGCCACCTGGGGCAGGTGGGTGACGCACAGCACCTGGCGGTGCTCGCCCAGGCTGCGCAGCTGCCGGCCCACCACCTCCGCCACCGCGCCGCCGATGCCGGAATCCACTTCGTCGAAGATGAGCGTCGGGATGGGCAGGGCCTTGGCGGCGATCATCTGGATGGCCAGGCTGATGCGCGACAGTTCGCCGCCGGAGGCCACCCTGGTCAGCGCTTGCAGGGGCTGACCAGGGTTGGCGGTGACCAGGAACTCGATGCGGTCCAGGCCATGGGCGGCGGGGCGGGTCTCCGGGTCGCTGTCCACGGCCACCTGGAACTTGCCGCCCTCCATGCCCAGGCCCTGCATGGCCTCGCTCACCTGCTTGCCCAGTTTCTTCGCCGCCGCCTGCCGTGATCGGGACAGGGCCGCCGCCGCCTCCCGGTATTTCGCTTCCGCCGCCTCGGCCTTGCGGGTCAGGGCGTCCAGGTCCTCGTCGTCGCTTTCCAGCTGTGCCAGTTCCTCCAGGAGTTCGCGCGCCAGCCGGGGCAGGTCCTCGGGGGGCACCCGGTGCTTGCGCGCGAGGTCGTGGATGTCGGAGAGGCGTTGTTCCACGAAGCTCAGCCGGCCCGGGTCCAGTTCCACCCGGTCGGCGTAGTGGCGCAGGGCATCGGCCGCCTCGCGGATCTGGATCTGGGCGCTGGCGATCAGCTCCAGCGGCTCTTTCAGGGATGGGTCCAGGCGGGTGACTTCCTCCAGCAGGTGGTGCAGCTGGCCCAGCTGGGTGTCGATGCTTTGGTCGTCGGCGTACAGGCTCTGGTGCACTGATTCGGCCACTTCCAGCAGGCGCCCCGCATGGGCCAGGCGACGGTGCTCCTCGTCCAGTTGCGCGACCTCGTCGTCGCCCAGCTCCAGGGCCTTGAGCTCGCCGGTCTGAAAGCGCAGCAGGTCACGTCGGGCGCTGCGGGCCTCGTCGTCACCGGCGGCCCTGTCCAGGCGTTCCTGGATCTCGCGCCAGGCCATGAAGTGGCTGCGGGTCTCGTCCAGCAGTTTCGGGTGGTCGGCGAACTCGTCCAGGATGCGGCGCTGCACCTCGCGGCGGGTGAGGGATTGGTGGGCGTGCTGGCCGTGGATGTCCACCAGCATCTCGCCCAGGGACTTGAGGTTCTGCAGGGTGGTGGGGGTGCCGTTGATCCAGGCGCGGCTCTTGCCATCCGCGCCCACCATGCGACGCAGCAGGCATTCATGGCCGGTCTCCAGGGCCTGCTCATGCAGCCAGACCAGGGCGTCGGCGTCGTCGGAGAGGTCGAAGCCGACGCTGATCTCCGCCCGTTCCGCCCCGGCACGCACTGCGGTGCTGTCCGCCCGGTCCCCCAGCGCCAGCCCCAGGGCATCCACCAGGATGGACTTGCCGGCGCCGGTCTCTCCCGTGAGCGCGCTCATGCCGGAACCGAGTTCTAGGCTCAGTTCGTCGATGATGGCGAAGTCGCGGATGTGGATGGAGGTGATCATTGTTATGAGGTGGGAAGGGGGAATTTGGAAGGGGGAATTAAAACCACCCTCACCCCGGCCCTCTCCCTGAGGGAGAGGGAGATAAACGTCCTGAGGGAGGTGGAGATCTGCGGCGTAAAGTGGCTGTCTCTTGCCACTAGCCACTGCCTTCAAGGCTGCTCCCCCCACCCCAGCTTCGCACGCAGGATCTGCAGGTAGTCGTAGCCCACCGGGTGGATCAGGCGCAGGCGGGTCTTCTTGCGGCGCACGATGAGGCGGTCGCCGGGTTCGAGGAAGGTGCTGGCCTGGCCGTCGAAGGCGGCCTGGGCGTTGCTGCGGTTCTGTTCGCAGACGCGGATCTCCACCTCGCTGTCCCCGTGGACCACCAGGGGGCGGTTGGACAGCCCGTGGGGGCAGATGGGCACCAGCACCAGGGCGTCCAGGCTCGGGGCAAGGATGGGGCCGCCGCCGGACAGGGCGTAGGCGGTGGATCCGGTGGGGGTGGCCACGACGATGCCGTCGGCCCGCTGGGTGTTCACGTGGCGGCCGTCGATGCGGGTCTCGAACTCGATCATGCGTACTACGTCGCGGATGTGCAGCACCACGTCGTTCAGGGACAGTTGCTCCACCGCATCGCCGTTCTGGGTGACCACCCGGGTGGCGAGCAGGCTGCGGTAATCCTCATCGTATTCACCGGCCAGGATCTCGTCCAGGCGGCTCTGCATCTCGTGGGGGGAGACGTCCACCAGGAAACCCAGGCGTCCCACGTTGATGCCCAGGAGCGGCACCTGGTGGTCCACCATGGCCCGCCCGGCGGCCAGGAAGGTGCCGTCGCCGCCGATGACGATGGCCAGATCCGCCGCCTGCCCCATGGCGTCCAGGTCCGCGGTCTCGCAGCCCAGGTCATCCTCCAGCCACTGGCATGCGCTCTCGTGCAGCAGCACGCGGCAGCCGTGACCGAGCAGGTGTCCCACCAGGGTCATCAATATGTGTACCAGGCGCTCGTCACTGGTCTTGGTGATGATGCCGACGGTCTGGAAATGGGGCTTGGACATGGTTGGGCATTATCGGCAAAAGACGGGGCTCGTGTATATGAGGGCGCAGAGACAAGAATTTTGAGATTACCGTGTGTGCAGGGGCATAACCTGAGATCATTACTTGTCTCTTGTCTCTTGTTACTTGTCTCTTGTCACTTGCATCTTGCCTCTGTGCCGTACTTGACTCCTGACCCCGCGCCTATACTATGGGATTTGGCACTCTCAAGCCGCGAGTGCCAAGCCCCGGAATCCCTGAATACCCGAGCTGCCATGACCGATACGCCGCCCATCACCGACCTCAGCGACCGCGCCCAGCGGCTGCTGCGCACCCTGGTGGAGAGCTACATCCGGGAAGGCCAGCCCGTGGGTTCGCGCACCCTGTCGCGCACCGCCGGCCTGGACCTGAGTGCGGCCTCCATCCGCAACGTGATGGCGGACCTGGAGGAGATGGGGCTGGTCAGCTCCCCGCACACCTCCGCCGGGCGCATCCCCACCGCCGCCGGTTATCGCCTGTTCGTGGACAGCCTGCTGGAGGTCAAGCCCCTGGACAGCCGCGAGGTGCAGACCCTGCGCGAGCGGCTCAGCCCGGAGCTGGAGACCAAGGCCCTGGTGGAGTCCGCCTCGGGGCTGCTGTCGGCGGTGACCCAGATGGCGGGCATGGTACGGGTGCCGCGCCGCGAGCACGCCTCCCTGCGCCAGATCGAGTTCATGAAGCTCTCCGAGCGCCGGGTGCTGGTGATCCTGGTGATGAACAAGAACGAGGTGCAGAACCGCATCCTGGAGCTGGACCGGGACTACAGCGCCGGCGAGCTGCAGCAGATGGCCAACTACCTGAACGACCGGGTGGTGGGCCGGGACCTGGCCTCGGTGCGCCAGCAGCTGCTGCGGGAGATGAAGGCGGTGCGCGAGCACATGAACTCCCTGATGCTGGCCGCCATCGAGCTGGGCGAGCAGGCGGTGGCCGCCGACCAGGGCGCCGATGACGTGGTGCTGGCCGGACAGTTCCACCTGCTGGATTACGCCGAGCTGACCAGCGTCGAGAAGCTCAGGCAGCTGTTCGAGGCCTTCAACGAGAAGCGCGAGATCCTGGGCCTGCTGGACCAGTGCATCCATGCCCAAGGGGTGCAGATCTTCATCGGCCAGGAGTCCGGGCACCGGATCCTGGACGACTGCAGCGTGGTGACCGCCCCCTACGAGGTGGGTGGTCACGTGGTGGGGGTGCTGGGGGTCATCGGCCCCACCCGCATGCCCTATGACCGGGTGATCCCCATCGTGGATATCACCGCCCGCCTGCTGGGCGCGGCCTTGAATTCCCGGCTCTGAATCCCACATTGAAACCAGTTGCTCTCGGGACACGCTCGTCCGTGGCCCGGAAATGCTTTTAGATTCAAGATCCTGAAGGGAGATGACCCATGTCCAATGAGGAACAGCAGCAGCCCAATCCCGCCGCGCAGGCGCCCGAGGGCGCGGCCACCGAAGGTGCGGCCCCGGAGTTCAATCCCGCCGTCCTGCTCAAGCAGCTGGAGGAGGCCCAGGCCCAGGCCCAGGAGCACTTCGACAAGGCGCTGCGCACCCAGGCGGAGATGGAGAACCTGCGCAAGCGCACCGCCCGTGACGTGGAGAACGCCCGCAAGTACGCCCTGGAGAAGTTCGCCGGCGAACTGCTGGCGGTACGTGACAGCCTGGAGATGGGTCTGGACGCCGCTCGGGGCGAGACCGACGTGGAGAAGATCCGCGAGGGCACCGAGCTGACCCTCAAGATGCTGGCCCAGGTGATGGAGAAGTTCGGTGTCGAGGCCGTCGACCCCCAGGGCCAGCGCTTCGACCCGGACCGGCACCAGGCCATGTCCATGCAGCCCAACGCGGAACTGGAACCCAACACGGTGATGGCGGTGCTGCAGAAGGGCTACCTGCTCAACGACCGCCTGCTGCGCCCGGCCATGGTGGTGGTCAGCAAGGCGCCCGAAGGGGAATAGGCGGTTTTGCCGTCGGAATCCCTTGAAATCCCCCGGATTGCCCCAAACCTAGCGGGTAACCGGAACATTCCACACAGAATTCAGACATTTTTGGAGACACACCATGGGTAAGATCATCGGTATCGACCTGGGCACCACCAATTCCTGCGTGGCCGTGATGGAGGGTGACAAGGCCAAGGTCATCGAGAACGCCGAAGGCGCCCGCACCACCCCTTCCATCGTCGCCTTCACCGAGGATGGCGAGGTGCTGGTGGGCCAGGCCGCCAAGCGTCAGGCGGTCACCAACCCCAAGAACACCCTGTTCGCCGTCAAGCGCCTGATCGGCCGCCGCTTCGAGGAGCCGGAGGTCCAGAAGGACATCAAGCTGGTACCTTATAAGATCATCAAGGCGGACAACGGCGACGCCTGGGTAGAGGTGCGTGGCAAGAAGATGGCCCCACCGGAGATCTCCGCCCGGGTGTTGCAGAAGATGAAGAAGACCGCCGAGGACTATCTCGGCGAGCCGGTCACCGAGGCGGTGATCACGGTGCCAGCCTATTTCAACGACTCCCAGCGCCAGGCAACCAAAGACGCCGGCAAGATCGCCGGTCTCGAGGTCAAGCGCATCATCAACGAGCCCACCGCGGCGGCGCTGGCCTATGGCCTGGACAAGAAGCGCGGCGACAGCAAGGTGGCCGTGTACGACCTGGGTGGCGGCACCTTCGACGTGTCCATCATCGAGATCGCCGAGGTGGACGGCGAGCACCAGTTCGAGGTGCTGGCCACCAACGGTGACACCTTCCTGGGCGGTGAAGACTTCGACATGCGCCTCATCGACTACCTGGTCGATGAGTTCAAGAAGGAGCAGGGCATCGACCTCAAGGGCGACCCGCTCGCCATGCAGCGCCTGAAGGAGGCTGCCGAGAAGGCCAAGATCGAGCTGTCCTCCAGCCAGCAGACCGACGTGAACCTGCCCTATATCACGGCGGACGCAACCGGCCCGAAGCACATGAACATCAAGGTGACCCGCGCCAAGCTGGAGTCCCTGGTGGAAGAACTCATCAAGCGCACCATCGATCCCTGCAAGGTGGCGCTCAAGGACGCCGGCCTGTCCGTGTCCGACATCGACGACGTGATCCTGGTGGGCGGC
The DNA here is from genome assembly GCF_000377945.1 of Thioalkalivibrio sulfidiphilus. Classification (GTDB taxonomy): domain Bacteria; phylum Pseudomonadota; class Gammaproteobacteria; order Ectothiorhodospirales; family Ectothiorhodospiraceae; genus Thioalkalivibrio_A; species Thioalkalivibrio_A sulfidiphilus_A. The sequence goes on from NZ_KB898931.1 coordinate 10,932, forward strand.
CAGACCCGCATGCCCAAGGTGCAGGAGGCGGTGAAGAACTTCTTTGGCAAGGAGCCGCGCAAGGACGTGAACCCGGACGAGGCCGTGGCCGTGGGTGCGGCGATCCAGGCCGGCGTGCTGGGTGGCGAGGTCAAGGACGTGCTGCTGCTGGACGTCACCCCCCTGTCCCTGGGTATCGAGACCCTGGGCGGCGTGATGACCAAACTGATCGAGAAGAACACCACGATCCCCACCAAGGCGACCCAGGTGTTCTCCACCGCCGACGACAACCAGACCGCGGTGACCGTGCACGTCCTTCAGGGTGAGCGCGAGATGGCCAGCGCCAACAAGTCCCTGGGCCGCTTCGACCTGACCGACATCCCGCCCGCCCCCCGCGGCGTGCCGCAGATCGAGGTCACATTCGACATCGACGCCAACGGTATCCTCAACGTATCCGCCAAGGACAAGGCTACCGGAAAGGAGAACAAGATCGTCATCAAGGCCTCCTCCGGTCTTTCCGAGGAAGAGGTGCAGCGCATGATCCGCGACGCCGAGGCCCATGCCGACGAGGACAAGCGCTTCCACGAGCTGGTGGCCGCCCGCAACCAGGCCGACAACCTGGTGCATGCCACCGAGAAGTCCCTGAAGGAGCTGGGCGATCAGGTGGAGGCCGGCGAGAAGCAGGCCATCGAGTCCGCGCTCTCCGAACTGCGTGAGGCCATGAAGGGCGACAACAAGGACGAGATCGAGGCCAAGACCCAGAAGCTGGCCGAGGCCTCCGGCAAACTGGCCGAGCGGGTCTACGCCAAGCAGTCCGCCGAGGGCGGCGCCGGCGAGGCCGCCGGGGCCGAGCAGGCCTCCGCCCAGCAGGACGACGTGGTGGACGCCGAGTTCGAGGAAGTGGACGACAAGAAGAAGTAAGCCCGACCTACGGGAAAGCGAACCGCCAAGGTCGCGAAGGTCTGCGCGAAGGACGCGAAGGATCAAGGTGTTTTTCTGACCTGATTTCCTTTGCGTCCTTCGCGTATCCTTTGCGCCCTTTGCGTTCCGGCTTTTGACTTTCCAGACACGAATACGGACCGAACAACTTCATGGCAAAGCGTGACTACTACGAGATTCTCGGCGTGGCGAAGAACGCCAGCGAGGCGGAACTGAAAAAGGCGTTCCGGCGCCTGGCCATGAAGCACCACCCGGACCGCAATCCCGGGGACAAGGAGTCCGAGGAGAAATTCAAGGAGGCCAAGGAGGCCTACGAGGTCCTCGCCGATCCCCAGAAACGGGCCGCCTATGACCAGTTCGGCCATGCGGGCGTGAGTTCCTCCGCGGGCGGTGGCGGCCGGGGCGGGGCGAGCTTCAGCGACATCTTCGAGGACATCTTCGGCGACATCTTCGGCGGCGGCCGGGGGGGCGGCAGCCGGGTCTACCGGGGCTCCGATCTGCAGTACAACCTGGAGCTGACCCTGGAAGAGGCGGTATTCGGCACCGAGGTGAAGATCCGCGTGCCGAGCCTGGTGGAGTGCGCTGAGTGTCACGGCAGCGGTGCCGAGAAGGGCACCGCGCCCGAGACCTGCGGCACCTGCGGCGGTGTCGGCCAGGTGCGCATGCAGCAGGGTTTCTTCTCTGTGCAGCAGACCTGTCCCCGCTGTCACGGCACCGGCAAGGTGATCACCCACCCCTGCAAGGCCTGTCATGGCCAGGGCCGCATCGAGGAGCACAAGACCCTCTCCGTGAAGGTGCCGGCCGGCGTGGACAGCGGCGACCGCATCCGGCTCTCCGGCGAGGGCGAGGCGGGTATCAACGGCGGCCCGCCGGGGGATCTCTATGTGCAGATCCACGTCAAGGCCCACAAGTTGTTCACCCGCAAGGGCAACGACCTCATGTGCGAGGTGCCCATCAGTTTCGCCACCGCGGCGCTCGGCGGGGAGCTTGAGATCCCCACCCTGGATGGCCGCGTCAACCTCAAGATCCCCGAGGAGACCCAGAGCGGACGGCTGTTTCGCCTGCGTGGCAAGGGCGTGAAATCGGTGCACGGCGGTGCCCAGGGTGACCTGATCTGCCGGGTCAGTGTGGAGACCCCGGTCAACCTCACCAAGCGTCAGAAAGAACTGCTCAAGGAACTGGACGAGACCATGAAGGCCGGCGGCACCCGCCACAGCCCCCAGGAGGAGGGCTGGCTGGACGGGGTGAAGGGCTTCTTCGAGGATCTGAAGTTCTGGAATAAGTAAGCGCGCCGGGGGCGCGCAGAGGCAAGAGGCAAGATACAAGAGGCAAGTAAAAGCGTTTTGTCTTGTCTCTTGCCTCTTGTATCTTGTCTCTGGTCCACGCGGCTTTCGAAGCCGCGCCATCCAAATTCAAAACCACACCCAGAAGAATAAACCATGACCAACCTCTGCATCGTCGGCGCCGGTGGGCGCATGGGGCGCACCCTGATCGAGGCCATCCAGCAGACCGAGGGGCTTAAGCTCACCGTGGCTACCGAGCGGGCAGGCAGTTCCCTGATCGGCGCCGATGCCGGCGAGCTGGCGGGGGTGGGGCGCCTGGGGGTCGCCATCAGCGAGGATCCGGCCGCCCAGGTGGCGGCCTTCGACGTGCTCATCGACTTCACCCGGCCGGAAGGCACGCTTGCGCACCTGGAGGTCTGCCGCAAGGCGGGCCGGGCCATGGTGATCGGCACCACCGGCTTCACCGAGGCGCAGAAGCAGACGATCCGCGAGGCGGCCAAGGAGATCCCCGTGGTGTTTGCCCCCAACATGAGCGTGGGCGTGAACCTGTGTCTCAAGCTCCTGGATCTGGCCGCCCGGGTGCTGGGGGACGAGGTGGACATCGAGGTCATCGAGGCCCACCACCGCCACAAGGTGGACGCCCCCTCCGGCACGGCCCTGCGCATGGGCGAGGTGGTGGCCGAGGCCCTGGGCCGGGATCTGGCCCAGTGCGCCGTCTACGGCCGGGAAGGGCACACCGGCGAGCGAGAGCGCAAGACCATCGGTTTCGAGACCATCCGCGCCGGCGACATCGTCGGCGAACATACGGTCATGTTCGCCGGTATCGGTGAGCGGGTGGAGATCACCCACAAGGCCTCCAGCCGCATGACCTTCGCCAAGGGCGCGGTGCGCGCCGCCGCCTGGCTCAAGGGCCGGTCCGCCGGCCTCTACGACATGCAGGACGTGCTCGACCTGCGCTGATTTTCCCGCCTTGCAAGGGGTGCATTCTGGTTGCGCCTTCGGCCCCGGGTCAGGCGCCCCGCGCCGGGCGTCGATTGGACAAAACCCCCGCAAATCGCGTAAAATTCAACACATTAAATCCCCCATACATTCGATCCCCGGCGGGAGTGCTGTCCCGATCATCGTCCCGCTCGTCCCAAGCACGCCGGAGGTTTTCCCTTGAATTTCACACCTGCCCTGCTGGCACTGGAAGACGGCAGTCTGTTCCATGGCATCTCCATTGGTGCCCCGGGTCAGACCGTCGGCGAGGTGGTGTTCAACACCGCCATGACCGGTTACCAGGAGATCCTGACCGACCCGTCCTACGCCCGTCAGATCGTCACCCTGACCTATCCCCACATCGGCAACACCGGTGTGAATCCGGAGGACGAGGAATCTGCCGGTGTGCACGCGGCCGGTCTGGTGATCCGTGACCTGCCGCCCCTGGTGAGCAGCTGGCGCAGCCGCGAGTCCCTGCCGGACTACCTGACCCGCTTCGGGGTGGTGGCCATCGCCAACATCGACACCCGGCGCCTGACCCGCATCCTGCGGGAGAAGGGCGCTCAGAACGGCTGCATCATGGCCGGCGAGATCGACGAGCAGGCAGCCCTTGCGGCGGCCCGGGGCTTCCCCGGCCTCAAGGGCATGGACCTGGCCAAGGAGGTCAGCACCGCCGAGATCTATGACTGGACCGAGGGCACCTGGCAGCTGGGCAGCGGCCATGCCCCGGCGCCGGCCAACACTCCCTACAAGGTGGTGGCCTACGATTTCGGCGTGAAGCGCAACATCCTGCGCATGCTGGTGGACCGCGGCTGCCAGGTCACGGTGGTGCCCGCCCAGACCCCCGCCGCCCAGGTGCTTGCGATGCAGCCCGATGGCGTGTTTCTGTCCAACGGCCCCGGCGACCCGGAGCCCTGCGACTACGCCATCTCCGCCATCCGCGAGATCGTCGACACAGGCATCCCCACCTACGGCATCTGCCTGGGTCACCAGTTGCTGGGCCTGGCCAGCGGCGCGCGCACGGTGAAGATGAAGTTCGGTCATCACGGCGCCAACCACCCGGTGCAGGATCTGGACAGCAAGCGGGTGATGATCTCCAGCCAGAACCACGGCTTTGCGGTGGACGAGAACACCCTGCCCGATAACGTGAAGGCCACGCACCGCTCCCTGTTCGACGGCACCCTGCAGGGCATCGCCCGCACCGACCGTCCGGCCTTCAGCTTCCAGGGTCACCCCGAGGCGAGCCCCGGCCCCCACGACGTGGCGCCCTTGTTCGACCGTTTCATCGAGTTGATGAAACCACGGGGAGTCCGCAAATAAACGCGAATGGACGCAAAGAGGAAAAGGATTTCCGAACGGGTGATCGGCTGCGCATTCGAGGTCAGTAATACCTTGGGGGCCGGGTTCCTGGAAAACGTTTATGAGAACGCGCTGGCAGTGGAGTTCGCGCGTGCGGGAATGGATTTTGAGAGGCAAGCCGTGCTGCCTGTCAGTTACAAGGGTGAGCTCATCGGTCAATACGTGGCCGATTTCGTGGTCGAGCAGCGCTTGATTGTCGAGATCAAAGCGTTGTCGCGATTGGTGCTGGAGCATGAGGCTCAGGTCATGAACTACCTCAAAGCGACAGGGCTGACGGTAGGCTTGTTGTTGAATTTCGGGACTCCGCGTCTGGGTGTGCGGCGCATCGTCTGGGGTCACGATGACAATCAAGCACTTTGAGGATTTTATTTGCGTCCATTCGCGTTCATTTGCGGACTAAAGATTTAACAATATGCCTAAGCGTACAGACATCAACAGCATCCTCATCATCGGCGCCGGCCCGATCATCATCGGTCAGGCCTGTGAGTTCGACTACTCCGGCGCCCAGGCCTGCAAGGCGCTGCGCGAGGAGGGCTACCGGGTCATCCTGGTGAACTCCAACCCGGCCACCATCATGACCGACCCGGAGATGGCGGACGCCGTCTACATCGAGCCGGTGGAATGGAAGACCGTGGCGCGCATCATCGAGCGCGAGAAGCCGGATGCCATCCTGCCCACCATGGGCGGCCAGACGGCGCTCAACTGCGCCCTGGATCTGGCGAAGCACGGCGTGCTCAAGAGGCACAACGTGGAACTGATCGGCGCCAGCGAGGACGCCATCGACATGGCCGAGGACCGGGAGCGATTCCGCGACGCCATGACCGAGATCGGTCTTGAGTCGCCCATGGCCTTCGTGGTCAACACCTGGGAACAGGCCCAGGAGGTGCAGCCGAAGATCGGCTTCCCGGTGATCATCCGCCCGTCCTTCACCATGGGCGGCAGCGGCGGCGGCATCGCCTACAACCGCGACGAGTACGAGGAGATCGTCAAGCGCGGCCTGGACCTCTCGCCCACCAACGAGGTGCAGGTGGAGGAGTCCGTGCTGGGCTGGAAGGAGTACGAGATGGAGGTGGTGCGCGACAAGGCGGACAACTGCATCATCATCTGCTCCATCGAGAACCTGGACCCCATGGGCATCCACACCGGTGACTCCATCACCGTGGCCCCGGCCCAGACGCTGACAGACAAGGAATACCAGATCATGCGCAACGCCTCCATCGCGGTGCTGCGCAAGATCGGCGTGGATACCGGCGGTTCCAACGTGCAGTTCGCCGTGAACCCGGACGACGGCCGCCTGGTGATCATCGAGATGAACCCGCGCGTGTCCCGCTCCTCGGCGCTGGCCTCCAAGGCCACCGGCTTCCCCATCGCCAAAGTGGCGGCGAAACTGGCCGTGGGCTACACCCTGGACGAGCTGCGCAACGAGATCACCGGCGGTGTCACGCCCGCGTCCTTCGAGCCGTCCATCGACTACGTGGTCACCAAGGTGCCGCGCTTCACCTTCGAGAAATTCCCCCAGGCCGAGGCCAAGCTCACCACCCAGATGAAGTCCGTGGGCGAGGTGATGGCCATCGGGCGCTGCTTCCAGGAGTCCTTCCAGAAGGCCCTGCGGGGTCTGGAGACCGGTGCCGACGGCCTCAACCCCATGGTGGACCTGAACGACCCGGACGCGGAGATGGTGGTGCGCCAGCAGCTGGTGGCCAACGGTCCGGATCGCATCTGGTACGTGGGCGATGCCTTCCGCCTGGGAATGAGCATCGAGCAGGTCCACGAGCTGACCCGGATCGATCGCTGGTTCCTGGCCCAGATCAACGAGCTGATCTTCACCGAACAGTCGCTGCAGGGCCGCAGCCTCAAGGACCTGGATCGCCTGGCCCTGCTGGATCTCAAACGCCGGGGCTTCTCCGACCGTCGCCTGGCCACCCTGCTGGGCGAGAAGGAGCAGGCCGTGCGCGAACATCGCCATGGCCTCGATGTACGCCCGGTGTACAAGCGCGTGGACACCTGCGCCGCGGAGTTCGCCTCCAACACCGCCTACATGTATTCCAGTTACGACGAGGAGTGCGAGGCCGCGCCCTCGAGCCGCGAGAAGATCATGGTGCTGGGCGGAGGCCCCAACCGCATCGGCCAGGGCATCGAGTTCGACTACTGCTGCGTGCACGCGGCGCTCGCCATGCGCGAGGATGGCTATGAAACCATCATGGTCAACTGCAACCCGGAGACCGTGTCCACGGACTACGACACCTCCGATCGCCTGTACTTCGAGCCCCTGACCCTGGAAGACGTGCTGGAAATCGTGGCGGTCGAGAAGCCCAAGGGCGTGATCGTGCAGTACGGTGGCCAGACCCCGCTCAAGCTCGCCCGGGACCTGGAGGCCGCCGGCGTGCCCATCATCGGCACCAGTCCCGACTCCATCGATCTGGCCGAGGACCGGGAGCGCTTCCAGCAGCTCATCGACCGGCTGGAGCTGGTGCAGCCCCCCAACCGCACCGCGCGCAGCGTGGAGGACGCCATCAGCAAGGCCGAGGAGATCGGCTATCCGGTGGTGGTGCGTCCCTCCTACGTGCTGGGCGGCCGGGCCATGGAGATCGTCTACAACGAGGAGGACCTGCGCCGTTACATGCGCAGCGCCGTGCAGGTCTCCAACGATGCCCCCGTGCTGCTGGACCGGTTCCTGGATGACGCCGTGGAGGTGGACGTGGACGCCATCTGCGACGGTGAGGAGGTGCTCATCGGTGGCGTCATGCAGCACATCGAGCAGGCCGGCGTGCATTCCGGCGACTCCGCCTGCTCCCTGCCGCCGTACTCCCTGGACAAGAAGATCCAGGACGAGCTGCGCGAGCAGGTGCGCAAGATGGCCTTCGGCCTCAAGGTGGTGGGTCTGATGAACACCCAGTTCGCGGTGCAGGGCGATAAGGTCTACGTGCTGGAGGTCAATCCCCGCGCCTCGCGCACCGTGCCCTTCGTCTCCAAGGCCATCGGCAAGCCTCTGGCCAAGATCGCCGCCCGCTGCATGGCCGGGCGCAGCCTCAGGGAGCAGGGCGTGGACGGCGAGGTGATCCCGTCCTACTTCTCCGTGAAGGAAGCGGTGTTTCCGTTCATCAAGTTCCCCGGTGTGGACACCATCCTGGGGCCGGAGATGAAGTCCACCGGCGAGGTCATGGGCATGGGCCGCAGCTTCGGCGAGGCCTTCGCCAAGAGCCAGCTGGGCGCGGGCGTGACCCTGCCCCAGCGCGGCAAGGCCTTCGTCAGCGTGCGCGAGGCGGACAAGGGCGGTGTGGCCAAGGTGGGCCGTGCCCTGGTGGAGCAGGGCTTCGAGGTCATCGCCACCCGCGGCACCGCCGAGGTCCTCAAGGCGGCGGGCATCGAATGCACCCCGGTGAACAAGGTCACCGAGGGCCGCCCGCACATCGTGGACATGATCAAGAACGACGAGATCAGCCTGATCGTCAACACCACCGAGGGCCGCCAGGCCATTGCGGATTCCTTCACCATCCGCCGCGAGGCCTTGCAGCACAAGGTCAGCTACACCACGACCCTGGCCGGCGCGCTGGCCACGGTGTCGGCCTTGAGCTACCTGGCCCACGAAGAAGTCTACAGATTGCAGGACATGCATCAGGAGAATCGGTAATGAGCAAGACCCCGCTCACCGTGGCCGGCGCCAACAAGCTCAAGGCCGAACTGCAGAAATTGAAGAGCGAGGATCGCCCCCGGGTGATCGCCGCCATCGCCGAGGCCCGTGAACACGGCGATCTCAAGGAGAACGCCGAGTACCACGCCGCCCGCGAGCAGCAGGGCTTCATCGAGGGCCGCATCAAGGAGATCGAGGCCAAGCTCTCCAACGCCCAGATCATCGACGTGACCACCCTCAACGCCGGCGGCAAGGTGGTGTTCGGTGCCACGGTGGACCTGTCCGACGAGGAGACCGGCAAGGAAGTCACCTACCAGATCGTCGGCGACGACGAGGCGGACATCAAGGAAGGCAAGATCTCGGTGAACTCCCCGATCGCCCGTGCACTGATCGGCAAGGAAGAGGGTGACGTGGTGACGGTGCGTGCGCCGGGTGGCGACAAGGATTACGAGATCGTGGCGGTGAAGTACGTCTGAGAGACAAGATGCAAGAGACAAGAGTCAAGTTGGGGTGCGAGGCATTCATTTGAATGCCTCGGTAAACGAAGCAACCGCGATCTTTCTTGCCTCTGGAAACTTGCCTCTTGTCTCTAGAGCTCTACTACCGGCTTCTTGAGGTTGCGCCGGAACAGCGTGGCGATGAAGCCGATGCGCTGCACCAGGTCGGCGCCGGTCTGCTGGCAGATCTGTTCCACCGCCGCGCCGCGTTCGTCCCGGTCGGCCACGTTGACCTTCACCTTGATGAGCTCGTGATGCTCCAGGGCCAGGTTGATCTCTTCCATGACGTTGTCGGTCAGGCCCTTCTGACCCACGATGACGATGGGCTTGCGGGGATGGGCAAGGGTTCGGAGTTGTTTGCGTTGTCGGTCGGTGAGGGCCATGGATCTGCTGGGGCTGCTGTTCAAAGGGCGGAGCTTAGCACGACTTGGTGTGGGCTGGCTGTCCTTGGGTTTCTTTAAAGTCAAAGGCTTCCGATCCCCGTTGCACGGGGCTCGGGTTACTTTTCTTGCTTGTCCAAGAAAAGTAACCAAAAGAAGGACACCCCGATGCCGCACCCGCTATTCGCGGGTGCCCTGCGTTGCTCGGCTTCGAGGGGGTCGCCTGACAGGCCGTCCGTGGCCTGGCAGGCGACGCGCCGCATCCCTGCGGCGCCCCTTCGGGCTATTTCCCTCGAAGCCTGCGCTACTCGGTGCGGCATAAGGGGGCAGGCAGGTCAAAACCGCTTCGAACAGTCTTTGGTTTTCATTGTAGGAGCCCCGACCCCGGGGCGAATGGTGTGAAATTCGCCCCGGGGTCGGGGCTCCTACAAAACCAGGCAAGACAACCTAATTTGTGGAGGTTGCTGCCTTTGACGTCCCCCCCGTTTTTCTCGCCGAGCACGGGGGTGTTCCGGGGTCAAAGCCCGCAGGGGCGCCGCAGGGATGCGGCAGCGTCGGCTGCCAGGCCACGGACGGCCTGTCAGCCGACCTCCCCGGAACGCCTCCGCGCGCAGGGCACCCCGCAGGGGCGAGAAACTCGGGTGTCTTTTCTTTGGTTACTTTCTTTGGACAAGCAAAGAAAGTAACCCGAGCCCCGCGAAAAGCGGGGATCGGAAGCCTTTGATTTTGATTTCTTAACGAACCTAACCAACTGACGACAGCAAACCCCATGCCCCGAAGCAAAAGCAGCCACCGCTGGCTCAAGGAGCATTTCGACGACGAGTACGTCAAACGTGCCCAGCAGGAGGGCTATCGTTCTCGCGCCGTCTACAAGCTCCAGGAGATCCAGGAGCGGGATCGCCTCCTGCGCCAGGGCATGACCGTGGTGGACCTGGGCGCCGCCCCGGGCGGCTGGACCCAATACGCGGCGGGCCTGGTGGGCAAGCACGGGCGGGTGGTGGCCTCGGACATCCTGCCCATGGATCCCCTGCCGGGGGTGACCATCGTCGAAGGGGACTTCCGCGAGGCCGAGGTGCTGGAACGCCTGCTGGCCGTGTTGGGCGAGGGCGGGGCAGACCTTGTGATGTCGGACATGGCCCCCAATATGAGTGGTATGGACGCGGTGGATCAGCCCCGCGCCATGTACCTGGCGGAACTGGCGGCGGAACTGGCGCGCACGGTACTGAAACCGGGCGGGGATTTTCTGGTCAAACTTTTTCAGGGCGCGGAATTCGACGAGTACGTCCGGATGCTGCGCACCGAATACGATAAGGTCAGCATACGCAAACCCAAGGCCTCAAGACCCCGCTCCCGTGAGGTGTATGCGGTGGCCCGGGGCCGGAAAGTGGTGTAATGTCCCAACCGGGGCTCATACGTTGATTACCGAGGTAACACCTTGAACGACTTGGTCAAAAACCTGATTATCTGGGCGGTCATTGCCGTAGTGCTGATGTCCGTGTTCAACAACTTCAGCCCGCGCACGACGGCGCCGCAGACCCTGTCCTATTCTCAATTCATCAATGAAGTGAAGAGTGGGCGCATCAAGAGCGTCTACATCGAGAACAATTCCATCGAGGGGCGCACCATCACGGGCGAGCGTTTCACCACCTACAGCCCCAATGACCCGGGCCTGATCGGTGATCTGCTGAACAACAACGTGGAGATCCTGGCCCAGGAGCCCCAGCGCCGTTCCCTGCTGATGGACATCCTGATCAGCTGGTTCCCGATGCTGCTGCTCATCGGTGTGTGGATCTACTTCATGCGCCAGATGCAGGGCGGGGCCGGTGGCCGGGGGGCCATGTCCTTCGGCAAGAGCAAGGCCAAGATGATGAGCGAGGACCAGGTCAAGGTCACCTTCGCCGACGTGGCCGGCTGCGACGAGGCCAAGGAAGAGGTGGCCGAGCTGGTGGAATTCCTGCGCGATCCAAGCAAGTTCCAGAAACTTGGCGGCAAGATTCCCCGAGGTGTGCTGATGGTCGGTTCCCCGGGTACCGGTAAGACCCTGCTGGCCAAGGCCATCGCCGGCGAGGCCAAGGTGCCCTTCTTCAGCATCTCGGGCTCCGATTTCGTGGAGATGTTCGTGGGCGTGGGTGCCAGTCGCGTGCGTGACATGTTCGATACCGCCAAGAAGCATGCCCCGTGCATCATTTTCATTGACGAGATCGACGCCGTAGGCCGTCATCGAGGTGCCGGTCTGGGCGGTGGTCACGACGAGCGCGAGCAGACCCTGAACCAGCTGCTGGTGGAGATGGATGGCTTCGAGGGCACCGAGGGCGTGATCGTGATCGCCGCCACCAACCGTCCCGACGTGCTCGACCCGGCGCTGCTGCGTCCCGGTCGCTTCGACCGCCAGGTGGTGGTGCCCCTGCCGGACGTGCGCGGCCGCGAGCAGATCCTCAAGGTGCACATGCGCAAGGTGCCCCTGGCCGAGAACGTGCGCCCGGACCTCATCGCCCGCGGCACCCCCGGTTTCTCCGGCGCGGATCTGGCCAATCTGGTCAACGAGGCGGCCCTGTTTGCCGCACGGAGCAACAAGCGCCTGGTGGACATGCACGATTTCGAGCGTGCCAAGGACAAGATCATGATGGGCGCCGAGCGCAAGTCCATGGTCATGAACGACGCGGAGAAGAAGCTCACCGCCTACCATGAGGCCGGTCACGCCATCGTCGGCCGGCTGGTGCCCGAGCACGATCCGGTCTACAAGGTGAGCATCATTCCCCGCGGGCGGGCCCTGGGTGTGACCATGTTCCTGCCCGAGGAAGACCGCTACAGCCATAGCAAGACCCGGCTCGAAAGCCAGATCTGCTCCCTGTTCGGCGGGCGCATCGCCGAGGAGTTGATCTTCGGGCCTGACAAGGTCACTACCGGCGCCTCCAACGACATCGAGCGGGCCACCGCCATCGCCCGGAACATGGTGACCAAGTGGGGCCTGTCCGATCGCCTCGGGCCGCTGTCCTACAGCGAGGACGAGGGTGAGGTCTTCCTGGGGCGCCAGGTGACCCAGCACAAGCACATGTCCGACGAGACGGCCCATGCCATCGATGAGGAGATCCGGCGCGTGATCGATACCAGCTACGAGCGCGCCAAGAAGATCCTGGAACAGAACATGGACAAGCTTCACTTGATGGCCGAGGCCCTGATGAAGTACGAGACCATCGACGTCGAGCAGATCAACGACATCATGGAGGGCAAGACCCCCCGTCCGCCCAGCGAGTGGAGCGATGACGAGCCCAAGGCGGGCGGCGGCTCCCCTGTCGAGGACGAGCACGCCAAGGGCGGCGTGATCGGCGGGCCAGCCAGCCAGCATTGAAGGCAAACCCTCCGGGCATGAAAATGGCCGCCTCATGGGCGGCCTTTTTCATGCCCGGAGGGCAGAGACAAGAGGCGAGAGGCAAGAGGCAAGTGACAAGATGGGTGAGGGCGCCGAGATTCTGGACTGCGGTGGGCGAGCGCTGGATCTCTCACGCCCACGGGTGATGGGGATCCTCAATGTGACCCCGGATTCCTTCTCTGATGGTGGGCGCCATGCCGGCCTGCAGCAGGCCGTGGACCATGCCCTGGCCATGGTGGAGGCGGGGGCGGCTATCATTGACGTGGGTGGGGAGTCCACCCGGCCCGGCGCCGAGCCGGTGCCGGTGGAGGAGGAGCTGACGCGGGTGATTCCGGTGGTCGAGGCCCTGGCACGGGCCATCCCGGTGCCCATCTCCGTGGACACCAGTCGGCCGGAGGTGATGCGTGCCGCAGCTGGTGCAGGTGCCGGGTTGATCAACGACGTGCGGGGTCTGAGGTTGCCGGGGGCCCTGGAAGCGGCCCGGGACATCGGCCTGCCCGTGTGTCTCATGCACATGAGCACCCTGGATCCGCGCACCATGCAGCAGGAAGCCCGCTACGCGGACGTGGTGGCCGAGGTCGGGGCCTTTCTCGCCGAGCGGGTGCAGGCCTGCGGGGCCCTGGGTATCGGCCGGGAGCGCCTGGTGCTGGACCCTGGATTTGGCTTTGGCAAGACCCTGGATCACAATCTGGCCCTGTTTCGCGCCCTGCCGGAACTGGTATCCCTGGGCCTGCCCCTGCTGGTGGGGGTCTCGCGCAAGGGTATGATCGGTGCGCTGCTGGGTGATCGGCCCATCGACGGGCGTCTGCATGGCAGCGTCGCGGCGGCCCTGCTGGCCGCCCGGGCCGGTGCTCGCATCCTGCGGGTCCATGACGTGGGGCCCACGGTGGATGCCCTGCGCATGCTCGAGGGCCTCGAGGCCCGGGGTGACTGAGGCCTTGAACAGACCCATTCGCCGGGGCTCGGCGATTCTGCAACATCATATATATGTATGCGCCGGCTGATGCCGGCGGCACAGGGAGGACTCAAGGGGTGGAAAGACGTTATTTCGGTACCGATGGCATTCGTGGCCGGGTGGGGCGTACGCCCATGACGCCGGATTTCGCCCTGCGACTGGGCTGGGCGGCGGGCAGGGTGCTGGCGCCGGACGGCAATGGCCTGGTGATCATCGGCAAGGACACCCGGGTCTCCGGCTACATGTTCGAGTCCGCTCTGGAGGCGGGGCTGTCCGCGGCGGGCACCGACATCCGCCTGCTCGGTCCCATGCCCACGCCGGCGGTGGCCTACCTGACGCGCACCTTCCGGGCCTCGGCGGGCATCGTCATCAGCGCCTCCCACAACCCCTTCTACGACAACGGCTTCAAGTTCTTCTCCGCCCAGGGCACCAAGCTGCCCGACGAGGTGGAACTGGCCATCGAGGCGGAGCTTGAAAAGTCCATCGAGACCGTGGATTCCGCGGATATCGGCAAGGCGGAGCGGGTGGTGGACGCCGCCGGGCGTTACATTGAGTTCTGCAAGAGCACCATCCCCAACGGTACCGCCTTCCATGACATGAAGCTGGTGGTGGATTGCGCCCATGGCGCCACCTACGCGGTGGCGCCCAGCGTGTTCGAGGAACTGGGGGCCCAGGTGGTGGCCATCGGCGCCGAGCCGGACGGTTTCAACATCAACGAGAAGGCCGGCTCCCTGCACCCGGAGAACCTGCGTGCCGCGGTCCTGGCCCAGCGCGCGGACGCGGGCATCGCCCTGGACGGGGACGGTGACCGCCTGGTGCTGGTGGACGAGCAGGGCGAGGTCCTGGACGGGGACGAGGCCCTGTGCATCATCGCACTGGCCCGGGCCGGGGAGGGCGCCCTGGGCGGTGGGGTGGTTGGCACCCAGATGAGCAACCTGGGCCTGGAACTGGCCCTCAAGGCCCAGGGCATCGCCTTCGAGCGCGCTGCCGTGGGGGACCGCTACGTGATGGAGATGCTCCAGCAGCGCGGCTGGCTGCTGGGCGGCGAGTCCTCCGGCCACATCCTGTGCCTGGACCGCACCAGCACCGGCGACGGCATCGTCTCCGCCCTGCAGGTGCTGGCCATCATGCAGGCCACCGGTCGGCCCCTCTCGGAGCTGCGCAAGGTCATGGCCAAGTTCCCCCAGACCCTGCTGAACGTGCCCTTGAACGGCGGCGTGGCCCGGGATGCCCTGCTCTCCGCCAAGGCCGTCAAGGAGGCCGTGCGCGCCGCCGAGAGCGCCCTGGGCGGGGAGGGCCGGGTGCTGCTTCGGCCCTCCGGGACCGAGCCCCTGATGCGGGTCATGGTGGAGGGCCGGGAGCGCCGCCAGGTGGAACAGATCGCCCGGGAGATCGCCGAGGCGGTGCGCTCCGTGGCGGATCATGCTGGCTGAGACCTACGGCGGAAGTCGGTGAAATTGATTTATTGGGTGCCGGGCAGTATGCTTGCGCGCTTTCTGGAGAAAAGCTAATACAACGGGGGTATTGCATGCGACAGCCACTGGTGGCAGGCAACTGGAAAATGAACGGTTCCCTGAAGGCCAATGAGGCGTTGCTGGGCGACCTTCGCAAGGCCCTCTCAGGAGGTATCAAGGCCGAGGTTGCAGTGTGTCCCCCCTTCGTGTATCTCCCCCAGGTGGCGGGTCTGGTCGATGGTCAGCCTATTGCCCTAGGTGCCCAGGATCTCTCCGACCAGGATGCCGGCGCCTTCACCGGTGAGGTCTCCGGCGCCATGCTCAAGGACCTGGGTTGTGAATATGTCATCGTGGGTCATTCGGAGCGTCGCAGCCTGTACGGCGAGGACGACGAGTTCACGGCCCGCAAGTTTGCCGCCGCCCGGCGCCACGGCCTCAAGCCCATCCTGTGTGTGGGCGAACTGCTCGAGGAGCGCGAGTCCGGCGTGACCGAGCAGGTGGTCGCGCGGCAGCTGGATGCGGTGATGGATCTGGAGGGCGTGTCCGCCCTGGCCGACGCGGTGGTCGCCTACGAGCCCGTGTGGGCCATCGGCACCGGCAAGACCGCCACCCCGGAGCAGGCCCAGGCAGTGCATGCCTTCATCCGCGCTCGCGTGGCCGAGCGGGATGCGCAAGTGGCCGAAGGTCTGCGCATCCTCTACGGCGGCAGCGTGAAGGCCGACAATGCTGCGGAACTGTTTTCACAGCCGGATATCGACGGAGGCCTGATCGGCGGCGCCTCCCTGAAGGCTGAGGATTTCATGGCCATTTGCCGCGCGGCCGAACAGGCGAGTTGAACCTATGTTGTATGGATTGTTACTGGTGGTGCAGGTGGTCGTGGCCCTGGCCCTGATCGCCCTCATCCTGATGCAGCACGGCAAGGGTGCCGACGCGGGCGCGGCCTTCGGCAGCGGTGCCTCCTCGACGGTGTTTGGTGCCCGGGGCTCGGCCAATTTCCTGAGCCGGACCACGGCCATTCTGGCGACGGTGTTCTTCGTCAACAGCATGGGACTGGCGTACCTGGTATCCAACCAGCCCGCGCCCGCCAGTG
This sequence comes from Thioalkalivibrio sulfidiphilus, assembly GCF_000377945.1. Lineage (GTDB taxonomy): Bacteria > Pseudomonadota > Gammaproteobacteria > Ectothiorhodospirales > Ectothiorhodospiraceae > Thioalkalivibrio_A > Thioalkalivibrio_A sulfidiphilus_A. The sequence continues at coordinate 26,847 of NZ_KB898931.1, forward strand.
TGATCGACCGGTTGCCCGCCATCGAGCAGCCCGCTCCGGTTCGTCCGGATCCGGTGGAGCCCGGGGCCCCGGCCGACGTGCCGCGCTGAGCGGCATTTCACCGGACAAAATATTAGTACATGCAGATGTGGTGGAATTGGTAGACACGCCGTCTTGAGGGGGCGGTGGCGCAAGCCGTGTCGGTTCGAGTCCGACCATCTGCACCAAATTCCGGCCCGGAATGAAATTCCGTGCCGTGACATCAGGGTATAAGGCATCACCCTGATTCACTAAGGCCCGAATCACCAGGGCTCAGGGCAATACGCCCTTCAGCAGCAGAAGCAGACATATAAGACGACCCGGGCGTCACGAACGCCCGGGCACAACAGCAAGCCGAGTCCCGTTGATGTGGCCCGACCACTGGCGGGGGGAGTGAAAGCATGTTGGAAAACTATCTGCCGATCCTGATCTTCATCGGTGTGGGGCTTCTGGTGGGCATCATCCCGCTGGCCCTGGGTATGGTGATCGGTCCCCATCGTCCCGACGGGGCCAAGAACTCCCCCTATGAATGCGGTTTCGAGGCCTTCGAGGACTCGCGCATGAAGTTCGACGTCAGGTTCTACCTGGTCGCCATCCTGTTCATCATCTTCGATCTGGAAATCGCCTTCCTGTTTCCCTGGGCCGTGGCCCTGGACAGCATCGGCCTGTTCGGCCTGCTGGCCATGGCGCTGTTCCTGGGGATCCTGGTGATCGGCTTCATCTATGAGTGGAAGAAGGGGGCCCTGGAATGGGAATAGAAGGCGTCCTTGAAAAGGGCTTCGTCACCACCTCGGCCGACAAGCTCATCAACTGGGCCCGTACCGGGTCCCTGTGGCCGATGACCTTCGGTCTGGCCTGCTGCGCGGTGGAGATGATGCACGCCGGCGCGTCCCGCTATGATCTGGACCGCTTCGGTGTCGTGTTCCGTCCCAGCCCGCGTCAGTCCGACGTGATGATCGTGGCCGGCACCCTGGTGAACAAGATGGCGCCCGCGCTGCGCAAGGTCTACGACCAGATGGCCGAGCCCCGCTGGGTGATCTCCATGGGTTCCTGCGCCAACGGCGGCGGCTACTACCACTACTCCTATGCGGTGGTGCGCGGCTGCGACCGGATCGTGCCCGTGGACATCTACGTCCCCGGTTGCCCACCCACGGCGGAAGCGTTGCTTTACGGCATCCTGCAGTTGCAGAACAAGATCCGCCGTACCAACACCATCGCCCGATAAACCCGTCCCAACCCGGTCTTAGATCATGAGCGAGCGACTCGAGAAACTGGCTGCGCGCCTTACGGAACGCTTCAAGGCGGCGGGTGGCAAGGTGGACAGCGCCTTCGGCGAGCTGACCCTGACCGTTCCGGCGGCTGCCCTGAGCGACACGGCCACGGCGCTGCGTGACCATCTGGGCTTCGAAATGCTGATCGACCTGTGCGGCGTGGACTACCAGGAATACGGCGTGGCCGAATGGTCCACGGATGAGTCCTCCAACCAGGGCTTCAGCCGCGGTGTGGAGAAGGCCACCTTCGGGCGCTTCACCTTCGACGAGGCCCCCAGCCGCAAGGCCCACGAAGGACCGCGTTTTGCCGTGGTCTACCACCTGCTGTCCATCAGCGCCAACCAGCGCCTGCGCATGAAGGTGTTCTGCGATGACGAGGAGTTCCCCGTGGTTTCCACGGTGACCGATGTCTGGACCTCCGCCGACTGGTACGAGCGCGAGGCATTCGACCTGTTTGGCATCATGTTCGAGGGACATCCCGACCTGCGCCGCATCCTCACCGACTACGGTTTCGTCGGCCACCCGTTCCGCAAGGACTTCCCCCTGGTGGGTCACGTGGAGATGCGCTACGACCCCGAACAGGCCCGCGTCGTCTACCAGCCGGTGACCATCGAGCCCCGGGTGCTGGTGCCCAAGGTGATCCGCCACGATCATCGCTATGTCCATGAATCGGCCCAGGAGAAGTCCGCCGATGCCTGAGATTCGCAATTACACGCTGAACTTCGGTCCTCAGCATCCCTCCGCCCACGGCGTGCTGCGCCTGGTGCTGGAGCTGGACGGCGAGGTGGTGCAGCGCGCCGACCCGCACATCGGCCTGCTGCACCGCGGCACCGAGAAGCTGGCCGAGAGCAAGCCCTACAACCAGAGCATCGGTTACATGGACCGTCTCGACTACGTGTCCATGATGTGTAACGAGCACGGCTACGTGCTGGCCATGGAAAAGCTCCTGGGTGTCCAGGCGCCCATCCGCGCCCAGTACATCCGGGTGATGTTCGACGAGATCACCCGCATCCTGAACCACCTGCTGTGGCTTGGTGCCCACGCCCTGGATATCGGCGCCATGACCGTGTTCCTGTACGCCTTCCGCGAGCGTGAGGACCTGATGGACTGCTACGAGGCGGTGAGCGGCGCGCGTCTGCACGCGACCTATTACCGTCCCGGCGGCGTGGCCCGTGACCTGCCGGGCAGCATGCCCCAGTACCAGGCCTCCCGCTTCAAGAGCCAGAAGGAAGTGGATGCCCTTAACGCCACCCGTCAGGGTTCGTTGCTCGATTTCATCGAGGCCTTCACGGAGCGCTTCCCCGGCTGCGTGGACGAGTACGAGACCCTGCTCACCGACAACCGCATCTGGAAGCAGCGCACCGTGGGTGTGGGCGTGGTCAGCCCCGAGCGCGCCATGCAGATGGGCTTCACCGGCCCCATGCTGCGCGGCTCGGGTATCGAGTGGGACCTGCGCCGCAAGCAGCCCTACGAGGTCTACGACCGGCTCGACTTCCAGATCCCGGTGGGCGGGAACGGCGACTGCTACGACCGCTACCTGGTGCGCGTCGAAGAGATGCGCCAGTCCAACCGCATCATCAGGCAGTGCGTGGACTGGCTGCGCAAGAACCCCGGCCCGGTGATGCTGGAGGATCACAAGATCACCCCGCCGCGCCGCGAAGAGATGAAGGCGGACATGGAGTCCCTCATTCACCACTTCAAGCTGTTCACCGAGGGTTTCTGCCTGCCCGAGGGCGAGGCCTATGCCGCGGTAGAACATCCCAAGGGCGAGTTCGGCGTGTACCTGGTCTCCGACGGGGCCAACAAGCCCTACCGGCTCAAGGTGCGTGCCCCCGGATTCGCCCACCTGGCCGGCCTCAACGAGATGGCCACGGGCCACATGCTGGCCGACGTGGTGGCCATCATCGGCACCCAGGACATCGTATTCGGGGAGATTGACCGCTGATGCCCAAGATCCAGACCGTACACAAGGCTGCGCTGCTCAACGATCACCTGCGCGAGGAGATCGACGACTGGCTGCGCCGCTACCCGGAAGACCAGCGCCAGTCGGCGGTGCTCGGCGCCCTGCGCGCCGTGCAGCACGAGCACGGTTATCTCAGCACCGAGATGATGGACGCCGTGGCTGAGTACATCGGCATGCCCGAGATCGCCGTCTACGAGGTGGCGAGCTTCTACTCCATGTTCGAGTTGAAGCCCGTGGGCCGGCACACCATCGCCGTGTGCACCAATATCTCCTGCATGCTGCGCGGCTCCGACAAGATCGTCGAGCACATCGAGAACAAGCTGGGCATCAAGACCGGCGAGAGCACCCCCGACGGCAAGTTCTACATCAAGCGCGAAGAGGAATGCCTCGCCGCCTGCTGCGGCGCGCCCATGATGCAGGTGGATCACGTCTACTACGAGCATCTCACCCCCGAACGGGTGGACGAGATCCTCGACGGTCTGGAGTGAGCAAGCCATGAACCGAATCTGCTTCACGACCCTTCAGTTCGACGAGCCCTGGACCCTGGAGAGCTATCTCAAGGTCGGCGGTTACCAGGCGTGGAAGAAGATCCTCACCGAGAAGATGTCCCAGGAGGACGTCATCGAGGAGGTAAAGAAATCCAACCTGCGAGGCCGCGGCGGCGCGGGCTTCCCCACGGGCCTGAAGTGGAGCTTCATGCCCCGCAATGCCCCGGGCCAGAAATACATCGTGTGTAACTCGGATGAATCCGAGCCGGGCACCTGCAAGGACCGCGACATCCTGCGCTTCAACCCCCACGCCCTGGTGGAGGGCATGGCCATCGGCGGCTACGCCATCGGCGCCACGGTGGGTTACAACTACATGCGCGGCGAGTTCATGGACGAGCCCTACCAGCGCTTCGCCCAGGCGGTGCGCGAGGCCTACGAGCAGGGCTTCCTGGGCAAGAACATCCTGGGCTCCGGCGTGGACTTCGACCTCTACCCGACGCTGGGTGCCGGCGCCTATATCTGCGGCGAGGAGACCGCGCTGCTGGAGTCCCTGGAAGGCAAGAAGGGCCAGCCCCGCTTCAAGCCGCCGTTCCCGGCCAACTTCGGCCTCTACGGCCGGCCCACCACCATCAACAACACCGAATCCCTGTCTTCCATCCCGAGCATCATCCGCGAGGGTGGCGACTGGTTCGCGTCGCTGGGCATCCCCAAGTCGGGCGGCGAGAAGCTGTTCTCCGTCTCCGGTCACGTGAACAAGCCGGGCAACTTCGAGATCCCCCTCGGTACCCCGTTCAAGGACCTGCTGGAGATGGCCGGCGGCGTGCTGGGCGGCCGCAAGCTCAAAGCGGTGATCCCCGGCGGCTCCTCGGTGCCCGTGGTGCCCGGCGACGTGATGCTGACCGCCAACATGGACTACGACTCCATCGCCAAGGCCGGTTCCATGCTGGGCTCAGGCGCGGTGATCGTGATGGATGAGACCACCGACATGGTCAAGGCCTTGCAGCGCATCTCGCGCTTCTACTTCTCCGAGTCCTGCGGCCAGTGCACCCCCTGTCGCGAGGGCACCGGCTGGCTGTACCGCATGCTCACCCGCATCGTGGAAGGCAAGGGCCGGCCCGAGGACCTGGAGCGCCTGGACGACGTGGCCAGCAAGATCGAGGGCCGCACCATCTGCGCCCTGGGTGATGCCGCCGCCATGCCGGTGCGCAGCTTCGTGAAGCACTTCCGCCACGAATTCGAATACTACATTCAGCACGGGCGCAGCCTGGTCGCGAACGCGGCCTGAACCTGCCCTGACTGAACCCCAGCGAGTCGAGACACAGAACATGAGTCAGGACCTGGTCAACATCGAGATCAACGGCATTCCCCTGCAGGCACGCAAGGGCGCCATGCTGATCGAGGTGGCGGACGAAGCGGGCATCAAGATCCCGCGCTTCTGCTACCACAAGAAGCTGTCCGTGGCGGCCAACTGCCGCATGTGCCTGGTGGAGGTGGAGAAGGCGCCCAAGCCGCTGCCCGCCTGCGCCACGCCGGTGATGGACGGTATGAAGGCCTTCACCCAGTCGCCCAAGGCCCTGGCCGCCCAGAAGGGCACCATGGAGTTCCTGCTCATCAACCATCCGCTGGACTGCCCCATCTGCGACCAGGGAGGCGAGTGCGAGCTTCAGGACGTGGCCATGGGCTACGGCGAGGACGTGTCCCGCTACAGCGAGGCCAAGCGCGTGGTGAAGGACAAGGACATCGGTCCCCTGATCGCCACCGAGATGACCCGCTGCATCCACTGCACCCGCTGCGTGCGCTTCGGCGAGGAGATCGCCGGCATCCGTGAACTGGGCGCCACCGGCCGCGGCGAGTTCATGCAGATCGGCACCTACATCGAGAAGTCGGTCAGCTCCGAGATGTCCGGCAACGTGATCGACCTGTGCCCGGTGGGCGCGCTCACCGCCAAGCCGTCCCGCTATACGGCGCGTCCCTGGGAGCTGGTGCAGCATGCCACCGTGGCGCCCCATGACAGCATCGGCTCCAACCTGTTCCTGCACACCCGCGAGGGTCGCGTGATGCGCGCCGTGCCCCGGGACAACGAGTCGGTCAACGAGACCTGGATCTCCGACCGGGACCGATTCAGCTACACCGGTCTGTATGCCGATGACCGCCTCACCACGCCCATGGTGAAAGACAACGGCAAGTGGGTGGCCACCGACTGGGAGACGGCCCTGGCCCGCACCGTGGAAGGCCTGAAGGGCACCGCCGCCAGCGAGATCGGCGCACTGCTCTCGCCCCACGCCACCCTGGAAGAACTCTACCTGGCCCAGAAGCTGCTGCGCGGCCTGGGCGTGAGCGCCATCGATCACCGCCTGCGCCAGGTCGATTTCGCGCATGGCAACGCCGATCCCGCGTTCCCCTATCTGGGTCTGCCCATCGCGGATCTGGAAAACGTCAACGCCGCCCTGCTGGTGGCCTCCAATGTGCGCAAGGAACAGCCCATTGCGGCCCATCGCCTGCGCAAGGCGGGGCTCAAGGGTGCCAGCCTGATGGCCATCAACACCCGGGACTACGGCTTTGCCTTCCCGGTGATGGCCCAGTGCATCACCGACCCCCACGGCATGGTCGGTGTCCTGGCGGGTGTGGCCGGTGCCGCGCTCGAGGCCGCCGGCGCCAAGGCACCGGCGAGCCTGGCGAAGATCATCGACGCCGCCGAGATCGACGAGGCCGCCCGCGCCATGGCCGAACAGCTCAAGGCCGGCGAACAGGCCGTGGTGCTGCTGGGCAGCCAGGCCTTTGCCCATCCCCGCTTCAGCCTGCTGCGTGCCCTGGCCGCCGTGGTGGCCGAGCACACCGGCGCCACCCTGGGCTATCTGCCTGAGGCCGCCAACAGCGCCGGCGCCTGGCTGGCCGGTGCCGTGCCCCATCGGGGGCCCGCCGGTGAGCGGCTGGGCAGCCCGGGCCTGGATGCCCAGGCCATGCTGGACAAGCCCCGTCAGGCCTATGTGCTGCTGGGCGTGGAGCCGGATCTGGACTGCGCCGACGGCGTGCGTGCCAGGGAGGCCATCGAGGGGGCGAACTTCGTGGTGTCGCTCAATGCCTTCGCCTCCGAGGCCACCCGCAACCTGGCCGACGTGCTGCTGCCCATCGCCACCTTCGCCGAGACCTCCGGCACCTTCGTCAATGCCGAGGGCCGCTGGCAGTCCTTCCAGGGTGTCACCCGGCCCCTTGGCGAGGCCCGTCCCGCCTGGAAGGTGCTGCGCGTGCTGGGCAACATGGCCGGGCTCAATGGCTTCGAGCACGTCTCTTCCGAGAACGTGCGCGATGAACTCAAGGGGCTGTTCGGCGCCGACCTGGCCTTCGACACCGGCGTCCCCCTGGAAGGCGCGGCCTTCGAGACGGCCACGGTACCCACCGGCCTGCAGCGCGCTGGCGGCGTGGCCATATACGCCCTGGATTCCCTGGTGCGCCGCGCGCGGCCGCTGCAGGAGACTGCCGACGGCCGCCAGGCCGGTGCCTATATCAGCGAGGCCCAGGCCCGCGCCCTGGACCTGCTCAATACGGACCGGGTGCTGGTGCGCCAGAACGGCCGCACCGCCACCCTGGACCTGGTGATCGACGACGGCGTCGCCATGGGCTGTGTATGGATTCCCGCCGGGATGCCGGAGACCGCTGCCCTGGGCGCGGCCTTCGGACCTGTGGAACTGCAGAAGCTCTAAGGGCGCTGGGGATACGAGATGCTGGAAACCATCATGAATGTCTGGGAAGGGTTGCCGCTGGTCATGCAGATCATGGCCAAGATCACCCTGATCGTCGCGCCCCTGATGCTGGCGGTGGCCTATGTCACCTACGCCGAGCGCAAGGTGATCGGCTACATGCAGGTGCGCCTGGGTCCGAACCGGGTGGGTCCCAAGGGCTGGCTGCAGCCCATCGCCGATGCGGTCAAGCTGCTGACCAAAGAGGTGATCATCCCCACCAACGCCAACCGCTACCTGTTCCTGATCGCGCCGGTGCTGTCCATCGCTCCGGCGCTGGCGGCCTGGGCGGTGATCCCCTTCGACGACGGCATGGCGCTGGCCAACATCAACGCCGGCCTATTGTACATCCTGGCGCTGAGCTCCCTGGGCGTGTACGGCGTGATCATCGCCGGCTGGGCCTCCAACTCCAAGTACGCGTTGCTGGGCGCCATGCGTTCCGCGGCCCAGATCGTGGCCTACGAGATCGCCATGGGCTTCGCCCTGGTGGGCGTGATCATGGTGGCCGGCAGCCTGAACCTGGGAGAGATCGTCAGCGCCCAGTCCGGCAGCATCTACCACTGGTACCTGCTGCCTCTGCTCCCTCTGTTCCTGGTGTTCTTCATCTCCGGCGTGGCCGAGACCAACCGCGCGCCCTTCGACGTTGCGGAAGGCGAGTCGGAGATCGTGGCCGGTTTCCACGTGGAGTATTCGGGCATGGCCTTCGCCGTGTTCTTCCTGGCCGAATACGCCAACATGATCCTGATCTCGGCGCTCACCGCGCTGCTGTTTTTAGGCGGCTGGCTGTCTCCCTTCCAGGGCATCCTGCCGGAGTCCGCCTTTGCGATTCCCGTGATCGGCTGGTTCCTGGACAGTGGTATCCACTGGTTCCTGATCAAGACCGCCTTCTTCCTGTTCTGCTTCCTGTGGTTCCGTGCCACCTTCCCCCGTTACCGCTATGACCAGATCATGCGCCTGGGCTGGAAGGTGCTGATCCCGGTGACCATCGTGTGGCTGTTTGTCCTGGGCGTGGGTGTCGCCTTCGGCATCGGCCCCTGGTTCGCGTGAGAGGTTCGATGATGAGTGCTGCGATTCGCAACTTCTTCAAGAGTTTCATGCTGTGGGAACTGCTCATCGGCATGCGGCTGACCGGGCGCTATCTGTTCGCCCGCAAGATCACCGTGCAGTACCCGGAAGAGAAGACGCCCATGTCGCCGCGCTTCCGCGGCCTGCACGCCCTGCGCCGCTACCCCAACGGCGAGGAGCGCTGCATCGCCTGCAAGCTGTGCGAGGCGGTGTGTCCGGCGCTGGCCATCACCATCGAGTCCGAGCAGCGGGCCGACGGCACCCGGCGCACCACCCGCTATGACATCGACCTGTTCAAGTGCATCTTCTGCGGTTTCTGCGAGGAGGCCTGCCCGGTGGATTCCATCGTCGAGACCCACCTGTTCGAGTACCACTTCGAGAACCGGGGCGAGCAGATCATGACCAAGGACAAGCTGCTGGCCATCGGCGACCGGTACGAGCAGCAGATCGCGGCCGCCCGCGCCGCCGACGCGCCGTACCGATAAGTTTCGAGGACGACTCAGACCATGAACTTTGAAGCCTTCCTGTTCTACTTCTTCTCCGTGATCCTGGTGGGCGCGGCGGTGGCCATGATCACCGTGCGCAACCCGGTGCACGCGGCCCTGTTCCTGGTGCTCACCTTTTTTACCAGCGCCGCCCTGTGGATCATGCTGGAGGCGGAGTTCCTGGGCATCGTGCTGGTGCTGGTCTACGTGGGCGCGGTGATGGTGTTGTTCCTGTTCGTGGTGATGATGCTGGACATCAACCTGGCGCGCATGCGCGAGGGCTTCATCCGCTTCCTGCCGGTGGGCATCGTGGTGGCGGTGGCCATGGTGAGCGTCATGACCCTGGTGATTGTGCGCCACTTCCACATGGAGGCACCGGAGCGGGCGGGCGCGGATTACAACAACACCGAGGCCCTGGGCCAGATCCTGTACACGGAATACGTCTACCCCTTCGAGATCGCCGCGGTGATCCTGCTGGTGGCCATCGTCGCGGCCATCGCGTTGACCCTGCGTCGCCGTCCGGGTACCAAGGCCATCGATCCGGCGCAGCAGGTGCGCATCACCCGCAAGGGCCGGGTGCGCATGGTGGACATGAAGTCGGAAGACAAGTCCTGATCCGGGACACGCATACACGAACAGACATGAAGTGGCGGGCCGGTCGACGGTCTGCCCGGGCTAACAAACGGGACCCATCATGATTTCTTTGTCACATTATCTGGTCCTCGGGGCGATCCTGTTCTCCCTGAGCATCGCCGGGATCTTCCTCAACCGGAAGAACGTCATCATCCTGCTCATGTCCATCGAGCTGATGCTGCTGGCGGTGAACATGAACTTCGTCGCCTTCTCCCATTTCTCCGGGGATCTGGCCGGCCAGGTGTTCGTGTTCTTCATCCTCACCGTCGCCGCCGCCGAGGCCGCCATCGGCCTGGCCATCCTGACCCTGCTGTTCCGCAATCGCCAGACCATCAACGTCCAGGATCTGGACGAGATGAAGGGATAAGGTCATGGAGAACATCTATCTCGCCATCGTCCTCGCTCCCCTGTTCGGCGCCATCGTGGCCGGCCTGTTTGGCCGCCAGATCGGCCGGGTAGGGGCCCACACGGTCACCATCCTGGGCGTGGCCGTGTCCTTCCTGCTGTCTCTGTGGGTGTTCAAGGCCCACGTGTTCGACGGCGCGGAGGTCTACAACGCCACCGTCTACACCTGGATGGTGAGCGACGGGATCCGCTTCGAGGTGGGCTTCCTGGTGGACAACCTCACCGCCATGATGATGCTGGTGGTGACCTTCGTGTCCCTGATGGTGCACATCTACACCATCGGCTACATGCAGGACGATCCGGGCTACCAGCGCTTCTTCGCCTACATCTCCTTGTTCACCTTCTCCATGCTCATGCTGGTGATGGCGAACAACTTCATGCAGCTGTTCTTCGGCTGGGAGGCCGTGGGCCTGGTCTCCTACCTGCTGATCGGCTTCTGGTACAAGCGCCCCACGGCCATTTACGCCAACATGAAGGCCTTCATCGTCAACCGCGTGGGCGACTTCGGTTTCATCCTGGGCATCGGCGCGCTGCTGTTCTACGCCGGCAGCCTGGATTACTGGGAGGTGTTCGCCGAGGCCGAGGGCATGTCCCAGGCCACCATCAGCATCATCCCGGGCACCGAGTGGTCCCTGCTGACGGTCGCCTGCATCCTGCTGTTCATCGGCGCCATGGGCAAGTCCGCCCAGGTGCCCCTGCACGTGTGGCTGCCGGACTCCATGGAGGGCCCGACTCCCATCTCCGCCCTGATCCACGCAGCCACCATGGTGACCGCCGGCATCTTCATGGTGGCGCGCATGTCGCCCCTGTTCGAGCTGTCCACGGCGGCCCTGTCCTTCGTGCTGGTGATCGGCGCGCTGACCGCCTTCTTCATGGGCCTGATCGGCATCGTGCAGAACGACATCAAGCGGGTGGTGGCCTACTCGACCCTGTCCCAGCTGGGCTACATGACCGTGGCCCTGGGTGCGTCGGCCTACGCCGCCGGCGTGTTCCACCTGATGACCCACGCCTTCTTCAAGGCCCTGCTGTTCCTGGCCGCGGGCTCGGTGATCATCGCCATGCACCACGAGCAGGACATGCGCCGCATGGGCGGCCTGCGCAAGTACATGCCCATCACCTACATCACGGCCCTGATCGGCTCGCTTGCCCTGATCGGTTTCCCGGGCTTCGCCGGCTTCTTCTCCAAGGACGGCATCATCGAGGCGGTGTCCCTGTCCACCACGCCGGGGGCGACCTTCGCCTACGTGCTGGTGCTGGCCGGCGTGTTCGTGACCGCGTTCTACTCCTTCCGCATGTTCTTCCTGGTGTTCCACGGCGAGGAGCGCTTCCGCAACGTGGAGCACCACGCCCATCATGACGCGCATCACGCCGATGATCATGGCGACGACCATGGCGATGACCACGGCCATGGCCACCACGGTCCGGTGGAGCCGAAGGAGTCACCCTGGGTGGTGACCGTGCCCCTGATCCTGCTGGCCATCCCCTCGGTGCTGGCCGGTTACGTGGTGGGCCCGATGCTGTTCGGCGATTTCTTCGGCGATGCCATCTTCGTGGCCGAGGCCAACGACGTGCTGGCCCGCCTGGGCGAGGGCTATACCGGGGTGATGGGCTTCATCGTCCACGGCATGATGATGCCGCCCTTCTGGCTGGCCATGGCCGGTCTGGCCAGCGCCTGGTACATCTACATGCGCAAGCCCTCCATCGCCGCCGCCGCCAAGGCGCGCTTCGAGTGGCTGTACAAGGTGCTGGACCGCAAGTACGGCTTCGATGAGTTCAACGCCTTCGTGTTCGCCGGCGGCAGCGTCGGCCTGGGCCGCGCCCTGTGGCGCTTCGGAGACCGGCTGTTCATCGACGGCCTGCTGGTCAACGGCAGCGCCCGGGCGGTGGGCTTCATCTCCAGATACGCCCGCTTCAGCCAGACCGGATACCTGTATCACTACGCCTTCGCCATGATCATCGGCCTGCTGGTGCTGATCACGGTATTCGCGTTCTGAGCGCGGACCATAACGACAAGACGATCCGGCAGGATCGAATCGCGGAACATTTTGGGACTGATCAATGTTTGCTGACTGGCCACTTCTGAGTCTGGTGATCTGGACGCCGATCATCGGCGGCATCCTGGTGCTGATGGCGGGGGACAAGATGCCCGACGGCGCGCGCCGTCTGGCGCTGTTCTTCTCGGTGCTGACCTTCCTGATCAGCATCCCGCTGTTCGTGCACTTCGACCGGGGCACCCACGAGATGCAGTTCGTGGAGCTGCTGCCCTGGATCAGCACCTTCAACGTCAACTACCACCTGGGCGTGGACGGCATCTCCATGCCGCTGATCCTGCTCACCACCTTCACCACGGTGCTGGTGGTGATCGCCGCCTGGGAGGTGATCCAGAAGCGGGTGTCCCAGTACATGGCCGCCTTCCTGATCATGGAAGGCTTCATGAACGGCGTGTTCGCGGCCCTGGACTCGGTGCTGTTCTACGTGTTCTTCGAGGGCATGCTGATCCCCATGTTCCTGGTGATCGGCCTGTGGGGCGGCCCGAACCGGGTCTACGCCACCCTCAAGTTCTTCCTCTACACCTTCCTGGGCTCGGTGTTCATGCTGGTCGCGCTGATCTACATGTACACCCGCTCCGGCAGCTTCGCGATCCTGGACTTCCACCAGCTGCAGCTGGGCATGACCGCCCAGGTGCTGATCTTCCTGGCCTTCCTGGCGGCCTTCGCGGTGAAGATCCCCATGTGGCCGGTGCACACCTGGTTGCCGGACGCCCACGTGGAGGCGCCCACCGGCGGCTCGGTGGTGCTGGCGGCCATCATGCTCAAGATCGGCGGCTACGGCTTCCTGCGCTTCAGCCTGCCCATCACCCCGGACGCCTCCATGGCCCTGGACTGGCTGCTGATCACCATGTCGCTCATCGCCGTGGTCTACATCGGCTTCGTGGCCCTGGTACAGCAGGACATGAAGAAACTGATCGCCTATTCGTCCATCGCCCACATGGGCTTCGTGACGCTGGGCATCTTCATCGTGTTCATGATCTACAACAACACCGGCAACTGGCAGGGCGCGGCACTGGGCATCGAGGGCGCCATGGTGCAGATGATCTCCCATGGCTTCATCTCCGCGGCCATGTTCCTGTGCGTGGGCGTGCTCTACGACCGCCTGCACAGCCGCCAGATCGCCGACTACGGCGGGGTGGTGAACACCATGCCCTGGTTCGCCGCCTTCTTCGTGCTGTTCGCCATGGCCAACACCGGCCTGCCCGGCACCTCCGGGTTCGTGGGCGAGTTCATGGTGATCCTGGCCAGCTTCAAGGCCAATTTCTGGATCGCCTTCCTGGCCGCCACCACCCTGATCCTGGCCGCCGGCTATACCCTGTGGCTGGTCAAGCGGGTGGTGTTCGGCGAGATCGCCAATGACAACGTGGCCAAGCTCCAGGATCTCAACCCCCGCGAGTTCCTGGTGCTGGGCATCCTCGCCTTCGTGGTGCTGCTGCTGGGCGTGTGGCCCGCGCCGCTGCTGGAGGTGATGCATGCCACGGTGGACAACCTGATCCAGCACATCGCTGTATCCAAGCTCTGACCCGGATAACGACATGACCTTCGAGATCCCAGACTTCATGCCCGTGATCCCCGAGCTGTTCGTGCTCGGGATGGCCTGCGCCATTCTCGTGATCGACCTGTTCGTGCCCCAGGCGCGCCGGGACATCACCTACGGGCTGTCCCAGTTCACCCTAATCGGTGCAGCAGTCCTGACCATCGCCCTGGCGAGCCCCGAGACCCGCTTCACCTTCAACGACACCTTCATCGCCGACGGGCTCTCGGACCTGCTCAAGGTGGCGGTCTACCTGATCACCGCCGTGGTGTTCCTGTATTCCCGCCCCTACCTGCAGGACCGGGACATCTATAAGGGGGAGTACTACGTGCTCGGCCTGTTCGGCGTGCTGGGCATGATGATCATGATCTCCTCCTACAGCTTCCTGACCCTGTACCTGGGCCTGGAGCTGCTGTCCCTGTCCCTGTACGCCATGGTGGCCTTCAACCGGGATTCCGCCCGGGCCTCCGAGGCGGCCATGAAGTACTTCATCCTGGGTGCGATTGCCTCGGGCATGCTGCTCTACGGCATGTCCATCCTCTACGGCATCACCGGCAGCCTGGACATCAAGGAGGTCAGCGATTACTTGATCACCTCCAGCGCCGGCCTGAACGTGCCCCTGGTGTTCGCCCTGTCCTTCGTGATCGTGGGTCTGGCCTTCAAGCTGGGCGCCGTGCCCTTCCACATGTGGGTGCCCGACGTCTATCACGGCGCGCCCACCTCGGTGACCCTGTTCATCGGCACCGCCCCCAAGCTGGCGGGCCTGGCCATCATCATGCGCCTGCTGGTGGACGGCCTGGGCCCCCTGCACCACGACTGGCAGGGCATGCTCACCATCCTGGCGGTGCTCTCCCTGGCGGTGGGCAACGTGGTGGCCATCGCCCAGACCAACATCAAGCGCATGCTGGCCTACTCGACCATCTCCCACGTGGGCTTCATCCTCATGGGCATCCTGGCCGGGACCCACGAGGGTTATGCCGCGGCCCTGTTCTACACCCTGGTCTACGCCATCGTGGCCGCCGGCGGCTTCGGCATGATCATCCTGCTGTCCCGCCGGGGCTTCGAGGCGGAGAACCTGGACGACTTCCGGGGCCTGAACGAGCGCAGCCCCTGGTTCGCCTTCATCATGCTGCTGATCATGTTCTCCATGGCCGGCGTGCCGCCGACCGTGGGCTTCTACGCCAAGCTCGCCGTGCTGCAGGCGGTGGTGCAGGTGGACATGATCTGGCTGGCCATCTTCGCGGTGATCTTCTCCATCGTCGGCGCCTTCTACTACCTGCGGGCGGTGAAGATCATGTATTTCGACAAGCCCGAGGACGAATCCCCGCTGCCGAAGGCCCTGGACATGAACGTGGTGCTGAGCATCAACGGTCTGCTGGTCATCGTGCTGGGGATCTTTCCCGGCCTGCTGATGTCTCTAGCTACCGGAGCCATTAGTTGGTAAGGGGAATCTGAATCATGGGTATGAGCGCAACCTGGCTGGCCTGGGTGTTCTTCGGGCTGGCCTTCGTGGTGGCCAACCTGCCCTGGCTCAGCGAGCGGATCTTTTTCGTCATCGAACCGAAGAAGGGCGAGAAGGGGCCGGCCATGCGGCTGCTGGAGTGGTTCGTGCTCTACCTCGTGGTGGGCCTGATCGCCCTGGCCTTCGAGCGCCAGGTCACCGGCAGCAACCATCCCCAGGAGTGGGAGTTCTACGCCATCACCCTGTCCCTATTCACGGTGTTCGCCCTGCCGGGCTTCATCTACCGCTACGACCTGCGCAAGCTGCTGCAGCGGCGCTGAAGCACGGTGCGTGGGTCGGGCTTCAGCCCGACGGCCAGACCTCAGGACGGCAGCCTCGTCGGGCTAAAGCCCGACCCGCGTGCATGTTTCGGGGCTGCGGCCCGATTCCGAAGCCGCACTTGAAATCCCATGCGCAAGTGACTATAGTATGCAACCTCTGATGCGGGGTGGAGCAGTCTGGCAGCTCGTCGGGCTCATAACCCGAAGGTCGCAGGTTCAAATCCTGCCCCCGCTACCAAGGACTTAGAAAAGGCCCCATCAGGGGCCTTTTTGTTACCGGGTCCCGGCAGGCGGTCGCCGGGAATCCGATCAATGCCTGGGTATTTCGACAAGGGCCGCGTGCCCTTTTTTTGTGGGTGGTGAACGGTGGCGGATTCGGATTCCTTGCAGCTCAAGGCCCTGCTGGAGCCCCTGGTGACCCGGATGGGATACCAGCTCTGGGGCATGGAGTTTCGTGTCGCCAAGCACAGCGCCCTGCTGCGTCTGTTCATCGACAGCGAGCAGGGCATCACCCTGGACGACTGCACCGAGGTAAGCCGCCAGGTGAGCGCCCTGATGGATGTGGAAGACCCCATCCAGGTGCCCTATACCCTGGAAGTGTCCTCCCCCGGCGTGGACCGGCCCCTGTTCGAGGCCAGCCACTACGCCCGCTACGTGGGCGAGCAGGTGCGGGTGCGTACCCAGTGGCCCATCGACGGACAGCGCAACTTCGCCGGCGTGATCGTCTCGGCGGATGCGGACTCGGTGACCCTGGACGTGGACGGCCGCGAGGTGCGCCTGCCCCTGGAGGCCATTGCCAGGGGCCGGCTCAAGGGCACCCTGCCGCCGGCCACCCAGGTCGAGGAATAGGGCGCAGACAGGTTTTTTGACGCCCGGCGCGGCTTGCGCGGGGTAGAGATCGAGGATTGAGTCGCCGGAATGGCCTGTGGCGGATGCCCAGCCCCCGGGGGGCTTTCGGTTTACTGGAGATGCAGTCATGAACAAAGAGATCCTGATGGTGGTGGACGCCGTTTCCAACGAGAAGGGCGTCGAGAAGGAAGTGATCTTCGAGGCCATCGAGGCCGCGCTCGCCTCTGCCACGCGCAAGAAGCATGGCGGCGAGATCGACGTGCGCGTCAGCATCCACCGGGAGACCGGCGACTACGAGACCTTCCGCCGCTGGCTGGTGGTGGACGACGAGGATCCGGAGTTCGAGAGCCCGGAGCGCCAGAAGCTGCTGTCCTACGCGCGCCAGACCCATCCCGACATCCAGGTGGGTGAGTACATCGAGGAGCCCATGGAGTCCGTGGACTTCGGCCGCATCGCCGCCCAGACCGCCAAGCAGGTGATCGTGCAAAAGGTACGCGAGGCCGAGCGTGCCAAGGTGGTCGAGGAGTTCAAGCACCGGGTGGGCGAGCTGGTCATGGGCGTGGTCAAGCGTACCGAACGCAGCGGTGTGTTCCTGGACCTGGGGGGAAATGCCGAGGCCTTCATCCCCCGCGAGGAGATGATCCCGAGGGAGACGGTGCGCCCCAACGACCGCCTGCGCGGTTACCTCAAGGAAGTGCGTTCCGAGCCCCGCGGCCCGCAGCTGTTCGTCAGCCGCACGGCGCCGGAGTTCCTCATCGAGATGTTCAAGCTGGAAGTGCCCGAGGTGGGCCAGGGCCTGATCGACATCATGGGTGCCGCCCGTGATCCGGGTCTGCGCGCCAAGATCGCGGTGCGTTCCAATGATCCGCGCCTGGATCCCGTGGGCGCCTGCGTGGGCATGCGCGGCTCCCGGGTGCAGTCGGTGTCCAATGAACTGGCCGGCGAGCGCATCGACATCATCCTCTGGGACGAGAACCCGGCCCAGTTCGTGATCAACGCCATGTCGCCCGCCGAGGTGCTGTCCATCGTCATGGACGAGGACCGTCACAGCATGGACATCGCCGTGGCCGATGAGAAGCTCTCCCAGGCCATCGGCAGGGGCGGTCAGAACATCCGCCTGGCCTCCCAGCTCACCGGCTGGGAACTGAACGTGATGAACGAGGCCCAGGCCGCCGAGAAGAGCGAGGCCGAGGCCGCCGAGCTGCAGCGCATGTTCATGGAGAACCTGGACGTGGACGAGGAGGTCGCTGCCATCCTGGTCCAGGAAGGTTTCTCCAGCATCGAGGAAGTGGCCTACGTGCCCACCTCGGAGATCATGCAGATCGAGGAGTTCGACGAGGAGATCGTCGAGGAGCTGCGCGCCCGTGCCCGGGACGCCCTGCTCACCAAGGCCATCGCCACGGAGGAACAGGGCGGCGGCGACCCCGCCGAGGACCTGCTCAACATGGAGGGCATGGACCGGGATCTGGCCTTCAAGCTGGCCGCCAAGGGCATCTGCACCATGGAAGACCTGGCCGAGCAGGCCGTGGACGACCTGGTGGAGATCTCCGGCCTGGATGCAGAGAAGGCCGGCGAACTGATCATGACCGCCCGGGCGCCCTGGTTCGCGGAGGATGCGGGCGAGGTCAAATGATTCAGCGCGTCACGACGCCCGCAGCGGCGTCGCCGGCGCAGGCGCCCGGAAAGGGTGCAAGACAAGATCGATACGGCGCCAGCACGGGCCCGGGTCGCGACGGTCATACCGGAAGGGATGGCGCGGAGCGCGACGAGGGGCCTGAACGGGGCCGATACAGCAAGTTAGCGGAGGTGATGGTTTATGACCGATGTAACGGTTAAACAGTTGTCCGAGGTGGTGGGCACCCCGGTTGAGCGGCTGATCGAGCAGCTCGGCGAGGCGGGTGTGAGCGTCTCCGGTGCGGATCAGACTGTCACCGAGGAACAGAAACTCAAGCTCCTGGAGCACCTGCGCAAGAGCCACGGCAAGTCGGCCGCCGGCGAGGGCAAGAAGATCACCCTGCGGCGCAAGAGCACCACGGAGTTGCGGGTCACCGGCTCACAGGGCCGCGCGAAGACCGTCAGCGTGGAGGTGCGCAAGCGCCGCACATACGTCAAGCGCGACGAGGCCGAGGCTGCCGCTCCCGTTGAGGAGGCCGCCCCGGCCCCGGTGCTGGAGAGCAAGGCCGCGTTGATCGCCAAGCAGGTGGAAGAAGAGCGCAAGGCCGCCATGGACGCCTCACGCAGGGCCGATGAGGAGCGCAAGGCCGCCGAGGCCGCCCGCAAGGCCGAGCAGGAGCGCAAGGCCGCCGAGGAGGCTGCCCGTCTGGAGGCCGAGGAGGCCGCCCGTCGCGAGGCAGAAGAGGCCGCCAGGGCCGCCGAGCCGGAGACCGTCGCCGAGGCCGTGGAGGCCGCTGTCGCGCCGCCGCCCGCCGAGGCCGCACGTCCCGCCCGCCGCCGTCGCGGCCCCAAGGAGCGCGAGGACGAGAAGGGCGGTCGTCGCGAGGAATTGCACGTGGCCAGCGACAAGCGTGGCCGCCGCAAGGGCAAGGGCAAGGGCGCCACACGCGTCGCTGCGGCCGCCGTGGCCAGCAAGCATGGTTTCGAGCGTCCGACCGCGCCGGTGGTGCGCGAGGTGGCCCTGCCCGAATCCCTCACCGTGGGCGAACTGGCGCAGAAGCTCGCCATCAAGGCCCCGGAACTGATCAAGTCCCTGATGGGGATGGGCGTCATGGCCACCATCAACCAGGCCATCGACCGGGATACCGCTACCCTGGTGGTGGAGGAACTGGGCCACGTGGCCGTGCCCATGCAGGCGGAGGACCTGGACGAGGAACTGGCCGTCGCCACCGCAGAGCCGGTGGGCGAGCTCATGCCCCGTCCGCCGGTGGTCACCATCATGGGTCATGTGGACCATGGCAAGACCTCGCTGCTGGACTACATTCGCTCCTCCCGGGTCGCGCACGGCGAGGCCGGCGGCATTACCCAGCACATCGGTGCCTACCATGTGCAGACCGACCGGGGTGGTATCACCTTCCTGGATACCCCGGGCCACGCGGCCTTTACCGCCATGCGTGCCCGCGGTGCCAAGGTGACCGACATCGTCATCCTGGTGGTGGCAGCCGATGATGGCGTCATGCCCCAGACCCTCGAGGCCGTGCAGCATGCCAAGGCCGCCGGTGTGCCTCTCATCGTGGCGGTGAACAAGATCGACAAGCCGGAGGCCGATCCGGACCGGGTGAAGAACGAACTCTCCGCCCACCAGGTGATCCCCGAGGAGTGGGGTGGCGACACCCAGTTCGTGCATGTGTCCGCCCTCAAGGGCACCGGCGTGGAGGATCTGCTGGAGGCCGTCAACCTGCAGGCCGAGGTGATGGAGCTGAAGGCCCCTGTTGAAGGTCCCGCCGCGGGCGTGGTCATCGAGTCGCGGCTGGACAAGGGCCGCGGCCCCGTGGCCACGGTGCTGGTGCAGCGTGGCACCCTGAACAAGGGCGACGTGATCCTCACCGGCCAGGAGTTCGGCCGGGTGCGCGCCATGTTCGACGAGAACGGCAAACCGGTGAAGTCCGCCGGTCCGTCCATGCCCGTGGAGGTGCTGGGCCTGTCCGGCACACCCAATGCTGGTGACGACGTGCTGGTGCTGGAGGACGAGCGTAAGGCCCGTGAGGTGGCCCTGTTCCGTCAGGGCAAGTTCCGCGAGTCCAAGCTGGCCACCCAGCAGGCCGCCAAGCTGGAGAACCTGTTCAGTCAGATGCAGGAAGGTCAGGCGGGCACCGTGAACATCCTGCTCAAGGCGGATGTTCAGGGCAGTGCCGAGGCCATCCGCGACGCCCTGGAGAAGCTCTCCACCGACGAAGTGAAGGTGAAGATCATCGCTGCCGGCGTGGGCGGTATCACCGAGTCCGACATCAACCTGGCCAAGGCCTCCGACGCCATCGTCATCGGCTTCAACGTGCGTGCCGATGCCGGTGCCCGCAAGGCCGTGGCCGAGCAGGACGTGGACCTGCGCTACTACAGCGTGATCTACGAGGCCATCGACGACGTGCGCCAGGCCCTGACCGGTCTGCTGTCTCCGGAGACGCGCGAGGAGATCATCGGCCTCGCCCAGGTCAAGGACGTGTTCAAGTCCTCCCAGTTCGGCGCGGTGGCCGGCTGCCTGGTGGTGGAAGGCACCATCAAGCGCGGCAATCCCATCCGTGTGCTGCGCAACAACGTGGTCATCTACGAGGGCGAGCTGGAATCCCTGCGCCGCTTCAAGGACGACGTCAACGAGGTGCGCGCCGGTACCGACTGCGGTATCGCGGTGAAGAACTACAATGACGTGAAGCCGGGCGACCAGATCGAGGTCTACCAGCGCGTCGAGGTGGCCCGCACCCTGTAAGGCGGTCCGCCGCCCTGCAGGGGGTCATGTCCTATGCCCAGAGACTTTTCCAGAACCGAGCGGGTGGGTGACCAGATCCAGCGTGAGCTGGCCGAACTGATCCGCTTGGAGCTCAAGGACCCCCGGGTGGGCATGGTGACGCTCGCAGGCGTCGAGGTCAGCCGCGACCTGGCCCACGCCAAGGTGTGGTTCACGGTGCTGGGCAGCGAGCAGCAGATCGCCGACACCACCGAGGGCCTGCAGCGCGCCGCCGGTTTCCTGCGCCGGGAACTGGGCCGGCGCATGCGTCTGCGTACCGTGCCCCATCTGCACTTCCAGTACGACGACACCCAGGAAAAGGGTGCGCGCCTGTCCGCCCTGATCGACAAGGCCGTGGCCGAGGATCGCGCCCGGCATCCGGACGACGACGAAGAGCGGTCGTAAAGAGCCTTGCCGCAGAGGCGGGGAATCAATAAAAGAACGACAGGATTAACAGGATTGTTCAGGATTGACAGGATTCAAGACATATCGTGTTTCGGGCCTTTTCGCTCTCGCCAAATCCTGTAAATCCGCATTTATCCTGTTCATCCTGTCCATTGGTTTTGCTTCGCCTGATCGTCTCCGCGGCAACCCCTTTCGAGCCAGCACCAGATGAACAAACCCAAGATCCAGCGCCGGGACGTGCATGGCATCGTGTTGCTGGACAAGCCCCAGGGCTACAGTTCCAACCAGGCCCTGCAGCGGGTGAAGTACCTGTTCCGGGCCCGCAAGGCGGGTCATACCGGCAGCCTGGATCCGCTGGCCACCGGCCTGCTGCCCCTGTGCTTCGGCGAGGCCACCAAGGTGTCGGGCTTCCTGCTGGATGCGGATAAGCATTACCGTACCCGTTGCCGTCTGGGGCAGACCACCGACACCGCCGATGCCGAGGGGCAGGTACTGGAGACTCGGCCGGTGCCGGCCCTGAACGAAGCGCTGATCGAGGCCGCCCTGGCCCCGTTTCGCGGCCCCATCCACCAGGTGCCGCCCATGTACTCGGCGCTCAAGCACCAGGGGCAACGGCTCTACGAACTGGCCCGCAAGGGCGAGGAAGTGGAGCGCAAGGCCCGGGATGTCACCATCCATGCCCTGAGCTGTCTGGGATTTACGGCGGACACACTGGAACTGGACGTGCACTGTTCCAAGGGCACCTACATCCGCACCCTGGTGGAGGACATCGGCGAGCGGCTCGGCTGTGGTGCCCACGTGATCGAGTTGCGCCGTCTGGGGCTCGGACCCTTCGAGACCCCGACCATGGTCACCCTGGAGGAGATCGAGGCCCGCGCTGAGCAGGGCGAAGCGGCCCTGGATGCCCTGCTGACCCCCATCGACAGCGCGCTCACCCAGTGGCCCGCGGTGCGCCTGGACCGGGACAGCGCCTATTATCTGCGCCAGGGGCAGGCGGTGTTCGTGCCCGGCGCGCCGACCCGGGGCCTGGTGCGGGTCTATGGCCCGGGGGAGACCTTCCTGGCCATGGGCGAGATCCTGGACGATGGCCGGGTGGCCCCCCGGCGTCTGATGATGATGGGGCAGGCCTGACAGGCAGGATGGGCAGCACGCTGTACCCCTTGCAAATCCGGCCAATGCCTATTCCATCGGCCCCCCGGCGTGATAGAATTCCCGACCTTTACCATAAGCACAGCCTTCTCGAGAGAGTTTTTCAGGAGTAAATGAAGTCATGTCTCTGAATGCCGAAACCAAGGCCGGTATTGTTGAAAAGTACCGCCGCGACCCCTCCGACACCGGTTCCCCTGAAGTCCAGGTGGCCCTGCTGTCCGCCCGTATCGATCACCTGATGGGGCACTTCGCCAGCCACAAGAAGGATCACCATTCCCGTCGTGGTCTGCTGAAGATGGTCAACCAGCGCCGCAAGCTGCTGGACTACCTGAAGTCTCAGGATCAGCAGCGCTACCAGGACCTGGTCAGCAGCCTGGGTCTGCGTCGCTAAAAAAGCCATTACAAGAAACGCAGGGAGTCACCGTGACAGCCATCAAGAAGTCCTTCCAGTACGGTCAGCATACCGTCACCTTCGAAACCGGAGAGATTGCGCGCCAGGCCAGCGGCGCGGTCCTGGTCAACATGGCCGACACCGTGGTGCTGGTCACCGCCGTGGGTCTGAAGGACGTGGCGCAGGGCCGGGACTTCTTCCCGCTGACGGTGAACTACCAGGAGCGCACCTACGCCGCGGGCCGCATCCCTGGCGGGTTCTTCAAACGTGAGGGTCGTCCCACCGAAAAGGAGACCCTGACCTCCCGGCTGATCGACCGTCCTATCCGGCCGCTGTTCCCGAAGGGTTTCATGAACGAGGTGCAGGTCATCGCCACGGTGATGTCCATGAATCCCGAGGTGGATCCCGACGTCCCGGCCATGCTGGGCGCCTCCGCTGCCCTGGCCCTGTCCGGCCTGCCCTTCAAGGGCCCCATCGGTGCCGCCCGCGTGGGTTACCTGAACGGCGCCTACGTGCTCAATCCGAGCCTGTCCGAACTCAAGCACTCCGACCTGGACCTGGTGGTCGCCGGCACCGAGAAGGCCGTGCTCATGGTGGAGTCCGAGGCGAAGCTGCTCTCCGAGGAGGTCATGCTGGGCGCGGTGATGTACGGTCATGAGCAGATGCAGGCCGCCATCAAGGTGATCAACGAACTGGCCGCCGAGGCCGGTAAGCCCGCCTGGGACTGGGTTGCGCCGGAAGAGAACGTGGCGCTCAAGGAAGCCGTGGCCGCCGCCTGCGAGGCGGATCTGACCGCCGCCTACCAGATCGCCGAGAAGCAGGCCCGTAATCAGCAGGTCAACGCCCTGCGTGATGCCGTGGTTGCCAAGCTGGCCACCGGGGAGGAGGACGCTCCCTCCGCCGAGAAGGTCAAGGCTGCCTTCGGCGCCTTGGAAAAACGCATCGTGCGCAGCCGGGTGCTCAAGGGCGAGCCCCGCATCGACGGACGCGATACCCGCACCGTGCGCCCGATCACCGTCAAGACGGGCGTCTTGCCGCGCACCCATGGTTCCGCTCTGTTCACCCGTGGCGAGACCCAGGCCATCGTGGTGGCCACTCTGGGTACGGATCGTGATGCCCAGCTGATCGAGGCCATCGAAGGTGAGCGCCGCGAGCGTTTCATGCTGCATTACAACTTCCCCCCCTTCTGCACCGGTGAGACCGGCATGGTGGGTTCGCCCAAGCGCCGCGAGATTGGTCACGGCCGTCTCGCCAAGCGCGGCGTGCAGGCCGTGATGCCCAGCGAGGCGGAATGCCCCTACGTGCTGCGCGTGGTCTCCGAGATCACCGAGTCCAACGGCTCCAGTTCCATGGCCTCCGTGTGCGGCACCAGCCTGGCCCTGATGGACGCCGGCGTGCCCCTGAAGGCCCCCGTGGCCGGTATCGCCATGGGCCTGATCAAGGAAGGCGACGCCTTCGCCGTGATCTCCGACATCCTGGGTGACGAGGATCACCTGGGCGACATGGACTTCAAGGTGGCTGGCAGCAAGGACGGCGTGTCCGCCCTGCAGATGGACATCAAGATCGACGGCATCACCCGCGAGATCATGGAAAAGGCCCTGGCCCAGGCGAAGGAAGGCCGTCTGTACATCCTGGAAAAGATGAACGCGGTGCTCAGCGAGCCCCGCACCGAGGTGTCCGCCTACGCGCCGCGCTTCACCACCCTCAAGATCCATCCGGACAAGATCCGCGACGTGATCGGCAAGGGCGGCGCCACCATCCGCGCCCTGACCGAAGAGACCGGCACCAGCATCGACATCTCCGACGACGGTACGGTGAAGATCGCCTCCGTGGACAAGGCCGCCGGTGATGAGGCCCGCCGCCGTATCGAGGAACTCACCGCCGACGTGGAAGTGGGCCGCGTCTACGAGGGCCGCGTGGTCAAGATCATGGACTTCGGCGCCTTCGTTACCATCCTGCCCGGCCGCGACGGCCTGGTGCACATCTCCCAGATCTCCGAAGATCGGGTGGAAAGTGTCTCCGATCGCCTCTCCGAGGGTGATCTGGTGAAGGTGAAGGTGCTGGAAGTGGACAAGCAGGGGCGTATTCGTCTCAGCATGAAGGAAGTTGGTTGAGGGGTTGATCTCTGAAGTTGTGTGATGAAAAGGGGCCTGATCGGGCCCCTTTTCATTTTGGGTTCGTTGGGTTGTCTGGTTGAAGTGTTCGCGTTCTTGGGCGGAAATTGAGTTCAAGCCGAGGCGAAAGCCGATGTCCAATACAAAGGCGTTTCGATCCGGCTTGCAGCCGGCTCGAGTTACTTTTCTTGGACAAGCAAGACAAGATCGCCGGGAGCGATCTTGCGCGCAAGCCCCGAAGGGGTGAGGCGCATGGACGCGCCGAACAAAAGTAACCCGAGCCCCGTGCAACGGGGATCGGAAGCCTTTGATCTCGGTTTTGTCTTAGGTCTGCAATTGCGTACCGGATCGCAGATCTTTGATTTGATGACTCCAGCCGAAACACAACAGATCCTCAGGCCGGCTCGAAACAGCTATCCAAATCTCTCCCCCAACCACGCCACACACCGCCGCTCCAACCAGGACCGCCCGAGACTGTCCATGAACCCCACATGCCCACCCCCCTCGGCCACCTCGAGCCGAACTGAATCAGAGAGCTCGTCCGCCCCGGGAATGACGTCGGGCGTCATGAAGGGATCGTTGCGGGCATGCAGGATCAGGGTCGGTACCCGGATGCCGCGCAGCCAGGGGCGGCAACTGGCCCGGGTGTAGTAATCGTCCACGTCCCGGTAGCCGGCCAGTGGGGCGGTCACCGCATCGTCGAAGCTGCGGAAGTCCCGCAGCCGGGCGATCTCGCGGCAGTCCAGGGGCATGTCCATGCGCCGGCACTTGCGCAGCACGGAGCGGCGCAGCTGACGGACCAGATGCCACTGATACATCCGGGACAGGCCCCGTTCCATGCGGTCGGCCGCCCGGTGCAGATCGAAGGGCACGGAGATGCCTATGGCGGCATCCACCCGGGGGCTTGTGGCAGGATCCCCCAGCCAGCGCAGCAGGGCGTTGCCGCCCAGGGACACGCCGATCAGCGCCAGTGGCCGGTTGGGCTCCCGTCGGCGCAGGTGATCCACCACGTCGGCAATGTCGCCGGTCTCACCGGCGCTGTAGGCCCGGGGCAGACGGTTGGGTTCTCCGCTGCAGCCCCGGAAATGCATCACCAGGCCCTGGCAGCCGGCCAGTGTCAGGCGGCGCATCAGGCCGGCGGCGTAGGGGCTGCGGCTGGAGCCCTCCAGGCCATGGAGCAACATCACCAGGGGCCCCTCGCGTTGAGGACCCCAGTCCAGGTCCAGGAAATCCCCGTCGTGCAGTTCCAGACGTTCCCGGTGCAGGGCGACGCCACGACGGGGCAGCAGATTGGGGATCAGGGTCTGCAGGTGGGCGCCCGGCAGCCACCAGGCGGGGGTGAAATCGGCAGGCTGGATCATGACTTAAGACCGGTTATAAAAGAGGGCGGCCCTTGAAACCCGGGGCTGGAGCCGGTACAACAGGGGCACGCCTTCATCCAAGGGTTGCCATGGATCTCCCTTCCATTCGAAGCGCCTACAAGCGCTATGCGCGTACCTATGATGCACTGTTCGGCCCGATCTTCTCCGGCGGCCGGCGCATGGCCGTCAGACTCGCCAATACCGAACCAAACCAGCGCATCCTGGAGGTGGGGGTCGGTACTGGGCTGTCCTTGCCGGACTACCGGGAGGATGCCCGGGTGGTGGGCGTCGACATCAGCCCCGATATGCTGAAGATCGCCCGGGAACGGGCGCAGGGTCTGCCCCAGGTGGAGGCCCTGCTGGAGATGGATGCCGAACAGCTGGCCTTTCCGGACAACAGCTTCGACAGCGTGGTGGCCATGTACGTGGCCTCGGTGGTGCCCCATCCGGAGCGCCTGCTGGCGGAGATGCAGCGGGTCTGCGTGCCGGGCGGGGATGTGCTGGTGATCAACCACTTTGCCTCCAGCCACCCGGTGATCCGGCGCATGGAGCGCACCCTGCGCCCGCTGTCCAAGGTGTTGGGCTTTCGCACCGACATGGAACTGGACGCCCTGCCGCGGTTGCCGGGGCTCGATCGCCTCGACGTGCTCAATGCCAATCTGTTCGGTTACTGGAAGCTGGTGCATTACCGCAATGGTGAGGCGGTGTCTGAACAGACCGTGGGTGAAGAGGCGCTGGCGGGGTGAAGAGAGTATTCAAGATTCAAAATTCAAAATTCAAGATTCAAAGGCTGGGTT
Source organism: Thioalkalivibrio sulfidiphilus (assembly GCF_000377945.1). Classification (GTDB taxonomy): domain Bacteria; phylum Pseudomonadota; class Gammaproteobacteria; order Ectothiorhodospirales; family Ectothiorhodospiraceae; genus Thioalkalivibrio_A; species Thioalkalivibrio_A sulfidiphilus_A. The sequence goes on from NZ_KB898931.1 coordinate 53,738, forward strand.
TAATCTCTTTGAATTTTGAATTTTGAATTTTGAATTATGACTTTCGTGTCAGCAGCGGCAGTTCATGCCTACGCGCGTTGGCCGCCAGAAAGGTTCCCCGGCCGTTCTGTTCCAGATCCAGGCTTTCCCGACACTCCGAGGCCTCGCCCAGGATCGTGGCGAAGATCACTTCCAGTTCACAGGCATCCACCCGCAGTGTCCCGAAGGGGCCGCCCCTGTCATCGGGCAGCCAGAACAGTCTGGGCGCCCAGTTCCTGCCCTGGATGGTCTCGTGCCGGTACCAGCGGATGAGTTTCTCTTCCAGGCTTTCCCGCGACTCGCTCATTCAGCCTCCCGTGGGACCTTGACCTTGGGTTGCAGGGCGCGGCCGCTGTTTGCGTCGTAGAAGGTCGCGCCGATCTCCGGCAGTTCCGGGCAGGCCGATTTGAGGCGCTGATACCAGCCGGCGGGCAGGGCGTTAAATACCAGGTGCTGCAGTTCGCGCCGGGTCAGCACCACCTCCACGCCGCCGCTGCGGTAGCGGTAGCCCGGTTCGCCGCTGATCACACTGGCGGGACCGGGTTCACCCAGGTCCAGGGGCTTGTGCCCGGCATAGTCGCCGGCCATGGCCACCAGCAGGGCCTCGTCGTCAAAACGGCGCAGCTTGCCGTCCGCACCCTCGATCTCGATATTCATATCCCTCACCCGAAAAAATGACCGTCGCTAAATTGTCAGGCATTGTCCACCGGATGCCGGATCGTGATTGTGACTGAAAGTCTGCCGCTTCTCTAATCCCCATGGCGATGCACGGGGCATGGGCACTTGTTTATCGTGGCCTCAGGGCTTAACGTGAAAACTCGAGCATTCGAACCCGGATCCGATCACCCATGAGCATCGACTGGAAGAGTTACGACCCCAACGGCTTCTACGATGAACTGATCAGTTCACCCGGCTATCCCCGCGCCGCAGCCCGCACACTGACCTCCTATCTGCGCTCCCTGAGCGACGAGGAGATCCACGAGCGCAAGGCAGCCGCGGAACACGCCATCGTGGAAATGGGCATCACCTTCACGGTGTACACGGAGGGGGGCAACATCGACCGGGCCTGGCCCTTCGACATCATCCCGCGCATCATCCCGCGCAAGGAATGGATGCGCGTGGAGGAGGGCCTCAAGCAGAGGGTCACCGCGCTCAACCTGTTCATCAACGATCTCTACAACGAGCAGAAGATCGTCAAGGACAAGGTGTTCCCCAAGGAGGTGCTGGCCCAGTCCAAAAATTTCCGTGAGCAGTGCGTCGGCATCCAACCGGCCCACGGGGTCTGGGCGCACATCTGCGGCTCCGACCTGGTGCGTGACAAGGACGGCACCCTATACGTGCTCGAGGACAACCTGCGCGTGCCTTCGGGGGTCTCCTACATGCTGGAGAACCGCCAGGTCACCAAGCGGGTGTTCCCGGAACTGTTCGAGAACTACTCCATCCTGCCGGTGGACGAATACCCCTCGCAGCTGTTCGACATGCTGGCCTCCCTGTCGCCCCGGCCCCTGGATTATCCGGAGGTGGTGGTGCTCACGCCGGGCATCTACAACTCCGCCTATTTCGAGCATTCCTTCCTGGCCCAGCGCATGGGCGCGGAACTGGTGGAGGGCAGTGACCTGCTGGTGGGCGAGGACGACTGCGTGTACATGCGCACCATCGGCGGCCTGGAACGGGTGGACGTGATCTACCGTCGCGTCGATGACCTGTTCCTGGACCCCGAGGCCTTCAACCCCGACTCCATGCTGGGGGTGCCCGGGTTGATGCGCGCCTGGCGCAAGGGCAACGTGGCACTGGCCAATGCGCCCGGGGCGGGCGTGGCCGACGACAAGGTGGTCTACGCCTTCGTGCCGGAGATCATCCGCTACTACCTGGACCAGGACCCCATCATCCCCAATGTGCCTACCTACCGCTGCATGTACCCCGACGAGCGCGAGCACGTGCTTAAGCACCTGGACGAACTGGTGATCAAACCCGCCAACGAGTCCGGTGGTTACGGCATGCTCATCGGCCCCCATGCCAGCAAGCGCCAGCGTGCGGAGTTCGCCGACCTGATCAAAAAGGATCCGCGCAATTACATCGCCCAGCCCACCCTAGCCATCTCCACCACGCCGACCCTGTGCGACGGACACCTGGAGCCCCGTCACGTGGACCTGCGCCCCTTCATCCTCCAGGGTGTGCGCACCGACGTGACCGCCGGCGGCCTGACCCGGGTGGCCCTGCGCAAGGGTTCCCTGGTGGTCAATTCCTCCCAGGGCGGGGGCAGCAAGGACACCTGGATCGTGGATACGGAGTCATAAGCGATGCTTTCACGCGTAGCCGAACGCCTGTACTGGATGGCCCGCTATATCGAGCGTGCCGAGAACACCGCGCGCATGGTGATGGCCTTCTCCCACCTGGCCCTGGACATGCCCCGCTCGGTGCAGCTGTCCTGGAAGAGCATGGTCTCCACCACCGGCGGTGATGCCGCCTTCGATCATCACTACCAGCGGGATGATGAGCGCAATTGCGTCAAGTTCCTGCTCGCTGATCTGGACAATCCCGGCTCCATCATGAGTTCGCTCTCCGGGGCCCGGGAGAACGTGCGCACCACCCGGGACCTGGTGCCCTCCGAGGCCTGGGAATCGGTCAATGAGCTGTACCTGTTCGGCAAGGCCAACGCGGAGGCCGGCGTGGGCAAGCGCGGCCGCTATGCCTTCCTCTCGGAGATCATCAGCCGCTGCCAGCAGATCACCGGCCTGCTGGCAGGCACCATGAGCCATGACCATGCCTATGACTTCATCCGCGCCGGGCGCAACCTGGAGCGGGCCGACATGAGTTCGCGCCTGCTGGACGTGGCCGGCATCGGCCTGCTCAGCAAGGACGAGGACATGCAGCCCTTCGAGAACCTGCTGTGGATCAACATCCTGAAATCCGTGAGCGGTTTCCAGATGTACCGCCAGCACGTGCGCCGACGCGTCAACGGTGCCCTGGTGATCCAGTTCCTGCTCCAGGACAAGCAGTTCCCCCGCGCCATCGCCCACGCCCTGGGCGAGGTGGAGTCGAGCCTCGCCAACCTGCCGCGCAACGAACTGCCGCTGCGCTTCATCGCTCAGGTCAAGCGCCACGTGCTGGATGCCAAGGTGGAGACCCTGCTCAAGCCCGAGGAACTGCACCAGTTCCTGGACCAGATCCAGATGGAGATGGCCGAGACCCACGCCAGCATCGCGGACAACTGGTTCCGTCTGGACCGAGCGGCGTGAGACGGCGGTTTGGTCTTTGCTAAGGAACATCTGCCGCAGAGGCGCGGAGACGCAGAGAAAGAAGGGATCTGACAGGATTTACATGATTCACATGATGAATAAGCACGCTTGCACCGCTTTTCGATTAATCCTGTAAATCATGTCAATCCTGTCAAAATACATTCTCTGCGTCTCCGCGCCTCTGCGGCAGATGTCATCACTTCCGCGCCATAGAAAACCGGAGCACCCATGGCCATTCGAGTCGCGCTGAACCACCGCACGGTGTATCGCTTTGACCGGCGGGTGCGGATCTCGCCCCATGTGATCCGGCTGCGCCCGGCGGTGCACACGCGCACGCCGATCCTCAGCTATTCCCTGGACATCCAGCCGAAGGAACACTTCATCAACTGGCAGCAGGACCCCTTCGGCAACCTGCTGGCCCGGGTGGTGTTCCCGGAGGCCATGCGCGAGCTCTCGGTCACCGTGGACCTGGTGGCGGAGATGACCGTCATCAATCCCTTCGATTTCTTCGTGGAGAAATACGCGGAGACCTTCCCCTTCGAGTACGACGGTATCCTGGCCAAGGAGCTGATTCCCTACCTGGAGATCACCGATCGCGGTCCCTTGCTCATGGGGTGGCTCGAGCAGGTCAAGCGGGACGAGCGCGGCATCGTGGATTTCCTGGTGGATCTCAACCGCCGCCTGCACCAGGACATCGCCTACAGCGTGCGCATGGAACCCGGCGTGCAGAGCTGCGAGGAGACGCTCACGCGGCGCATCGGCTCCTGCCGGGATTCCGCCTGGCTGCTGGTGCAGATCCTGCGCCACCTGGGGCTGGCGGCCCGCTTCGTCTCCGGTTATCTCGTCCAGCTCACCGCCGACGAGAAGTCCCTGGATGGCCCCTCCGGGCCCGAGGCGGACTTCACCGACCTGCACGCCTGGACCGAGGTGTTTGTGCCGGGGGCCGGATGGATCGGGCTCGATCCCACCTCGGGGCTGTTCGCCGGGGAGGGGCACATCCCGCTGGCCTGCACGCCCAGCCCCCTGAGTGCCGCGCCCATCACCGGCTACACCGAGGTGTGCGAGGTTGCCTTCGAGCATGAGAACCGGGTCAGCCGCATCCACGAGGACCCCCGGGTCACCAAACCCTACAGCGATGACCAGTGGGCCGCCATCGACGCCCTGGGCCGCAAGGTGGACCAGGACCTGCTGGATGGGGACGTGCGCCTGACCATGGGCGGCGAGCCCACCTTCGTGTCCATCGACGACATGGAGGCCGCCGAGTGGAACACCCGGGCCGACGGCCCCCACAAGCGCCGGCTGGCCCGGGAACTGGCCGGGCGTCTGCTCAGACGCTTCGGCCCCGGCGGCATGTTCCACCACGGCCAGGGCAAGTGGTATCCCGGCGAGCCTCTGCCGCGCTGGTCCCTGGGCTGTTTCTGGCGCAAGGACGGCGAGCCGGTGTGGCGGGATCCCGCGTGGCTCGCGGACATCAGCCGGGACTACGGCCACGGCCGCGACCAGGCCCTGGCCTTCGCCCGGGAACTGGCGCACCACCTGGGCGTGCCTGAGAACTACCTGGTGCCCGGTTACGAGGACCCCCTCTACTATCTGTGGCGGGAAGGTAACGAGCCCGTTAACCGGGATCCACTCAAGGCGGATCTGAAGAGTCCCGCGGAACGCCGCCGCCTGGCCCGCATCCTCTCCCAGGGCCTGGACGAACCGGTGGGTTATGCCCTGCCGCTCACCTGGGACCACCAGTACGACCACTGGCGCAGCGGCGTCTGGGCGTTTCGCCGCGGCCGGTTGTTCCTGATCCCCGGGGATTCCCCCATGGGCCTGCGCCTGCCCCTGGACAGCCTGCCCTGGGTGGCGCCTGCCCAGCGAGACGAGCCCCAGGCTCCGAGCCTGTTCGAGGCGCGTCCGGAGCTGGGGGATTACTTTGGTGAGGTGACCCGGCGCTACAGCGAGCGGGTGGCCCCCGAGGATCCCCGGGCCGACACGGGCCTGCAGCCCCAGGCCCCGGGCGACGACCCGGACGACACCCGCTGGGCGGAGGTGCCCCACACCAGCCTGTGCGTGGAGGCCCGGGAAGGGCGCCTGCACGTGTTTCTGCCACCGCTCAATTTCCTGGAGCACTACCTGGACCTGGTCTCCGCCGTGGAGGCCACAGCCACGAAGCTCAAGCTGCCCGTGGTGCTGGAGGGCTACGAGCCGCCCCGGGACAACCGCCTGGAACGGCTGCTGGTGACCCCGGACCCGGGGGTGATCGAAGTGAACATCCATCCCGCCGCCAGCTGGGAAAGGCTTCGGGACAACACCCTGGCCCTCTACGAGGAGGCGCGCCAGTCGCGCCTGGGCACGGAGAAGTTCATGCTGGACGGCCGCCACACGGGCACCGGCGGCGGCAACCACGTGACCCTGGGGGCGGCCACCCCCGTGGACAGCCCGCTGCTGCGCCGGCCGGACCTGCTGGGCTCCCTGGTGAGCTTCTGGCAGCACCACCCGGGGCTCTCCTATCTGTTCTCCGGCATGTTCATCGGCCCCACCAGCCAGGCGCCGCGCATCGACGAGGCGCGCAACGAATCCCTCTACGAGCTGGAGATCGCCCTGTCGCAGTTGCCGCAGGGAGAGGAGCCCCGCCCCTGGCTGGTGGACCGGCTGTTTCGCAACCTGCTGGTGGACATCACCGGCAACACCCACCGGGCCGAGTTCTGCATCGACAAGCTCTACTCCCCGGACAGCCCCACGGGGCGCCTGGGCCTGCTGGAGCTGCGCGCCTTCGAGATGCCGCCCCACGCGCGCATGAGCCTGGTGCAGATGCTGCTGCTGCGCGCCCTGGTGGCCTGTTTCTGGCGCGAGCCCTACCGCCACCGGCTGGTGCGCTGGGGCACGGCCCTGCACGACCGCTTCATGCTGCCCCACTTCGTGGAACGGGACATGGCCCAGGTGGTGGAGCACCTGAACCGCGCCGGTTACCCCTTCCAGGCGGACTGGCTGACGCCGTTCTCCGAGTTCCGCTTCCCCCATTACGGCCGGGTCAACATCGGCGACATCCAGATCGAGCTGCGCATGGCGCTCGAGCCCTGGCACGTGCTGGGCGAGGAGGTGACGACGGCGGGCACGGCACGCTACGTGGACTCCTCCGTGGAGCGCCTGCAGGTGCGCGTGACGGGACTCACCGAGGGCCGCTACGTGCTGGCCTGCAACGGCCGGCGTGTGCCCCTGCAGTCCACCGGCACCCACGGCGAGTACGTGGCCGGGGTACGCTACCGGGCCTGGCAGCCGCCCTCGGCCCTGCACCCCAACATCGGCGTGCACGCGCCCCTGGTGTTCGACCTGATCGACACCTGGAACGGTCGCGCCATCGGCGGCTGCACCTACCACGTCTCCCACCCGGGCGGGCGCAACTACGACGTCTTCCCGGTCAACGCCTTCGAGGCCGAGGCCCGGCGCATCACCCGCTTCTGGGACCACGGCCACACCCCCGGCACCCTGCAGCCGCCCCCGGCCCTGCGCTCCCTGGCGCAGTTTCACCCCGAGGGTAGCCTTCCGGGTCCCATGGCCCCGCCCACCGAGCGGCCCGACCCGGAGTATCCCTGCACGCTGGATCTTCGCCGGCCGCCGTTGGCGTGAATCCAGGGCCATGCCGCAGAGGCGCGGAGACGCTGAGACAAGAAAGGATCTGACAGGATTTACATGATGAACATGATTTCAAACACGGGGTTTCCGAGGTCTCTGATTCAATCCTGTTAATCATGTAAATCCTGTCAATATTCTTTTCCCTCTGCGGCTCAGGGCCTCTGCGGCGAATCCTTTGATTTTCAGAGGCAGGATTCAATAGCAGGATGTGGTTTATCCTTGATCCTTGATCCTTCATCCTTGGATGCCATGTCCGCCAGCCCCGACGACAGCCAGTTGCTGCATGAGCGCTACGCGCCCCCCGGGGATGCGTACGACGAGCTGTGCCTGGCGCCGGGCACGCCCCGGCCCCACTGGGCGGGGGTGATGGAGTCCCTGGAGGCCCTGGGGCGCGACGGGCTGCTTGCCCGGGCCGCGGAGGCGCGGCGGCTGCTGCGGGACAACGGGGTCACCTACAACGTTTACTCCGACCCCCAGGGCATGGAACGGCCCTGGCCCCTGGACCCGTTGCCCATGCTCATGGACAGCGGCGAGTGGGCGGGCATCGAGACCGGCCTGATCCAGCGGGCGGAACTGCTCAACCTGGTGCTCCGGGATCTCTACGGTCCCCGCACCCTGATCCGCAAGGGCCTGCTGCCCCCCGAACTGGTGTTCGGCCAGCCGGGCTTCCTGCACGCCTGTGACAGCCTGCCCCTGCCGGAGCGGGCCCTGAGCCTCTATGCCTCGGACCTGGCCCGAGGTCCCGACGGCCAGCTCTGGGTGCTGGGGGACCGCACCCAGGTGCCCTCGGGGGCGGGCTACGCCCTGGAGAACCGGGTGGTGCTGTCCCGGGTGTTCCCGAGCCTGTACCGGGATGCGGGCGTGCACCGGCTCACGGGCTTCTTCCAGGCCCTGCGCGCCCGCCTGGCGGCGCTCTCGCCCCGGCGCGACGTGGAGCCCCGGGTGGTGCTGCTGTCCCCGGGGCCGCTCAACGAGACCTGGTTCGAGCACGTCTACCTGGCCGGCTACCTGGGCTACACCCTGGTGCAGGGCCAGGACCTGGTGGTCTCCGGGGGACGGGTCTGGCTGCGTTCCCTGGGCGGCCTGGAGCCGGTGGACGTGATCCTGCGCCGGGTGGACGATGCCTTCTGCGATCCCCTGGCCCTGAACCAGGACTCCCGGCTCGGGGTGGCCGGCCTGCTGGAGGCGGTGCGCCGGGGCCGGGTGGCGGTGGCCAATCCCCTGGGCTCGGGCCTGCTGGAATCCCCGGCCCTGGCCGCCTTCCTGCCCGCCATCGCGCGCCATTTCCTGGGACAGGAACCCCTGCTTCCCGGCGTGCCCACCTGGTGGTGCGGCGAGCGGCAGGGCAGGGCGCACGTGCTGGCCAACCTGGACCACCTGGTGGTGCGCTCCGTAGACCGCTCCGAGGCGGCTGGCCGGCCGGTGTTCGCGGCCTTGCTGTCCCGGGCCGAACGGGATGCCCTCAGGGCGCGCATCCAGGCCAGGCCTGAGCGTTACGTGGGCCAGGGCCAGGTCAGCCTCTCCACCGTGCCCGTGCTGGCGGAGGACGGCGGCCTGGAGGCCCGTCACGGAGCGGTGCGCGCCTTCCTGTGCGCCCGGGAGGACGATTACGTGGTCATGCCCGGGGGGCTCACCCGGGTGGCGGGCCGGGCCGGGGACATGGTGGTCTCCAACCAGGAAGGGGGGCTCAGCAAGGACACCTGGGTGCTGGCCTCGGAGCCGGAACCCGTGGCCGGCCCGGTGCTCTCCGAGGGCCTGGCCGAGGGCTCGGTGCTGGGCATGCAGGCCTCCCTGCCCAGCCGCGTGGCGGAGAACCTGTTCTGGCTGGGCCGCTATGCGGAGCGCGCCGAGGCCACCCTGCGCCTGCTGCGGGTGGCCCTCAAACGCCGTCGCCTGGCCCAGGAACTGCCCGCGCCCCACGAGGACGCGGCCCTGCACACCCTGCTGAGGGCACTGACCCACCTGACCACCTGCTATCCCGGTTTCGTGGGGCCGGGCGCGCCCGATCGCCTGGCCGCCCCCGAGGCAGAACTCTGCGCCCTGATCACCGATGCCCAGCGTCCAGGCAGCCTGCACTTCACCCTGAACGCCCTGTTCCAGTCCGCCTACGCCCTGCGCGACCGGGTCTCCGGGGACAGCTGGCGGGTGCTTGCGGCCCTGCGCGACCAGACCCGCGGCCTGAATTGCCCGGCCAGCAGGGACCCGGAGCATCTGCGCGAACCCATGGACGAGGTGGTGACCCGGCTGTTGGCCCTGGCGGGTCTGGCCCAGGAGAGCACCCTGCGCCAGACCGGGTGGCTGTTCCTGGATGCCGGCCGGCGCCTGGAACGCGCCCTGCTGCTGTCGAACCTGCTGCGCGCCACCCTGGTGGCCCGCCACGAGTCGGTGGCCGAGGGACTGCTGCTGGAGGCGGTGCTGGCCTGGGGCGAGAGTCTCGCGGCCTATCGTACCGGCCACCGGGCGCCGCCGGAGCCTTCGCGGGTCCTGGACCTGCTCTTGCTGGAGCCTGCCAATCCGCGCTCCCTGCTGTTCCAGCTGGAGCACCTGGAGCAACATGTGCGGGCCCTGCCGGATCAGCCGGGCAGCGGCCGGCTGTCCGCTGCGGCACGCCCCCTGGTGGAGGCGCTCAGCGCCCTGCGCCTGGCCGAGTCTCCCACCCTGGCCCGGGTGCACGGGGACAGCGGCCTGCGCACGGATCTGGACCAGTTGCTGAGCCGTCAGGCCTATCTGCTGAGCCAGGCGTCCGAGGCCCTGGTGGCCCAGTACTTCGCCTTTGCCCACAGCCAGCATCCGCTGCAGTCCTGAGTTGGCGATGAGATACCGCATCCGCCATGTGACCGAATACAACTACCCGGAGACGGTGAGCCTGTGCCACAACGAGGCCCGGCTCAATCCGCGCTCCACCACCCGGCAGCGCTGCGTGCAGGCCTCGGTGAGCTGCGAACCGGGTGCCGCCTATCGCAGCGAGCGGGAGGATTTCTTCGGCAACCGGGTGAGTTTTCTCACCATCGAGCAGCCCCATACCCTGCTGCGGGTGGTGGCGGAGAGCCTGGTCGAGGTGCTGCCCGAGATCGGGCAGCTGGATCTCGGGCGCGACACGCCCTGGGACGAGGCCCGGCAGCGGCTGGACACGGAGCTCAGCGAGGCGATGCTGGAGGCGCGTCCCTACCGGCTGGAATCGCCGCGTATCCCCACCCTGGAGGTCCTGGCGGACTACGCCCGGCCCTCGTTTGGGCCTGGTCGGCCCCTGAGCGAGGCGGTGACGGACCTGATGGCCCGCATCCACGGGGATTTCGAGTACGACCCCGGCTTCACCACGGTCAGCACCCCGCTTGAGACCGTGCTGGAACACCGCAAGGGGGTCTGTCAGGACTTCGCCCACCTGGCCATCGGCTGCCTGCGCGCCATGGGCCTGGCCGCCCGCTACGTGAGCGGCTATCTGGAGACCCGGCCGCCGCCGGGGCAGGAGAAGCTGCAGGGGGCGGACGCCTCCCACGCCTGGTTCTCGGTGTTCGACCCGGAGCGGGGCTGGCTGGATTTCGATCCCACCAACAACCTGGTGCCCATGGATCGCCACATCACCCTGGCCTGGGGTCGGGACTACACCGACGTGGCGCCGCTCAAGGGGGTGCTGTACGGGGGCGGGGAGAGCCACGGCTTGAGCGTGGCGGTGGACGTGACTGCTGAAAGCTGATTGAAGTGGGAAGTGTGAATTGGGAGGTACGAAGTGAAATTCGTACTTCCCAATTCCCACTTCCTACTTTTTCTTTTTCACCGTCTTCTTCTTTTTCGCGCTCACCTGGGTGCCGCGGCGCTTGCGGCCCTGGGCCGCCTCCCAGTCGAAGCGGGGCAGTTCCCGGAAGGCCTTCTTGATGTTCTCGTCCCAGGCCCGCTTGAGGGTCAGCAGGTAGTCGTCGTCGGCTTCCAGGCACAGGTAATGATCGAAGGCCAGCTTGTCCTTCTCGTAGATCAGCACCTCGATGGGCGGACCCACGGTGACGTTGGAGCGCATGGTGGAATCGATGGACACCAGGGCACAGCGGGTGGCGTCGCCGAGGGGGGTGGAGGGCTCGATGATGCGGTCCAGGATGGGCTTGCCGTACTTGCTCTCGCCGATCTGCAGGAAGGGCGTGTGGGACGAGGTGGTGATGAAGTTGCCCTGGGGGTAGATCATGAAGATCTCCGGGGGCTCGCCCTCGATCTGCCCGCCCAGGATGAAGGTCGCATCCGGGGTGAAGCCCGCCTTGGACAGGGCATCGGTGTGCTTTTCCTGTTCCTGGCGGTTGAGCCGGCCCACGTAGGCGGCTGCCTCGGCCATGTGGGTCACGGTGTACAGGCTCTCCTCGGCGCCGTCCTCCATGTCCCGCCGCATCTGGTTGAGCACTGCCTGGGTGGTGGCCAGATTGCCCGCCGCCAGCAGCACGAACACCCGCTCTCCCTCCACGTCGAAGGTGTGCATCTTGCTGTAGGTGCTCACCTGGTCCGCGCCGGCATTGGTGCGTGAGTCGGAGGCAAAGATCAGCCCCTCGTCCAGGGCGATGGCGACGCAGTAGGTCATGTGAGCGGGTCGGGGGAAAGGTGGAATGGTGAGTTGGAAATGGTAGGCGGGACGGGGGCGGCGGGTCAATGAAAGGGAGATACAAGATACAAGATGCAAGAGACAAGAGGGGGGGGCACGAGGAACGTGATGGTGGTCAGGGCTGAGGGCAGGGTTCTCGACTATGTTACGTGATGACAATCCATCTGAACTGCGAGGTGTCGCATGACATCGATCCTACCCAAATCCGCGCTCCTGGCCGCTTCGGCCCTGCTTCTGACCGCCTGCCTGGGCGGCGGTGGGGGGACCTCCGGCGGCATGGGGCAGCTGACCCTGTCGGTGACCGATGCGCCGGTGGCCTCCGCCGAGAAGGTGGTGGTGAGTTTCACCGGGGTTGCCGTGAAGCCCGAGTCCGGTGCTGCGATAGAGTTTCTGTTTGAGGAACCCCGGGAGATCGACCTCCTGGCACTGACCGGCTCCCTGCACGAGGTGTTGCTGGACGGTGAAACCGTGCCGGCCGGGCGCTATGAGTGGATCCGCCTCTACGGGTCCCGAGGACCGGACACCCGTGACCACCACCGTGGTGAGCATCGCGACGGAAGGGGATGAGGCCGGTTATGGCTTCTACGAGGTGGGTTTCCTGCCATCGGGGTATTACCTGCCGGCATTTACCTGCGATGCGGATCAGGATGATCCGGAGGAATATGACAACGAGACGGAGATCCTGGTGCGTCTGCTTGAAGGTGAGGTGGTAGAGGTGATCGCGGGCCAGACCACGGTCTATGACTTCGAATAGATGCTGCCGGCTGAGGTGGTTCGCGGCGGGGTCGCCGCGCCTACGGTTACTGTAGGAGGCCCGAGCCCGGGCCGAACCAGCCGTTCCGCCTCATTATCGATAAAGGACCACAAAAAAGCCCCGGGCTGAACCCGGGGCTTTTCCTTGTCTCTAGCAACTTGCCTCTTGTCTCTGCGCCTTCCTACTTGTTAAGGCGATTCTCGATCAGGTTGTCCACCACGCTGGGATCGGCCAGGGTCGAGGTATCACCCAGGTTGTCCAGTTCGTTGGCGGCGATCTTGCGCAGGATGCGGCGCATGATCTTGCCGGAACGGGTCTTGGGCAGGCCCGGGGCGAACTGCAGCAGGTTGATCTTGGCGATGGGCCCGATCTCCTCGCGCACCAGGTTGACCAGTTCCTTCTTCAGCTCCTCGCTGCCCTGCTCGCCGGCCATCAGCGTCACGTAGGCGTAGATGCCCTGGCCGGTGATCTCGTGGGGATAGCCCACCACGGCGGCCTCGGCCACCTTGGGATGCAGCACCAGGGCGGACTCGATCTCGGCGGTGCCCAGGCGGTGGCCGGAGACATTGAGGACGTCGTCCACGCGGCCGGTGATCCAGTAATAGCCTTCCTCGTCCCGGCGCGCGCCGTCGCCGGAGAAGTAATAGCCGGGATAGAGCTTGAAGTAGGTCTCGATGAAACGAGGGTGATCGCCGTAGACCGTGCGCATCATGCCAGGCCAGGGGTGCTTGATGCACAGGTTGCCGGTGGCGGGATTGCCGGTGACCTCCTTGCCCTGGTCATCCAGCAGCACCGGCTGCACGCCGAAGAAGGGATGGGTGGCGGATCCGGCCTTGAGCTTGGTGGCGCCGGGCAGGGGGGTAATCATGTGGCCGCCGGTCTCGGTCTGCCACCAGGTGTCCACGATGGGGCAGCGCTCGTCGCCCACCACCCGGTAGTACCACTCCCAGGCCTCTGGGTTGATGGGCTCGCCCACCGTGCCCAGAAGGCGCAGAGATTTGCGACTATGCTTCTTGACGAAGTCGTCACCCGCGCCCATGAGCATGCGGATGGCGGTGGGCGCGGTGTAGAAGATGGCGACCTTGTGCTTGTCGCACACCTGCCAGAAACGGCCGGTGTCGGGGTAGGTGGGGATGCCCTCGAACATCAGCGAGCGCGCGCCGTTGGCCAGCGGGCCGTAGACGATATAGGTGTGGCCGGTGACCCAGCCCACGTCGGCGGTGCACCAGTAGACCTCGCCGTCCTTGTAGTCGAAGACCAGCTTGTGGGTCATGGCCGCCTGCAGCAGGTAGCCGCCGGTGGTGTGCAACACGCCCTTGGGTTTGCCGGTGGAGCCGGAGGTGTAGAGGATGAACAACGGGTCCTCGGCGTCCATCTCCTCCGGCGGGCACTCGGGGGCGGCCTCCTTCATGGCCTCGTGGTACCAGACGTCACGTCCGTCGTGCCAGTTCACCTGCTCGCCGCCGCGCTTGACCACGATGCAGGTGTGCACGTTGGGGCACTGGGCAATGGCCTTGTCGGCGTTGGCCTTGAGCGGCACCTTCTTGCCGCCGCGCAGGCTCTGGTCGGAGGTGATCACCACCTGGCAGTCGGAGTCCTGGATGCGGTCGCGCAGGGCATCGGGGGAGAAACCGCCGAACACCACCGAGTGGATGGCGCCGATGCGGGTGCAGGCCAGCATGGCCACGGCGGCCTCGGGGATCATGGGCATGTAGATGGAGACCCGGTCGCCCTTCTTCACGCCGCGCGACTTGAGCACATTGGCGAAGCGGCTGACCTCGGCGTGCAGCTCCCGGTAGGTGAGGGTGCGGTCCTCGTTGGGATCATCACCCTCCCAGATGATGGCGGGCTGATCGCCGCGGGTCTCCAGATGGCGGTCCAGGCAGTTGTAGGAGACGTTGAGCTTGGCGCCCTCGAACCAGCGGATGTGCACATCATCGGTGAAGGACCAGTCCAGCACCTTGTCCCACTTCTTGTACCAGGTGACGTATTTGTCGGCCTGCTCTGACCAGAAACCCTCCGGGTCGGCCACGGAGCGCTGGTACATCTCCTGGTACTGCTGGGCGTTGACGTGGGCCTGTGCGGCGAACGCCTCGGGGATCTCGTGGACTTTGACTTCAGACATGGGCCTCTCTCCTCGTGTTATGCAGGGCTTGCGGGAAAGCTCGGTTCACCGGTCTTGTTATGGGGTGCGTCAGCCCGGGGGCTGGCGCCAAGGATACATACATATGAATTAGTCTAGGATAACACGCCGGCTGCCGACTGCGGACCGGTTTGGCGCGTGTTTCTTGACCTCGGGCAGGGTTTGCCGCTACGGTCGCTGAGTAACGCCGCCCCGGGGCGAGCCCGCCAAATTCAGAGCCGCGAACCAGCATCGATCATGACTACCCGAACCCCCACACAGTCCTCGCTTCTCGGCCGCGTCACCGGTCTCTGGCAGGTCCTGCACGAATACCTCTTCGCCGGGGCCCGGCGCAGCAAGGCGCCCATCGTCGACCCGGCCGGGTTGCGCCATTTCGTGCAGACCCGCTCAAGCTACATCGCCCAGACCTCCCTGTATGGCTATCTGCGCACCCGCGCCGGGATGCGCTATCCGGAGCTGTTCGATGACGATCCCTTCGTGGTGTCCATCAACATCGCCAAGTGGCACATGTTCCTGGCCTGCCTCTCGGACCTGTCGGTGTATACGGGCGGGATGCTGCGCCTGAAGGCACCGGGTTCGTCCGTGGACGTGGGGCGCTTCATGGAGGAACTGGTGCAGTCCATCCTGGACGAGACGGGCGTGCCGGAGGATGCCGGCGAGGAATACCCCGCCCATGCCGAGCGGGTCATGGCACGGGTGCGTGCCAGTGTCTGGCGTGACGTGACCGACGACGAGTCGGTATTCGTGGAGAGCCCCGAGGGACTGGTGAAGTATGCGCCCATCGTCGAGGAACTGAAGGCGCTCGATGATGAGATCGTGCGCAACTCGGTGCGCTTCCACTGGCAGGAGATTCGGCGGGATATGCGAGAGCTGCTGAACGCCCAGGCGGTGCTCGCCCAGGTCGAGAACGCCCCGTCAGGTCCCGGCGCGCCCACCTCCATGCTGCCCTGAAGCCCGTCAACCGGACCCTCAGGTCCGCCAGCCAATCCCTCGTACTTCCCTGATGCCGCAGCCGTGCCCGTCTGCGTGCGTCCTGCGTGTGCTCAGTGCAGGAACTGGCTGAACAGATAGTAGATGCCGCGGGCGATCTCGCCTTCCAGCGGGAAAGACAGCATGCCCATGACCGAATAGCCCAGCAGCCAGGGCATCAGGTAGAAACGGATCATGAAGAAGAACCAGGCCACGTACAGCGGCACCATGATCGGGATCAGAAAGCCGGGTGTGATGGGCCTGAACAGCCGCAGCAGCGGGTCCGTGACCCGGATGAAGAAGCGGCTGAAGAAGAATTTGCTGTCCTCGGGCAGGAACAGACGCATGCCGGAACGGCCGATCAGGGTCCACATGACCATGCCGAGGATGTAGTCGAGGATGACTGCCCAGAGGGGAATTTGATCAATCAACATGAGTAATAGTCGTATCCGGTTTCCCGGCAGGGATGGTACCCCACGGGGTGTTCAGAAAAAAGCCGGGGCGAGTCGCCTCGCCCCGGCCCTCATACACTGACCACGAGGGTCAGTATTCCTGCCGGATTAGTGCTTGGCGGGGATGATGGTCTCACCCCGCGGGATACGCACTTCATCCACCATGGCCTGGGTCTCCTTGTCAGGCGCAGGCGTGAGCAGGGTCACCACGACCATGGCGATCAGGCTCGCGGTGATGCCGACGATGCCGAAGCGCAGGTCGTTGAGACCCAGCCACGGGGCGGAGATGCCGTACCAGGCATCGGGGTTACGCACCGCGATGAGGTACCACCAGCCCACGAACAGACCCACCAGCATACCTGCCAGCGCGCCCTGCCGGTTGGCCCGTTTCCACCACACGCCAAGCACGAGCGGGAAGAACAGGCCCGACATGGCGAAGCAGAATGCCCAGGCCACCGCGCCGAGGATGCCGGTGAGCTGCATACTCGCCACCAGCGCACCACCGGCACCGATCACGATCAGCAGCACACGGGCGGTGAGCAGGCGCTTCCTGGTCTCGGCCTTCGGGTCGATGATCTTGTAGTACAGATCGTGGGACAGGGCGTTGGCCATGGCCAGCAGCAGACCGTCGGCGGTGGACATGGCGGCAGCCATACCACCCGCGGCTACCAGACCCGAGATCACGTAAGGCAGGCCGGCCATTTCAGGCGTGGCCAGCACGATGATGTCGGGGTTCAGGTAGAACTCGTTGATCTGCAGGATGCCGTCGCCGTTACTGTCGACGATGGCCAGCAGGCCGATGGCGCTCCACTTCTGGATCCAGTCCAGGGCCAGCACCTGTTCGATGGGCTGACCGATGATGGCCGTGGGCAGGTTGGGGTCGATCATCTGCAGTTTGCTGAACGTGGCCAGAGCAGGGGCCGAGAAGTACAGCAGGAAGATGAAGAACAGCGACCAGGCCACGGAGTTACGAGCCGCACGCACGGAAGGCGTGGTGAAGTAGCGCATGAGGATGTGCGGCAGGGAAGCCGTACCAATCATCATACAGGCCACCAGGGTCACGAACTGCCAGGCAGCCATGGCACCTTCACGCGGCGTGGCATGCAGCTGGGTCAGCGTCGAGAGGCCACGTATCGACTCCTGGGCGGTCAGGGTACCCACACCGATCACCGGCTCCAGTTCCATGATGCGTTCCACAGCCGGGCCGTACATCAGCTGCGGCAGCGGGCCGAAGCCCTGGGCCATGGACATCCAGAAGATCGGGATCAGGTAGGCGATGATCAGCACGATGTACTGGGCCACCTGGGTCCAGGTCACCGCGCGCATGCCACCCAGCATGGAGCACACCAGGATACCGGCCAGACCGAACCACACACCCACGGCGAACGGGATCTGCAGGGCGCGGGCGGCGATGGTGCCGGTCGCGGTGATCTGCGCGGTCACGTAGGTGAAGGAGGCCACCACCAGCACCAGGATCGCCGCGAAGCGGGTCAGCTTGCCGCCGTAGCGGGTACCGATGAAGTCCGGCACCGTGTAGCAGCCGAACTTGCGCAGGTACGGCGCCATCAGCGTGGCCACCAGGATGTAGCCACCGGTCCAGCCCACCACGAAGGCCATGTAGCCATGGCCACCCATGAAGATGCCGCCGGCCATGGCCACGAAGGACGCACCGGACATCCAGTCCGCCGCAGTGGCCATGCCGTTGAACACCGGGGGCACGCTGCGTCCGGCTACGTAGTAGGCCTCCACTGCCATGGTTCTCGACAGGATGCCGATGAACGCATAGATGCCGATGGTGAACGCCACGAACAGGATGCCGATGGTGTCGGCGCCCATGCCCAGCTGTTCAAAAAAGGCCATCAGGAAAAAGAATGCGAGGAATCCGCCGGTGTACACACCGTAGATCTTCGGCAGGTTCTCGACGAAGGTTTTACCTTCCCATTGCATACCCATGTGAGCGCTCTCCCTTATTCGTCTTCAGCAACGCCGAACTCGAGGTCGATGGCGTGCTGCTGACGGTTGAAGAAAAAGAGCTGGATCACGAAGACTGCCAGCGCCCCCTGTGCTGCCATGTAATAGCCCAACGGCCAGCCGAACAGGCTGAAGTTGTTCAGCGGTGCGGCGAACCAGTGGACCACAAAGGAGAAGATGAACCAGATGACCAGGTGTACGACCATCAGGTTGCGGGTCTTCCGCCAATGCGCCTCTCTTTGTGCCAAGTCGAGTGTCATTGTGTGACTCCTTCCTGTGCGAGTGTTTATGAATCAAACGTCTTGTTATGTGCCAACGTGTTCCGTGTTGTGATGATCAGACGTCCTCCTGAATGTGGGTGTGCTTGTTGTGGCTGTTTCCTCCCTTTTTGTTTGAATTTCAATAAAGCCTTGAATCCTAGTGGCGCATCAGGTGCAGCTTTGCCTGGGTCTGTGCCAGGTCGTCCAGGGCCCTGAGTTCGGTGTGGTTCTGGCGCCGTGCCTCGGCCAGTGCCAAGAGCAGCAGTTCTGCCGTCACCAGGGCGTCTGCCGAGGCCCGGTGGCGCACCGGGCAGGGGATGGCGAAATGGCCGAGCCAGTCGTCCAGGCCCTTGAGGCCTGCGGTGCCGTCGCTGTAGAGGGCGGGCAGCAGCATGGCCAGATCCAGGAACGGGTTGCGCAGTTTCACGCCCAGCTGTTTGCGCAGGGTACGGCCCAGGATGATGCGGTCGAAGTCCGCATGAAAGGCTACCAGCCAGGACTTGCCGATGTGTTCCAGCACGCTGGCGAGGGCCTCGTGGACATCCACGCCGGCGGCGGATTCCGTGGGCGAGATGCCGTGCACCACCAGGTTGTCCTTGTCGATGCGGGTCACCTCGCGGCGCAGGACGATCTCGTCCAGGCCGCCCAGTTCAATCCCATGGGGCCCCACCGGCACCAGACCCACGGACAGCAGTTCGCTGCGGCTGAGGTCAAGGCCGGTGGTCTCCACGTCGATGACCACGAAGCGGGCCTCGTCCAGGCTGGTGCGGGCCGAGGGTTCCGGCAGGGCGCGCCAGCGGGCGAGGCGGTCCTCGATGCCCGGGTCGAGGCGGGGTCGGCTGCCGAACAGTGTGCTCAGGAAACTCATAGCTGGTAGTCCAGGGTGATGCGCGATTGCAGCTTGCGCGCCTGGCGGAAGGCCTCCTTGAGGATGCGCCGGTCCAGTTCGCTCAGGGTGTCCGGGTTGACCCGGTTGCTGGGCGTTTCACCCGCGGCCTGCTGGCGCCGGTGCTGGCGCATGCGCAGCAACTGGATGTAGCTGAAGGCCTGAATCCAGGACTGGGCCTCGCCCTGGGTGATGTGCTGGCTGCGGGCCAGAGCATTGAGGCGCTCCAGGGTGGAGGTCTCCTCGATGCGATGGGCCAGCGCCAGGATACGCGCGCCGTCCACGAAGGGGGTCAGGCCCTGGAGCTTGAGATCGAGGGTGTTGGGGTGCTTGGCGTCGTCGGAGACCACGAAATCGCGCACCAGGCCCAGGGGCGGGCGGTTGAGCAGGGCATTGCGCGCCATGAGGTGCAGGAAGCGGGAATTGCCCGCCATCTTGCTGGTCAGCCAGTGGCGCAGGGCCTCCACCGGGCGGCTGTCGCCCTCGATGGTGCGGAAGTCGAAGAAGATGCTCGCCTTGAGCAGGTGCTCCGGGTTGCCGCCCTCCACCCAGCGGGAGAAGCGTTCGCGCCACTCCGTCGTGCTCAGGCAGCATTCCGGATTGCTGGCCATGATGTTGCCGGGGCACAGGGGATAGCCGCACTGGTCCAGGGCCTCGTTGATGCGCCGGGCGATGGGCAGCAGGGCCTGGCGGATGTCCTCGGCGGACTTGCCCTCGGGGACCTCGAAGATGATGCCGTTGTCCTGATCGGTCTTGAGGGTCTGTTCCTGGCGCCCCTCGCTGCCGAAGGCCATCCAGGTGAAGGGCACCGGCGGGGGCGGGAACTCCCGGGTGCAGATGTCGATGATGCGGCGGGTGATGTGGTCGTTGAGCAGGGTGATGATCTGGGTGATCTGCGCCACCTGGGCGCCCTGGGCGATCATCTGGGTGATCAGCTGCTGGATGTCGCCCCCCAGGGCGGCCAGAGCTGGGATGTCGTCGGCGTGGGCAATGGCGCGGCTCAGATTCACCAGGCCCACCCGCTGCAGGGAGAACAGGTCACGCTCCGAGATCACCCCCTTGAGGCGGCCGCGCTCCACCACGCACACGTGGTGGAAGCCGTGGTTGGCCATGAGCATGGCGGCCTCGAAGGCGAAGGCCGAGGGTGGCAGGGTGATGGGCTCCGGGCTCATCACCTCACCCATGGGTTCGTCCATGCCGCGGCCCGGCAGGGCCACCCGGGACAACAGGTCGTGCAGGGTGAACACGCCCAGCGGGTGCATGTGCTCGTCCACGATCACGATGCTGCCCACGTTCTCCCGCTCCATGGTCTCCAGGGCCTCGCGGATGGGCGTGGTGGGCAGGCAGGACACCGGTTCACGGCGCAGGCGCTCGCCGAGGGTGATGTTCAGGGAGGTGTCACCGCCGGGGCCGGTGGTGGCGGCGCTGGCCTGCACCTGGCGATGTACCTGGTCCAGCAGGCTCGCCAGGCGGCGGGTGCAGAAGTCGTTGAATTCCGGGGAGAGCTTGTTGAGCTGCAGGAAGTCTTCGCGCTCCAGCTCGAAACAGAAGGTGTCCTCGGCGGCCCGGTGCACGGTGCGCACCGGGCGGCGGGAGAGCAGGGCGCCGATGGGGAAGCATTCCCCGGGCACCAGTTCCCAGGCGTTGCCGGAGATCTGTTCGTCCTCGCTGGGGGTCTCCCCCCGCACCCGGCCCTGCTTGATGATGTAGAAGCGAGAGGCGGGACCGCCCTTGGGGTCGGTGATCTTCTCGCCCCGGGCGTAAAAGGTGAGCTTGAGCCGCTTGGCCAGGAATTCCAGGTGCTCCGACTCCATCTGGTCGAAGGGCGCATGGCGACGCAGGAACTCGAGCACCGGCAGCAGGACGCCCGCCTGGCGATCGTGTGCTTCTGCGTGGTTGTGGCTCGGCTCGCTCATGGCAGGACCTGGGTGGAATTCCATAGCAAAATGCAGGTTCCATGCCGGGCGAGTGTTTCCCTGTAAATCAGCAGCTTGGCCCTCCGTGATGGGCTGCAGGTGTTACCTGGGGTAACAAATTGTTACTGAAGGTAACGGGCGGGACGCAATTCAAAATTCAAGATTCAAAACTGTCACGGCGGGCATTCCCTTTGAATTTTGAATCTGCCCCTTTGAATCGCCTTGAATCAGTGCCTCGGCACCGGCTGGATGATGGCCTCGTCCAGGTGCCAGTGGCGCGCGATGTCCCGGGCGCGGGTCTTGTCTTCCTCGTGGACAAAGACCTGCAGCCGGGCATGGTGTTTCTCCGCCCAGGCGGCCAGCCCCTGCCAGCGGCGACCGCAGGCCTCCTCGCCCAGATCCGTCTCCGGTTCCACCACGCCGAGCAGGGTGCCCTGTTCGGGATGAAAGGCGCGCAGATCGGGGGTGATATGGATGTTGAGCACCGGCACGGTCACCGGCTCCGGTTGTGGATGTCCGGGCAATTCGTGGGCCTCGAACTGCTCGAAGCCCTGCCGGCGCAGCAGGTTCAGGGAGGCCTCCAGCAGGGTTTCCCGTTCTCGTTCGATGGCGTCAGGCAGCATCGTGGTCATGGCGACATTTCCTCATGACAGGATCTGGACTGAGTGTAGTTGACGGCGGGTGGGTCGGTGGCGACATCCGGCTGTCATGAACGGGGTTTAGCTTACCCAGTGGGTCATTCCATCAAGCTGCCCCGGGGGATTGCAATGCACGTCAAGGCCCATCTCATCAGCCGTGGTCCGGTCAACGAACAGCAGCAACTGCAATTGCGCGGTGTCGTGGAGGGTTTGAGCAGCCAGCCGGATCATGTGCTCGTTTACGAGCATGAAGGCAAGGAAGGCGGTTTGATCGCCGAGTTCGGTGTGGTGGACGAACCCCAGGCGCTCCTCCTGGAGCGCCTCAGTCGTGCCCTGTTCACGGCCATTTCCGGTGTGGAAGACGTGGTGATTGCGTTCCACGAGTGACCAGTGCTTTTCTTGCCACTAGCCACTTACCCCGCCTTGCGGGGTATCCCCATGCGCGTCCTGCGCTCCCACAGGGCCTTGCGGCTGATGCCCAGGCGCTTGGCCAGCTCGGTCTCGGTCATGTGGCCCTGGTTGTCCAGCACGAACTGGCGGAAGTAGTCGTCGAGGCTCAACTCGGCGCCAGCGCCGGCCTGCTCCTGGCCGGACAGGGCCAGGTGCTGGGCCGTGATGTCCTGGCCGTCGGCCAGGATCACGGCCCGTTCGATGGCATTTTCCAGTTCGCGCACGTTGCCGGGCCAGTGGTGGCGTGTCAGCGCCGAGAGGGCCTCGTCGGTAATCTCCGGCGGGCTGCGACGCAGGCGCTGGCAGGCCTTGTCGAGCAGGAAGCGGGCCAGGACGGGGATGTCCTCGCGCCGGTCCCGCAGCGGCGGCAGGGTGATCTCCATGACCTTGAGCCGGTAGTAGAGGTCATCCCGGAAGCGCCCGTCGCGCACCATCTGCTCCAGGTCCCGGTGGGTGGCGGCCACCAGGCGCACGTCCACCCGGCGGTTGTCGGTGGCGCCCACCCGGCGGATCTCGCCGTCCTGCAGCACGCGCAGCAGCCGGGACTGGGCGGCGGGGGTCAGTTCGCCGATCTCGTCCAGGAACAGGGTGCCGCCGTCGGCGGCCTCCACCAGGCCCCGGTGGGTGCGGGCGGCGCCGGTGAAGGCGCCTTTTTCGTGGCCGAACAGTTCCGACTCCACCAGGCCCTCGGGGATGGTGGCGCAGTTGACCGCGATGATCGGTGCCCGGGCCCGGGGGCTCTTGTCGTGCAGGGCCCGGGCCACCAGCTCCTTGCCGGTGCCGGACTCGCCGCGGATCAGCACCGTGGTGTCCGTGGGGGCCACCTTTTCCACGGTGGCGCACACGGCGCGCATGGCCGGGGAGTGGCCCACCATGCCCTTGACCGGGTAGACCGCCTCCAGGTCCTCGCGCAGCCGGGCGTTTTCCTGTTCCAGGCGGCGCTGCTTGAGGATGCGGTCCACGCACAGCAGCATCTCGTCGTGGTCGAAGGGCTTGGCGATGTAGTCCACCGCGCCCTGCTTCATGGCTTCCACGGCGGAGCGCACGCTGGCGTAGCTGGTCATGATCAGCACCGGGGTGTCCGGGCAGGCCTCCACCATGGCGGTGCCCTCGCCGTCGGGCAGGCGCAGATCGCTGATCACCAGGTCGACCCCGTCCTGGCAGGCGGCGCGAGCCTCGCCCAGGGTGGCGCTGGCGCTGACCTGGTAGCCCTCCCGCTCCAGGAGCCGGTGCAGGGCGCGGCGGATGACCTCTTCATCCTCGACGATGTGTATGCGTTTCATGGCCTTTCAATGGGTTCGTGTATGGGTATGTGTCAGCCGCTGGCGCGCAGCCTGGGCGTCGTGCCCGGTGCAGTGCTCAGGGGCAGGCGAAGGGTGAAGCAGGCGCCGCCCTGGGGCAGGTTGTCCACGTACACGGCGCCGCCGTGGTCCTGGATGATGCTGTAGACCACGGACAGGCCGAGCCCGGTGCCCTCGCCCGGCGGCTTGGTGGTGAAGAAGGGTTCGAAGACCCGGTCGAGCAGGGACTCGGGGATGCCGGTCCCTTCGTCCTCCACCA
Source organism: Thioalkalivibrio sulfidiphilus (assembly GCF_000377945.1). Taxonomy (GTDB): domain Bacteria; phylum Pseudomonadota; class Gammaproteobacteria; order Ectothiorhodospirales; family Ectothiorhodospiraceae; genus Thioalkalivibrio_A; species Thioalkalivibrio_A sulfidiphilus_A. The sequence goes on from NZ_KB898931.1 coordinate 77,194, forward strand.
GGATCTCGGCGAAGCCTGCCGCGGTCTCGCCCTGGATGCGGATGCGGTCGCCGGGGCCCGAGGCCTGCATGGCGTTGTTGATCAGGTTGACGAACACCTGCAGCAGCTTCTGGTGGCTGCCGCGCACGGTGATGCCCGGGGGCAGGCGGTTTTCGAACAGGTGCTTCCGGGCGGTGTCGCTCAGCTGCACCAGCTGCATGGCCTCGTCCACGCAGATCTTGATGTCCACCGCGCCCATGGCGGTGCTGGGCACCTCGCCGGTGTGGCTGAAGGTGATCAGGCTCTGCACGATGTTGTTGATGCGCCGGGTCTGCTCGAGGATCTGCTGGGCGCTCAGTTCGCGTTCCGACTCGTCGGGCTCGTAGTGCAGGTTCTGGGCGAGGGAGGCAATGCCGGTGAGCGGATTGCCGATCTCGTGGGCCACCCCGGCGGCCAGCCGGCCGATGGAGGCCAGGCGGTTGTTGTGGGCCACCTCGCTCTCCAGGGTGTGCAGTTCGGTGAGGTCCTCCACCAGGATCACGGTGCCGCCCACCACGGCGCCGGGGTTCAGGGCCCCCGGGGCCTCGATCTCCGACTTGTGCAGGTTGATCCAGCGGCTGCGGCCCTGGAGGTTGATCTGCAGCTTGTAGAGGTGCTTGTCGTCGCCCTGCAGGAAGCCGCGCAGGATGCCGTGCCAGGGGTCGCCCAGCAGGCGCAGTTCCTGGCCCACGGCGTCGCGGCTGGGGATGCCCGAGATCAGTCCCATGGCGCTGTTCCAGATGATGATCTCACCGCCCGGGGTCAGGGAGCAGACCCCCAGGGGCAATTCGTGCAGCACCTGGCGGTGGTAGCGGCGCAGGGTGTCCAGCTCCGCCGCCAGGCCCTGCAGGCGCACGTTGGAGTGCTCCAGCTGCTCCTCCACGTAACGCAGGCTCTCGGCCAGGGCCATCTGGGTGTGGGGGTCCACCCGCAGGCGGTGGTCCACGATCATGCGCGACAGCAGCGGGCCCATGAGGCCGGAGAGGTTGCGCTCCAGGCGTTCACGCAGGCGGCGCAGTTCACCGGGGTGGGTCTCGTCGGATTTCAGCCCCAGGTCCGCCAGGGCGCGGCTCACCTCCAGGGCGGCGGTCTGCGGACCCACGGTCTGGGCCAGCTGTTCCTCGAAATGCTGCACGCTGCGCACCTCCAGCTGTCCCCGGGGCGGTTCCATCTGCTCGCGGCGGCAGGCGAGCGCCGCCTCGGTCTCCTCGGGGCTGGGCCGGGTGAGCAGGGAGCCGGCCACGAACAGCACCGCATTCACCGCCAGGGACCAGAAGGTGGCGAAGGCCCAGTGGTTCTGTTCCGTGGCGCGGAACCAGGCCTGCAGTTCCAGCTGGCCGGGCATGAGTCCCGACTGCTGCAGCAGGGGCACGATCAGGGCCAGCGCCCAGACGGTGATGCCGCCGGCGAGCCCGGCGATGAAGCCCCAGCGGGTGGCCCGGGGCCAGAACAGCAGGCCCATGAGGCCGGGCAGGAACTGGGCCACGGCGACGAAGGAAATGAGGCCGATCTGGGCCAGGCTCTGGTGAAATTCCATCAGCCGGTAAAACACGTAGCCCAGGGCGATGATCAGCACGATCAGGATGCGACGACCCCACAGCAGCCAGGTGTAGAGGTTGCGGCGGGGCAGGGCCTGGTTCTGGTAGCGGGCCGGCAGGATCAGGTGATTCAGGCACATGGCCGCCAGGGCCAGCGTCGTGACGATCATCATGGCGCTGGCGGCGGAGACGCCGCCGATGAAGGTGAACACCGCCCAGCCGTAGCCGTGCTCCACCGACAGGCCCAGCACGTAGTAGTCGGGCACCGTGGCCACCTGGGCCTGTTGCCCTGCCCAGAGGATCAGGGGGATGGGCAGGTTGAGCAGCAGCAGGAACAAGGGGAAGGCCCAGGCCGCCACGCGCAGGGCCCTCGGCTCCATGTTCTCCACGAAGATCATGTGGAACTGGCGCGGCAGCAGGAAGGCGGCGGCGAAGGCCAGCAGCATGAAGGTCATCCACGGCCCCTCGCGCACCGGGGCGTACAGGGCCTCGATGGCCTCCGGGTGTTCCAGGAGCCATTCCCCCAGGGCCGCGGGGCCGCCGAAGATGCCGAACAGGGCGAACACGCCCACCATGAGCAGGGCGATGAGCTTGACCGCCGACTCGAAGGCGATGGCCATTACCAGGCCTTCGTGCTTCTCCCGGGGGGTGATGTGCCGTGCCCCGAACAGGATGGCGAACAGGCTCAGCGTGGCGCAGAAGCCCAGCGCCAGCAGGTGGGGCGGGGCCTCCTGGGTGAGCACCGCCACGGATTCGGTCACCGCCTTGATCTGCAGGGCGATGTAGGGCAACACGCCGGCGAGCATGAACAGGGTCACCAGCACGCCGGTGAACTGGTGCCGGTAGCGGAAGGCGAACAGGTCCGCGAGCGAAGTGAGCTGGTAGTCCCGCACCAGGCGCAGGATCGGCGCCAGCAGCACCGGGGCCAGGGCGAAGGCCAGGGTCACCCCCAGGTAGATGGTGAGGAAGTTGTAGCCCTGTTCGCCGGCGAAGCCGACGCTGCCGTAGAAGCTCCAGGAGGTGGCGTAAACCCCCAGGGACAGGGCGTAGACCAGGGGATGGCGCACCAGGGCGTCGGGGAACCAGCCCTTCTCGGTGGCGTGGGCGATGAAGAACAGCAGGGCCAGGTAGGCCACGCCCACGGCATAGAGGATGCCCAGTTCAGCGTTCATGCCGATGGGTCACCAGGGCGATGAGCCCGATCAGCAGGGCCCAGAGGCCATAGGGCAGCAGCCAGTGGCTCCCCGGGGAGGCCCACCAGGCCACTAGGGGCGAGGCGAACAGCAGCAGGCCGAACAGGAACAGCAGCAGGGTCTTGTCCATGGCGGGCCTGGGGAGGGGGGGGGGGTTACGGAATGAAAAAAACGGGGGTGAGAAGTGAGAAGTGAGAAGTGAGAAGTGAGAAGTGAGAAGTGAGAAGTGAGAAGTGAGAGGTGAGAGGTGAGAGGTGAGAGGTGAGAGGTGAGAGGTGAGAGGTGAGAGGTGAGAGGAACGAACAACTGCAGTTCACCCCCTCTCCATCAGGGAGAGGGCCAGGGTGAGGGTGGTTTCCTTCCCACTTCCCAATTCTCCCTTCTTAGTGTGGGAGCGCCCAGTCCGTAGGCCGGATAAGCACAGCGAGCAGATCGGCGGCCGCAGTAGAAGGGTGGTGAGATATGCGGGCTAGAACTACGGGCTGATTTTGTTGAGCGCGTGGTCCAGGATCTCTTCCGGCGAGCGGATGTCGGCCGGCCGGGGTGCCGGCTCGCCCAGGAATTCCAGGGCGCGGATCAGGGTCGGGACGGGATTCGTGTCATCCACCGCCGGGGCGTGGGTCTGCTTGGAGAGCTTCTCGCCCTCGGGGGTGAGCACCAGCCTGTGATGCAGGTAGTCGGGCGTGGGTAGGCCGAGCAGGCGCTGCAGCAGGATCTGGCGGGGGGTGGAGTCCAGCAGGTCGGCGCCGCGCACCACGTGGGTGATGCCTTGGAAGGCGTCGTCCACCACCACCGCCAGCTGGTAGGCGAAGTAGCCGTCGGCCCGGCGGATGACGAAGTCGCCCACTTCCCGGGCCACGTCCTGGCGGATCGGCCCCTGCATCCGGTCTGAGAATGAAATCTCGCCGGCCTCGGTGCGCAGGCGCACTGCGCGGGCGGCCTTGCCCGGGGGCAGGCCCGCGCGGCAGGTGCCGGGATAGACCGGGCCGTCCAGTCCGGGCGGCCCCGCCTCGGCGATCTCCCGGCGGGAGCAGCCGCAGTCGTAGGCATGCCCCGCGGCGCGCAGCTCATCCAGGGCGGCCCAATAGGCCTCCAGCCGGCTGCTCTGGTAGAGCACTGGCCCGTCCCAGTTCAGGCCGAAGGCCTCCAGGGTGCGCAGGATGGCATCCGCCGCCCCCGGCACCTCCCGTGGCGGGTCCAGATCCTCGATGCGCAGCATCCACCGTCCGCCCTGGCGCCGGGCATCCAGCCACGAGGCCAGCGCGGCCACCAGGGAGCCGAAGTGCAGGGGGCCGGTGGGGGAGGGGGCGAAGCGCCCCACGTACTGCGGTGCCTGGTTTTGGGGGTTCAGTGGTGATGGGGCGAGTGGCAAGTGGCTAGTCTCAAGTGGCAAGGAACCCCAAAAAACGAAAGGCGCCGCAGGCGCCTTTCGTTTTTAACCCTTGAGACTAGCCACTTGCAACTAGCCACTGCCTTCAAGCCATCTGCTTCTCCTTGATCTCCTGCAGGGTCTTGCAATCGATGCACAGGGTGGCGGTGGGGCGGGCCTCCAGGCGGCGGATGCCGATCTCGATGCCGCAGGCCTCGCAGTAGCCGTAGTCGCCGGACTCGATGTCGTTCAGGGCCTCGTCGATCTTCTTGATCAGCTTGCGCTCGCGGTCGCGGGTGCGCAGTTCCAGGCTGAATTCCTCTTCCTGGGTGGCCCGGTCGGCGGGATCGGCGAAGTTGGCGGCGTCCTCCTTCATGTGGCCCACGGTGCGGTCCACTTCTTCCATGAGTTCCTGTTTCCATGCCAGCAGGATCTTGCGGAAGTGCTCCTTCTGATCCTTGTTCATGTACTCCTCGCCCTTCTTTTCCTTGTAGGGGGCGATGCCGCTGACGGGCAGCGACATGGTGGCGGGCTTGGCGGCCGTGGTCTTCTTGGAGGCCATGGGCACTATCTCCTGAGTCCTGAAAAGCGTGCTTTATTAACAGAGAACCATGACAGGCGCAAGCACGATGAAGCCCCCGAAATCCGCGATCGAGGTGTCGATCGCGGATTTCGGAGTTAGAATCCTCTCGATGTTCTATCGTTTTCTAGGAATAATGCTGCTTGCTTGTCCTTTGCCCCTACCCCTTACTCCTCGCCCCTTGTCCCTTGCCACTTGCCACTGAACAAACCCTGCCCCGGAGCCCATCGTGAGTGAATTGCGCGCACTGATTTTCGACGTGGACGGTACCCTCGCCGACACCGAGCGGGACGGCCACCGGGTGGCCTTCAATGCGGCCTTCAGGGAGGCCGGCCTGGACTGGGACTGGGACGAGGCCCTGTACGGCAAGCTGCTGGCGGTCACCGGGGGCAAGGAGCGCATCCGCCACTACCTGGATCATTACAACACCGCCTTCGAGCGCCCCGCGGCGCTGGACGAGTTCATCGCCGAGCTGCACAAGGCCAAGACCCGCCACTATCTGGACATGCTCAAGGACGGCGCCATCCCCCTGCGCCCCGGCGTGGCCCGGCTGCTGGCCGAGGCCCGGGCGGCGGGGCTGCAGCTTGCCATCGCCACCACCACCACGCCGGCCAACGTGGTCTACCTGCTGGAATCCACCCTGGGGCGGGAGTCGGTGGAGTGGTTCTCGGTGATCGCCGCCGGTGACGTGGTGCCCGCCAAGAAGCCCGCCGCGGACATCTTCGAGTACGCCCTGCGTCACCTGGGCCTGCCCGCCGAGGCCTGCCTGGCCTTCGAGGACTCCGCCAACGGTGTCCGCTCCTCCGTGGGTGCCGGTCTGCGCACCATCGTGACCGTCAACGGCTACACCCGGGACGAGGACTTCACCGGCGCCCTGCTGGTGCTGGACCAGTTCGGCGAGCCGGGCAGCCCGTGCACGGTGCTGGCGGGACCGGCGGTGGAGGGGGGGTATCTCACTGTGGAGCAGATGAAACAGTGGGGTTGAAGTGCGAAGTGGGAATTTGGAAGTGGGAATGAAAGGCTTTACTTCGCACTTCCCAATTCACCCTTCGTACCTGGTAACGACCGTGCAACTCAGTCTTCCCTTCCCCAGTCTTGCCTCCACCCGGTCGTTCACCTGCACCTGGAACGCGTCCCGGATCACCTGACCCTCGGCCGTGGTGAGGATGCTGTAGCCCCGGCCCAGGGTGGCCAGGGGGCTCACGGAATGCAGTGCCCGGCCGGCAGCGGCGAGGCGTGCCTCGAAGCGGTCCAGGCGCCGGCGCAGGGCGCTGTCCAGGCGCAGACGCAGCTGGGTCCCGCGGGCCTCCAGGCGCTCCAGGGCCCGGGCGGGGGAGCGGTGCTGCAGCCGGTCCTGGAGCCTGGCCAGACGGGATTCCCGGTGGCGCAGGCGGTGCTGCATGGCGAGTGCCAGACGGCGTTCCAGTTCGTCCACCCGCTGGGCCTGGTTCTGCAGGCGCCGCTCGGGGTGCTGCTGACGCAGACGCCGTTCCAGATTGTCCAGTTTCAGGGCCTGGTGCTGCAGTCCCCGCTGTATGCGTTCCACCAGCAGGCGCCGCTGGCGCTCCACGTGCAGCAGCCATTCATCGCGCAGGGGGCTGACCAGTTCCGCGGCCGCCGAGGGTGTGGCGGCGCGCAGGTCGGCGGCCAGGTCCGCGATCGTGACGTCCACCTCGTGGCCCACGCCGCTGACCACCGGGATCTCGCAGTCGTGGATCGCCCGGGCCACGATCTCCTCGTTGAAGGCCCAGAGGTCCTCCAGGGAGCCGCCGCCCCGGGCCAGGATCAGCACGTCACAGTCCTTGCGCGCCGAGGCCGTGCGCAGGGCCTCGGCGATGGCCGGGGCGGCCGCAGCACCCTGCACCGGCACCGGGTAGATGAGCACCGGCAGGCCCGGGAAGCGCCGGCGCAGTACGGACAGGATGTCCCGGATGGCCGCACCCGTGGGCGAGGTGATCACCCCCAGGCGTCGCGGGAAGCGGGGCAGGGGCTGCTTGTGCCCGGCATCGAACAGACCCTCCCGTTCCAGGCGCTGCTTGAGTTCCTCGAAGGCCCGGCGCAGGGCGCCGTCGCCGGCTTCTTCCATGTGCTCCACGATGAGCTGGTAGTCCCCCCGGGGGGCGTAGAGTCCCACCCGGGCGCGCACCAGCACCTGCATGCCGTCGGCGGGCCGAAAGCGCAGCAGCTGGGCCCGGTTGCGGAACAGGGCGCAGCGCACCTGGGCGCCGCTGTCCTTGAGGGTGAAATACAGGTGCCCCGAGGCCGGGCGGGACACGCTGGAGAGCTCACCTTCCACCCAGATGAGCGGGAAGGTCCCCTCCAGCAGGCTCTGCACGGCCTGGTTGAGGCGGGTGACGGTGAAGATGTCGCGATCGGTGACTGTCATTCGGTGCTCCGGGTAACGGGCGCAAAGACTCGTAGGTTTCAGGATACTTGGAAGGCGTATTCATCCTTCACCTTTCATCCTTCCGATGCCCGTGGGCATCGGGAGCGGTTTACCCAAGTGGGCTCGATCTTTATAATTGACCGATTAACCTCCACTTCCTCACGAGATCGGTTATGCGCATCGTACAGGAAGCCCTCACCTTCGACGACGTCCTGCTGCTGCCCGCCCATTCCACGGTGCTGCCCAAGGATGTGGACCTCACCACGCGTCTGACACGGGGCATCACCCTCAACATCCCGCTGTTGTCCGCCGCCATGGACACCGTGACCGAGGGCCGCCTGGCCATCGCCATGGCCCAGGAAGGCGGCATCGGCATCATTCACAAGAACATGAGCATCGAGGCCCAGGCTCAGCAGGTGCGCTTGGTCAAGAAGTACGAAAGCGGGGTGATCAGCGATCCCGTGACCGTGACCCCCGACACCAGCATCCGCGAGGTGCTGGCCATCACCCGTGCCCACAACATCTCCGGCGTGCCGGTGGTGGACGGCGTCGACCTGGTGGGCATCGTCACCAGCCGCGACCTGCGCTTCGAGACCCGCATGGACGCCCCGGTGTCCGAGATCATGACGCCGAAGGAGCGCCTGGTGACGGTGCGCGAGGGGGCCGAGAAGGAAGAGGTGCAGCACCTGCTGCACAAGCACCGCATCGAGAAGGTGCTGGTGATCAACGACCAGTTCCACCTGCGCGGCATGATCACCGTCAAAGACATCCAGAAGTCCACCGACTTCCCCCTGGCCTGCAAGGACGAGCGAGGCCGCCTGCGGGTGGGCGCCGCCGTGGGCGTGGGCGCCGGCACCGACGAGCGCATCGCCGCCCTGGTGGAGGCCGGTGTGGACGTGGTGGTGGTGGACACCGCCCACGGTCATTCCCAGGGCGTGCTGGACCGGGTGTCCTGGGTTAAGAAACACTATCCCGACCTGCAGGTGATCGGCGGCAACATCGCCACTGCCGAGGCCGCCCAGGCCCTGGTGGCCGCGGGCGCCGACGGCGTGAAGGTGGGCATCGGCCCCGGCTCCATCTGCACCACTCGCATCGTGGCCGGCGTGGGCGTGCCCCAGATCACGGCAATTGCCAATGTGCGCGAGGCCCTGCGCAACACCGACGTGCCCCTGGTGGCCGATGGCGGCATCCGCTTCTCCGGCGACCTGGCCAAGGCCATGGCCGCCGGCGCCCATTCCGTCATGATGGGCGGCCTGTTCGCCGGCACCGAGGAGGCGCCCGGCGAGGTGGAGCTCTACCAGGGTCGTTCCTACAAGTCATACCGGGGCATGGGCTCCCTGGGTGCCATGCAGCAGGGCTCCTCGGACCGCTACTTTCAGGACAGCGAAAGCGTAGTGGAGAAGTTCGTGCCCGAGGGCATCGAGGGTCGCGTGCCCTACAAGGGCACCATCGTGGCCATCATCCACCAGCTGCTGGGTGGCCTGCGTTCCTCCATGGGCTACGTGGGCTGCGCCACCATCGAAGAGATGCGCAGCAAGCCCGGCTTCGTGCGCGTGACCAGCGCCGGCATGCGCGAGAGCCACGTGCATGATGTGACCATCACCAAGGAAGCACCCAATTACCGGATGGACTGACGTCCATCCGGCAGTGGCAAGTGGCTAGTGGCTAGTGGCAAGGAAACCTTGCTCTTGTCCTTCCCTTGCCACTAGCCACTTGAGACTAGCCACTTGTCCATGAACATCCATTCCCACCGCATCCTGATCCTCGACTTCGGTTCCCAGTACACCCAGCTGATCGCGCGCCGGGTGCGTGAGTGCGGGGTCTATTCCGAGATCCATCCCTGGGACATGAACCCGGAGGCCCTGCGCGCGTTCGCGCCCAGCGGCATCATCCTCTCCGGCGGTCCTGAGTCGGTGAACATGGACAACCCGCCCCGGGCCCACGAGCTGGTGTTCGAACTGGGTGTGCCGGTGCTGGGCATCTGCTACGGCATGCAGACCATGGCGGCCCAGCTGGGCGGCCGGGTGGAAAGCTCTGATCACCGGGAATTCGGCTACGCCCAGGTACGCGCCCGTGGCCACACCCGCCTGCTCAAGGACATCGAGGATCACACCACGCCGGAGGGCTACGGCCTGCTGGACGTGTGGATGTCCCACGGCGACCGGGTCACCGAGATGCCGGAAGGCTTCAAGCTCATGGCCTCCACGGACTCCGCGCCCATCGCCGGCATGGCCGACGAGGCGCGGCGCTTTTATGGCGTGCAGTTCCATCCCGAGGTCACCCACACCCGCCAGGGTATGCGCATCCTGTCGCGCTTCGTGCACGAGATCTGCGGTTGCGAAAGTCTGTGGACCGCCGAGAACATCATCGACGACATGATCACCCGGGTGCGTGAGCAGGTGGGGGAGGACCAGGTGATCCTGGGCCTCTCGGGTGGCGTGGACTCCTCGGTGGTGGGCGCGCTGCTGCACAAGGCCATCGGCGATCAGCTCACCTGCGTGTTCGTGGACACCGGCCTGCTGCGCCTGCACGAGGGTGACCAGGTGATGGCCACCTTCGCCAGGCACATGGGCGTGAAGGTCATTCGTGTGGACGCCGAGGCGCGTTTCCTGAAAGCACTGGCCGGTATCACCGACCCGGAGGCCAAGCGCAAGATCATCGGCGGCCTGTTCGTGGAGGTGTTCGACGAGGAGGCCGGCAAGCTCAGCAATGCCAAGTGGCTGGCCCAGGGCACCATCTACCCGGACGTGATCGAGTCCGCCGGTTCCAAGACCGGCAAGGCCCACGTGATCAAGTCCCACCACAACGTGGGCGGCCTGCCCGAGCACATGAAGATGGGCCTGGTAGAGCCGCTGCGGGAACTGTTCAAGGACGAGGTGCGCAAGATCGGCGTGGAGCTGGGTCTGCCCAGCGAGATGGTCTACCGCCACCCGTTCCCGGGCCCGGGCCTCGGCGTGCGCATCCTCGGCGAGGTGAAGAAGGAATACGCCGACCTGCTGCGCAAGGCCGACCACATCTTCATCGAGGAGCTGCGCAAGGCGGATCTCTACGACCAGGTCTCCCAGGCCTTCGTGGTGTTCCTGCCGGTCAAGTCCGTGGGCGTGATGGGCGACGGGCGGAAATACGACTACGTGGTGTCCCTGCGCGCCGTGGAGACCATCGACTTCATGACCGCCCGCTGGGCACACCTGCCCTACGAGTTCCTGGACACCGTGTCCCGGCGCATCATCAACGAGGTGAACGGGATCTCCCGGGTCACCTACGACATCTCAGGCAAGCCGCCGGCGACGATCGAGTGGGAATAAGGGCGCTAGAGACAAGAGGCAAGATACAAGAGACAAGTGAACGGCTTTTTCCTGTCTCCTGTATCTTGCCTCTTGTCTCTGCCCTGTGAGCGCTTCGCGCTCACAGGAATATTCTGCTCACCAGTTCCATCCCCTTCATGCTCTGGTCCCAATGCAGGTCGGGGTCCTCGGCGGTGTAGCCGAGGCGGCGGTAGGCGGGGATGTGCAGGCGGTTGATGCGGCCCAGGCGGTGGCGGGTGGCCTGGTAGCTCTCGACGTTGGCGGCCTGAACCACGTCCACGTAGTCCACCGGCACGTCGTCGCCCGGGTCGCGCTTGAGGTTTTCGTGTTCCGCGACCACCGCGATCAGGTCCGGTTCGAAGTTCCAGGCCTTGAGCACCGCCTTGCCCACCGCGCCGTGCAGTGAGGCGATAATCATGCCGAGCTGCTCGTCGTTCTGAACGATCTCGTCCACATCCTTGGCCTTGTTGAGGATGGGGATCACGCCGATGTCGTGCACCAGGCCCGCCAGCAGGGCTACCTCGCCGTCCAGGTGCCGGTGGCGCAGGGAGATGAGCATGCTGAGCGCCGCCACCTCCATGCTGTGTTCCCAGAGCCGTTCCATGCGCTCCTTGATGCTGCGGTGACCGGTCTTGAACACCTCCTTCATGGACATGGTCAGGAGGATGTTCTTGGTCTTCTGCAGGCCCAGGCGAGTGATGGCGGACTTGATGGTGGCACAGCGGGTCAGCCCCCGGTAGGCGGGGCTGTTGGCATAGCGCACCAGGCGGGTGGCCATGGCCGTGTCGCGGGCCACCACGGCGGTGACATCATCGATGGAGCTGTCGTCCCGGTTGATGGTGAACAGGGCCTGGAGGGAGAGGTCGGGCAGGGTCGGGATCTGAATGCCGTTGTTCTGCAGGTCGGCCTTGAGCTTCCCCACGAAGTCATCAACGATTTCTTTGCTATCTTTCCCGTTGCTCACGCCCGAACAAGCCCGTTATATGTGGAATGGGGCGTAGTATGACACAAGCCTTTGCCGACCCGGAGCGGGGAGCGCGCCTTGACCGACAAACTGTCCAAACCCAGTGACGAAGACCAGCACTGGATGCGCCATGCCCTGGAACTGGCGGCCCGGGCCGAGGCGGCCGGCGAGGTGCCCGTGGGTGCCGTACTGGTGCGCGACGGCGAATTGCTGGGGGAGGGCTGCAACGGCCCCATCGCCGCCCACGATCCCACCGCCCATGCGGAGATCGCGGCGCTGCGCGCGGCGGCGGCCCGGGTGGGCAACTACCGTCTGCCCGGGACCACGCTCTATGTGACCCTGGAGCCTTGTCCCATGTGCGTGGGGGCCATGATCCATGCCCGGGTGGCGCGCCTGGTGTACGGTGCCGCCGATCCCAAGACCGGCGCCGTCGGCGGCGCCCTGGACCTGCTCGGGCATCCCAGTCACAACCATCGCATCGAGGTCACGGGGGGCGTGCTGGCCGAGGACTGCGCCGAGCAGTTGCGGGCCTTCTTCCGGGCCCGGCGGCAGAGCCGTACTCAGTAGCTCTGCACGGTCAGGGCCGGGTCGCGTCGCGTCTAGGCCTCAGTCTCCCGCCAAACGGATGCTGCCCTTGCCGGCGGCCTTGGCGGCGTACATGGCTGCATCCGCGCCGGCCATCAGTGTCTCGCTGGTCTCGCCATGATCGGGGTACACGGCGATGCCGATGCTGACACCCACGGCCACTTCTCCGCTGGCGAGGGCGATGGGCTGGCTGATCGCCTCAACGAGTTTCCCGGCGACCTGTTGCGCTTCGTCAGGCTCGCCAAGATCTTCCAGCAGCACCACGAATTCGTCCCCCGCCAGGCGGGCGGCCACGTCGCTGCGCCGAATGGATTCTTTCAGGCGTCGGGCGGTATGGATGATCACCTGGTCTCCGGCCGCATGGCCGTAACGGTCGTTGATGGCCTTGAAGCCGTCCAGGTCACAGAGCATCACCGCCGCTTTCTTACCCGAGCGGCTGGCCCGCTCCAGGGCCTTATCCAGGTGTGCCCGGAACAGGTTGCGGTTGGGCAGGGCGGACAGCGGGTCGTGGTGGGCCAGGTGCCAGAGTTGCTGCTGCACGGCCTGGTCCGCGGTGATGTCCCGCACGGTGCCCAACATGCGCACGGGCCGTCCTTGCTCGTCCCGGGTGACCTCAGCCTCTTCGCGCACGTGGCGGACCTCCCCGTCGGGGCGCACGATGCGGTGGTCGACCCGGTACGGTGCATCGTCCGCAAGGGCGCGTTTGACCGCCTGCTGCAAGGCCTCCCGGTCGTCGGGGTGCACGTGCTCCAGGAACAGTTCGTAGGAGGCCGGGTGGCCGCTGCGTTCGATCCCGAACAACTGGTAGATGCTGTCCGACCAGTGCAGCCGGCCGTGTTCGATATCCCAGTCCCAGTGCCCAAGCCCCGCGATGCGTTGGGCATCCTCCAGGCGGGCGGTGGTCTCCAGGAGTGCTGCCGTGCGTTCGGCAACGGTGCGTTCCAGGCCCTCCTGGGTCTCGCGCAGCAGGGCCTCGGCCCGGCGGCGTACTTCGACTTGGGAGAGCAGATCCTCCTGCTGGCGCTGGATGCGGCCCGTGACGTTCAGGGCAATGATGAAGATGAGCAGCGTGGCCACCATGGCCGTGAGCAGGAAGGTGCGCCGGGTCTGCTCCCGGGCCTGCGCCAGTTCATCCAGCGCCTGTTGGTAGGCCTGCTGGAAGGTGTCAAGGATCAGGTCTATGTGCGCCATGACCCGTTCCTGTTTGGGTAGTGATTGATCGAGCAGCACGGACAGGGCGAGTTCCTGCTGATCCTCCAGCCCTGCCTCCACGACGCTGACCATGATGGGTGTGCCCAGGGCGTTGAGCCGACGTAGTTCCTCCAGCAGGGCGACCTCCGTGGGCTCCGTGGTCAGGCGTTCCACGTCCGCCCGGGCGGCCATGAACTCCCGCGCCAGGGCGCCGAACTCCTGGGCGTATTCATCGCGCAGGAACGGGTCATCGGTGCTCACGATCAGGCTCATGCGAATGAAGCGTTCCCGCACGATGCTGCGCATCCGGTGCATGCGGTCCAGCTTTTCTGCATGACGCTGGGTGAGGTGATCCATCTGGCTATGCAGCGCCTCCACCCGGATCCAGCCCAGGACGGCCACCACCAGCATCAGGATGATGACCAGGGTGAACGCGGCGGCGAGATAGGGTGTGGCGCGTGTGTGTGGCAAGGCTTCTGACCGTCCGTGCGATGGGTGCACTGCGGTCATCTTACCCTAGCCCGCATATCTCACCACCCTTCTACTGCGGCCGCCGATCTGCTCGCTGTGACGGGGCGTGCTCACTTCAGCCGGCTTGACGTAGTGTCGGCTACGCCGGCGCCGTCTTCCGTTCCGCGCGCCCCGTCACAGCGGCATCTCGACGCCCTCGCTACGAACGGTGGTGAGATATGCGGGCTAGTCGTCGGGGCTCAAGTACCGGGCCCCGGCAGGGGATCGTTGCGCTGGTTCGCCGGCCGGGTTCACCGGGGCAGGGCGGCGCGCATGCGCCGGGTCTTCTCCACCATGCGCCAGGTGGAGCGGCTGTTGTTGTAGCGGGAGACGGCGGTCAGGGGGACCCAGATGACCTGGTGGGACTCCTCGTTGCCGGGCACGGGCAGGCGATCGTCGATCTCCACCAGGAAGCGGATGTCGATGTGCTCGTGGCTGGCATCCTCGGTGGTGGGTTCGGTGATGTGGATATCCACGTCGAACACGTCATCGGCCATCAGGCGCAGATGTTCGTAGCCCAGGCCGGTCTCTTCGTGGGCCTCCTTGAGGGCCACCTGCAGGATGTCGTGATCGCCGTCCGCATGTCCGCCGGGCTGGAACCACTGGTTGAGCTTGCGGTGGTGCATGAGCAGCACCCGGTCGCGGCCCGGGTTGACCACCCATGTGGAACCGGTGACGTGGGTCGGGATGTCGCGCTGGAAGCAGTCCGGGTGACGGGAGACGAAGTCGTAGGCACGCCGGACGAAGGCCGCCTCCTCGATGAAGGGGGTGCGGTGCAACGCCAACAGGCTGAGCAGTTGCTGGCGATGCATGGTTCAGGTGCCCGCGGGTCTTTCCAGGGCAGCCAGGGCCGCGGCGGCCGCTTCGTCCACGTCGGCCTCCCGGCCCGCCAGGGTCAGGCGGCCGAAGGCGCCCACCGCCTTCACGTCGATGATGGTGATGTTGGCGGCCTTCTCTGCCTGGTTGGCGGCGTAGATGATGTAGCCGGCGGGCTCCACCTCCAGGATGAACATGCTCTGGTCCGGCAGGATCATGGAGCCGCGACGGTTCTGCCGGTTGATGAGCACCGTGTGATCCGGCGTCATGCCGCGGATGATCTCCTGCCAGGTGATGCGCGGCGCCTGGCGCTCGTGCCAGTCGGCGCCCATGCGCGAGAGCAGCACCCGGCCGGCCTCCTGCACGTCGCTCTGGTCCCGGTAATGGATCACCATGGAGCCGTATTCGCGCTCGATCACCTGCTGGGCCAGGTGCACCCGGGTGGCCTTGAGGGCGATGTCGGTGAGCCGATGAACCGCCATACCCGGGGAGACCTCTACCCACAGGCAGGCATCCCCGGGGACCGGCAGGAATCCCTGGGACACGGTGGCCATGTATTCCGCCAGCTGGGGCTGGAGGGAATCCATGTAGACGTAGGTTCGAAGTTTGATCATCAGCCTGCCGGTATCACCTGCGCGACAGTCTCGCTGTCACGCCCACTATTGAACACGCGGAGCACCGCGCCGGGAACAGGGTATCCGGCGGATCGGGCTCAAGCTCACGCGGTGGTTGTTTCAGATGGGGCCCCGGATCATGACCACCGATCCGGTGGTGTCCCTCTGGTTGTAGTTATGTACGGGGCGGGGTTCGAATCCCGATCCGCGTTCTCCCGGAGACTGGCTGTTGGCCAACCACGGGTTCTGTTTCTTAAATTGGCGGAGAGGGTGGGATTCGAACCCACGGTACTCTTGCGAGTACAACGGTTTTCGAGACCGCCCCGTTCGACCACTCCGGCACCTCTCCAGGTCGATTGCTTCTTCTAGCCGCGGCCCGCGACGCGCCGTTGAGGCGCGCCACGGACCGTGTACAACGGTTTGTACTCGCGCCTTCCCTGGCGCTCGCCCTTCGGGCGGCCTGCGGCCGTACGGATCGGCTGTCCTGCCGACCCGTCGAGACCGCCCAGCTCGGCCGCGCCGGAGTCTTCCAGGGGCATCAGCCCGGCCAGGAAACTCTCAAGCGGGATGCCGGTCCAAAAACAACCGGCCACGGCAGGCAATTGCGTATTATAAGTTCAAACGCCGGCCCACTTATAGCCCCGCAGACCCCAGTTGAAACTCTACCGCCGACAATTGACGGACATGCAGCGCCTGGAACTGCTGGGATTCCTGATCCTGGTGGCCATCACGCTGCTGTTTGCCTTCAACAACCCCCGCAGCGCCCTGGACCGGGTGCTGGACCGGGGTGAGCTGGTGGTGGCCATGCGGGTGGGGCCGACCACCTATTTTTCCGGTCCGGATGGGGTGACGGGCTTTGAGTACGAGCTTGCCCAGGCCTTTGCCGAGCGTCTGGGCGTGCGCCTGAGGGTGGTGGTGCCGGATCGCTTCGAGGAGATCCTGCCCATGGTGGAACGGGGGCGGGTGGACCTGGCGGCGGCGGGGATCACGGTGACCGAAGAGCGTCGCCAGCAGGTCCGCTTCGGCCCGGCCTACAAGGAGGTCACCGAGCAGCTGGTGTATCGCATGGGCAGGGAGTCACGCCCCCGGTCCCTGGCGGACCTCAACGGCCAGACCTTGGGAGTGCTCCCGGGCACCACCCATGCGAGCCGACTGAGCGAGCTTAAGTCCGAATTCCCGGAACTCGACTGGCAGGAGACCGGCCACGGTGACATCAAGGGCCTGCTGCGGGAGGTCTGGCGCGGGGGGCTCGAGCTGGCGGTGGCGGACTCGGTGGAACTGGCCTCCCTGCAGCGCTTCTATCCCGAACTGCGCGCGGCCTTCGATATCTCCGAACCCCGGGCCCTGGCCTGGGCCCTGCCCCGGGTGCGGGATGACAGCCTCTACGAGCAGGTGCTGGCCTTCTTCGAGGAGATCCGGGAGAACGGCTGGCTGGAGCAGCTGCTGGAAAGGCATTTCGGTCATGTGGATGTGCTGGACTATGTGGGCACGGTCACCTTCGTTCAGCAGGTGGACGAGCGGCTCTCCGAGTACCTGGACCTGTTCAAGGAGGCTGCAGAACTCCATGGCATGGACTGGCGCCTGCTGGCGGCCATCAGTTACCAGGAGTCGCACTGGAATCCCCGGGCGGTCTCACCCACCGGGGTGCGCGGCATGATGATGCTGACCCAGAACACCGCCGCGCAGCTCGGCGTGAGCAACCGCATGGATCCCCGGGAGAGCGTGATGGGAGGCGCGGAGTACTTCAGGCACATGCATTCCCGCATCCCTGACCGAATTCCCGAGCCGGATCGCACCTGGCTGGCCCTGGCGGCCTACAACGTGGGTCTGGGACACCTGGAGGACGCCCGGCGCATCACCGTGGGGCAGGGACGCAACCCGGACCGCTGGATGGACGTGATGGCGCACCTGCCCCTGCTGGCCCAGGAAAACTGGTACCGGCGCACCCGTTTCGGTTACGCCCGGGGCTGGGAGCCGGTGATCTACGTGCAGAACATCCGCAGCTATTACGACATGCTGGTCTGGTTGACCGATGAGTCCGGCGGCCGTCCCCCGCCCCTGCCCAAGATCGAGCCGCTGAACATCCTGCCCCCGGGCCTCTGAGGCTGGACCAGTCGCCATGAAGCGCGCCGCCGTCCTGTCCCTCTGGGTCCTGCTGCTTGCCGCCGGCTGTGGCGGCCGGGTCGCGCCGGCCCCACCGTCCGCCGAGCATCCCGGCCTGTACCCCTCGTACGTCATCACCCCGGACGGCTATCGTCTGCCCCTGCATCACTGGGCCCCGGAGGGCGAACCCCGAGGCGTGGTGCTGGCGCTGCATGGCTTCGGCGATCACGGTGCCTCGTTCGAGGCCCTGAGCGCGCCGCTCACGGAGGCGGGCTTCACGATCTACGCGCCGGACCAGCGGGGCTTCGGGGCCACCTCCAGGCCCGGGATCTGGGCCGGGCAGGCGGCCATGATCGCGGACGTGCGCACCCTGACGGGCTGGCTGCGCGAGCGTCATCCGGGGCTGCCCGTCTTCCTGGTGGGCAAGAGCATGGGTGGCGCCGTGGTACTGGCCACCCTGGGGGCGGATGAACCGCCCCAGGTGGACGGGGCGGTGCTGATCGCACCGGCGGTCTGGGCGCGGGAGACCATGCCCTGGTACCAGCGTCTCGGCCTGTGGGTGATGCTGCGCATCGCCCCCGGCATGCACCTGTCCGGGGACACGGTCCATGACCTGGGCATCCGCCCCACCGACGACATCGAGGTGGCCCGGGCCCTGAGCCGGGACCCGCTGGTGCTCAAGCGGGCACGGGTGGACACCGTTCACGGTCTCACCGAACTCATGGGCCAGGCCCTGGAGGCCAGCGCCCATCTGCCGGGGCCGGCCCTGATTCTCTACGGGGGCAATGACCAGGTGATCCCGGCGCGGCCGGTGTGCGCCATGCTGGAACGCCTGCCCGAGCAGGATTCAGTCCCCTGGCGCATGGCCTTCTATCCCGAGGGCTATCACATGCTGACCCGCTACACGGGCGCGGCCCAGACCCACGCGGACCTGGCCGCCTGGCTCACGGATGTATCCGGCAGCCTGCCCTCGGGCCGGGAAGCGAGCCGTTCCGAGGTTTTCCAGGTCCTGTGCGCGGGCCGTGCGCGTTCGCACGACGACCCGCAGGGCTAGCCCGCATATCTCACCGGGATCGCGGGAGCAGGCGAAGGATTCGTGTCTGTAGGCGCCGCTCTGGAGCGAAACCCATAGCCGTAGCTATGGGTTGAGTGAAGAGCAAGCCTACGGGCGCGAAGACGAGCCTGAACCGCGATAGGACTCCGGCGGGAACAGTCTGTCATGCCGAGGTCGGCAACCATTTCGACATATTTGACCGATGTGTCAACCTGTTGCACGCCAGCTGTTGCACGCCAGCCGGTGTCCGACCGGTGAGATATGCGGGCTAGCTGCTCCAACGATGCCTATTGGGCTTCCCTGCGACGCAGGATCCCGCCGACACCGAGCACGTCCAGGACCTCGCCGGTGGACTCCAGTACCCGGATCACCTGGTCCTCGGTCTCCATCAGGATGGTGCCTTCGGGTTGCTCGGGCAGGCGGCTCAGGAGATCGTCCGAGGGACGGCGGCCATGGCGAACCTGTTCCTGGCTGAGTACCTGCCCGGCCTCCACCTTGCGCTGCCAGCCCGGGGGCAGGTCACCGCGACGTTCCATCCTGCGCTGAAGGCCCGGGGGCAATTCCCGCTGTCCCTCGGCCACGCCGGGCCGGGGGCGGGGATGGTTCTGATACCACGTGCGCACGGCCTCGCTTTCCTCGGGCCTGAAGCGGTAGCGATCGTAGTCCCGCCCCCGTTCCTGTTCGGTCCGCTGTCGGGGATCACGGGCGTCGATGCGGTCATCGCGCTGCGGGGTGGATTCACGCTGTCGCCCCGGCGCCTGCTCCACCGGCTTGCCCCGGGGGCCGTCGGCGCCGTTGCCCAGCTGTACCGGCGGCGGTTGGGCATGGCCGGTATGAAAGGCCAGCAGCAGGGTGCTCGCGAGCATCAGGGTCAGGGCATATCGTGGCATCGCGGATTCCTCCTGGTGGTGAGCTTTATGGCAAAGTCTGAGTCTACCTGACATGGTCAACAACTGCGTGAGGGTGCGTCGATGAATCGGGTCCCGTCTGTTGTGCTGATCCTGGTGCTGCTCGCCGGGCTCTCCGCCTGTCAGCGGTCGCCACACCAGGACACTCGCTACCAGTGTGCCGAGCAGCGGGTGGAGACCCGCCTGGGCGAGCATCGCATGCAGTTGCGCCTGCCCGAGCGGGACCTGGTGCTCGATGCGGTGGTGTCCGCCTCCGGCGCCCGCTACGAGGATGCCGACGGCAACGGTTTCTGGAGCAAGGGTCCGACCGAGGCCCTGCTGCGCCTTCAGGGCGGCGCCTGGGTGAACTGCGAATCCACCGAGGCCCGCTCCCCCTGGGTGGCGGCCCGGGACCGGGGCGTGGTCTACCGCGCCGTGGGGCAGGAGCCCGGCTGGGTAGTGGAAGTGGGGCTCGGCGAGGCGCCGGCCATGACCCTGGTGATGGATTACGGACAGCGGCGCCTGGAGATCCCCCGCGCCCGTCGCCTGGAGGGTGACGCGGGCTATGTGGGAGAAGCCGGCGATGTGGCGGTGAGCCTGCACATCCTGCGCGAGGCCTGCACGGACGTGATGAGCGGCGAGGCCTTTCCCACCCGGGCCGAGCTGCGGCTGGACGAAGCCATCTACCGGGGCTGCGGACATGAGCTGTCCCCATGAGCACCGGCGTCACGCTCTACTATGTCCACGATCCCATGTGCAGCTGGTGCTGGGGCTTTGCCCCGGTGCTGGCGGAGCTGGAGTCGCGCCTGCCCGCTGATCTGCCCGTGCGGCGCCTGCTGGGTGGCTTGGCGCCGGACACCCACGAGCCCATGCCCGAGGCCATGCGCGGCTACATTCAGGATGCCTGGCGGCAGATCCAGCGTCGCATACCCGGCACCGAGTTCAACTTCGACTTCTGGACCCGTTGCCGGCCCCGGCGCGCCACCTATCCCGCCTGCCGGGCCGTGATCGCCGCCCGGCGCCAGGGTGCCCAGTACGACCGGGCCATGACCCGCGCCATCCAGGTCGCCTATTACACCCGCGCGCTCAACCCCTCCGATGACGAGACCCTGATCGGGCTCGCCGCTGAGCTGGGCCTGGATGCGGCGCGCTTCGCCCGGGATCTCAAGGCGCCGGACGTGCAGGAGGCACTGGAGGCCGAGATCGCCCTCGCGCGTTCCCTGGACGTGGAAAGCTTTCCGAGCCTGGTGCTCGAGACCCGCACGGGGCCGCATCCCATTGCGGTGGATTATCGCGACAGCGGCCCCATGCTGGAGCGCATCCTGAAGCTCTGGGAGATGGAGCGGCAGAGGGATGCGTGATTCAGAATTCAAGATTCAAGATTCAAAATTCAAAGGGGACACTCACTAGTGTCCGGTTAAGAATCGAACAGATTCAATCGGTTACGAGACTCAGGGTCATCGCAGCTGTAGTTTGCATCCAAGAATGCCGCATTTAACGGCATTTTCTCGAACAGCGTGATCGAGAAAATCTGTAGCAAAGTGTAGAGAGAAACCTGCGGGTCCAATCGTTTCTTGACAATGGCCACCAACACATAGACCGACACGGCGCTCCAGATTTGTGTCTTGACCGCATTCTCTGAGGTCCCCAGGAACTTCTTGATGCGCAGGTGTTGCTTGATCCACT
>NZ_KB898932.1 GCF_000377945.1 Thioalkalivibrio sulfidiphilus
CTGCGGCCGCCGATCTGCTCGCTGTGACGGGGCGTGCTCACTTCAGCCGGCTTGACGTAGTGTCGGCTACGCCGGCGCCGTCTTCCGCTGTGCGCGCCCCGTCACAGCGGCATCTCGACGCCCTCGCTACGAACGGTGGTGAGATATGCGGGCTAGACAGGCCCGGGCATGTCGGCGGGCGTGATCCGGCAAGCGTGAGAGAGGCCGGGAGCGCTCACGCCACGGGTCCTGAGATCCTCAACGAAAGGGCGGCCAACAGGAGCGCAATCACGAACATGAACAGCGTCCCGACGACGGACCAGCGGTGCATGCGGCGTTCTACGTGGACCAGACCCGGGAGCAGCGCCGGGATGGCGGCCCTGGGACCGAAGGCCCTTGGCCGCCACGGCCATCGGATTGCCGTAGCGGGTCTGGTGAACAATGCCATGTACAGCGCCAGGCCGAGGACTACAGGCCACAGGGCCGACAGAAGGGCCAACGGTCCGTTTGCCATGTCTCTGACATGCTCCGGCACCCAGGCCGTCCAGGGCAGCGCCAGCACGCAGACGATGCTGAACCCCCACGGCAGCCACGGACCCCGGGTCGGCAGGCCATCAGCTTCGGGAGTCACCCAGAGGCTATGGAGAAAACGCGCCATGAGGAGCGTGGTACCGACGGCCCCGGCGGTGAGTAGCCATGGCAGCCATGCGCCTTGTCCAGCCTCGATCACCGCGGCGTCCAGCGCCGCCTTGGCGAACCAGCCGCTGGTGAAGGGTGCGCCGGCCAGGGCAAGCGCAGGCAGACAAAGCAGCAGCCCAATCCACCCACGCGCCTTGCCTTGGCTGTCCTGGAATAGCCCGGCACCGAGAAATAGTGCGGCTTTCGCCAGACCGTGATGCAAAACCAGCCAGGCGATGCCCAGCCAGGCCAGGTGGCCAGCACCCGGGGACGTGAGGGCAAGACCGGCCAGCAGCGCGGCTAGGCCCATCTGGCTGACGCTGGACCATGCCAGAACCGTCTTGGGTTCTCGGCTGTTCAGGCCTGACGCGATGCCGTAGAAGACCGTCACGATCCCCAGAAACATTAACCATGGACCCCAGTCCGACAACAGCGGCCCGTGCGGCTCGCTCACCCGCCACCAGCCTAGAATGCCGGTCTTGATCATCACCCCGCTCAATACGGCGCTGGCCGGTACCGGCGCGACCGGATGGGCGCGGGGCAGCCAGGTGTGTACGCCCACTAGCCCCAGTTTGATGGCGAAACCGACGGCAAACAGCCCCAAGGTCAGCCCATGGTAAGACGCAAGTCCAAGGGCTGTTGCGGCTCCAGCGGCCACGGCCAGCAGTGCCACGGCGGTAAACAGGCACAGTTCCCCGAGGAACATCATGAACAGATACCATCGTCCTGCATTCAGGGCCTGGGGACTGCCCTGGTGGACCACCAGCCCATAGGCGGCAAAGGTCATCAGCGCGAACCCG
The DNA here is from genome assembly GCF_000377945.1 of Thioalkalivibrio sulfidiphilus. GTDB lineage: Bacteria > Pseudomonadota > Gammaproteobacteria > Ectothiorhodospirales > Ectothiorhodospiraceae > Thioalkalivibrio_A > Thioalkalivibrio_A sulfidiphilus_A. The sequence goes on from NZ_KB898932.1 coordinate 1,458, forward strand.
AAGTAGAACACGAGCAGTTCCGCCGCCAGGATCAGGCTCAGGTTTCCGGCCAGCGCCAGCAACCAGCAGCCGGCGAAGACCGGGCTGCTGGACAATCCCCGGCGGCTGGCCGCAAACCAGCCGGCGAGACACCAGATCAACGCCGAGGGCAGGAGAAAGGCCCGGGCCACCTCGTCCATGCGAAACCCGGTCCCATAGAACAGGGCGGGCAGGGACAGCGTTGCCTCCGTGGGGGCCAAGAGCGCTGCTGCCAGGGCCGGCAGAGGCGCCCATGGGAGCAAGCCCAAGGCACGCCGTCTGACGCGGGCGATACAAAGAAGAGAGAGCGCCAGCCAGGGGGTGCCCAGAGCCAGAACCAACCACAGTGGGTCCGAGGATGCCAGCGGGATACCTCCGGTCATGGCGTGCTCCAGGTAGTGGCCAGCATGTCGGCCAGAGGCATCGGCAGGAAAGCGGGGATCCAGGCCCCCAGGGCCAGGGCCAGGGCCGTGAGCCCCATGGTCTGAAGGCCCCGAACGGAGGGCTGCGGGAAGTCACCCGTGACCGGACCGGACAAGATCCGGAAAAGGTAGGCGGCGGTTAACAGGCTGCCCGCCAGGATGATGCCGGCCCAAAACCAGCTCTCGCCGACCAAGGCCCCTTGCAGCAGCCACCACTTGGCCAGAAAACCACCCGTTGGCGGCAGTCCCACCAGGCTGGCGGCTGCCAGGGCGATGGCCAGCCAGGCCAGTCCGGGTCCTGCGCCGGGCCCGCCCAGTCGGCCCACGCGGTCATGGCCCAGGCTGAGGGCGAGTATCCCGGCGGAGAGGAACAGCGCGGCCTTCGCCAGGCCGTGGCTCAGCACCAGCACGACAGCGCCCTGCCAGGCCTGGGTGGCGAGGGCACCCGAGGCGGCGACGAGGGGGAAGGCCAGCAGGGCGTAACCGAGCTGAGACACCGTCGAGTAGGCAATCAGCATCTTCAGGCGACGCTGCAGCAGGGCCATGATGCCTCCCCAGAGGATGGCGCCTGCGCCCAGCAGGCCCAGGGTGACGGCCACGGGTTCGCTCAACAGCAGTGCGAAGGGGCCAAACCAGAGACGGACCAGCAGGTAGAAGGCGCCGGCCACCACCACGCCGGAGAGCGCCGCGCTGACGGCGACCGGGGCACGTCCGTGAGCGGCGGGCAGCCAGAAATGCAGTGGAAAAATTGCGCCCTTGAGCAGCAGCCCCGAGGTTACTAGAACCGCGCCCAGCAGGCTGAGCGCATCCGGGGCCAGTTTCTCATGCAACAGGGTCAGATCCAGGCTGCCGTGTTGGCCGTAGACCAGGGCGACCCCCATGAGAAACACACAGGAGCCTAGCAGAGTGGAAATGAAATAACGCCAAGCGGCGGTCAGGGCTGGCCCACCGGCCGTGGCGATCAGGGCCACTGCGGCAAGGGAGACCAGTTCCAGGGTGACATAGAGATTAAACAGGTCGGCGGACAGGAACAGGGCATTGAGTCCGGTCCACAGAAACAGCCAGAGGGACCAGAACAGCGGGTCCTGCCCCGCGCCCTCAGCGACCCTGTAGACCCCCGCGCCGGTCATCACCAGGGCTGTCAGTAGAAGCAGGGTGACGCCCAGTCCGTCCACCTGCCAGCCGATCCCCAGGGGGGGTGTCCAGGCGCCCAGGGCCAGGCGCCAGGCGCCTTGACTGCCTACCAGCCAGAGGAGTGTCAGGGACGAGATGAGGACCACGGCGGCGGCGATCAGTGCCAGTGTGGCGCCGGCTCGCGGCAGGGCAAAGGCCCCCATGGCGGCAAACAGGGGCGCTGCCACCAGCAAAATGGCACCGCCCTGGAAGGCATCTCCGATCACGATCCCTTGCTTCCCCGGTCCGGGGCCTGCAGACGTACCGCCAAGGCCACGGCCACGGCCGTGGTGCTGACCGTGACCACGATCCCGGTCAGCACCATGGCATGGGGTACCGGATCCAGCTCCGGTGCCAGCCGGGCTACGGTGACCAGCCAAAGAAACACGGCGGTGGATAGCACATTGAGGGCGAGGATCCGCCGCAGCACATTGCGTGACGCGAATACCCCGTACAAGGCCATGACGAACAGCCCGGTGGCCAGTAGGAGAAAGACCGTCAAGGCCGACCTCCGTCGCGCCAGCGCGCGGGTGGTTGCCCACCCAGGTACAGGGCGAACAGCAATAAGGCGATGGACAGGGCTGCAGCCACCTCCATCATCAGGATGATCCTTGCCGACCAGGCGGGCGGATACTGAAAAAAGGCATAGCCCAGCAGCGGCGAAGCGCTGGCCACGGTCAGCATCATTCCCAGCCCCAGGAGCAGGATCCAGCGCCAGGGCCCCCGCTCCTCACTGGTGAGCCAGGGCGTCGCACCCGCCAGCAGCATCAGCACCCCGCCGGCGCCCATGACTGCGCCGGCGGGGAACGCGCCGCCCGCCGCGTGACTCCCACGCCAGAGCAGGTAAACGGAGATCAGGACGAAGGCGGGGAACAGTGCCCGGGCCAGGGAGGGCAGCGCCGGCGAAGGCATGACAGGCCCCGTGGACCAGGGCGAGGGACCCAATGACCAGATGGCCAGGGTGCCGAGGAGTAGCACACCGATTTCCAGCAGGGTGTCAAAGGCGCGGTAACTCAGCAGCACGGCGGTCACGGGGTTGTTCACGCCGGTATCGGGCAGACTCAAGGCGACTAGCTCACCCAGGCCGGGCGCTGGCGGCTGCTGCGGACCCAGGTGCCACAAGAGCCAGGCAGCCAAGGACATGGATAACCCAAACAGGATCCAGAACAGGCCGGGAAGTCCATGCCGATGACGCAAGTTGCCGGCTCGCTTCCTGGGCAATCGTCCCAGTGCCGAGAGCAGCAGGGCGCCGGTAATCCCTGCACCGATGGCGGCTTCGGCGAGCGCAATGTCCGGTGCATCCAGGCGGACCCAGGTGAGCGCCATCAACAGGCCGAAGATCATGAAACTGATGACTGCCCGGAAGAGGCTGGCGGCAAACATGGATTGCCAGGCCAGCCAGAGCAGCAGGGCGGCGAGCAGGATATCGAACGCCAGCAGGGAGTTCATGGGTCACAGGCCCCAGGGTTTGACACCCCTCGCCAGGGCGGTGCGAGCAATGAGCCCCGCCCCCGCGGCACTCGCGATGAGCATCAGCAACCAGATCGCCAGCATCTTCAGGGCCAGGGTCAGGCTGCCAGACTGAAGGCCAAGGCCCAGGCACACCAGGCCGAGACCGACGTTGTCTCCCTTGGCCAGCGCATGCAGCCGCGTATACACGTCGGGGAATCGCAACAATCCGAGCGTGCCGAGAAAGAAAAAGGGTATCCCGCAGAGGACAAGCACGAGGCCCAACCCTTCAATCAGCGTCATGCCCCCTCCCCCTTGGAGTCCCTGGCAATCCAGAGGCGGCTGACAAAGGTCACCACGGCGACGGCTGACAGCAGGGCAAAGACCAGGGCGATGTCCACAAGGCTGTCCTGCCCCGTGGCCGTGGCGAACAGCAGGAGGATCACCACGGCGGAGGTCGAGAACATCTCCGCAGCCAGCATGCGATCGGCGGCTGTGGGTCCCTTCAGGACCCTGATCAGGCCGACGAGGATATTGAGTATCAGCAACACGCTGATGCCAAGATAGATGTCAGCCATGACGAGATGACTCCGGGTCCGAGGCGAACAGACGGTACACAACGCCCTCCAGCCGTTGCAACGCAGCCATGGTACGGGCGGGGTGGCTGAGTACATGAACGGTCATGGAGTGCTCTGTGATCCTGACGCACAATGTGCCCGGCATGAGATTGATGAGGTTGGCGAGAAATACCCTGCCCCGTCCCGGAGGAAGCAATGCCCAAGGGTAGTCCACCAGAGTGGGGAGAAGAGGCCGGCGGGGATGCAGCGCACGCCAGGCCACATCCAGTGCGCCGCGCAGGGAGAACACCACGAACACCGGCACGAATGCCAGCAACGCCGTGGGGTGCCAAATCACACCGCGTTCGGGCGGGAACGGGTTGAACAGTGCCGCCAGCAGTATCGCCGGTAGCCCCCAGGCCCAGGAGGCGGCGGAACCGCCGCTCAGGACCCACCATAGGAAAGCGTAGACCGTCAATCGCTGGATAAAACCGGCCATGGCCAGTCGGTCTCCTCGCGCTGATGTCCGGGTGGTTGAGTCACAGGAAATCCCACCTCGCCGGGATATGACAATCCCATTGGGTTTCGATCCGTGAGATCGGGATGGAGGGGCATCCATGTCGCGAACCGTGGCTGCTTTGCGAAGTGAACAGCATGGCATTGCTGTGGCGGCTTGAGAAGCCCGGATTAAACCCGAGATGGAATGCAGGTAGAACGGGTTTCTTGGTGTGTCAATCCGTTTCTTGAGGCCTGTGATTCACACAGAGCGCCATTGCGCTCAGTGAGCGATTTCGATGTCACTGATCTTTGCTCAGACGGGAAGGTCATGGCCGCACACGATCAATCACGATGTTCAAGTCCGTGGTGCCGGCAGTGCTGACCGGCCCACTCTGCCCCTCCAGGTCCCCGGGTTGCGGCATGGCCTGCCCGGAGCGGGAGACGCGGGCCACGACAATCACCTCATCCACGGAAGAGAGCGCCGTGTCGGTCATGGCGTGGCTGTCGTCCAGCTGGAAGCGGTAAGGCAGATCGCTCACCTGAAGGCGCTGGATGGCCAGGGGCATGGGCGGTCCGGCGGGACGCCGGGCGAACAGGAAGACGGTTTCCTCGCCGGAGACCTGATCGGCCAGTTGCGGATCGAGGCTCACGGTACCGCTGATGCCCGTGGCGGGGCCCGAACCTCCGCAGGCCGCCAGCAGGAGGGAGAGCAGCAGGGCAAGGATCAAAGGTGCGCGCATCTGGGGTCTCCGTCAGGACGTGAAAGGGAGCTGCAGTGTAACGTATCCGGCCATCAGTCCTCATGATGTCCACAGAGTGAATAGACTCATGCAGATACGCGAAGTCCGTCCCTATCCCATCGAACCGGAAGCGGCCTGGATGGTTAAGGCCCTGCGCCCGGGCCTGCTGGGTACGGTGCGTGGCCGGGTGGTGTGCGCGGATGTCATGAACCGGCCGGAATACTGGCGGGAGTAGCGGGCACAGTTTGTGCCGGCCATGGAAAGACAGTTTCTCTCGCGAAGGCGCTAAGACGCAAAGAAACCCCATTGAAAGCTCTTTTCCTTTGCGTCTTCGCGTCTTGGCGAGAGATCATGATTTTGGCTTTAAAGCCTTTCCTCTCACGGAGGCACGGGGCCACGGAGCAAAGCAATTCATTTGAAAAACCCCTGCGCCTCCGCGTCTCTGCGAGAGAAGCGGTTTTATGCTGGGAACAAACCCAAAGACATGATGCTCTCGCGGAGGCGCAGGGACGCGGGGAAATGCATTTGTTCAGAAAGCACCGCCGCACCTGAGAGGATAGTATTGATTGGCTCTTTCGCGAAAATGAATGATCTGGCAGATTGACAAGGAACTCGAATGAGCCTGACTGAGCAGAAGCGTGGCCACTATCTCGGAACAGAGATTGATGAGAAATGGTGGCGTCGTTATTCCAAGGATGGTCTCTTGGCGCGCGGAAACGGCGAGTACTGGATCGACGCTTCTGCTTTAATCTTTAGACGATACATTACTGACCAGCCCATCATGATCAACTTCCTGGATGTGATTGGCGTAAAAGTAGGAAAGTGGCACTCGGGTCGCTGGGTTTATGGTGTGCCTGTGGTCAAGGTCGTGTGGAATAAAGCGGGAACACGACTCAGTTCAGGCTTTGTTTTATCCCGAGACGCGTCAGAGACCGAGGCATTGGTCCAGCAGTTAAGATCGATTCTCGATCAGCAGGCGACTAATCGTGACTGAGCTTGCTCATGCGGCAGATAACTTAATGCGGTCAGGGTGACGGTATCCCTGGGCGACTCGAAGCCTATCGGAGCACTGGTATGAGTGAAGACGCCCGACATTTCGATGTGATCGTCGTCGGTTCAGGAATAGGCGGGCTTGCGGCAGCGGCGTCATTGGCAAAGTGCAACCGACGGGTATTGCTCCTTGAGCAGCACTTCCAGCTTGGGGGGCTTACGCAGACGTTTCGACGTCGCGAATACACATTCGCAACTGGAGTCCATTACATTGGTGGCGTTGGCGATGGGTCGGGCCACGAGCATCAATTCGGTCACATTCTTCGATGGCTGACCGACGGGCGATTGTGTTTCTCATCCTTGGGCTCGCCTTACGACATCTTGCGGCTGCCCGGACTGGAGGTGCCTGTCGAGGCGCCGCGTGCCGCTTACGTAGAACGGCTCAAAGCCCTGTTTCCGGATGAGGCCAAAGCGATCGACCGGTGCTTCTGGGCCTGCGACGAGGCCCAGAAGGCGACCATGGCACTGTTCGCGGCCAAGGCCGCCCCCGCGCCAGTGGCGGCGGTCCTGCGGTGGGTGAACGCGCGCCGCGTTCGGCGTGCACTTTCCATCACGACAGCCGAGGCAGTCCGCGAGATCCGTGACCCCCGTCTAGTCGCCGTTCTCACTGCGCGCTGGGGCGACTACGGCGTCCCGCCCGCGCAGTCGCCGTTCGCGATCCACGCCTTGGTCACGGATAGCTATGCCAACGGCGCTTATTACCCGATTGGTGGTCCAGCGCGGTTCGCCGAGGAACTTGGGAAAACCATACGCGACGCCGGTGGCGAGCTGCGCACATATGCACCTGTTTCAGAGATCCGTGTTGCTGATGGTCGAGTGGTCGGTGTGCGTCTCGTGGATGGCGACAGCATCGATGCGTCCGTAGTCGTCTCGGCAATGGGTGCGCGCAATACCGTTGCCGCTTTGCCCAAGGAGGTGGCGCCTGAGTGGCGACGCGAGATTGAGTCGATCGACCCCAGTGTTTCCTATGTCACGCTCTACCTGGGATTCCGGGGTGACATCAGGGCACATGGCGCGACAAGCGCGAACATCTGGGTGTATGAAGACTTCGACGTGGGACGGGTATGGGAGCGGCCGGCGGATGATGACCCTCCGTCCCTGTTTGTGTCGTTCCCCTCGCTCAAAGACCCGGCGCATCCGGACCCAGAACACCACACGGCCGAGGTCGTGGTGATTTGTCGGTGGGAACCCTTCGCGGCATGGTCGGACAGTAAGCATGGAGACCGGCCCGAGGCGTACAAGGCGGCCAAGGAGCGGATCGGCGAGCGGTTGCTGGCACAGTTCGAGCGCCACTTTCCGAGTCTCGCGCCCTTGATCGATTTCCACGAAGTCTCGACACCGCTATCCCAGACATCGTTTGTTCATGCGGACCGTGGCGCCATGTACGGGCTCGTGATGTCGGCCGAACGCATGCGCCACAAGGCGTTGAAGGTGCGTACCCCAGTGCCAGGCCTGTTGCTCGCAGGGCAGGATCTTATCAGTCCGGGGATCCAGGGCGCGTTCATGGGCGGGATAATGGCCGCTGCGTCGATTGAGCCTCGTTTGTGGATGCAGATGCCAAGATAAAGGCGTCTCTTTTGCAGTTCAGGCTTGAAAAGACAATTTCTCTCGCCAAGACGCTAAGACGCAAAGAAACCCCATTGAAAGCTCTTTTCCTTTGCGTCTTCGCGTCTTGGCGAGAGTTCATGATTTTGGCTGTAAAGCCTTTCCTCTCACGGAGGCACGGGGCCACGGAGCAAAGCAATTCATTTCATCACCCCTGCACCTCCGCGTCTCTGCGAGAGAATCGGTTTTTTCTTGAGAATCAAACCAAAGGCATGATGCTCTCGCGGAGGCGCAGGGACGCAGGGAAAGGCCTTTGTGATGAAATCCCCGTGCCTCCGTGGCCCCGTGAGAGAACGGGTTTTGTACTGCGCCGGTGCTTCGACGCTCAGGCCCTGGAAAACCCCCGATAGTCTCGCACGAACCCCGCCTCCAGCAGTACGCCAGTATGGGGCGACTCATTCACCGGTACGCCGTCCACCTGTTCGATGATCATCAGGCGTCGCCGGCCGGTGCGCGGGATCTGGTGCAGGGCGCGGCAGGCGGCAAGCAGGTGGTGGGGTTCCTGGTCGAGCGTGACCAGGTGCTTGCCGCCGGGGCCGAGGTAGAGCACCGGCAAGCCGTCGACGAGCATCACCCAGGCGCCGGGGACGCGGCGGGGGCGGGTGTCGCCGGACGGCTCCGGCCAGGGGAGCAGGGTGCCGAAGGGGTTGGCGGGGTCCATGGCGGCGAGACACTGGGCCACCGGCTCCCCGCTCGCCTGGGGGTCGTCCTCCAGGCGGATGCCGCGGATGCGGTCCACGCTGCCGGCCCAGGCGAACTGGGCGCCGGAGAGGCCCTCCACAAAGTAGCCCCGGCGGATGCGGCCCGACTCCTCCATGGCGCGCAGCACGCCGTAGACGGCGCCAAAGCCGCCGGGCAGGTTCTCGGCCACGGCCGCCTCGCGGCTGACGATGCCGTAGCGCTCCAGCAGCATCTCGGCCCGGGCCACGGCCTGCTCGGTGTCGCTGATGGCCGGGTCGCGCAGCTCGCTCACCCGTGACCAGCGCCCGCCGGCCAGGGCCTGACCGCCGCGCCGGGCGCTGCGTCCCGTGGATTTGGCGGGGCCCCGTGCCAGGGCGCGCAGGGGCGCGAAGGTGTCGTTGGTGATGGCCCCGGCCCAGACCAGGTCCCAGAGTGCGGCGCGGAAGTCGGCGGCGCTGGCCTCGGGGTGGGCCCGCTGCACGGCGGTCTCCAGTTCGAGGTAGAAGCTCGCGCCGCGCCGGTCCAGGTGTTCCAGCAGGGTGCGGTGCAGGGGCTCGCCGGGCAGGTCGCCCGCGGGCGGCAACAGCAGCGGGGCGCGCTCGCGCCGGTACAGGGCCACGCGCCCGTCCCGCGGCCCCTGGGCGCCCGTGCCCACCCACACCACCTGTCCGGTGGCGGCGGCCATGTCCAGCATTTCGAGGGTGAAGCCGCTCACCCGGGCGGGCAGGATCACCTCGGCGAGCAGGGACCAGAGCAGGGGCAGGCCCTCCAGTTGCGCCACCACGTCCATGAGCCGCGCCGCACCCCCGCGACGTTGTCCGGTCTCCCGGGTGATGCCGTGCCACTCGGGCAGGAAGCGGGCGAGCGCACGGGCCTCCACCGGGGCGGCCTGGTGGCGCAGGCTGGCCAGCGTCCGGCGCTTGAGGCGCCGCAGGATGTCCACGTCGCACCACTCGGGCTCGCGGCCGCCGGGGCGCAGTTCCCCCTGCACCAGGCGGCCCTCGGCGAGCAGGGCGCGCAGCACGGGCATCACCTGGGCCTCGGTGAGGCCAAAGCGTGCCGCGGCCTGTTTCGTCACGAACGGGCCGCGGGTGCGGGCGAAGCGGCGCAGCAGTTGCTCCAGGGCGTCGGGGACGGGCGCGAGGAAGGCGTCGGGCAGGCCGGGGGGCGGAGCGACGCCCAGGGCATCCCGGTACAGGCCCGCGTCCTCGGCAGCGATGAAGCGGGGCTCGCCTGCGATGCGCACGGCGGCGGCGCGACCCGAGTGTTTCAGGGTCTCCAGCCAGGGTGCCGGGTCTTCGGTGCAGCGGCGGGAGAGTTCAACCATAGTCTGGTCACCGAGGCGGCGCAGCAGGTCGTGCAGCTCGTCCGCGTCCCGGGCGCGGGTGTCCCCGGTCTCGTGGGCCAGTTCCGCCTCGAGTTCGGCGAGCACCTCCGCATCCAGCAGCTCCCGCAGCTCCGCCTGGCCCAGCAGCTCGGAGAGCAGGCCCCGGTCCAGCGTCAGCGCCTGGGCACGGCGTTCGGCCAGCGGCGCGTCCTGCTCGTAGATGTAGGCGGCCACGTAGGCGAACACCAGGGAGCGGGCGAAGGGCGAGGCAGAGCGGGTCTCCACCTCGTCCACCCGCACCCGGCGGGCGCGGATGTCGGCCAGCAGGGCCTTGAGACCCACCAGATCGAAGACGTCCGAGAGCGCCTGGCGGTAGGTCTCCAGCACGATGGGGAAGGCGGGGTAGCGGCTCACGGTGGCCAGCAGCTGGGCGGACTTCATGCGCTGGGCCCAGAGCGGCGTGCGCCCCTCGGGACGGTTGCGGGTGAGCATCAGGGCCCGGGCGGCGTTCTCCCGGAACAGGCCAGCGAACAGGGCGGTGGTGGCCAGCTGTTCGGTAATCAGTGCCTCGACCTCTTCCGGGTCGGGGATCAGCTCGTCGGCGTCGGGCAGGGCGTCGGTGTCGGCGAAGCGCAGCACGATGCCGTCGTCGGTGTACATCACCTGCACCTCGAAGCCGCTTTTGGCCGAGAGCAGGTTCTGCAGGGCCATGCCCCAGGGGGCGTGGATGCGCGCGCCGAAGGGGGAGAGGATGCAGGCGCGCCAGTCGCCCAGCTCGTCGCGGAAGCGCTCCACGGTGATGGCGGTGTCCGTGGGCAGCACGCCGGTGTGCTGCTTCTGCTCGTGCACGTAGGCGGCGAGATTGCCGGCGGCGAACGGCGAAAGCGGCGTGTGCGCCTCGAGCCAGCGGGCCGCCTCGGCCTGGCTCAGGGCGCCGAGTCTTGCGGTGAGCGCGCCGATGCGCCGGCCCAATTCCACGGGGCGGCCCAGGCTGTCGCCGTGCCAGAAGGGCAGCTTGCCCGGCTCGCCCGGTGCGGGGCTGACGATGACCCGGTCCCGGGTGATCTCCTCCACCCGCCAGGTGCTGGCGCCCAGCAGGATGTTCTCCCCGGCGCGGGTCTCGAACACCATCTCCTCGTCCAGCTCCCCCAGGCGCGGGCCGTCGGCGCCGCCCAGGTGCACGGCGTACAGACCCCGGTCGGGGATGGTGCCGGCATTGAGGCGCACGGCCATGGGCGCGCCCCGGCGCGGGGTGAGCCGGTCCTCGGCCCGGTCCCAGGCGAGCCAGGGACGCAGGTCGGCGAACTCGGCGGAGGGGTAGTGGCCGGAGAGCATGTCCAGCACGCCTTCGAGTAGCGGCCGGGACAGCTCCCGGTAGGGGTGGGCGCGGCGCACCAGGGCCTCCAGTTCGGTCACGGTGCGCGGCGTGTCGCAGACCATGGCCACCAGCTGCTGGGCCAGCACGTCCAGGGGATTGCGGGGTACGCTGATGGGTTCGAGCAGACCTTCCAGCATGGCCTCGCTCACCACGGCGCATTCCAGCAGGTCGCCCCGGAACTTGGGGTAGATGAGCCCGCGGCTCACCGCGCCCACCTGGTGCCCGGCGCGGCCCACCCGCTGCAGGCCCCGGGCGACGCTGCCGGGGGACTCCACCAGGATCACCAGGTCCACCGCACCCATGTCCACGCCCAGTTCCAGCGAACTGGTGGCGACGATGCCCTTGAGGCGACCCGCCTTGAGGCCCTCCTCGATCTCGGCGCGGCGCTCGTGGGAGACGCTGCCGTGGTGGGCGAGTACCAGCGGTTCGTCTGCAACCTCGTTGAGGCGCTGGGTCAGCCGCTCGGCCAGGCCCCGGCTGTTGACGAAGATCAGGGTGGAGCGGTGGCTGCGGATGGCCGCCACCAGCGCCGGGTACATGGCGGGCCAGATGCCCCGCTCGGGGGTGGGCCTGGCCACCTCCCGGGCGTAGAGCTCGCCCAGGATGGAGCCGCCGCGGGGTGTGGTGGTGGCGGGCGCCTGCACCGCCTCCATGTCCGCCACCGGCACCTCCACGTGCAGGTCCAGGGCGGGTTTCGCGGAGGTGTCGACGATGGCCACCTTGCGGTCGCCGCCCAGGAAGCGGGCGGCCAGCTCCGGCGGGTTCACGGTAGCGGAGAGACCAATGCGCTGGGGTTCGGCGTCGGTGATCTCCGTGAGGCGTTCCAGGGACAGGGCCAGATGCGCGCCGCGCTTGCTGGGGGCCAGGGCATGCACCTCGTCCACGATCACCGTGTGCACCGTGCGCAGGTTCTCCCGTGCCTTCGAACTCAGCAGCAGGAACAGGGATTCGGGGGTGGTGACCAGGATCTGGGCCGGGTCCTTGAGCTGCGCCCGGCGTTCCGCCTGGGGCGTGTCGCCGGTGCGCATGTCCACGCGCAGTTCGCGCGCCGGTTCGCCCAGGCGTTCGGCGGTGCGCAGGATGCCGGTGAGCGGCGCGCGCAGGTTGCGCTCCACGTCGTAGACCAGCGCTTTGAGGGGCGAGACGTAGAGCACCCGCACGCCCGCTTTCGCATCGCCGGTCTCCTGCATGAGCCGGTCGATGCCGGCCAGGAAGGCGGCCAGGGTCTTGCCGCTGCCGGTGGGGGCCACCAGCAGGGCGTGGTCACCGGCCGCGATGCGCGCCCAGCCCTCCCGCTGCACGGGGGTGGGTTCGGTGAAGTTGTCGGTGAACCAGGTGTGGGTGGGGCGGGAGAACATGGTCGGCCAAGTGTGACCCTGGGGACCGGAGATGCCAAGCCGGCGACCTGGCACATCTTGTCTGACACGAGGTCAGGCGCTGCGTCCGGAGGTTGCGGAGGTTCGGCCCGGGGTCGGGCCTCCTACTCGCAGCTGTAGCCGAGCATGTCCAGACCCTCGCTGAGGTAGTCCGCCACCAGCGGGGTGGCGATCAGGTATTCAGCCGTAGTGGGGGTCCAGTTGTCCTTGGCCTCGGCCAGGGCGGTGTCCCACTCGTCCGCCTCGTAGTCGCCCCGTCCCATCCACATCAGCGCCACCAGCTGCACCTGCTGCTCCGGGTCCAGGTCGTCGATCTGGGTCTTCAGGTCCTGGTAGGTCAGGTCGTCGGCGTGGTCGGCGAGCACCTGCAGGGCCCAGTCGTCGGCAGGGCTACCGGGCTCCTCGGTGATCACCACCTCCTCCTTGGCGTGGAATTCCCGGGCGCGCTCGATGATGGCGCAGACGATGTCCGGATTCATCTCCAGCATGGGGTACCTCCGATGCGGATGGGTTTCGATGCCCGGAGCATAGACCAAGCAGAACGGATCAGCGATCAGCTTGGGAGCCTGTCGGACTTAGGTGCCCGTAGCGAGCCTCGCTCTCCCTCCGGCGCAGTAGGAGCAGCCTAAGTCCGACAGGCTCCCAGGCGGTGCAGTCGCACGGGGGTGCGGGCGAGCCCCCGTGCCGGATGCCCGGCGGGCAGGCGGTCGAGGCGCTGGCGGAAGCCCCGGGCGCTGAGGGAGTCGTGCAGGAATACACCCACGGCATTGTCGTAGCGGGGGTGCTGCAGCATCCAGGCGCTGGAGAAGCGCCGGCGCAGGGTCGCTTGACGCAGCAGGGCGCAGGCCTGCAGTTCGCAGGCCCCGGGGAAATTGATCACCAGGGTGCCGCCCGGGGCCAGGTGGCGCAGCAACTGCCGGGCCCAGGCGGCGTCCACGGGGATGGCCCGACGGGGTTCGCCGTCCTCGCCGCCAAACAGATCGTCCACCAGGTAGTCGAACTTCGGGCCCCGGTGCCGGGCAAGCCAGTCCCGGGCGTCGGCCCGGTGCAGGCGGATGCCGGGTCCGGTGAGGCCGAAGAAGCGCCGGGCGATGCTGAGGTGTGTGGGGTCCAGTTCCACGCCGTCGACGCTTTCTGCCCCCAGGCCGCGCAATTGGCGCAGGGCGGTGCCGCCGCCCACGCCGAGCACCAGCGCGCGCCCGATCCCGGGATCACGGCGCAGCAGGACGGGCAGGCTGAACAGGTCCCAGAGGTGGCCGGTGGCGAGCCGTTCGGGATGGGCCTGGCTGTGGAAGATGCCGTCGGTGTAGAGCCGGTGCACCCGGCCGGCGGTGCGCACCTCGTAGCGGGTGCCGCCGCGGGTGTGGGACCAGATGAGCATCAGCCGGCGGACTTTTCCTGGATGACTACCCAGGGGGCGGCCACCACGGCCCAGAAGTCCGGGCGCCGGGTCTGCCAGTCGCGGGCCTGCGCGTCGGTGGCGGGGCCCAGTTGTCCGGCGTCCATCCAGGCGCTGATGCTGTCCCGGTCGTCCTCCACCATGCGCGCGGCCACTTCCACCAGGTCCAGTTCGGGCGCCACGTGCACCACCACGCCCCGGGCGAAATGGCGCTCCAGTTCGGGCCAGGAGATGGGCCCGGTCTCGGCATTGAGGCGGGCGCGGAGTTCGGCGGCGGTGTCGTGCATAAGGCAGTGGCTAGTGGCTAGTGGCAAGGAAGAAGATACACAAAAAACGGGTCACTCGTGTTCATCGGCTTCGGGCCAGGCGTTGAGTAAAGCGCGGATCTCCTGCTCGTTGCGCGAGCCGATGAGTACGCGCTCGATGCGCTCGCCGGCGATGACGATCAGGGCGGGGGTGCCGGTGAGGCGCAGGCGTCGCACCAGTTCGGGTTCTTCCAGGGCGTTGATCTTGAGGATGTCTCGGCGCGTCTCCAGTAGCGGGTTGACGATGCTGGAGGTCTGGCCGCAGATGTGACAGCCGGGGCGCCAGAAATACAGGATCAGGCGCGGCTGAAGCAACCACTTCGGATCGATCAGGTCATCCAGCCGGGGCGCGGTGCAGCCTTCCATGAGCCGGGCGCAGCGGCGCAGCCAGAACTGCATCGCGGCGAGCAGTCCGAGGAACAGCAGGAAAGAGAAGCCGAGGCCGTCCATAGAGGAAGGCTCCAGAGGCAAGTGGGCAGAGTCAAGATACAAGTGTTGGGGGGTGAGGTGTTAGGCGGGAGGCGGGAGGCAAAAAAACAGTGTCCTCTCACGTGCCCCCGTGAGAGGATGGCCTTTTGGTGTGTCGTAGACCGGATAAGCGCAACGCATCCGGCCTGCGTGATTCCCCCGGGCTCAGCCCACCAGTTCGCGAATGGCCTTCTCGCTCTTGGCGCCCACCAGGATGCGCTGGATGCGGCCGTCGGAGACGGTCAGCAGGGTGGGGGTGCCCATCACACGGAAGCGGCGCGCCAGCTCCGGCTGTTCCATGGCGTTGATCTTGACGATGTCGTCGCGGCTTTCCAGCAAGCTGTCGATCACCCGGGTCACCTGGCCGCACATGGGGCAGGCGGGGCTCCAGAAGTAGAACACCAGGCGCGGCTTCGCCAGCAGGGCCGGGTCCAGCAGATCGCTCAGCTCCGGGGCCGGCCGACCCTGCTGGTTGCGGGTGCGGTACAGCAGCCAGAACTGGAAGCCGAAGTAGGCGGCGATCAGCAGGGCAAAGAAGACGGCGAGGCGGTCCATGAGGAAGGCTCTAGAGGCAAGTGGGCAGAGACAAGATACAAGTGTTGGGGGGTGAGGTGTTAGGCGGGAGACGGGAGGCGAAAAAAACGGTGTCCTCTCACGGAGCCACCGGTTTTTAGACCAATAAGATTTTCCCTGCGCCCCCGCGCCTCCGCGAGAGGATTGGTTTATTGCAACCCAGCAAACCAAAGGCATGATGTTCTCGCGGAGGCGCAGGGGCGCAGAGAAAGTCATTTGTTCCAAAACCCCGTGCCCCCGTGGCTCCGTGAGAGGACAGAGTTTTCATCCGCCTGCGGGACTTCATGGAAACCGAACCCCCCAACCACATTCAGGCCGCGTTCAGGGCGGCGGGGATAGCCTGACGGCGACACTCGAGGGCATGTGCCCGCAACCGTAAGGAGAGCCGTCATGAACAAGAAGCATCTGATCCGTCTGGGCGCCGGTGTCGTGGGTGCCGCGCTGCTGCTGCCGGGGCTGGCCATGGCCGGTCCCTATGGACATACCACGACCACCACGGTGACTACCGTGACCTACGGCGGCAGCCATTTCCGTCCGGGTCCGCCGCCCCATGCGCCGGCCCATGGCTATCGCGGCAAGCACAAGCACAAGCATCATCACCGGGCGCCGGTTTATCCCGTGTACCACCACACCCCGGTTCATCGGCCGCCGGTCTACCGCGCGCCCACGGTGATCTATCACGAGCCGGTGCCGCGCAACACCCTGGACTTCACCATCCGCTACCGCACCCAGTACTGAACGCTGGCGGATTCAGGCCGTGTTCAGGCTGCCCGAGGCAACCTGAACACGGCAAAGAACCCTCAAGGAGATGCCGTCATGAAAACCCGATATGCAGCGATTCCCCTGGCACTGGCCGCGCTGACCACCGGCGCGGCCCAGGCCTTCGACCGCCCCGGCGGCGTGTTCTACGACCAGGCCCGGGTGGTGGACGTGCGCCCGGTGAAGGAGCTCGTGCGGGTGGCCGCGCCCGCCCAGGAATGCTGGACCCAGCCGGTACGCCATGTGCAGCAGACCGGCCCGAGCACCGGTGCCTACACCCTCTCCGGCGCCATGATCGGCGGCGTGCTGGGCAACCAGATCGGCAAGGGCGACAGCCGCAATGCGGCCACCGTGGTGGGCGGCATGGCCGGCGCCGTGATCGGCAACAGCATGGCCCAGAGCCGCCAGCAGACCCGGGTCTACACCACCCAGGAGCAGCAGTGCCAGATCGTGGAGCGCTTCTACGAGGAAGAGCGCCACGTGGGCTACCGGGTGACCTACCGTTACCAGGGCCAGGAGTACACCCGCACCATGCCCTACGATCCGGGCCGGACGGTGCGCGTGCGCGTGACCGTCGATCCCATCGACTGAAGCCCTTTCCCCGGAGCCGCGAGGCGGTACACTTGAGTCCATGAACACCCGTGTCTCTTCATCGCTTCGCGGCCTCGGCCGAGCACTGGTCCTGAGCCTTGGCCTGGTCATGTCCGTGCAGGCCGCCCCGTGGCCGGACAAGCTCGCCGCCGGGCCGATCAGCGAGCCCCAGGCCGCGGTGACCCTGGTGCCGGATGCGGCTGCGCCTTATCCGACCTACCGGCTGGCCCAGGCCAATGGCCAGGTCTCTCTCAACCAGGCCGTGGCCCAGGTGCAGCGTCGCACCGGCGGGCGGGTGCTGTCCGCCGAGACCCAGCAACACAACGGCACCACGGTGCACGTGATCCGGGTGCTGGTGGACAACCAGCGGGTGCGCACCATCCGGGTGGACGCCGAGACCGGGGAATGGCTGTGAAGCGGAGAACCAGGCCATGCGTGTAGTCGTGATCGAGGACGAGGCGCCCCTGCGCGAGCAGTTGCGTACCCGCCTGGAGGCGGAGGGCTGGATGGTGGACACCAGCGCCGACGGCGAGGACGGGCTGTTCCAGCTCACGGAATATCCCGCCGACGTGGCGGTGGTGGACCTGGGCCTGCCGCGCCTGCCGGGGCTGGAGGTGATCCGCCGCCTGCGTGCCGGGGGCGGCAAGGTGCCGGTGCTGATCCTCACCGCCCGCAGTCAGTGGCAGGAGAAGGTGCAGGGCCTGGAGGCCGGCGCGGATGACTACCTGGCCAAGCCCTTCCACATGGAGGAACTGGTCGCGCGCATCCGGGCCCTGGCGCGGCGCGCCGCCGGCAGCGCCGACGGGCGCCTGGCCCTGGGGCCGCTGGTGCTGGATACCGCCGCCCAGGCGGTGAGCCGCAATGGCGAACCGGTCTCGCTGACCACCTTCGAATACCGGGTGCTGGAATACCTGGCCCGCCACGCCGGGCAGGTGGTCTCCAAGCAGACCCTGACCGACTATCTCTATGCCCACGACGACGACCGGGACAGCAACGTGCTAGAGGTGCTCATCGGCCGGCTGCGCAAGAAGCTGGACCCGGACGGCAGCCTGACCCCCATCGAGACCCTGCGCGGCCGGGGCTACCGGCTCACCCTGACCCCGGACACCTGATGCCCCGGGGCCGCCTCAACTCCCTGAGCCTGCGGGTGGGGCTGATCGCCGCCGTGGTGGTGGCGGTGTTCGCCGGCCTCACCGCGCTCGCCCTGGAGCGGGCCTTCCGGGACAGCGCCGCCCAGGCCCTGGACGAGCGCCTGCACGCCCAGCTGTATCTGCTCATGGGGGTCACCGAGGTGGATCCCGGCGGGCGTGTCATCCTCCCGGAGCGCCTGCCCGAGGCGCGCCTGATGCTGCCGGAGTCCGGGCTGGTGGCGGAGATCCGCACCCCGGCCGGCGAGCGCCTGTGGATCTCGCCTTCGGCCCTGGGCCGTGACCCGGACCGCGGCGCCCTGCCCTTCACCGTCAACCTGACCGTGAACTGGGAGCTGGGGGAACGCCTCTACCCCCTGGAGTTTCGCATCCTGGAGGACCGCCGTGCCTTCGAGGCCCAACTCTCGGAATACCGCCAGAGCCTCTGGGGCGCCCTGGCGGCCCTGGCGGTGCTGCTGCTGGCGGCCCAGGGCGTTGCCCTGTCCCAGGGCCTCAAGCCGCTGAGGCAGGTGGCCCGGGAACTGCGCGCCGTGGAGCGGGGCGAACAGCCCGGCCTGGAGGGCCGCTACCCCGTGGAGCTGAAGGGCCTGACCGACAACCTCAACGCCCTGATCCACCACGAGCGGGCCCAGCTGGCCCGCTACCGGGACGCCCTGTCCAACCTGGCCCACAGCCTCAAGACCCCGCTGGCGGTGCTGCGCGGCACCCTGGACACCCGGGACCCGGACCGTGATCAGGCCCTGGAGCAGCTGGAGCGCATGGAACGCATCGTCGCCTACCAGCTGCAGCGGGCCGCCACCTCGGGTCGCACGGTGTTGAGCGCGCCCATCCCCGTGGCGCCCCTGGTGCAGCGCCTGGGTTCGACGCTCGGCAAGGTCTATCCGGAACGGGACGTGCAGTTCGAGATGGACGTGCCGTCCAGCCTTCAGTTTCGCGGCAACGAGGGCGACCTGATGGAGTTGCTGGGCAACCTGATGGACAACGCCTGGAAGCATGGCGGCAGTCGGGTGCGGGTCATCGCCGGCCAGACCGGCGAGGGCCTGGCACTGTCCGTCTGCGACGACGGCCCCGGCATCCCCCCCGAGGAGGTGCCCACCATCCTCACCCGGGGCGGGCGCCTGGACGAGCAGGTCCCCGGCCAGGGCATCGGCCTGGCGGTGGTGGCCGATATCGTCGTCGCCTACGAGGGCCGTATCGAGATTGACCGCAGCCCCCTGGGCGGGGCGCAGGTGAGGGTGGTGCTGCCGGGGTGAGGCGAAGAAATATTCAAAATTCAAGATTCAAAATTCAAAGGGGGGATGGCGCCCGGTTTTCCTTTGAATTTTGAATGTTGAATTCTCCCCAAAAGTTCTAAACTCCTACTCCCTGCCCCACTTCCCAATTCACCCTTCCCACTTCTTAAGTCGCCGTGTCCCTCGCCCCCGTCCAGTTCACCGCCCTGCCGCCGCCGGTCATCCGCAGCGATCCGGAATCCACCTGGCCGGTGCCCGTGCGCGGCGAGGCGGAGCGCGCCGGCGCCGAATCGATCCGTCGCCCGGTGCCGTCCTCGGACTCGGCGCGCACCGAGGAGGAACGCCGCGACCGCCAGGAACGGGAGATGCTGGGACGCCTGCGGGTGGCCCTGGCCGAACCACAGGAGCAGCGCCAGAGCAACGTGATGCGTCGGGGAAGCCACGGCAGTCCCTACCGCGCCCCGGCCGATCTCCTGGAGCAGCGGATCAGCGAGATGCTCGGGCAGACCGGAGGTGTGAGGCGGCTGGATGAAAGTGCTTGAGGGCAGTGGCAAGTCTCAAGTGGCTAGTGGCAAGTAGAGCCCCCTCACCCTCAGGGAGAGGGTCGGGGTGAGGGTGGTGTTCCTCGCCACTTGAGACTTGCCACTAGCCACTGTCGATCGCGCTACGCGCGACCGACGTTCACATCCGTCGGCGAATGGTAGTAATCGCTGTCCTGGGCGAGCTGTTCCACCAGGCGCTTGAGTTCCGCCACCCGTAGGTCGGCGGTGGCGAAGGCACTGCAGTCCTCGCACATGGGGTCGCCGCAGGGTTGGCGGCTGTAGAGCCAGTAGTGCACGGCGCCGGCCAGCAGGCCGTCGGCGATGTCCCAGGGGTGGTTGTCGGGGGTGTCGGCCGCCAGCCGGTTGGCCAGTTCCACGGTTTCGGTGGCGGCGGTCTGGTAGGCGTCATCTGGATCAATCATGGCTGCGGACCTCATGCGTAAGGCCCCGATTTTATCACGGGTACGGCTCAGACCCGCGCCATCACCAGCGGCACCAGGCGTTCCGCCTCGCTGAGCCCGCCGTGCACCGCCACCATTCGAGGCGGGCGCTTCTCTCCGGGTACCCGGTCGAAGATCATCCAGCCGTCATGCATGAACAGGGCAAAGTCGCCCACCCGCCCGGCCAGGGCCGGGTGGACGGGGCCGGGCCCGAACCAGCCGTTCTCCAGCAGCACCCGGCTGTCCACCAGGCTCAGGCAGTGGCCGAGTTCCGCGATGACGCGCTCAGCGAATGCCGCCCTGGCCTCGGGGCGCACGTAGGCGAAGGCCACCCGGGGTTCGCCGCACAAGGGGCGGCTCAGACAGGCGGCGATCTCCGGGTGCCGGGTCAGGTCCACGCGCCGGGGCGCGTCGATCATGCCGTGGTCGGCGGTGAGCAGCACCAGGGTGTCGCTGCCGGCCAGACCCTCCAACAACCGGGCGAAGCCCGCGTCCAGCTCCGCCAGGTGGGCGCGCAGCTCGGCGCTGTCGGCGCCATGCTCATGACCCAGGTGGTCCAGTTCTGGCCAGTAGGCGTAGACAAAGCCGGGTGCGTCCAGCACGGCCCGGCGGGTCTGTCGGAAGAAGCCGGCCAGGTCCTTGTAGACATAGCCCCGGGCATCGCCGCTGATGCTGCGATTGAACGGCGAGTTGGCGATCCGTGCCGGGCTCACGCTGGCGGTGGGCACGGACAGGCGCGCGAACAGGGGATCGAGGCCCAGCAGTTCCCGGGGTGTGACGGCGAGATCCCCGTAGCCCGGGCCCTCGCCCCGGGGCAGGCCCGGCAGCACGGCCATGACCTGGTCCAGGGCCTCGATGTAGGTGAACCAGCCGGTCAGTCCGTGCCGTGCGGGCGGCTGGCCGGTGAGGTAGGTGGTGATGCCCGCCGCCGTGGTGGTGGGAAAGACCGAGGAGAGGGCCCTCACCCGGTGGGCACGCAGGTTCGGGTACAGGCCGGGGTCGGCGAGCATGGCATCGCCCAGCCCGTCCACCACCAGCAGCAGCACACGCCGGTGCAGGGCGACCGACTCGGGCGGCAGGCCGTTGAGGGGCGGCAAGGCGTTGTGCGGCGCGCGATCCCCCAGCCCCAGGGCGAGGCTCTGCATCAGGTTGGCGATGCCTTCGCCGGTGTAGTCCGGCGGGGACCATCCGGGCTGAAGGTCCGCGAAACCTGTGGGGTTGTCATGGGCCTGTGCCATTTTGGGGAGCGTAACCCGATGCGAGGCGTTCCGTCATGGGAACAGGGCCGCCGATCCCATTGAATGAGCGTCTGTCGGACTTTATTCGCGTAGACTCGGTCAGAAAGGGGTCATGGGGCGGGCTGTGTGGAAGACGTCCCTGGCCACTCACTCACCCAAAGGCTTCCATGCCCGCCAGCAACGACAACCTGCGCTTCCGGCTGATCTTCGAACAGGCCCTGGACCCCATGATCCTGGTCGACCGCCATGGCGGCATCGTCGAGGCCAATCGCAGTGCCTGCGCCAGCCTGGGCTACAGCCACGAGGAGCTGGTGGGCGGACTGCACGTCACCGATTTTGACCTGAACGCCACCCGCGAGGATGTGGAGCGGGTGCACGGCAATCCGGAGCGGTATCTGCCCGCCAGCTTCCAGAGTACCTACCGTCGCAAGGACGGCAGCACCTTCCCGGCGGAGGTGCACCTCAACGCCGTCTGGGTGGAGGATCAGGTCCAGGTCTTTGCCACCTTCCTGGACATCAGTGAGCGCCTGGCCGCGGAGCGCACCCTGCGCGAGCGGGAACACCAGCTGCGTACCGCCATCACCAGCGCGCCCATGGTGCTGTTTTCCCTGGACCGGCACGGTACCTTCACCCTCTCCGAGGGCAAGGGTCTGGAGGGCCTGGGGCTTGCCCCCGGGCAGGCGGTGGGCATGAACGCCCTGGAGATGTACGGGACCTACCCGGAGGTGGCCGAGGGGCTGCGGCGGGCCCTGTCGGGCGAGCCTGTGCAGCTGGAAAGCCGGGTGGAGGGGCGCTGCTTTCTGCACCACTGGCAGCCCGTGCCGGATGAGGCGGCGGGCGGCTGGGGTGTGCTGGGGGTCTCCTATGACATCACCGCCCAGCGCCTCGCCGAGCAGGCGCTCAGCGGCGAGCGCGACAGGCTGTTCACCACCCTGGAGTCCATCGCCGACGGCGTGATCACCGCCGACGTGGCCGGTCGGGTGGCCTACATGAACCCGGTGGCGGAACAGCTCACCGGCTTCACCCTGAGCCAGGCCCGCGGCCGTCCCATGGAGGAGATCCTGCGGGTGGAGGACCTGGAGACCGGTGAACTGATGCCCGATCCCGTGGAACGTTGTTTCAACGGTGGCAGCCCGGTGGTGTTCAGCGAGGAGAGCCGGCTGCGCCGACCGGACGGCGAGAGCTACGCCGTGCGCCTGACGGTCTCGCCCCTGCGGGACGGGGAGGACGGCATCAGCGGCGCGGTGCTGGTGCTGCATGACTTCAGCATGCTCTGGGACATGGCCCGGCAGCTGAGTCACCAGGCCCGTCATGACGCCCTCACCGGCCTGATCAACCGGCGCGAGTTCGAGGAACGGGTGCGCGAGGCCCTGGAGAGCGCCCGGCGCAGCGGTCGCTCCCACGCCCTCTGCTACATCGATCTCGACCAGTTCAAGGTGGTCAACGACACCTGCGGGCACGTGGCCGGCGACGAGCTGCTGCGCCAGCTGGCCGCCGCCCTGCCCCGCCACATCCGCGACACCGATACCCTGGCCCGCCTGGGCGGTGACGAGTTCGGCCTGCTGCTGGAAAACTGCCCCCTGGACCGCGCCCTGAGCATTTGTCACCAGCTGCTGGCGGAGGTGGCCGAGCTGCGTTTCATGTGGGAGGGACGGCGTTTCGACGTGGGCATGAGCATCGGTCTGGTGTCCATCGACGGGACCAGCGCCTCCCTCTCGGAGGTGCTGAGCGAGGCGGATTCAGCCTGCTACGTGGCCAAGGAACAGGGCCGCAACCGGGTCTACGTCTCCCGCCCCGGTGACCAGGCCCTGAAGACCCGCTACGGCGAGATGGAATGGCTGGGCCGCATCCGCGAGGCCATGGAGGAGGAACGCTTCGAGCTCTTCTGCCAGCCGATCCGGCCGATCTCCGGGGAGGGCGTGTCCCACTTCGAGATCCTGCTGCGGCTCAAGGCCGAGGACGGTAGCCTGGTGGAGCCGGGGGCGTTCATCCCGGCGGCGGAACGCTATAACCTCATGCCCCAGGTGGATCGGCATGTGATCCGCTCGGTGTTTGCCATGCTGGCGGATTCGGACTTCGCCCTGAAGCAGCATGCCATCGTGGGCATCAACCTCTCCGGCCAGTCCCTGGGCCAGGAGGATCTGCTCGACTTCGTCACCGAGGCACTGCAGTACTATGGCATGCCGGCGCACCGCTTCTGTTTCGAGATCACCGAGACCGCGGCCATCGCCAATCTCTCCAGTGCCGCCGGTTTCATCCGCGAACTGCGCGACATGGGCTGCGCCTTCGCCCTGGATGATTTCGGCAGCGGACTGTCCTCGTTCAACTATCTCAAGCACATGCCCGTGGACTACCTGAAGATCGACGGCAGCTTCGTGCAGGACGTGCTGACCGACCCGGTGGATGCCGCCATGGTCGGCGCCATTCACCGCATCGGCCGCGTGCTGGGGGTCAAGACCATCGCGGAATTCGTGGAATCCGAAGCGGTGCTCGAACACCTGCGCGAGATCGGCGTGGACTACGCCCAGGGCTATGGCATCGGCCGGCCGACGTCTTTCAGAACGTGCGGCCTGTTTCAAACTGGCCGGGATTAATCCCCGTACGATTGTTATGAATTAGCCGTGACCTTTGCAAAAAACACTGGCGCGGCGTGAAAAAGTTGCGTAGCTTGTGCCTGTGGCGGTTCGTTTCTTAGGTGTCGCTCGTGTTTACAGTCTCGTCACTGGCCCGCGATTGACCCCCCTGCAATGACCTGCGCGCATCAACCGTGAGTGTTCAATTGTTTGTTTTGAGGTAGCGTTCCATGGCAACTGGTACTGTGAAGTGGTTCAACGAATCCAAGGGTTTTGGTTTCATTACTCCTGATGACGGTGGCAAGGACGTATTCGTCCACTTCAGCGCCATCAGCGGCTCCGGGTTCAAGACCCTGGCCGAAAACCAGAAGGTCTCTTTCGATGTGCAGGATGGCCCCAAGGGCCCGCAGGCGGCGAACGTCGTCGCACAGTAAGACCGGAAATCAGTAAACGGGAGGGCCTCCATGGCCTCACGTATGAGCCCCGCCCCGTGCGGGGCTTTTTTTCCAGGCGCATTCAAGATTCAAAATTCAACATTCAAAGGGAACAGCACTGTCCCGCCTTTGAATGTTGAATTTTGAATCTTGAATGCGCCTGAGGCCTTCGTTATGGTCGGTGCCTTGCATCCGAATCCTCAGGAGTCTCCATGTCAGCACTGATCTGCGGTTCCATCGCCTACGACACCATCATGGTGTTCCCCGACCGGTTCAGGAACCACATCCTGCCGGACAAGGTGCACATGCTGAACGTGTCGTTCCTGGTGCCGCAGATGCGCCGCGAGTACGGCGGATGCGCCGGTAACATCGCCTACAACCTGAACCTGCTGGGGGATGACCCGGTGATCATGGCCACCGTGGGCGGCGACTTCGGCCCCTACGCCAACTGGCTGGACGAGAACGGCATCAGCCGCAAGCACGTGAAGGTGCTCGACGATCTCTACACCGGCCAGGCCTTCATCACCACCGACCAGGACGACAACCAGATCACCGCCTTCCACCCCGGCGCCATGGGCGAGTCGCATCGCAACAAGGTGAGCGACGCCCGCGACATCACCCTCGGCATCGTCTCCCCCGATGGTCGGGACGGCATGATCCAGCACGCGGAGCAGTTTGCCGGCAGCGGCATCCCCTTCATCTTTGACCCGGGCCAGGGCATGCCCATGTTCGACGGTGAGGACCTCAAGCGCTTCGTGGACCAGGCCACCTGGGTGACCCTCAACGACTACGAGGCGCAACTCATGTGCGACCGCACGGGGCTCAGCGTAGAGCAACTGGCAGAGCGGGTGAAGGCACTGGTGGTGACCCGGGGCGGTGAGGGTTCCCTGGTCTACACCGGTGGGAAGTGCCTGGAGATCCCTTCGGCGAAACCGGCGCAGCTCAGAGACCCCACCGGCTGCGGCGATGCCTACCGGGCAGGACTGCTCTACGGCCTGATGCGCGACATGGACTGGGAGACCACCGGGCGCATTGCCTCGCTGATGGGCGCCATCAAGATCGAACATTACGGCACCCAGAACCACCGCTTCGACCGGGACGGTTTTGCGGAGCGGTTCCAGAGGGAGTTCGGGTATCGGTTCTGAACGGGAAATAAACCGCGACGCAAAGGCGCAAAGACGCAGAGGTGCGCAAAGGATGATTGGGTTCAAGAAGGCCGGCTCACGCCGGCCTTCTTCATTACATCCAGAACACTTCGCGTTTCTTTGCGCCTTTGCGCCTTTGCGTCGAGGCCTTTGACTTTCAAACCGTTCAACCCATCCGCCGGTCCGGCTCCACGTCCTCGTAGGCGTTGAGGATGTCCTCGTCCCGGGGGTCGATCTCCACCAGGCTCACCGGGTAGCCCCACAGGTTGGCCAGGTGTCGCAGCACCATCAGGGTGTTGCGCTCTTCCAGCAGGCGTCCGTCCAGCACCCGGTGTTCCAGGATCAGGCGCCGGTCGCCGGTCAGGTCCACGTCCACCACCTGGATGTCCGGCTCGTGACGGGCCAGGTCGTACTGGGCGGCCAGCGCCCGGCGCACCTCCCGGTAGCCGGCCTCGTTGTGGATGGCCTCCACCTTGAGGTCCGCCTCGTCGGCATCGTCGGTCACCGAGAACAGGCGCCACTCGCGCATCAGGCGCGGGCTCAGGAACTGCAGGATGAAGCTCTCGTCCCGGTACTCGGCCCAGGCGGACTTCCAGGTGCCGAGATAGTCCGGGTTGCCGGCGATGTCCGGGAACCAGCGCCGGTCCTCCTCGGTGGGGTTTTCGCCCATGCGCTTCATGTCCTGGAGGATGCCGAAACCCAGGGCATAGGGGTTGATGCCCGAGAAGCGCCGGTCGTCGAACTGCGGCTGGAACACCACGTTGGTGTGGGCGTGCAGGAACTCCATGAAGGCGCCGTCGGTGATCTGCCCGGTCTCGTGCAGGCGGTTCATGATGGCGTAGTGCACCGTGGTGGCGCAGCCCTCGTTCATCACCTTGGTCTGGCGCTGGGGATAGAAGTACTGGGCCACCATGCGCACGATGCGCAACAGCTCGCGCTGCCAGTGGGCCAGCTTGGGCGCCCGCTTCTCCAGGAAATACAGCAGGTTCTCCTCGGGCAGGCCCAGGGCGCGCCGGCGTGCGTCCAGTCCCGGGTCCTCGTCGCCGTCCTCGGGCTTGCGCCGGGGCAGGGTGCGCCAGAGATCGCTGAAGGTCTGTTCCTCGTGGCGGCGCCGCTCCCGCTCCCGTTCCATCTCGCGCTTCAGGTTGAGTGTCCTGCGGGGGTAGCGGTGCACCCCGTGACTCATCAGGGCATGGGCGGCGTCCAGCACCTGCTCCACGGCCTCGGCGCCGTAGCGCTCCTCGCACTCGGCCGCGTAGCGCTTGGCGAAGTCCAGGTAGTCCAGGATGGAGTCCGCGTCGGTCCAGGCCTTGAACAGCTGGTTGTTCTTGAAGAAGTGGCTGTGGCCGAAGGCGGCGTGGGCCATGACCAGGGTCTGCATGGTCATGGTGTTCTCTTCCATGATGTAGCAGAGGCAGGGGTTGGAGTTGATCACGATCTCGTAGGCGAGCCCGGTCATGCCCTTGCGGTAGAGCATCTCGTCGCGGGCGAAGTGCTTGCCGAAGGACCAGTGCCGGTAGAACAGGGGCATGCCCATGGAGGCATAGGCGTCGAGCATCTGCTCGGAGCTGATCACCTCGATCTGGCTGGGATAGGGGTCGAGACCCATCTCGTCCACGGCGATGCGCTCGATGGCGTCATAGGCCTTCTTCACCAGCCGGTAGTCCCAGTCCGGTCCGGTGTAGAGTAGGCGGGCGTCGGCTTCGAAGCGGTTGATCATCTCAGCGTCTGAGCTCGGCGGGGGTGAACAGGTCCTGGAACACCGGGAAGATGTCGGCGCGCTTCTTGACCTTGCGCATGGCCATGGGGTGACCCTTGGCCACCAGCTTCTGGTAGATCTCCCAGAGATCCGTGAGGGCATCCCAGCCGCGCTCCTCGGACACCTCGATGTAGGCGTAATAGCGGCACAGGGGCAGGATCGCGTTCTCCAGCAGTTCCACCACCGTGGCGTTGTCCGAGGGGGTGTTGTCGCCGTCCGAGGCCTGGGCGGCGTAGATGTTCCAGTCGGACGGCGAGTAGCGGTCCCGCACGATGCGCTCCATCTCCCGGAGCGCCGGCGAGACCAGGGTGCCGCCGGTCTCCCGGGAGTAGAAGAAGGTCTCCTCGTCCACCTCCTGGGCGATGTGGGTGTGACGGATGAACACGATGTCCACGTGCCGGTAGCGCCGCTCCAGGAACAGGTAGAGCAGCATGTAGAAGCGCTTGGCGAGATCCTTCATGTCCTCGGTCATGGAACCGGAGACGTCCATCAGGCAGAACATCACCGCCTGGGAGATGGGTCGCGGCACCGGCGTGAAGCGGTTGTAGCGCAGGTCGATGGGATCGATGTAGGGGATCAGCCGGGAGCGGCGTGTCAGCGCCTCGCGCTCCAGCACCAGGGCGCGCAGGCGCTCCGGGTCCTTGCCGGAACGTTCCAGGCGGTCGATCTCCCGGTCCAGCTCCAGGATCTCCTCGCGCTTGGGACGGCGCAGGGCCAGGCGCCGGGACAGGGAGTTGCGCATGGTGCGGGTGAGGTTGAGGCTCGCCGGCGAGCCGGACACGGAGTATCCCGCCCGTTGCACGCCCTCCTGTTCCACCTTGGAGAGCTGGGTGCGCGCCAGCTCCGGCAGTTCCAGGTTCTCGAAGAACAGGTCCAGGAACTCGTCGCGGCTCACGGTGAAGCGGAACTCGTCCTCCCCCTCCCCCGTCGGGCTGCCGCCGGGGCCGCGACCGCCCTCGCCGCCATCGGGCCGCGGGATCAGGTCGCCGGCCTGGTATTCCTTGTTGCCGGGCACCACATGGCGGCGCATGCCGGTGTCCGTGTCCTTGCGAAACGAGGGCTCCTGCAGGCCGTCGGCGGGGATGCGGATCTCCTCCTCCCCCTGCCCCACCTCGGTGACCTTGCGCCTACCGGAGATGTCGCGCACCGCGTCCAGGATCTGGCGCTTGGCACGACGGATGAAACGCTGGCGATTGGCCAGGCTCTTGTCCTTGGGATTGAGGCGCCGATCGACGATGCTGACCATGAGGCCT
Organism: Thioalkalivibrio sulfidiphilus; assembly: GCF_000377945.1. Classification (GTDB taxonomy): domain Bacteria; phylum Pseudomonadota; class Gammaproteobacteria; order Ectothiorhodospirales; family Ectothiorhodospiraceae; genus Thioalkalivibrio_A; species Thioalkalivibrio_A sulfidiphilus_A. The sequence continues at coordinate 29,591 of NZ_KB898932.1, forward strand.
TATCCCGCCTGCTTGACCCGCATGTACCACTCCACCAGGCGGCGCACCTGGCGCTCGGTGTAGCCGCGCGCCACCATGCGCTGCACGAACTCGCTGTGCTTGCGCTCCATGTCCGAGTCCGCCTTGGTGCCGAAGCTGATCACCGGCAGCAGGTCCTCCACCTGGCTGAACATGCGCTTCTCGATCACCTCGCGGATCTTCTCGTAGGAGGTCCAGGAGGGCATCTTGCCCCCTTGGGCCGCCTGGGCACGCAGGGCGAACTTGACCACCTCGTTGCGGAAATCCTTGGGGTTGGCGATGCCGGCGGCCTTCTCGATCTTGGACAGCTCCTGGTTGAGCGCCGCGCGGTCGAGCATCTGCCCGGTGTCCGGGTCCTTGAAGTCGTGATCCTCGATCCAGGCGTCGGCATAGGCGACATAGCGCTCGAACAGGTTCTGGCCGAAGTCGTGGTAGGACTCGAGATAGGCCTTCTGGATCTCGTTGCCGATGAAGTCCGCGTAGCGGGGCGCCAGTTCCGCCTTGATGAACTCCAGGTAGCGCCGCTCGGTCTCCTCCGGGAACTGTTCCCGGCGGATGGCCTGCTCCAGCATGTAGAGCAGGTGCACCGGATCGGCGGCCACCTCGCGGGTGTCGTAGTTGAAGGTTTCTGACAGAACCTTGAAGGCGAAGCGGGTGGAGACCCCGTTCATGCCCTCGTCCACGCCCGCCACGTCCCGGTATTCCTGCATGGACTTGGCCTTGGGGTCGGTGTCCTTGAGGCTCTCGCCGTCGTAGACGCGCATCTTGGAGTAGAGGCTCGAGTTCTCGTGTTCCTTGAGGCGGGTGAGCACCGAGAACTTGGCCAGCAGGTCCAGGGTGGCCGGCGCGCAGGGGGCCTCGCTCAGTTCACTGCTGCGGATCAGTTTGTCGTAGATGAGTTGTTCCTCGGTGGCGCGCAGGCAGTAGGGCACCTTGATCACCGAGATGCGGTCCAGGAAGGCCTCGTTGTTCTTGTTGTTGCGAAACGCCTGCCACTCGGACTCGTTGGAGTGGGCCATGATCACCCCCTGGAAGGGGATGGCGCCGATGTTCTCCGTGCCTACGTAGTTGGCCTCCTGGGTGGCCGTGAGCAGCGGGTGCAGCATCTTGATGGGCGCCTTGAACATCTCCACGAATTCCAGGATGCCCTGGTTGGCCCTGTTGAGCCCGCCGGAATAGCTGTAGGCGTCGGTGTCGTTCTGGCTGTAGAGCTCGAGCTTGCGGATGTCCACCTTGCCCACCAGGGAGGAGATGTCCTGGTTGTTCTCGTCGCCCGGTTCGGTCTTGGCGATGGCGATCTGGCGCAGCTTGGAGGGATACAGGCGCACCACGGAGAAGCGCGAGATGTCGCCGCCGAACTCGTCCAGGCGTTTCACCGCCCAAGGGGAGATGAGCCCGGTGAGACGCCGGCGCGGGATGCCGAAACGGGCCTCCAGTTCCGGACCGTGGATGTTCGGGTCGAACAGGCCCAGGGGGCTTTCGAATACCGGCGAGAGTTCCTCGCCCGCCTTGAGCACGTAGACCGGGTGTTTCTCCATCAGGGACTTGAGGCGCTCGGCCAGGGAGGACTTGCCGCCGCCCACGGGGCCCAAGAGGTAGAGGATCTGCTTGCGTTCCTCCAGGCCCTGGGCGGCGTAGCGGAAGAAGCCGACGATGCGTTCCACCGTCTCCTCCATGCCATAGAAATCCTCGAAGGCTGGATAGATCTTGATAGTGCGATTCAGGAAGATGCGACCCAGGCGCTCGTCCCTGGCGGTGTCCAGGACCCGGGGTTCGCCGATGGCGGCCACCAGGCGCTCGGCGGCGGTGGCGTAGAGCATGGGATCGTCGGCGCAGGCTTCCAGATAAGAGGCCAGGGACATTTCCGATTCCTGGCGCTTCTGGAATTCGCGGGCGTACTGGGCAATCAGGGTTTCTGCAGAATCCATAACGGTGACACCTCCTCGTCTGGATGCAGTGGTGTGAGCGCGACGCCGCCGGACCTGCTCGCGCGGGTCCGGCGGCTGTCAGAAATTTGGACCCCGGGGTGGCTGGCGCAGTTCCGGGAAATCTCAAGATGAATCGGTGAAGTGTGAATGAACGTGCCGGCGCGTTGCGTCGGTGGTGCAAGGCCTGTTTGTGAACCGGTATTCACCTGGCCGATGGACACCTTAGTCTGCTGCGGGGCACGCAGGATTGCATGCCCATGGTCAAAGCTTAGTACAGGGAAGGGCGCGTGTGCAGCGCTGCCGATGTCATCCGACGAACGTGTCGTGTTCCTGCGGGAACGGCAGTCTTGAAGTGCGAAGTGGGAATTTGGAAGTGCGAAGTTCATTACGCTGATAAAAAACAGATTGGCGTGGATAAGCCGATTCAATCAGGCGGAGAATCAATCCTCATTCCCACTCCCCAATTCACACTTCGCACTTCAGTTCCCACTTCTCACTTCAGCAACGCCAGTGGCCGGTACTGCAGCGCGTGGAACATCTCCAGGTAACGTCGCGTCTCGGCCCGTTCCAGGTTGGTGACGTACTTCCAGAAGCCGTAGATGCGTGACAGGGTCATCATGCGCTCCGCGTACAGCTTCCAGGTGTAACGTTGTTCCACGCGCCTGATGGCACTCCTTGAGATCTGCTGCCAGTGGCCCGGGTCGGACGCGCAGCGTTCGAGGAATTCCAGCAGGATGCGCGCGGCCTGTTCGCCGTGGTTGGGGTCGATGTGATAGCCGCTGATGCCGTCCTCGATGATCTCCAGCGGCCCGCCGTAGCGGGTGGCGAAGGTGGGCAGGCCCGAGGCCATGGCCTCGATCACCGTCAGGCCGAAGGCCTCGAACAGGGCCGGCTGCACGAACACGCCGCGCCGGTCGGCGATGCAGCGATACAACTCCCCGGACAGGGTCTTGTCCAGGCGCACGCCCAGCCAGCGCACGCAGTCGTTGAGATCATGCTCGTCGAACAGCTGGTGCATCCGGGCGATCTGGGCCTGTTCCTCCTGGTCGTCGGAACGGGACGCATCCACCGTGCCGGCCACCACCACCAGGTTGGCCCGCGCGCGCAGCTCGGTGTTCTGCGCGTACCAGGAGACGAGTCCCGCGATGTTCTTGATCCGGTCCAGGCGCGCCATGGTGAAGATCACCGGCCTGTCCGGTTCCGCCAGCACGCCGCGGGCATCGTCGCGGGGCCAGCCGAACAGCAGCGCGTCGATCTCCTGGTGCAGCCCGGTGATGCGCCGCTCCTCCTCCGTGTAGGGGAAGTACACCCGGTCATCGGCGCCCGGGGAGACGATGTTGAACTTGGGGTCGAACACGTCGATGCCGCGCACCACCCGGTAGAGATCCGGCAGCGAGAAGTGCATGTAACTCTCGTATTGGCCGATGTCCTCGCCGGTGCCGGCGATCTCCTGGTAGGTGCTGGTGATGATGAAGTCCGCCGCGTTCATGGCGATCAGGTCGGCGGTGAACTGGGTGGCGAAGTGGTACTGGGCGTCGTTGTCCTTCCAGTAGAGATCGGAATACAGGTACTTGGTCTTCTCCAGGGCGTGGGCGATGTTGCACTGGGTCACGTGCAGGCGGGCCGAGAGCAGGGAGGCCACCAGGTTGCCGTCGGAGTAGTTGCCGATGATGAGATCAGGCCGTCCGCCCAGGTCCGCCAGGATGGCGCGTTCCACCTCGTCGGCGAAGCGTTCCAGGTAGGGCCAGATCTCGAAGCGGGAGATCCACTGGGGCACCACCTCGCCGTCCTCGCCGCGAAACGGCACCCGCAGGATGCGCGCGTTCTCGGTGCCGGAGATGGCCTCCTCGGGCTGGTCGCAGCTGGTGCCCCGGGCCTCGGGGATCAGGCGGGTCACCACCCGGATGCGCGGCTCGATGTCCAGGCCCTGTTCCGCCAGCCGGTCACGCATCTCCCGCTCCAGGGCGCGCACCTGGTCCAGGATGTAGACCACCTGCCCGCCGGTGTCCGGCAGGCCCAGCACCCCCGCCTGGCCGAAGAAGCCGTGGGGGGAGAGGATCAGCAGACTGAAGATCATCGGGATGCGCGCCAGGAAGCGTTCCAGGCTCTCCGGGGACGGCGCCTCCAGCAGTTCCGAGAGCAGGCGCAGGGTCTCCTGTACCCGGCCCGCGTCCCGGCCCCAGCCGGGCTCGAAACCGAGGTCCTGCAGGGGGTGGGCGAAGTCCGCCCAGGGGGTATCCCGCTTGAGCCGGGCCAGGCGCTGTTCCGCGTCCCGGATCGCCACCCGCAGGGCGTCCACGTCCCGGATGCGGTCGTTGATCATCAGCAGCCGGCCGTCGCAGCGGTGTTCACGCAGGAAGCGGAACAGCTTGTCCAGGCCGCCGTTGGCCCGGTCGAACAGCTGGCTGGAGAGCTTGCGGTTGAGGAACTCCACGCCGCGACCGATGGAGCGGGTCTCGCGCAGGCGCGGAAACTCCCGGTTGAAGGGCTCGATGTCGAACTCCAGGGGCCGGCCATGGCGGGGCGTGGGGCACACTAGACGCTCCTTGATGGCCAGGAACTCGCTCACTCCCAGGTCCTCCACGCTCAGGTCGTCGGCGTGGATGCGCAGGAACTGCCAGCGGCCGATGCGCGGGCGCAGGGCCAGGCAGACCCAGGGGGCCGCCAGCACCGCCTCCTGGGCCTGGCCCACCAGGTCCGCCAGGGGGCTCTCGGCCAGCCCCGGCTCGTCCCGCTCCAGGCACAGGGCCTGGAAGCCGTCCTGCAGGTCCGAACGCAGCAGGAAAGGGCGGCCCAGGGCCAGGTAGCGTCTGAGCAGCAGGTAGGCGGCTTCCCGGTGCAGTTCCAGGGCGTCCCGGGTGGGCTGGGTCATGGGGCCTCCTTGGGGATGTGTGGGCGGGGTCGCGTTGTCAGGGCGATGGGAGTAATGTTATTGTACAAAAATACTTTCTGCAAAAAGAAATCCCATGGCCACACCCCATTCCGAGATGAGCCGGCACGGCGCCGGTCAGGATGCCGTTTCCCCGCGGGGCCCCAGCGTGCAGACGGCCAGTGTTCAGACGGTGATCCGCCAGTTGCGCATCGTGTTCCGGGCCCTGCAGACCCACTCCCGCAGCATCGAGAAGGCCTGCGGCGTCAGTGCCGCCCAGCTATGGGCCCTGTGGGAACTGCATCGAAGCCCCGGTCTGAGCGTGGGGGACCTGTCCCAGTGCCTGATGATCCACCCGTCCACGGCCTCCAACATGCTGGACAAGCTGGAGAAAAAGCACCTGGTGGAGCGCCGCCGCGCGGGTCTGGACCAGCGGGTGGTGACGCTCTACCTCACCGCCCGGGGCGCGGAACTGCTGGAGGCGGCCCCGGCCCCCGCCCAGGGTGAGCTCAACCGTGCCCTGCAGGCCCTGCCCCTGGACCAGCTCGCGTCCCTGGAATCCGGTCTTGCCGCCCTGCTGGAACGCATGGACGAGCGCGACGATGACGCAGCCCTGCGGCCCATCGACAACGAGGACTGAGCCCTTGGCGCGTCGTGCACTGCTTCTGCTCTGGTGCCTGAGCCTGCTGGCCGCCCCGGCGGCGATGGCCGCGCCCGACCTGCGCGCCTCGCCCGAGCGGGCCACCGATGGCGTCTACCGCCTGAGCTGGGAGGCTGATGGGGCGGCCCGCTTCGAGCTGCAGGAGTCGGACGGCGCCCACTTCAACCCTGCGCGCACCCTGTACACCGGCGCTGACACCGCCTCGGTGATCACCGGCAAGCCGGATGGCGAGTACTTCTACCGGGTGCGGGTGCTGGGCGAGTCGGGCCCCGGCCCCTGGAGCGAGCCGCTTCAGGTCACCGTGCAGCACCACAGCCTGGCCCGGGCGCTGCAATTCTTTGTCGTGGGCGCACTGGTGTTCGCCGTCCTGCTGGCGGTGATCATCCGGGGCGCCCGGGAGGATCGAGACACCCCATGAACCACCCTATCCGAGTCAACTTTGAACGCCTGCGCGAGGACGTGCTTGCCCTGTCGCGCATCGGCCAGACCCCCGACCAGGGCATCCACCGCATGGCCTTCAGCGAGGGCGATCTGGAGGGCCGTCGCTGGTTCCGCTCGCGCATCGAAGCGGCGGGCCTGGAGGTCTACGAGGACGGCGCCGCCAACCTGCACGCGCGTCTGGACTGGGACGGCAAGCGCCCCAGCGTGATGATGGGCTCGCACCTGGACACGGTGCCCGGCGGCGGCCCCCTGGACGGGGCGCTCGGCGTGCTGGTGGGCCTCGAGGTGCTGCGCACCGTCAAGGAGGCGGGCGTCACGCTCAGGCATCCCCTGGAGGCGGTGGACTTCACCGACGAGGAGGGGCGCTTCGGCGGCCTGTTCGGCTCCCAGGCCATCGCCGGGCAGCTGACCCCGGCGGTGATCCATAACGCCCGGGACCTGGATGGCGTGACCCTCACCGAGGCCATGGCCTCCTGGGGCCTGGACGCCAACGCTGCCCTGTTCGCCCGGCGTGCGCCGGATTCCATCCACGCCTACCTGGAACTGCACATCGAGCAGGGCCCGGTGCTGGACCGCAACCAGGTGTCCATCGGCGTGGTGGATGCCATCACCGGCCTGTTCAAGTGGGACGTGCGCCTCATGGGCCAGACCAACCACGCGGGCACCACCCCCATGGACATGCGCGTGGACAGCTTCCAGGGCCTGGCGGAATTCGCCGGCGAGATCAACCGCATCCTGGAGGAGCACGGCAGCCCCCACAGCCGCGCCACCATCGGCCGGGTGGAACTCAAGCCCGGCGCCGCCAACACCGTGCCGGGGCAGACCAGTTTCTCCCTGGACGTGCGTGACACCGACGCCGAGACCCTGAAGAACCTGGCGGATGCCTTCCGCCGCACCCTCTCGGCCCTGGCCCGCCGCCGGGACCTGATGTTCGAGTTCGACGTGCTCTCGGAGATCCCGCCCATGCGCTGCGATCCCGGCCTGGTGCAGCTGGTGACCGACACCGCAGAACGTCTCGACCTCAAGCACTTGCGCATGCCGAGCGGCGCCGCCCACGACGCCCAGATCATGGGCTCGGTGACCCGCACCGGCATGATCTTCGTGCCGAGCCTGGAGGGCAAAAGCCACTCGGCCTCCGAGTGGACCGCTTGGGAGGACATCGAGCGGGGCGCGAACCTGGCCCTGCACACGGTGTTGCAGCTGGCCGCCGCGGATGCCGGCGCGGCCATGAGAGAACAAAAACCGAAGAGGAAGAAGGCATGAGCAAGCCGGACAACGTCACCGACCTGTCGAAGTACGACAGCATCGACCCGCTCAGGGACCAGTACCGCGAGACCCTGATCACCAACCGGATCCTGAAGCGGGAACTGGGCGCCCACCACGCGGCCCTGCTGTGCATCGACCTGCAGTACCTGGATGCGGCGCGTGGCTACGGCGTGTTCGCCGACTGCGAGCGATCCGGCGTGCCCATCGAGGCCCAGGAGTACTACTTCAACGCCCTGGAGAACCAGGTGCTGCCCAACGTGCGGCGCCTGCAGGACGCCTTCCGTGCCGTGGGCCTGGAGGTGATCCACACCCGCATCCAGTCGCTCACCGCCGATGGCCGCGACCGGGGTCCGGGGCACAAGCGCCTCAACCTGCATGCCGCGCCCGGTTCCAAAGAGGCGGAGTTCGTGGAGATGGTCGCGCCCCAGGGCGACGAGATCATCATCAACAAGACCGCCAGCGGCGTGTTCACCTCCACGAACCTGGAGTACGTGCTGCGCAACCTGGAGATCACGTCGCTCTTCGTGGTGGGGGTCTACAGCAACGAGTGCGTCTCCACCGCCATCCGTGATGCCTGTGACCTGGGCTTCTACGTGACGCTGATCGAGGACGGCTGCGCGACGGTGACCCCGGAGATGCAGCAGGCGACGCTGACCACCATCAAGGACCGCTATGCCCGGGTGATGAGCACCGACGAGGCACTGGCCGAAGTGGCCAAGGTGGCGGAGGCCTCGTGAACGGGCCTGAGACGGCCGTGCTCCCGGCGGGTATCGCCTGGGGCATCCTCGGGGCGTTCAGTGTCCTGTGGGTGTTCCTGGGCTGGTACCTGGGGCGCAGAGCGCGGACCGTGGACGACTACATGCTGGCCGGACGCAACGTGGGGCTTGCGCTCGCCACTGCCACCGCCATGGCCACCTGGGTGACCACCAACACCACCATGGCCGCGCCCCAGTTCGCACTGCAACTGGGCATCTGGGGCATGGTGGGCTATGCCCTGGGCTCTGTGGGACTGATCCTGTTCGCGCCACTGGCGGGGCGCATCCGCAGGTTGATGCCGGGCGGCTTTACCAGTGGCGATTTCATCCGCCTGCGTTACGGCAACACCGCCTGGCGCGTGTTCCTGGTGATCTCGCTGATCTATGGCCTGGGCTGGCTGATCAGTTTAGGCATGGCCGGCGGCGTGCTCATCGAGGCGCTCGCCGGTATCGACTACCGGGTGGGCATGAGCGTGATCCTGTTCATCTGCGTGCTCTACACCCTGCTGGGCGGTCTGCGCGCGGTGATCGGCACCGACTTCGTTCAGACGATCCTGATCCTGGTGGGCCTGGTCATCCTGGCGTGGCTGGTCATCGCTCAGGTCGGCTTCGGTGAAATCCACGTGACGGTCTCGGAACAGCGTCCCGAACTGCTGAATCTGCTGTTCCCCGCCGCGATCATGTTCCTGTTCAACAACCTGCTGTTCGGCGTGGGCGAGATCTTTCATTCCAACGTGTGGTGGAGCCGCGCCTTCGCCTTCGGCCGGGGCGTGGGCAAGCGGGCCTACCTGATGGCGGGCCTGTTGTGGATGCCCATTCCCATCGTCGCCGGTTTCATAGCCCTGGCCACGCCGGCGCTCGGCATCAACGTGCCTGGCGCCGACATGGTGGGGCCCCTGGTGGCCGGTGAGCTGCTGGGCCTGGCGGGCGCCATCATCGTCTTCATCGTGGTGTTCTCGGCGCTGGCTTCCAGCGTGGACTCGGTACTGGCCGCCACGTCGGACCTGGTGACCCGGGACATCTACAAGGGCCACCTGCGCAGGCAGGCCGGCGAGCGCGAAGTCTATCTGGCCGCCAAGACCATCGTGGTGGTGCTGGGCACGGTGACCTGGGCCCTGTGCATGCTGCGCCTGGGCACGCTGGGCGCCGTGCTGCAGTTCCTGGGCGCCTTCGTGGCCAGCACCATCATGCCCATCGTCGCCGGCCTCTACTGGCGGCGCACCAACCCCTGGGGCGTGATCGCCGCCATGGTGCTGGGCACGGTGATCGGGCTTTACAGCTATTTCGCCATCGGCTTCTACGTGGCGGCACTGGTGTCCGCGGCCATCTCCATGGCGCTGGTGCTGGTGACGACCTGGCTGTGGCCGAGGGATTTCCAGTGGGCCAGTCTGCGTGAAGAGCCGCTGCGTGGCTGAACAACAGCGTGCCGCAGAGACGCGGAGGCGCGGAGAAATGAAATGGACAGGATTAACAGGATTTACATGTAAAAGGTTCAATCCTGTGAATCCGCTTTCATCCTGTCAATCCTGTCAGAGGATTTTATGTCTTGCCCTCCGCGCCACGGCGTTTCAGCGGCAAGTAGTGAATTGAAGGAGATGCATCCATGACCCTATCCGTCAGTGCATTCACATGGCTGGTGAGCATTGCCACCGTGGTGACCACCCTGTCGCCGCTGCTGCTCATCGGTTTGTTCATCCGTGACCTGAGGAGGGGCACGCTATGGTAGAGACCAACGACGCGCAGCTGGACCGGCCGCTGCAGCCCAAGGACGGTACCGCCGGTATCGAGCGGCCCAAGGCGCTGCTGGACAGCCTGCCCGAGGATCCGCGCCCGCTCATGACCCTGTCCAGCCGGCACGTGGTCTCCTCGCGCCAGTTCGACCGGGAGACCCTGGTGCAGCTGTTCCGCCTCGCGGCCCAGTACGAGAGCACGCCCGCGCTGCTGCATCCGCCCCTGGCCGGCAAGATCCTGATCAGCGCCTTCTACGAGCCGAGCACCCGTACACGCCTGTCCTTCGAGAGCGCCTGGCACCGGCTGGGCGGGGACATCATGTCCATCACCGACCCGAAGAGTACGGGCATGGCCAAGGGCGAATCGCTCGCTGACATCGCCGAGATGTTCAACAACTACGGTGACGTGATCGTGCTGCGCAACAACGAAGGCCCGGCGATCTACGAGATGCTGGACTCCCTGCGCATCCCCATCATCAACGCGGGCAACGGCATCGACGAGCATCCCACCCAGGCCATGGCGGATGTCTACACCATCATGAAGTGGCGTCCCGAACTGGCCCGCACGGATCTGCCCGCCGGGCAGCGCATCCGCATCGGCATCATCGGCGTACCCAGCCGCATGCGCACCGTGCGCAGCCTGCTCTTGACCTTGGGCTGCTTCGCCCACGCCATCGAAGAGGTGGTGATCCTGAGTCGCGAGGACAATCTGTTCGACGAGGGCCAGGCCGAGGAGTTGGGCGGGGCCGGGCTCAAGGTGCGCGTGGCCACGGATCTGGACGGTGAACTGCCGAGCCTGGACGTGGTGTACATCAATGCCATCGCCTGGGTGGGAGACACCTTCGAGGCCATGGGCATGGACATGCGCCTGTCCGCCGCCTCGCCGCTGAAGAAGGGCGCCATCGTGTTGCACCCGCTCGCCCGCGGCGAGGAACTGTCCACCGACCTGGATAAGACCCCCCACAACTGGTACTTCGCCCAGGCCCGCGGCGCGGTATTCATCCGCATGGCCCTGCTCACCTGCATGGTGCGCCGGATCAGCGAGGTCATGGATGTGCCGGATGTCGGGCGCGGCTGAAATGAACTGAATTCAAGGCGGCCGCAGAGACGCGGAGGCGCGGAGAGAGAAACGCTTTGACAGGATTTACATGATTGACAGGATTAAAACTGCTTTCTACAGATCCTAGTCTTAAATCATGTTGATCATGTAAATCCTGTCCAGTCCTTTGATATCTCCGCGTCTCCGCGTCTCTGCGGCAATCATCAAGCCTTTCTGAGTAATGTAAGCAGGAGAAAACACACATGTGTGGAATTGCAGGCGTGTTGCACGCCGACCCCAAACAGCCCGTTGATCCCGAAACCCTGGTGGCCATGGCGGCCATCCAGTATCACCGGGGTCCGGACGGTTTCGGTTATCGCGTGGAGAAGGATCGCGGGGTGGGTTTTTCCCACGCCCGTCTGACCATCATCGATCTGGACGAGAACCGCGGCCGTCAGCCCTTCGCCTCCCAGGACGGCAACCTGATGCTGGCGGTCAACGGTGAACTCTACGACTACAAGCGCATTCGCACCGAGCTGACCTCCCGAGGCGCCAAGTTTCGCTCCAAGAGCGATTCCGAGATCGTGCTTCATCTCTATGAACGCTACGGCCTGGAGGAGACCCTGAAGCAGATGCGCGGCGAGTACGCCGTGGCCCTGTACGACCGGGCCAAGGATCGCCTCATGCTGATCCGCGACCGTTTCGGCGTGAAGCCCCTGTACTGGACCGAGGTCAACGGCAAGATCGTGTTCGGTTCCGAGATCAAGGTGCTGTTCGCCCACCCGGACGTGCCGCGCCGTTTCAACGCCCAGGGCCTCTATCACCAGCTGATGCAGACCGTGGTGCCCGGCACCACGGCCTTTGACGGCATCCACCAGGTCAAGCCCGGCCACGTGATCACCTTCGAGCGGCGCCATGGCAAGTTCGAGATCAAGGACGAGCGCTACTGGGACATGGACTTCCCGCTGCTTTCCGAGCGTGGCGAGCCCGAGGACGACGAGGTCTACATCGAGGGCGTGCGCAGGGAACTGATGGAGGCGGTGCAGCTGCGTCTCGAGGCGGACGTGCCCGTGGCCTGCTATCTCTCCGGCGGAATCGACTCCTGCATCACCCTGGGGCTGTCGGCAGCCAACCAGCAGTCCCCGGTCAAGGCCTTCACCATCGGCTTCGACAATGCAGACTATGACGAGACCGCTATTGCAAAGGAGATGGCCGAGTCCGTGGGCGCCGACCAGGACATCATGCGGCTCAATGCCGACCACCTCTACGACAACCTGGTGGAGACCCTCTGGCACGCCGAGCGCACCATCTACAACACCCTGGGCGTGGCCAAGCTGCTCATGAGCCGGCACGTGAACCAGGCCGGTTACCGGGTGGTGGTCACCGGCGAGGGCTCCGACGAGCTGTTTGCCGGCTACCCGGCCTTCCGCCGCGACATGTTCCTGCACGGCCTGGATCACATGGATCCCGCCGAGCGGGCCAGCTGGGAGCAGATGCTGGCGGAGAGCAACAAGCTGTTCTCCGGTGCGATGCTGGCCGAGAACGAACTCAACGACCCGGCGCTCAGCGACCTGGTGGGTTTCACCCCCTCCTGCCTGCAGCCCTGGCTGGCCACCGCCGCCCACGTGCCGGGCCTCATGTCCGAGGCCATGCGTGAACAGGTGCAAGGCTACGAGCCGGGCCGCGCCATCGCCGAGGCCCTGGACGGCGACATGATCGAGGGGCGTCATCCCCTGGACAAGGCCCAGTACGTGTGGATCAAGACCATGCTGGAAGGCCAGATCCTCACCTGGGGCGGCGACCGGGTGGACATGGCGAACTCCATGGAGGCCCGCCCGCCGTTCCTGGATCACCACCTGGCGGAATTCGCGACAAAGATCCCGCCCTCCATGCGTATCCGTGGCCGCACCGAGAAGTACGTGCTGCGCGAGTCCATGAAGGGCCTGCTGCCCAAGGTGCTCTATGAGCGCGAGAAGTTCGCTTTCATGGCCCCGCCGGCCCACACGGACCCGAAGAAGTGGGCCGCCATGAAGGCCCTGGCCGATGAATACCTCTCCGACGAGGCCATCGAGGCCGCCGGCCTGCTGGACCCCTCTGGCGTAAAGGCCCTGTTCGCCCTGCACGAGGCCGAGAACACCTCCGCCTCCACCCAGGTACAGCTGGACGCGGTGATCAACCACATGATCGGCGTGCAGGTCCTGCACAGTCACTTCGTGGCTCAGGACGTGCCGGCGTTGGCGCGCAGGAAGGCGCAGGAATTGGGCTGGGCCGCGTAAGTGGCAAGTGGCAAGTCTCAAGTGGCAAGGAACTTCGGTTATTGATTTCCCTTGCCACTAGCCACTTGAGACTTGCCACTGTTCACTGATCTGACATTACACACGGAGCTTCAAACATGGAACTCGTCCTGGAATACCTCGAAGGCGTCCAATGGGAAGACCTGATCTTCTCCACCCTGCGCATCCTGCTCATCCTGGTCATGGCCTGGGTGATCATGAGCGTGGTCCGGGGTGGTCTGGCCCGCATGGAAAGAAAGCTGGTGGAAGCCGGCAAGAAGCAGGGCGATGTGCCCTCGGAGGCCACCAAACGTGCCGAGACCCTGGTGCGGCTGTTGCGCCAGCTGGTGCTCATCGTGGTCTGGGTGATGGCCTTGCTGGTGATCCTCAACGAGCTGGGCGTCTCCGTGGCCCCCATCCTGGCCTCGGCCGGCGTACTGGGCCTGGCCATCGGCTTCGGCGCCCAGAACCTGGTGCGCGACGTGATCAGCGGCTTCTTCTTCATCCTGGAGAACCAGGTGCGCGTGGGCGACGTGGTGGTGGTTAACGGCACCGGCGGGCTGGTGGAGGGCATCAACTTCCGCACTCTGGTGCTGCGTGACCTGGAGGGCAAGGTGCACATCTTCCCCAACGGCACCATCGACGCGGTCACCAACCTGACCCGGGAATGGTCTGCCTATGTGTTCGACATCGGCGTGGCCTACAAGGAGGACACCGACAAGGTGGTGGGCATCCTCAAGGACGTGGGCGAGGAGATGATGGCCGACACCGAATACGGCCCCAACATCCAGGACATCGAGATCTTCGGCGTGGACAAGTTCGATGACTCCGCCGTGGTGATCAAGGGGCGCATTAAGACCCTGCCCATCAAGCAGTGGTACGTGGGCCGTGAGTTCCTGAGGCGCGTCAAGTATGCGTTCGATGCCCACGGTGTGGAGATCCCGTTCCCGCACAGGACGCTATACTTTGGCGAAGCCAGTCCCCCGTTCTTGACCCGCATGCTCAATCAGCAGACCCCTGCGGGCGAGAACGGCCAATAATGTTCCTCATGCATATCCAAGACACAGACAAGGAGTAGCCACTATGACACCTCATTCCGCGACTCAAGCCACCGCACGCGCTGCATTCGGCGCAAGCACTTTCGGACTGATGCTGTTGCTCCTGGTGGCCTGGGTGATTCCGGGCGCTGCGCTGGCCCAGGAGGGTGAACAGCCCCAGCTGGTGCAAGTGGTCAAGAGCAACAAGTCCTTCCCGGACACCCTGCAGGCCTTCAAGGAAGAAGTGAGCAAGGCCGGCTGGAGCCTGCTCAACAGCAACAACATGGCCGGCGTGCTTTCCGAACGGGGATTTACCCTGGACCCGGTGGTGATCCTGGACGTGTGCAGCGGCAAGTACAGTGCGCGCATACTGGGCAATGACGAATACCGGCCCATCTCCGCCTTCATGCCTTGCCGGGTGAGCATCTACCAGACCTCGACGGGTGACGTCTTCATCGCCCGCATGAATACGGGCGCCTTCGTGCAGATGATGCCGCCGGAGGTCGCCGAGGTGATGGAGGCCTCTGACGGCGAGATCGCCGAGATCATCGCCAGGACAGTGCGTTGAGTCTGTAGCGCCCACGTTGAGCGAGAAGGCCGCCCTTGGGCGGCCTTCTCGTTTTCGTCACTTGTGCCCCCTCTCGCCAAATCGGTGAGCGATGCGGGCTAATCCTGACAGGCAGGCTCAGATGAGTCGGGTGGTGCCCGTAAGCCGCTTGCCTTCAAACCAGAAGGCCTCGATGCCAATACTCGCCAGCAGGTCCAGAATCTCCTGATCAGGCTTCGTGGGGGTGAGGAGCGCAAGATCGACCTTGTCCAGCCGATCTCGGAACGATCTCCAACGGTAGTCGAACAACTGACCAATAGCCTGGCGGATTTGGGTGCGCCCCGACACGCCGGAGGTTTCTGTCTTGGCCTCGATCAGCAGCCATCTGCCGCGCTGCCAGTCCTCTATGAGGAGGTCATACTCGCTTTCCTTGGGCAGCAGCTTCCATTCGACCGCCCGCAGAAACCGGTTGACGAGTTCGTTGTGCCGCCTTCGGATGACAACCTTGCGCCTGGCAAGGTTCGCGACCGCCTCTTCTTCAGCCTTCAGTCCAACGGTCCTTGGCTCGGGAACACGTAAGGGCTTGGCTCTCGGGGCTTTTGCGAAAGTCGTTGTCCACGCATAGACATCCAGCTCAAACGCATCCTTGATTCCACGCGTGCCGATCAATCTACTCAGTGAAACTGCTCCCTGGGCGTCCGGCTGCTTACCAATGCTCTTAAGCAGGTCGCGGGTCCTTGCGTTCATGATGGGGAACCGCCGCTGCGGGTCCAGGCAAGCGAGTGTCGGTGCGAGGCCATTCATCATTGATGTTGTGCCGCCCCGGGGCGTTGTGAAGTCAGACAGTGTCAATACCCTGTTGGCGACATTCGCTATTTTAGTTTCCACGTCGGTCGATTTCATGGACACCATCGTGAATGCCTTGCAGATGGCGCCTGCATGCCTGTCGACCTGTTCCAGAAAGCCAGGGCGCAGCGACTTGTAGTAGTTCGTGATGCCCGAGGGTGTTGCCACGATCCATTCCGCCTGTTCAGAGCGTAGCCGGAGTCGACGCTCAAGCGCACGTGAGAGATCCTGATCCGTCCATCCGGGCGGTAGATCAAGCCATGCCGCCAGAAGGCCGTTTCTCCACGTTCGCCCTGCTGCGAGCATGTGGGATTCGCCGTTCACCCAGGAACATCTGATCAACATCTTTAGGAACTCGGGATCACGACGTGCCTTTCCTGGTGCGGCCTCCCAAAGCGCCCGAATCAGCTTGGCCGTGCGCCGCTCCTGGGTTACCCATTCCTTTGCCTTGGGCCCAGGATTGAAAACAGGAAGCTTCTGCACTAACGGATCTCCCCATTCGTAAACGGCCGGGAGGTAACGACTATTCTTGTTTTGGCACTTTGTCTTTGTCCGATTCGTCGCCGCTGTCGGCATTCTTAAGCAGATACATTGGCACGGGAATGGGCGGAATGCCCATGCGGGCGCAGGTGCCCTGTACGTACTCCCGCCAGTATGGCCAGACGTGATAACCCACGTTGTAGCGGACGAACTCTGCTAGGGCGGGGCGCAGGGTCTCGTCCTCGACACCATCGCGGATCTCGTAGTGGGCGCTGAAGTTCGCCTCGATTTCCACGTAAACGGCATCCTCATCGACTTCCTCGGTCTCGGACAGCCGGGCATTGTCCACGAGCCGCACACCCGCCTGGAAGTGGCATACTGCGATTATGCGTTGCGATCCGCTATCCTCATCCGAGACTTTGAGAATGTTCACCTTTCCGCTTGGTGTGCCCCGGTATTGGGGCACGAGATCCAGATCAACGTCGGGATAGGGCAAAAGGAGGCCATCCCTGCAACGGATAGTGCTGTTGCGCAGGTACACACCCTGGATGGTCAGCGCTTTGGCAGCCGTCTCGATGAGCGACTTGTCCATGGCTCAGGCCGCGGTTTTCCAGTGGTCCATGGGGCTGACGACATTGCCGGTCCGCTTGTAACGGACCTTGGGACGGCCCAGGGTAACCTTCGCGATGGACTCAGAAATCCAGCCTTCGGCTTGGGGCCGTCTTAGACTGATGTTCGCCTCTCGACCCAGTGCAAAGCATATATCCGCCAGTGTGCGCAGCGTCATATTCCGGGATCCGCTCAGGATTTGGGAGATATATCCCTTGCTTGTACCCATGCGGTCAGAGAGCTCCGTCTTGGTGACCCCTGCATCTTCCATTTCCTTCCAGATTGCCTCGGTTACCTGGGTGATGAGGCGTTCCTGGGCCACCAGCCTAGCATTGTCAGAGTTTTCGGTGGTCCATCGATCCAGAAAATCGGTCATGTGTCCTGCTCCTCGATTCGTCGCCAGTTCTGAATCACACGGTTCGTGTCCTGCTGGGCCAGCTTCTGTCCCTTCTTGAAAGCGAAGTGACTGATATAGAAAACCCCTGGGAAGCGACTGGAGAACCATCCGTAAGCGCGCAGTTTGTCCACCTTGATGGCATAGAAATGCTTGCCGTTGGGGAGCTTACCCTCGGTGTTCCAGTAATCTGGGGATCGCAGCCGCCCCGTGTCCGCCAGTTGTTCCCGCCGCGCGGCCAACCGAGCCAAACAACCGTCGCGCTTCCCCGCCGTGATCGAGGCGAGCGCGTCCTTCAGGCTTGGCGGCATCCAGAAGCCCCCTTGGGACCCCGGAGGCCGCTCCTCGCAGTAGCGGATAACAAGTTTAACTCCCCGATATTCCTCCATGGAGTTTACTTATAAGTAAACAAATGTCCAGTTTATTCCATTTAAACTCACTCTGGTAGGGAGAATTGGGCCGCTGTGGTGCTTTAGGTTGGGAGCGAAGTCCTGGACACGCTCAGGAAGGCAGGAATTCGCGGACGCTATGCTCCTCCTCCTGGCCGGAGGTCAGGAGAGATCGATGGCGTAGCGTTTGAGATCCTCGAGACTGACCACCTCCAGGGTCTTCTCATGGGTGGCCATGAGTACCACCGAGGGTGCGGCGCCGGCCTCCAGGGCCTCCTTCCATCTCGCCGCGCACAGGCACCAGCGATCCCCGGGGCGCAGGCCAGGGAAACCGAATTCCGGTTTTCAGTCCTCCAGCCGGAAGCCGATCTTGATCGTCACCTGCCAGTGGGCGATCTGGCCGTTCTCGATATGGCCCCGTGTTTCCACCACCTCGAACCAGTCCATGTGGCGCACGGACTTGGCGGCCTTGGCAATGGCGGTCTTGATGGCGTCGTCGCTGCCGGTGGTGGAGGAACCGGTCAGTTCCAGGGTCTTGTAGACGTGTGACATGGTGCGTCTCCTCGTGATGGTTTTTCAGGCTGTGACAACTTACTCCTCGACTTGAGCGTAGCGGATGAACGGACCGTTCGCACAAACAGCTGTCACGGCCGGGCGCGCTTTTGGGTATGCTTGATGTATGCAGGGAGAACAAATGGATGTGCGCAAGGTGGTGATCCTGAACCCCAAGGGGGGCTCAGGTAAGACGACCCTTGCCACCAATCTGGTCGCCTACTATGCCCTGCAGGGTCTGCTGCCGGCGCTGCTGGACATGGACAGCCAGGGCTCAAGCACCCGCTGGATCGGCAAGCGCTCCGCGGAATGGCCCCGGGTCCACGGCCTGAAGGGTTTCGGGCTGCCGAGCAACGTCACCCGCAGCTTCGCCCTGCGGCCGCCGCCCGAGACCCGGCGGCTGGTGGTGGATACCCCCGCGGGCCTGCCCCGGGACGAGTTGCGGGAGATCACCCGGGATGCCCACCGCATCCTGGTGCCGGTGATGCCCTCGGACATCGACATCCACGCCGCCACCCGTTGCATCGCCGACCTGCTGCTGGTGGCCAAGATCCCCCGGCCCGACAACCGCATCGCGGTGGTGGCCAACCGGGTCAAGCCCAACACCCTGGTGTTCCGTTCCCTGATGCGCTTCCTCACTTCCCTGCAGATCCCGGTGGTGGGGGTGCTGCGGGATACCCAGAACTACGTGCGTGCCTTCGAGGCGGGCGTCGGGGTGCACGAGATGAAGGGCGGGACCCAGGGACGGGACGTGGAACAGTGGGAAACCCTGCTGGCCTGGATCGAGGAAGGGCAGGTGCCTGTGCCGGAGAGCCTCTGGAGCGATCCCGAGGAGTCGCGCTCGGCGTAGGTCGGCCTTCAGGCCGACAACGATGCTTCGGTTGGCGCTCGAGTCGGCCTGAAGGCCGACCTACGGGTAGCGCAGAGTGTGCACGCCGAGGGTTGCTGCTCAGGGCTATGCCGGGTCAGGCCCGGATCACGGCGCCGGTACGCACATCCCGGATCTCGCTCGGCCGGTCCCGGCCGCCCACCTTGCCCGCCAGCACACCGTCCAGCAGATGGCCCAGTTGCGCGGCTACCGTCTCGTCGGTGCGCGCCGGTTCCTCGCCGGCCAGGTTGGCGCTGGTGGAGACGATGGCGCCGGCCTCGCGGCACAGGGCTGCGGCCAGGGGGTGGTCGGTGACCCGCACCGCCAGGGTATCGTGATCGCCGGTGAGCCAGCGGGGGGTGTCTGGACGCACCGGCCAGAGCCAGGTCACCGGGCCGGGCCAGGCGGCATGGGCCCGGGCGGTGGTCTCCGGGTCCAGGGGCAGGAGGTAGGGTTCGAGCTGGGCGGCCTCGGCGGCGATGAGGATCAGTCCCTTGGAGACTTCGCGCTGCTTGATGGCCAGCAGCCGGGTCACGGCCTCCTCGTTGCGGGGATCACAGCCCAGGCCGAACACCGCCTCGGTGGGGTAGGCGATCACGCCGCCGGCGCGGATCAGCGCGCCGGCGCGGCGCACATCCTGGATCAGAGGCATGGGGTCGTCGCGGGACATGGGCGGCGTGCTGCTAGCCCGAATGTTTCATGAATTCGCGCGATGATCGCGCAGGATATTGGCCGCACAGGGGGTTTTCCTCGGTCTGCCGTATGGTCCAATACGGCTCTCCCTCGGAAAACCCCCTGTGCGGACAAGAGACAAGCGAGGACGTGCGCAATTCATGAAACATTCGGGCTAGGATCAGCGGGTCAACCCGGCCCCGGATTCGCCACCGGAGGCGGCGCTTTTCTTGGCGGCGGCCTTCTTGGGCGCTGCGGCCTTTTTCTTCGGCGCCGCCTTCTTCACGCCGCGCCGGCCCTTGCGTTCGGGGGCCGCGGCCAGCAGGGCCTGGCATTCTTCCAGGGTCAGGCTCTTGGGATCACGATCCTTGGGGATGCGGGCGTTCTTGTTGCCGTCGGTGATGTAGGGGCCGTAGCGGCCGTTGACCACCTGCACGCCCGCCTCGTCGAACACCCGGATGTACTTGTTGGCATCCGCTTCCTTCTTCTCGGCCACCAGCTCCAGGGCACGGGCCAGTTCGATGCTGAAGGGGTCGTCCTCGGGCTTCAGGGAGGCGTAGCGGCTGCCGAACTTCACGTAGGGGCCGAAACGGCCGATGTTGACCGACACAGGTTCCCCTTCAGGGGTCTCGCCCAGCTCCCGGGGCAGCTTGAACAGCTCCAGGGCCTCTTCCAGGGTGACCGCGTCCATCTTCTTGCCCGGCGGCAGGCCGGCGAAGCGGGGCTTCTCCTCGTCGTCCTTGGTGCCGATCTGCACCACGGGCCCGTAACGGCCCATGCGCACGCTCACCGGGCGGCCGCTCTTGGGGTCGATGCCCAGCTCCCGGGACTGCACTGCCTCGGCGCGGGTGACCGTGGCCTCCTTCTCCTCGATCTGTTCCTTGAAGGAGGACCAGAAGCCCTCCATCACCGGCACCCATTCCTTCTCGCCCCGGGAGATCTCGTCCAGCTCGTCTTCCAGGCGGGCGGTAAAGTCGTAGTCCACGTACTGGGTGAAGTGCTGGGTCAGGAATGCGTTGACGATGCGCCCGATGTCCGTGGGGATGAAGCGCCGGCTGTCCATCTCCACGTATTCCCGTTGCTGCAGGGTGGAGATGATGCTGGCGTAGGTGGAGGGACGGCCGATGCCGTATTCCTCCAGGGCCTTCACCAGGCTGGCCTCGGTGTAGCGGGGCGGCGGTTCGGTGAAATGCTGTTCGGCACGCAGGGCCTCGAGCTTGACGATGTCGCCTTCCTCGAGCGGCGGCAGGATGCGCTCGTCGCTCTCTTCCTTGGCGTCGTCCTTGCCTTCCTGGTAGACGGCCATGAAGCCCGGGTCGCGCACCGAGGAGCCGGAGGCGCGGAACAGGTGGCGTTCGCTGCCGGCGGCCAGGTCCGCGGACACGGTGTCCAGGGTGGCGTGCTGCATCTGGCAGGCCACGGTGCGCTTCCAGATCAGGTCGTACAGCTTGAACTGGTCCGTGGTCAGGTGGCGCTTGACCTCCTCGGGGGTGCGCATCACCGAGGTGGGACGCACGGCCTCGTGGGCCTCCTGGGCGTTCTTGGCCTTGGTCTTGTACTGGCGCGGGTGCTCGGGCAGCTTGTCGCGGCCATAGCGCTGCTCGATGAGCCTGCGGATCTCGGCGATCGCCTCACCGGCCAGGGTCACCGAGTCGGTACGCATGTAGGTGATCAAGCCGATGGGACCTGCGCCCAGGTCGATGCCCTCGTAGAGCTGCTGGGCCACGCGCATGGCTCGGCTGGCGGAGAAGCCCAGCTTGCGCACCGCCTCCTGTTGCAGGGTGGAGGTGGTGAACGGCGGCGCCGGGTTGCGCCGGCGCTGTTTCTTCTCGATGCGCGCCACGCGCAGCTTGCCGTCGGCGGCGGAGAGCAGGGTGTTGCGGGCGGCGCTGGCGGTGGCCTCGTCGGCGATGTCGAACTGGTCGAGCTTTTTGCCGTCCAGGGTATGCAGCTTGGCGTTGAAGGCCTGGCCGGACTTGTCGAGGTCCGCCTCCAGGGTCCAGTACTCGCGGGTCTGGAAGCGCTCGATCTCTTCCTCGCGCTCCACGATCATGCGCAGGGCGGGGCTCTGCACCCGGCCGGCGGACAGGCCGCGCTTGATCTTCTTCCACAGCAGCGGCGAGAGCTTGAAGCCCACCAGGTAGTCCAGGGCGCGGCGCGCCTGCTGGGCGTTGATCAGGTCGAAGGACAGGCCGCGGGGATGCTCGATGGCCTCCTTCACGGCGCGCTGGGTGATCTCGTAGAACACCACCCGCTGCACCTGCTTGTCGTCCAGCACCCCCCGTTCCCTGAGCAGCTCGTAGAGGTGCCAGGAGATGGCTTCACCCTCGCGGTCAGGGTCAGTGGCCAGCAGCAGGGAGTCGGCCTTGCGCAGGGCCTTGACGATGCTTTCCACGTGCCGCTCGTTGCGGTCGATCACCTGGTAGTTCATGCGAAAGCCGTGATCCGGGTCCACGGCGCCTTCCTTGGGGACCAGGTCGCGCACATGGCCATAGGACGCCATCACCTCGTAATCGGGTCCGAGGTATTTCTTGATGGTCTTGGCCTTGGCGGGGGATTCGACGATGACCAGGTGTTTACTCATGGCCTGGTGTCCGTGCTCCGTGGGTGCTTGGGTGGATCAATGCAGAAATTCCGGCGGGGAATCGAACATCATGCTCTCGAGCCAGGTGTAGGCGGCCTCCTGGTCGGGCCGGTTGAACAGGACCATCAGGGTGACCCACTTGAGCTGGTCCAGGCTGATGTCCTCGGCGTCCAGGTCCATGATGCGGTCGATGACCAGTTCCCGGGTACCCGCGTCGAGCACGCCATTCTGTTCCAGAAACAGCAGGAAACCCCGGGCGCGTGCGTCCAGACGCTCCACTTCGCGGTCGGTATAGACCCGCAGGGCCGAGTCGTGACGGGCATGCCCCAGGGGCTGGTCTTCCTGGTTGGCCAGGTTTTCCAGCCAGTCGAAGGCACGGTCGATCTCCGCGCCCGGGAAGCCCGCCTCCAGGAGCTTGTCCTGGAGCTGGATCCGGTCCGGCTCGATCTCGGTGTCCTCGTCGATGTAGTTCTCGAACAGGTACATCAGGACGTCTAGCACGTTTTCTTTCATTTCAGGGTTCCGGCTGGTGGCGGACATAACGCCCGCCGGAGAGAGACACCACCTGACCGCGGAGCTCCATGATCAGCAGCATGGAGGAAACGGCAGCGACGGTCAATCCGGTGCGGGACACCAGCCGGTCCACGGTGACCGGGTCGTAGCCCATCGCATCGAGCAGGGCCTGATGCTCAGAATCCGTTTCTGATTCAAGAGCTTGTGTCGTTGTGGCGGGGGTTGCCGCAGGACCCTGATCCAGCGTGTGCGGGCGCAGCAATTCTGCCAGTTCCTCCAGCACATCGTCGGCGGTTTCCACCAGTTTGGCCCCCTGGCGGATGAGCCGGTGGCAGCCCCGGGCCACGGGATTGTGGATGGATCCGGGGATCGCGAATACCTCACGGCCCTGTTCCGCGGCGTTGCGGGCGGTGATCAGGGAGCCGCTGTTCAGTGCCGCCTCCACCACCAGAGTACCCAGGCTCAGGCCGCTGATGATGCGGTTGCGGCGGGGGAAATGCCCGGGCCGTGCCGGGGTGCCGGTGGGGTATTCCGTCACCAGCGCACCCTGTTCGGCGATACGATGGGCCAGGTCCCGGTGCAGGGCGGGGTAGATCCGGTCGGGCCCGGTGGCCACCACGGCGATGGTGGCACCGCCCGCATCCAGGGCGCCCTGGTGGGCGGCGGCGTCGATGCCGAGGGCCAGGCCGCTGGTGATCACCAGGCCGGTGCGCGACAGGTGAGCGGCAAAGGCCCGGGCGGTCTCGGCCCCGCCGGGGGTGGGGTGGCGGCTGCCCACCATGGCCAGCTGCGGTTCGGACAGCAGGGCCGGATCGCCGGTCACGTACAGGATCCCCGGCGACACCTCCCGCAGCAGGGGCGGGAAACGGGGGTCTTCGGGGGTGAGGATGTGGTGGCCCGGGGCCTCGGCCCAGTCCAGGTCGTCAAGCACGCCCTTGGGCAGGGCGTGGCGGTCGAGAAACGACAGCGCGTCGTCTCCGAGCCCGGCGTCACGCAGGGCCTGGGTTGGCGCGGAGAGGGCCTGGAGAGGGCCGCCGAAGCGTTCGATCAGTCGAGAGAGGATGCCCGGGCCGACGCCTGGGGCGTGCCAGAGGCGCAGCCAGGCCGTGAGGACGTCCGTGTCCGTCATGGCGGTTTAGCCCGCATATCTCACCGGTCGGACACCGGCGGACGCGTAACAGCCTGAAACGAAAGTGGAATACAGCGAAGTGGTCGACGAACTCAGCATGACAATCTGTTCCCGCCGGTGTCCTATCGCGGTTCAGGCTCGTCTTCGCGTCCGTAGGCTTGCTCTTCACTCAACCCATAGCTATTGCTATGGGTTTCGCTCCAGAGCGGCGCCTGCGAACGCGAACCCTTCGCCTGCTCCCGCGATCCCGGTGAAATATGCGGGCTAGGGGTGACGTACGCTGTAGCCTTCCTGGATGGGGCGGGTGGACTCCATCACCAGGGCGTAGCTGACCTTATCGAAGGTGCGGAACACCATCATCAGGCCGATGCGCTCGTCCGGCAGGGTCACCTCTTCGCCACGTTCGCTGGCGATGGTGTCCCGGATCACGCGGCCGGACTGGTAGGTGGCCAGCACGTGGCCCTGCTCGATGCCGTTGCGCTCGCCCAGGTTGATCACGGCCACCTGGAAGCGGGCGATCTGGCTGATGGCGTCGAACAGGGAGATCACCTTGCCGTCCGTGTCCATCGGGGGCGCGTGGGGGGTGAACACGAAGTCCTGATCGCTGTTGTCCAGGGGCATCAGGCGGTCGCCGATGAGGGCCTCGCGGTCACTGCGGCTGATCACCACGGTGGCCGGGTCGCCGGCGCGCACCACTTCCGCGTCGCCCACGGGGATGGCCTCGAAGCCCAGCAGTTCGCCGGTGACCGGATCGTTCAGGGCGCCACCCTTGCGGAACATGCTGTAGCGGCTGCCCTCCAGGGCATCGGCGTCCAGGCCGCGCACATACAGACGGTCGTTGGTGCCGAAGATCATGCGGTCGTCCTGGGAGGCCAGCACGTAGGCGGCCTGGTCCAGCTGCTCCTCGGTCACCACCCGGGGACGCACCAGGAACTGGTGCAGGCTCTGGATGGGCACGTCCAGGGAGGGCGGCAGCTCCTCCACCCGGATCTGGGGTGAGAGCCGCTGGGTCGGGCGCACCCGTGGGCCGCCGTCCACGATCAGGCGCGGCTGGCCGTCGATGTAATAGAGGGTAATGACGTCACCCGGGTAGATCAGGTGGGGGTTGGGGATCTGGGGGTTGACCACCCAGATCTCGGGCCAGTACCAGGGGTCGCGCAGGAAGGTGTTGGCGATGTCCCAGAGGGTGTCGCCCCGCTGCACCACGTAGCGCTCGGGTGCGGCCTCACGCACCTGTACCGGGGCCGGGGCGGGCGGCGGGGGCGCCGGTGTGGCAACGGGAGCGGGTGCTGGGGTGGGCTGGGGTGCTGGCGCGGGGGCGGGCTCGGTGCTGGCGCATCCGCCGGCCAGTAACGCTACAATAAGGGCCGTGGCGAACAGGATCTGTCCGGTGCGAGTCGGATGGATGGCGGACATCATTCCCCCTTGGAATTATTTCTGATGTTCGATGGTCGGATGGTGAAAGTAACCCCGATCCGGCCGGGTTGATAAGCCCTTAACTGACCACATTATATGAGTATGATCACAACATTAGCAGAAAAACCTGCAATGCTGCACGAATATCCCGCCAAGGCGGGTCAACAGCGGACGAACGGTCATGGCCAAGCTTGAGATCCTGCATTTTCCCGACCCCCGCCTGCGCAAGCGTGCCGTACCGGTGGAGAAGGTCGACGACGAGATTCGCCGCCTGGTGGATGACATGTTTGAGACCATGTACGACGCCCCCGGCATCGGCCTGGCCGCCACCCAGGTCAATGTCCAGCGTCAGGTGATCGTCATCGACGTCTCCGAGAACAACGACCAGCCCCTGGTGTTCATCAACCCGGAGATCCTGGATCGCGTGGGTGAGGAGGAGATGCAGGAAGGCTGCCTTTCGGTGCCCGGTTATTTCGAGACGGTGCGACGCGCCGACCGGGTGCGGGTGCGCGCCCTGGACCGCAACGGCGAGTCCTTCGAGCTGGAGACCGACGGCCTGCTGGCGGTGTGCATCCAGCACGAGATGGATCACCTGGACGGCAAGCTGTTCGTGGACTACCTCTCACCGCTCAAACGCAACCGCATCCAGAAAAAACTCGAAAAGCTCACCCGTCAGGGCGCCCTGCCGAAAAACATCGACCGGCAGCATGCCATTTGAGACGTGACCTCGCCGCAATGGCGCTAAGACGCGGGGAAAATCATTCGACAGGATTTACATGATTGACGGGATTCATGAGAAAACAGAGGGCTTTTCAGTCTCAGAATTCATCCTGTTAATCATGTAAATCCTGTCCAGTCCTTGCTTTTCTCTGTACCTTCGCGGCTTCGCGACGCGTTTGATTTTCGTCACTCCCTCTGACCCGAGACAGAACCTTGGAACCCAGCCCCAAGCTGCGCATCGTTTACGCCGGCACGCCGGAGTTTGCCGTGCCGGCGCTCCAGGCGCTGATCGACTCGCCCCACCAGGTGGTGGCGGTCTACACCCAGCCGGACCGGCCCGCGGGGCGCGGGCGCAAGCTCACCCCGAGCCCCGTCAAGCGCCTGGCCCTGGAACACGGTATCCCCGTGGAACAGCCCGAGCGCCTGAAATCCCCGGAGGTGCAGGCGCGTCTGCGGGCCTACGCGCCCGACGTGATGGTGGTGGCCGCCTACGGGCTGATCCTGCCCAGGGCGGTGCTGGAGATCCCGACACACGGTTGCCTCAACATCCATGCCTCCCTGCTGCCCCGCTGGCGCGGCGCCGCGCCCATCCAGCGGGCCATCCTGGCCGGGGATGCCGAGACCGGCGTGACCCTGATGCAAATGGCCCCGGGCCTGGACACCGGCGACATGCTGCTCAAGGCCGTGACTCCCATTGGCCCCGCGGACACCGCCCAGGACCTGCACGACCGGCTGGCCGAGCAGGGTGCACAATTGCTGCTGGTTTGTCTTGAGGACCTGCAGGCCGGCCGGCTCAGGCCCGAGCCCCAGGACGAGGCCCTGGCCACCTACGCCGAAAAGCTCAGTAAGGCTGAGGCGGAGCTGGACTGGTTCCTGTCCGCCGCTGTGCTGGACCGCCAGGTGCGCGCCTTCAACCCCTGGCCCGTGGCCTACACCCACCTCGACGGCGAGACGCTGCGCATCTGGGCCGCCGAACCCGTGGCCTCGGCGGTCACGGCCACCCCCGGCAGCGTGGTGGCCGAGGGCCCGCAAGGCATCGACGTGGCCACCGGCGAGGGCCTGCTGCGCCTTAACCGCATCCAGTTTCCCGGCGGCAGGCCGCTGACGGCGGCGCAGGTCGTGGCCGGAAGATCGCTGCTCGGCAAAAGACTCGGCGCAAGTGCGAAGTGAGAATTGGGAAGGGCGAAAAGTTCAAAGGCATGAGCCACGCACCTTTCACCCTCCTGACACTCGCTTCACAATAGCTTCTGACATTCTCACTTCCCAATTCCCCCTTCTCACTTAACGAACCGTGTCCCCCCGCCAGATCACCCTCAAGGCC
The DNA here is from genome assembly GCF_000377945.1 of Thioalkalivibrio sulfidiphilus. Classification (GTDB taxonomy): domain Bacteria; phylum Pseudomonadota; class Gammaproteobacteria; order Ectothiorhodospirales; family Ectothiorhodospiraceae; genus Thioalkalivibrio_A; species Thioalkalivibrio_A sulfidiphilus_A. The sequence goes on from NZ_KB898932.1 coordinate 56,648, forward strand.
CTCAAGCGTGTCGTCATCAACGGCGCCTCCCTTTCCGACGTGCTGCCGCCGCTGCTGGCGCCGCTGGCGCCCCGGGACCGGGCCTTTGCCCAGGCCCTGGCCTTCGCCACCCTGCGCTGGCACCACCGGCTCGAGGCCCTGACCGGGCGCCTGCTGAGCAAGCCCATGCGCGACAAGGACCGGGACGTGGGGCTGGTCATCGAGATGGGGCTGTGCGAACTGCTCTACCTGCGCACGCCGGACTATGCGGCCATCCAGCAGACCGCCGGACTGGCGAAAAGCCTGGGCAAGCCCTGGGCGACCGGGGTGGTCAACGCCGTGCTGCGCCGGGTGCAGCGGGAGGGGGATGCCCTGCTGGCCGATCTGGATCGGGACCCGGCCTTGCGTCTGTCCCTGCCGGCCTGGTTGCTGGGGGCGCTCAGGAAGGCCTGGCCCTGGGACTGGCAGGCGCTGGGCGAGGCCCTGAACGACCAGGCCCCCATGACCCTGCGGGTGGATCTGTCGCGCATCTCCCGGGAGGCCTACCGGACGCGCCTGGCCGAGGCGGGGCTGGCCGCCGAGCCCCATGCGGTGGTGGCCTCGGCCCTGGTGCTGGCAGCACCGGTGGACGTGAACCAGTTGCCGGGCTTCGACGCGGGGCTGGTCTCGGTGCAGGACGCGGCGGCACAGCTGGCGGCGCCGCTGCTGGACTGCCGTCCCGGGATGCGGGTGCTGGACGCCTGCGCGGCGCCCGGCGGCAAGACCCTGCACCTGCTGGAGTCGGTGGCCGGTGACCTGGATCTCACCGCCCTGGATGTGGATGCCGAACGCCTGAAACGGGTGGAGGAGAATCTCGCCCGTGGCGGGCGCCGGGCACGGCTCGTGGCCGGTGATGGCGAGCATCCGGGACAATGGCACCTGGGCGGCGCCTATGATCGCATCCTGCTGGATGCCCCCTGTTCCGCCACCGGCGTGATCCGGCGTCATCCGGACATCAAGCTGCTGCGCAAGGGCGATGACATCCCCAGGCTCGCAGCCCGCCAGGCGGCCCTGCTGGAAGCGCTCTGGCCCCTGCTGGCCCCGGGGGGTATGCTCTTGTATGCCACCTGTTCGCTGCTGCCCCGGGAAAATGCCGGGCAGGTGCGCGCCTTTCTGCAGGCCCACGGGGATGCCAAGGAGAGCCCGTTGCCCGAAGACTTTGGCCGCAGTACCTCGCCGGGGCGGCAGATACTCGCCGGAGAACAGGGCATGGACGGCTTCTACTACGCCAGGCTGATTAAAAAGACTTGAAGATCTCCCTCCCCAGTCCGTTGCGACTCATGGGCCTGCTGCTGGCGGGCTGCCTGATGGTCTTGCCCGCCACCGCGCCCGCGCAGCCCGCCCAGCCCTGGATCGCGGTGGATTTCGCCCGCACCCAGCTCTTGGACGGGGTCTACTACCTGGATGCCGGTATCCACTACCGCCTGAGCCCCGCCCTGACCGACGCGCTGCACAACGGTGTCTCCCTGGTGTTCGAGGTGCAGGTGCAGGTGGAGCAGGCCCGGGGCTGGCTCTGGGACGCCCACGTGGCCACCATCACCCAGCGCTACCGGATCGAATACCACGCCCTGAGCCGCCTCTACCTCCTGACCCATCTCAACAGCGGTGCCCAGCAGAGCTTCTTCCGTTTTCCCTCCCTGCTGACCACCCTGGGTGAACTGGAACACATTCCCCTGCTGGATGCTGCCCTGCTGGACGAAAATGCCAGCTACACGGCGCGCCTGCGCGCGCGCCTGGCGGTGGATGCCCTGCCCCTGCCGCTGCGGGCGCGGGCCTACATGAGCGGGGAATGGAGCCCGGTGAGTGACTGGTACACATGGTCGCTGCGCTGAAAAGGCTTTCCCTGGGCCTGCTGCCCATGGCAGTGATCTTCCTGCTGCTGCTCGCCTCGCTGTTCGTCATGGGCGATGCGGCACGCAACTCCGCGCGCTTCGAACGTCTGTACATCTGGCTGCTGCTGCTCAACACCCTGGGCCTGGTGTTCCTGGCGGTGCTCATCGGCACCAAGGTCTACCAGGCGGTGGCACAGTTGCTGCGCGGTGAGCCCGGCTCGCGCCTGACGCTCAAGCTGGTGCTGCTGTTCGTGGTGCTCTCCCTGGCGCCGGCCGGGGTGGTCTACTACTTCTCCATGAAGTTCCTGGACGAGGGCATCGACAGCTGGTTCGACGTGCGCGTGGAAAAGGCCCTGGAGGACGCCCTGGAGCTGTCGCGCAGCTCTCTGGACCTGCGCATGCGCCAGCTCACCCGCCAGACGGAATCCCTGGCCGAGGAGACGGTGGACCTCTCCGAGGGACTCGCGGCATTCACCCTCAATGACCTGCGCAATCGGGGCGGCGCAGTGGAGCTGACCCTGATCGACAGCAACAACCGCATCATCGCCTCGAGCATCGGCGACACCCTGCGCAGGTTGCCCAGCCTGCCCAGCCAGGAGGTGTTCCTGGTGCTCGCCCAGCGCCAGAACTACGTGGCCCTGGAGCCGGTGTACGACACCGGCCTGTACATCCGCGTGGTGGTCCCGGTGCGCGCCCGAAGCCCCGGTGACGAGGGCCGCATCCTGCAGGCCATCTACCCGGTGGAGGCGCGCATGAGCGCGTTGGCTGACAGCGTCCAGGACGCCTTCTCCGAGTACAAGGAATTCGCCTACCTGCGCGCACCGCTCAAGCAGAGCTTCGCCATCACCCTGTCCCTGGCCCTGCTGGTGTCCGTGCTGGGCGCCATCTGGGCGGCGTTCTACTCCGCCGGACGGCTGGTGGCGCCGATCCGCGAACTGGCCGAGGGCACACGCCTGGTGGCCGCCGGTGAATTCCGCAAGAAGCTGCCGGTGAACCAGCGCGACGAGCTGGGATTCCTGGTGCGCTCGTTCAATTCCATGACCGCGACCCTGGCCGCGACACGGGACGAGGCCGAGCGCAGCCGGCGCCTGGCCGAGGGGCGGCGCACCTATCTGGAGACCGTGCTGCAACATCTGTCATCCGGCGTTGTTACCCTGGACCGGGACATGATGCTGCGCACCGCCAATGCCGCCGCGAGCCAGATCCTGGAGGTGGACCTGACCCGGGAGTCCGGGCGCAGCCTGGGTGACATCGGCCGCCACCATGCCCAGGTGCAGCGCTTCCTGGACGAGATCGACACCCAGCTCCGGCAGCAGCAGGACGAGTGGCAGGCCCAGATCACCGTGTTTGGCGCCGCCGGGCGCAAGGTGCTCATGTGCCGGGGCGTGAAGCTGCCCCCGGAGAGTGGCATGCGTGGCGGTCAGGTGGTGGTGTTCGACGACATCACCGCCCTGTTGCAGGCCCAGCGGGATGCGGCCTGGGGTGAGGTGGCGCGGCGCCTGGCCCACGAGATCAAGAACCCGCTCACCCCGATCCAGCTCTCCGCCGAGCGCCTGCAGCGCAAGCTCAAGCCGCACCTGGAGGAAGACGAGGCCCGTGTCCTGGAGCGTTCCACCCACACCATCGTGCAGCAGGTGGAGGCCATGAAATCCATGGTCAATGCCTTCAGCGAATACGCCCACACCCCGGCGGTCTCGGTGCAGCCCCTGGACCTCAACGCCCTGGTGCGTGAAGTGGCGGATCTCTACGCCGGGGTGGGCCAGCGTCTGCGCCTGCACCTGGCCGATACGCTGCCGCCGGTGCTCGCCGATGCCGGGCGCATGCGCCAGCTGCTGCACAACCTGATCAAGAACGGCCTGGAGGCCCTGGAAGGGGTGCCCGAGCCGCGCCTGGAAGTGGACACCCGCTGTGTGCGCGAGGCGCGCTGCACGGTGGTGGAACTGCGCGTGCAGGACAATGGCCGCGGTGTGCCCGAGGACTTCATGTCCCGGCTGTTCGAACCCTACGTGACCAGCAAGCCTAAGGGCACCGGCCTCGGGCTTGCCATCGTCAAGAAGATCGTCGAGGAACACAACGGCATGGTCTGGGCCGAGAACCGCGCCAGCGGCGGCGCCCGCATCGTGATCCGCCTGCCGGCCAGCGTGCCGGTGGCCGGTTCGCGTCAGGACCTGCAAGAGGAGATCGCATGAGTACGCCAGACATCCTGGTGGTGGACGACGAGCCGGACATCCGCGACCTGGTCCAGGAGATCCTCGTGGACGAGGGCTACACCGTGCGCGTGGCGGGCACCCTGGCCGAGGCCCGGGACCAGAGCCGTGCCCGCGCCCCCGACCTGGCCCTGCTGGACATCTGGATGCCCGATGGCGACGGCATCAGCCTGCTCAAGGAATGGAAGCAGCAGGCGCCGGCGGATTTTCCGGTGGTCATGATGTCCGGCCACGGCAACGTGGAGACCGCCGTGGAGGCCACTCGCCTGGGGGCCTATGACTTCCTGGAAAAGCCCCTGTCCCTGGCCAAGCTGATCCTCACCGTCTCCCGCGCCCTGGAGGCGGATCAGCTGGCCCGGGAGAACATCGGTCTGCGCCAGCAGCTGGAGCGGGCCGTCTACCCGGAGGGGGTGAGCGCGCGCATCCAGGGCCTGCGCGAACAGGTCCGGCGCATCGCCCAGCACGATACCTGGGTGCTGATCAGCGGCGAGGCCGGGGTGGGCAAGCAGACCTTCGCCCGCTACCTGCACAGCCAGAGCAGCCGCCGCGCCCACGCCTTCGTGGAAGTGGCGGTGGCCTCGCTCGCGCCCGAGGAGTCGGCCATCGAACTGCTGGGCCAGGAGCAGGGCGAGCGCGTGCGTCGCGGCCTGCTGGAGCGTGCCAGCGGAGGCGTGCTGTTCCTGGACGAGGTGGCGGACATGGACCTGCACGTGCAGGGCCGTCTGCTCAACGCCCTGGAACAGCGGCGCATCACCCGCGTGGGCGGCAGCGAACCCATCGACGTGGACGTGCGCGTGGTGGCCGCCACCCGCAAGGACCTGGAGTCCCTGGTGCGTGCCGGCGACTTCCGCGAGGACCTCTACTACCGCCTGAGCGTGGTGCCCCTGGTGATCCCGCCCCTGCGCGAGCACCTGGAGGACGTGCCCGTGCTCATCGAGCACTTCGTCGCCACCCTCCACGAGCACGAAGGCCTGCCCCTGCGCCGTTTCAGTCAGCCGGCGGTGGAGCGCCTCCGGCAGCACGACTGGCCCGGCAACGTGCGTGAGCTACGCAACGTGGTGCAGCGCCTGCTGATCCTCGGCAGCGGCGATGACATCTCGCGCACCGAGGTGGAGCTGGCCCTGGCCGGTCGCAGTCCCCGCCTGGCCGAAGAGGCCGCCCCGGGGGTGATCCCCATGGACCTGCCCCTGCGCGAGGCCCGGGAACAGTTCGAGCGGGAATACCTCCTGCAGCAGCTGGAGCGGGCCGAGGGCAACATGACCCGGCTCGCCGAGCAGGTGGGCCTGGAGCGCACCCACCTGTACCGCAAGCTCAAGGCCCTGGGCATCGAGCCGCGCAAGGGGCGCGGCGAATAATGCCCACGGATGGTGCTAGAATTTCGGCCCTGTCAGCCATCGTGGACGCAGGCGCATGAAGATCATCATCCTGGGTGCCGGCCAGGTGGGCACCTCCGTGGCCCAGAGCCTCGCCAACGAGGCCAACGACATCACCGTGGTGGATACCCGCTCGGATGTGCTGCACGAGCTGCAGGCCCGGCTCGACCTGCGCGGCATCGTGGGCGTGGGTTCCCACCCGGACGTGCTCATCAAGGCGGGCGCCCGGGACGCGGACATGATCGTCGCCGTCACCAACAGCGACGAGACCAACATGGTCGCCTGCCAGGTGGCCTACACCCTGTTCCATACCCCCACCAAGATCGCCCGCGTGCGTGCCGCCGAGTACCTGGAGCACAAGGCCCTGTTTGCCCAGGATGCCCTACCCATCGACGTGCTCATCAGCCCCGAGGAGCTGGTCACCACCTACATCCAGCGCCTCATCGAACATCCCGGCAGCCTGCAGGTGCTGGACTTCGCCGACGGCCGCGTGCAGCTGGTGGCGGTGCGCGCCCATCACGGCGGCGCTCTGGTGGGTCACGAACTGCGCGAACTCGTCGAGCACATGCCCGGCATCCAGACCCGGGTGGCCGCCATCTTCCGGCGCAACACCCCGATCTTTCCCGAGGGACACACGGTCATCGAGGCGGAAGACGAGGTGTTCTTCGTCGCCGCGCGCAAGAACATCCGCGCCATCACCAGCGAGCTGCGCAAGCTGGACAAGCCCTACAAGCGGGTGATCATCGCCGGCGGCGGCAATATCGGCCGGCGCCTGGCCGAGGTGCTGACGCCCAAGTACCAGGTCAAGCTCATCGAGCACAACAAGGAACGCGCCAAGGAGCTGTCCGAAGTGCTCAACAACGTCATCGTGCTGCGCGGTGACGCCGCCGACGAAGACCTGCTCATCGAGGAGAACATCGAGAGCACCGACGTCTTCTGCGCGCTCACCAACGACGATGAGGCCAACATCCTGTCCGCCATGCTGGCCAAGCGCCTGGGCGCCAAGAAGGTGATGTCCATCATCAATCGCCCGAGCTATGTGGACCTGGTGGAGAGCGGCGTGATCGACATCGCCATCTCGCCCCAGCAGGTGACCATCGGCGCCCTGCTTACCCATGTGCGCCGCGGCGACGTGGTCGCCGTGCACAGCCTGCGTCGCGGCGCCGCCGAGGCCATCGAGGCGGTGGCCCACGGCGATCCGAAGACCTCCAAGGTGGTGGGCCGGCGCGTCGAGGAACTGAAACTGCCCAAGGGCTGCACCATCGGTGCCCTGGTGCGCGGTGACGAGGTGATCATCCCCCACCACGACACCCTGATCGAGGCCGAGGACCACGTGATCCTGTTCCTGGTGGACAAGCGCCGCATCCGTGAAGTGGAGCGCCTGTTCGCCGTGAGCGTCACCTTCTTATGAGTGGCAAGTGGCAAGTGGCAAGTGGCAAGGGCCACGCGCGCAAGCGCGCCCCCTGGTGTTCCTTGCCACCTGCCACTTGCCACTTGCCACTGCTCTTATGCAACTAACCGTCATCCAGCGCATCCTCGGCCTGCTGATCATGCTGTTCAGCGTGACCATGCTGCCGCCTGCCGCCGTGGGGTTCTATTACGGCGAGCAGAGCATGTGGCCGTTCCTGGAGGCCTTCGGCATTCTGCTGCTCACCGGCCTGATCATCTGGGCGCCGGTATACCGGGTGCGCCGCGAGCTGCGCCTGCGCGACGGCTTCGTGGTGGTGCTGATGTTCTGGCTGGTGCTGGGGGTGTTCGGCGCGCTGCCCCTGTACCTGGACAAGGCCCTGCACATCTCGGTCACCGATGCGGTGTTCGAGTCCATGTCCGGGCTGACCACCACCGGGGCCACGGTGATCACCGCCCTGGACGATCTGCCCCGGGCCATCCTGATCTACCGCCAACAGCTGCAGTGGATGGGCGGCATGGGCATCATCGTGCTGGCGGTGGCCATCCTGCCCATGCTGGGTGTGGGCGGCATGCAGCTCTACCGGGCCGAGATGCCCGGGCCGGTGAAGGACACCAAGCTCACGCCGCGCATCACCGAGACCGCCAAGGCCCTGTGGTATCTCTACCTGGGCTTCACCGTGGCCTGCGCCCTGGCCTACTGGGCCGTGGGCATGGAGCCCTTCGACGCCATCGCCCACAGCTTCTCCACCGTCTCCCTGGGCGGCTTTTCCACCCATGACGCCAGCATCGGTTACTACGACAGCGCGGCGGTGGAGGCGGTGGCCATCACCTTCATCCTGCTGGGCGGCGTGAACTTCGCCCTGCACTTCCTCACCTGGCGTGGCTTGTCCGTGCGCCATTACTGGCAGGACGCGGAGTTCCGCACCTACGTGCTGATCATCTCCACCGTGGCGGCGGTCAGCGTGGGCTACCTCTACTACACCGCCACCACCGAGGGCTGGAGCGACACCCTGCGCCAGGGCATCTTCCAGGCGGTGTCCATCGGCACCACCACCGGTTTCACCACCACGGACTTCTACAACTGGCCGGGCTTCCTGCCCGTGCTCTTGATCTTCACCAGTTTCATCGGCGCCTGCGCCGCCTCCACCGGCGGCGGCATCAAGGTGATCCGCTTCCTGCTGCTGTTCAAGCAGGGGCAGCGCGAGGTGGTCCGCCTGGTGCACCCCAACGCGGAGATCGCCGTGAAGGTGGGACGCAGCGCCCTGTCCGACCGGGTGGTGGAGGCGGTGTGGGGTTTCTTTTCCGCCTACGTGGCGGTGTTCGCCGTCATGATGCTTTTGCTCATGGCCTCGGGCCTTGACCAGGTCACCGCCTTCTCCGCCGTGGCCGCCAGCCTCAACAACCTGGGTCCTGGCCTGGGCGACGTGGGCCCCCACTACGCGGACATCAACGACTTCGCCAAGTGGATACTGTGCATCGCCATGCTCATGGGCCGCCTTGAGATCTTCACGGTGCTGGTGCTGCTGACGCCGGCGTTCTGGCGCAAGTAGGGTCTCGAACGGAATGCCGCAGAGGCGCGGAGGCGCAGAGAAATCAAGGGATCGGACAGGATTTACATGATTAACATGATGTAAAACCAATGCTCGCCATGCCGTTCTTTTCAATCCTGTTAATCATGTAAATCCTGTCAAAGAGATTTTTTCTTTGCGCCTCTGCGGCAGAAGTTGCTTCTCTCACAGTACCCAAGGACCCCCAATGACAAGCCCAACGCAGGACAAATGGGATGCCCGCTATCGGGACGCCGATGTGGCCCAGGCATCGGCCTGCCGGGTGCTGACGGAGTTCGCGCACCTGCTGCCGGAGAAGGGCCGCGCCCTGGATCTGGCCAGCGGGCTCGGCGGCAACGCGCGCCTGCTGGCGCAATACGGGCTGGACACCGAGGCCTGGGATATCTCGCCGGTGGCCGTGGACAAGATCAATGCCCTGGCCGAGTCCCAGTCCCTGCCGCTGCAGGCGAGGGTGCGAGACGTGGAGCAGTCACCGCCCGAGCCTGAGAGCTTCAACGTCATCGTGGTGTCCCGCTTTCTGGACCGGGCGCACGTGCCCGCCCTGATCGCCGCCCTGCGCCCCGGCGGCCTGCTGTTCTACGAGACCTTCACCCGCGAGGCGGTGGAGGCCACCGGCCCCGCGGATCCCGCCTTCCGCCTGGCACCCAACGAACTGCTGAAACTCTTCTCGCCCCTGCGGCTCGTCGTCTACCGGGAGGAGGGCGTGATCGGAGATACGAGCAGAGGGTGGAGGAATGAGGCGTATCTGGTGGGGGTCAAGACCTGTTGAAGTGGGAAGTGAGAATTGGGAAGTACGAAGTGGTCTGTGTTCCCACTTCCCAATTCTCACTTCGTACCTCATATCTCCTGTTCCCGCTTCCGGCCCTTATAATCCCCCCATGTCCATGATCGAACGTTTCCAGTCCATGCTCGATGCCGGGCAGGACAATGCCATGCTCCGTTTCTCCCTGGGCAACGCCCTGCTGGGTGCCGGGCGCGCCGCCGAGGCGGTGCCCCATCTGCGCGCCGCGGTGGGTCATGATCCCAAGTACTCGGCGGCATGGAAGCTGCTGGGCAAGGCCCTGGCGGAGAGCGGCAATCAGGCCGCGGCCATCGAGGCCTTCGACCAGGGCATCGCCGTGGCGGAGGAGAAGGGCGACAAGCAGGCGGCCAAGGAGATGCAGGTGTTCCGCCGCCGGGCCGAGAAGCAGCTGGGCGGTGCCGATGGCTGAGGCCTACCGGGCGCCGTTTCACGCCGGACTGCTCGCGCCCCGCTACTGGCCCACCTGGCTGGGGCTGGGCGCGGTGGCGCTGCTCAGCGTCATGCCCCGTTTTGTCATCCGGGGTGCGGCCGCGGGCCTGGCGGCGCTGATGTGGCGCTTCGCCCCGAAGCAGCGGCACATCGTCGCGGTGAACCTGGCCCTGTGTTTTCCGGAGCTGGACGAGGCGGCCCGGGAACGCCTGGCGCGGGAAAACTTCCGCTCCACCGCGCAATGCTTCGTGGACTACGGCCTGCTGTGGTTCCGCGGCCCCCGCGCCCACGCCCGGCGTATCCGCCTGGCGGGCGAGGAACACTACCGGGCCTGCCGGGAGGCGGGCCGACCGGTGATCGTGCTGGCCCCCCACGCCCCGGCCCTGGATTTCGGCGGCCTGCGCATGAGCCAGCTCTACGACGGGGTGTCTTTCGCCAAGCCCATGAAGAACCCAGTGGTGGAGTGGATCAACCACAGGAGCCGCACCCAGTACAGCGGCGACATCTTCGCCCGGGAGCAGGGCCTGCGCCCGGCGCTGAAACACATCAAGCAGGGCCGCTTCTTCTACTACCTGCCCGACGAGGACCTGGGTCCGGAGCACTCGGTGTTCGTGCCCTTCTTCGGCGTGCCCAAGGCCACCCTGCCCGCCCTGGGCCGTCTCGCCAGACTCACCGGCGCCGCCGTGCTGCCCAGCCTGAGCGTCTACCTGCCGGAGGAGGACGTCTACGAGATGCGCCTGGAGCCCCCTCTGCAGGACTATCCGACCGGGGATGCCGAGGAGGATGCCCGGCGCATGAACCAGGCCATCGAGGCATCCATCCGCCGCCATCCCGCCCAGTACCTGTGGACGCTGAAGTACTTCAAGACGCGGCCGGCGGGCGAGAAGAAGGTCTACTAAGAAGGGGGAAGTGTGAATTGGGAAGTGCGAAGTAAGGCCTTTTACTTCCCACTTCCCAACTCCCACTTCTTACTTTTTGAACCGTTTGTAACTCCACGCATACTGCTCCGGACACTGTCTCACCAGGGTCTCCACGGCCTGGTTGATGGCGGTGGCGGCCTCCACCGGGTCTTCGGCGTACAGGCCCTCGGGGGCGGGGATGCAGTGATAGCGGTAGCCCCGGCCCCGGGGCAGGCGCTCCGCGTAGGCGAAGATCACCGGCACCCGGGCGGGTGCCGCCAGCCGTGCCAGCAGGATCATGGTGTAGGCCGGGTGGCCGAAGAAGGGGGCGAACACACCGCTGGAGCCCTTCGGCGTCTGGTCCGGCAGCATGCCGATCAGTTCGCCCCGTTCCACCGCCTGGCGCAGGGCCTTGATGCCGCCGGGGGTGGTGGGCACCAGCCTGGCGCCGGTGGCCTGGCGGGAGCGGCGCAGCAGACCGTCCAGGGCCTTCTGACGGGGCGGGCGGTAGAGGCTGGTCATGGGTCCCAGGGAGGCGGCATGCAGGCCGGCGAACTCCCAGCTGCCCAGGTGGGGCGAGACCAGGAACACGCCCCGGCCCTCGGCCAGGGCCCGCTCCACGTGTTCCCAGCCCTCGATCCCGTCCAGCAGGGCGGCGATGCGCCTGGGGCCGGCGCGCCATAGCCAGGGTGCCTCGGTCAGCGCCTTGCCGGTCTCCATCAGGCTTCTGCGTGCCACCCGGCGTCGCCAGGTCTCGGATTCATCCGGATAGCAGCGTGCCAGGTTGTCCAGGGAGATGCGCTTGAGGTCGTTGGGCAGCAGCCAGGCGAGCCAGCCGAGACCCGCGCCGAGGGCGTGATTGACGGGCAGGGGCAGCCGGGCCAGCAGACCCAGCAGCGCGCGCAGCAGCAGGCCATCCATGGGGATGCTCAGGCCCGCTTGCGGGCAGGGACGGCGGGTGCCTCGGGGATGTCCTCAAGGCCCTGGGACATGAGCGGCCTGAGGGTGGAGAGCAGGTTGCGGAACAGGCGGGGCTGTTCGGCCTCTTCCCGGGCCAGCAGTTCCTTCATGTGCTGGCGCTGGGTGGGCATGTCGAAACAGGCCGGGCAGTTCTCGCTGATCACCGGCAGCCCGGCGGCCTCGGCGAAGGCGGCCGTCTGGCGCTCGCGCACGTAGACCAGGGGACGGATCACCCGCAGGTCGCCGGCGTCGATGCGGTAGTGGGCCTTCATGGTCTTCAGGCGGCCGCCGTGGAAGGCGCTCATCAGGAAGCTCTCCGCCAGGTCGTCCAGGTGCTGAGCCATGGCCAGCACGTTGAAGTCGTGCTCCCGGGCGGTGCGGTACATGAGGCCGCGCTTCATGCGCGAGCAGAAGGCGCAGTAGGAGTCGTTGTCCATGTGCTCGGTGGCCAGCTCCATGATGGGCTCGCGCACGTAGTGGTACTCGACCCCCAGTGCCTTCATGTAGGGGATCAGGGGCGAGGGGTCGAAGCTCTCGCTCTGGGGGTCGATGGTCACCGCGGCCAGGTCGAAGCGCACCGGGGCGCGGCGCTGGAAGTGGTGCAGCAGGTGCAGCAGGCTCAGGGAATCCTTGCCGCCGGACAGGCCCAGCAGCACCCGGTCGCCGTCGGCGATCATGCGGAAATCGCCCAGGGCCTTGCCGGTGAGGCGGATCAGGGATTTGGGGGGTGCGATGAAGTCGGTCATCCGACCGAAGATACGTGCCATTCAGGGTGCGGGCAAGGGCCCTGGCCACCAGGGAGATGCGGGCATAAAAAAACCCCGGCGCCATCCTGGCACCGGGGTTTGGCCGTCCTGGCCCCTTGGTGATTAAAGCGTCCCTGGTGGGATCCGTTCCACACCCGAATCCGACGTCCTATCGAGTGTCCGGGGTTCCCTGAAACCTCCTCCCCTGGAGGGCGATACCATCATTTCCCATTCCGTGGCGTGAGAAAAGGCCCGAAAACGGCCATTTTTGTAGGATTCTTCCACAATTCGTGTAGGCCTAGGCCTACACAGACGCTTTTGGGCTGTTTGGGGCTATGATGGGACCCATTCGGACAGGCCTCGAGGTCCTCGATCATGCGTGTGCTCTACCCGCCCATCGACCCCTATCACATGGAAACCCTGGCCGTGGACCAGACCCACCGGCTGCACCTGGAGACCTGCGGCACTGCCCAAGGTCTGCCGGTGGTGTTCCTGCATGGCGGCCCCGGTTCCGGCTGCGAGCCCTGGCATCGGCGTTTCTTCGATCCCGCCGCCTACCGCATCGTGCTGTTCGACCAGCGGGGCTGCGGCCGCTCCCGCCCCCACGCCTCCCTGGAGGACAACACCACCGCGCACCTGGTGTCCGACATGGAGCGCATCCGGGAGCATCTGGGCATCGAGCGCTGGGTGGTGTTCGGCGGCTCCTGGGGCTCGACCCTGGCGCTGGCCTATGCCGAGGCCCACCCTGAGCGGGTGCTGGGACTGGTGTTGCGCGGCATCTTCCTGTGCCGGCCCCGGGACATCCAATGGTTCTACCAGGAGGGCGCCGGGCGCCTGTTCCCCGACTACTGGGAGGACTACATGGCGCCGATCCCCGAGGCGGAACGGGACAACATGGTCTCCGCCTACCATCGCCGGCTCACCGGCGAGGACGAGGTGGCGCGCATGGCGGCCGCCAAGGCCTGGTCCGAGTGGGAGGGACGCACCGCGACGCTGCTGTCCAATCCGGGGGTGGTGGACCATTTCCGCGATCCCCACGTGGCCTTGAGCCTGGCGCGCATCGAGTGTCATTACTTCATGAACCAGTCCTTCCTGGAACCGAACCAGCTGCTGCGCGACGCCCACCGCCTTGCGGATATCCCCGGCACCATCGTGCACGGCCGCTACGACGTTGTCTGCCCGCTGGACCAGGCCCATGCCCTGCACCGGGCCTGGCCCCGGGCGAAGCTCGAGATCATCCCGGATGCGGGCCATTCCGCCGGCGAACCGGGCATCGTGGATGCCCTGGTGCGGGCCACGGACGAACTGGCCGCGATGTTGCGATGATCGCCCTGCTGCAGCGGGTCAGCGAGGCCGCGGTGCGTGTGGACGGCGAGACCGTGGGGGCCATCGGCCCCGGCATCCTGGCCCTGATCGGCGTGCAGCGGGGCGACACCGAGGCCCAGGCGGCGCGCCTGCTGGAGCGCATCCTGGGCTACCGCCTGTTCGAGGATGCGGCCGGGCGCATGAACCTGAGCCTCCTGGACACCGGCGGCGGCCTGCTGCTGGTGCCCCAGTTCACCCTGGCCGCCGACACCCGCAAGGGCATGCGCGCGAGCCTTACCCCGGCCGCCGAGCCCGGGCTCGGCAGGGCGCTGTTCGATCACCTGGTCTCCCTGGCAGTCTCGGCCCACACGCCCGTGGCTACGGGCCGCTTCGGCGCCCACATGGCGGTGAGCCTGGTCAACGACGGCCCGGTGACCTTCTGGCTGGAAGTGCCGCCGACCAGCTAACGGACAATTCAGAATTCAAGATTCAAAATTCAAGATTCAAGATTCAAAGGAAACGTCACCCCCTTTGAATTTTGAATTTTGAATCTCGATCTCCCTGCGGCACCGCCCCGGTGCGCCCGCCCTGCCCTGGTGCGCGGACGGTCGGATCTATCGTGCCCAGGCGCCATTCATCACCCGGCATCCGCCGCCGGTCATGGATCTGTCCTCTGGCATGGGCCTTGCTCATTCACAAGCAAGGCCCAGCAAGAGGACGAGAGATTCCATGACCCTGCACCGATCCCGTTTCACCCCCCTGATGCTCATCACGGCCCTGTGCCTGTTCCCGGCCGTCACCCAGGCCGCGGAGTCCGGGCCGCCGGACTGGCTGCCCGCCCTGGACACGGTCTGGCTGGCGGTGGCCGCCGCCCTGGTGTTCTTCATGCAGGCGGGTTTCGCCCTGCTGGAGAGCGGCATGTCCCGGGCCAAGAACGCCGTCAACGTGGTGATGAAGAACTACGTGGACGTGTGCCTGGGCAGCCTGGCCTTCTGGCTGGTGGGCTACGGGCTGATGTTCGGCTTCAACCCCACCGGCTGGTTCGGCCAGTCCCATTTCGCCCTGATCGGCGCCGAGAACGGCGACTACATGGCCCTGCTGTTCCAGACCATGTTCGCCGCCACCGCCGTGACCATCGCCAGCGGCGCCATGGCCGAGCGCACCCGCTACCAGGCCTACCTGCTGGGCGCGGTGCTGATCACCGCCATCATCTACCCCGTGTACGGCAGCTGGGCCTGGGGCAGCGCCCACGGCGGCGAGGGCTGGCTGGCCAGCCTCGGCTTCATCGATTTCGCCGGGTCCACGGTGGTGCATTCCATTGGCGGCTGGGTGGCCCTGGCTGGCGTTATCGTGCTGGGACCGCGCCTGGGGCGCTTCGGCCCCAATGGCGAGCGCCGGCCCATCCATGGCCACAACCTCACCCAGGTGGCCCTGGGCGGCTTCATTCTCTGGGTGGGCTGGTTTGGCTTCAACGGCGGCAGCACCGGCGGCGCCGATGTCTCCATCGGCCTGATCAACCTCAACACCCACCTCTCGGCGGCGGCCGGCGCCGCCGGCGCCCTGATCCTGCTGGCCATCCTGCGACAGCCGGTGCTGCTCACCACCACCGTGAATGCCTCCATCGGCGGCCTGGTGGGCATCACCGCCGGCGCCGCCACCATGGACCCGCACTTCGCCGTGGTCACCGGCCTGGTCTCGGGCATGATCGTGGTGGCGGGCACGCGCCTGCTGGAGTCCCTGGGCCTGGACGACGTGGTGGGCGCGGTCTCGGCCCACGGCCTGGCCGGCGCCTGGGGCACCCTGGCGGCGGGCCTGTTCCTGGCCGGCGACCTGTTCAACCCCATGCAGGTGGCGGTGCAGATGATCGGCATCCTGGCGGGCTTCCTGTGGGCCTTCCCCATGGCCCTGCTGATGTACTTCCTCATCGACCGCACCGTGGGCCTGCGCGCCTCCACGCTGGACGAGCAGCGGGGTCTCGACTTCAGCGAGCACTACGAGATCGGCTATCCGGAGTTCCAGGCCGATGTCCTGCACAAGGGCAAGGGGTGAGCGTCATGGCCGTGGACAGCAGGGAATTGCGTCGCCGCCGCCGCGCCATCTTCACCGGACTGTGCTCCCTCATGGACGAGGCCGCCGCCCGTGAGGGTCTGGGCCTCTGGGAGCGGGAGTTCTCGGACAAGCCCGTGTACGCCCTGCACGACTTCCTGGCGCGCATCTGCCGGCAGGCCGGGCTGGAGGCGCGGCGCGGCGAACTGCACCGGGCCCTGGTGCGCGCACTGTCCCTGGACGAGGCGGACCTGGCCCCGGACCCGGGTCCCTCGGACCGGGGTGCCGTCCCTGCGGCCAGTGCCTCGCCGTCCCTGCCGCCGGGCGCCTTGACGGTGTTCGAGTCCCTGTACGGGGGCCTCATGGAGGGGCTCGTGCAGCGGCAGGTGGAGACCGGGGTGCGGGTGCGGGTGATGCAGCGCCTGGTGGGCCTGGGTCTGCCGGCGGGTCTGCGCGGGCAGGTGACCGACTGGATCACGGGGGAGGCGGCGCACCTGCCCCAGGCCGTGGGCCTGGAGGGCCTGCGCGGCCTGTTGCACCTGACCTACGTGGCCGCCTGCGAGGAGGTGGGGCCCGTGAGCGCGGACAGGCTGCTGGCGGAGGCGGTCAGGGTGACGGAGAAGCTGGGTGAGGCGGAGGTGTTTTCGCCGAGAGCACTGCTGTAGAGGCGATTCAACATTCAAGATTCAAAATTCAAAGGGGGTGTGAGCTTTTCTTTGAATTTTGAATCTTGAACTTTGAATTGCAGTCATCAGCCTCCCCGGCTGCCTTTCTCAAGACTCTCGGCGCCGTGGGCGCCGGCCATCTGGTGCATGCCTTCCATGTCGATCAGCTGCACCAGCTTGCGGTTGACCTCCAGCAGGCCGAGCTGCTGGAAGCGGGTGAACAGCCGGCTGACCGTCTCCACCGCCAGGCCCAGGTAGTTGGCGATGTCGTTGCGGGACATGGTCAGGTTGAATTCCTGGCGGGAGAAGCCCCGTTCGCCGAAGCGCTTGGACAGGCTCAGCAGGAAGGCGGCCAGGCGCGCCTCCGAGGACTTCTTGCCCAGCAGGGTCATGAGGTGTTCGTCGAACTGGATCTCCCGGCTCATGATGCGGAACAGCTGACGCTGCAGCCCCGGAACCTGGCCAGCCAGGTCTTCCAGCCGGTCATAGGGGATCTCGCACACCGAGGTGGTTTCCAGGGCCCGGGCGGTGCAGGGGTGGATGCCGTCGCTGATGGCATCCAGGCCCAGGAGTTCGCCGGGCAGGTGGAAGCCGGTGACCTGTTCCAGGCCGTCGTCGCTGATGGAGGAGGTCTTCACGGAGCCGGCCCGCACCGCGTACAGGGCCTGCATGCGGTCGCCGGGGCGGTACAGGTACTCGCCCCGCTGCAGGGGCCGGCGGCGGTTGATGATGCGCTCCAGCGCGTCCAGTTCCTGGTCACTGACCCCCATGGGGATGCACAGGTCGTGGAGGCTGCAGTTGCTGCAGGCCTTCTTCAGGCCATGCAGATCGATGATATTGGACGTGGGCATGCGTGGTTCCCGTGGTGAGGAGGTGTCCCTGTACCTACCTTAATGCTCAAGATACCCGAAGGCTTCGCGGCCCTACAAGCAGCACGCCACTACAGGCCCGCAATTCTCACCACCCTTCATACTGCGGCCGCCGATCTGCTCGCTGTGACGGCGCGTGTCAGGGCCGGTGGCTGTGATATGATCGCAGGTCGATCAATCCGCGGATTTATTGCACCCATGTCCGAGCGTATCGCCGAAGTCTCCCGGGACACCCTGGAAACCCAGATCCGGGTCCGTATCAACCTGGATGGTCAGGGCAAAGGCCAGTTCGACACCGGCCTGCCGTTCCTGGACCACATGCTCGACCAGGTGGCCCGGCACGGCGTGGTGGACCTGGAGATCGTCGCCAGGGGTGACCTGCACATCGATGCCCACCACACGGTGGAGGACATCGGCATCACCCTGGGCCAGGCCATGGCCAGGGCCCTGGGCGACAAGAAGGGCATCCGCCGCTATGGCCATGCCTACGTGCCCCTGGACGAGGCCCTGTCCCGGGTGGTGGTGGACTTCTCCGGCCGTCCCGGCCTGGAGTACCACGTGGACTACCCCCGGGCACGCATCGGCGACTTCGACGTGGACCTGTTCGGCGAGTTTTTCCAGGGATTCGTCAATCATGCCGCCGTGACCCTGCACATCGACAACCTGCGCGGGCGCAACGCCCACCACGTGGCGGAGACCATCTTCAAGGCCTTCGGCCGCGCCCTGCGCATGGCCGCCGAGCCGGACCCGCGCATGCAGGGCACCACCCCCTCTACCAAGGGCTCCCTGTAGGCCGCGACACCCGCATCCCGAGCAAGGCAGCGATCATGAACACCGTGGCAGTGGTCGATTACGGCATGGGCAACCTGCGCTCCGTGGTCAAGGCCCTGGAGCACGAGGCTCCGGCGGGCACCCGCGTGCTGCTCACCGACAGCCCCGGGGACATCGCCGCCGCCGAGCGGGTGGTGTTCCCCGGCCAGGGCGCCGCCCGGGACTGCATGGCCGCGCTCATCGCCCGGGGCCTCGATGCCGTGCTGCGCGAGGTGGCCGCCAGCCGTCCGTTCCTGGGCATCTGCATGGGCATGCAGGTGCTGGTGGACTATAGTGAAGAGAATGGCGGCACCCCCTGCCTGGGCATCCTGCCCGGCACGGTGCGGTTTTTCGGAACGGATCTGCGGGACGCCGGCAGCGGCGACCGCCTGAAGATTCCCCACATGGGCTGGAACCAGGTACATCAGGAAGGCGCGCACCCCCTGTGGCGGGACATCCCCCAGGACAGCCGCTTCTATTTCGTGCACAGCTATCACCTCGAGGCCGGCGACCCCGCCCTGGTGGCCGCCACCACCGAGTACGGCATCCGCTTCACCTCGGCCATTGCCAAGGACAACATCTTTGCCATCCAGTGCCACCCTGAGAAGAGCGCGGCCGCGGGCCTCACCCTGCTCAGGAACTTCATGCGCTGGGATGGGCAGCCACAGTCATGATCCCAGGAGACTCGAGCATGTTGGTGATTCCGGCCATTGACCTGAAGGATGGCAAGTGCGTGCGTCTGCGCCAGGGCAGGATGGACGACGCGACGGTGTTCTCCGACGACCCGGTGGAGGTGGCCGGTCGCTGGGTGGAGGCCGGGGCGCGCCGGCTGCATATCGTGGACCTGGACGGGGCCATCTCCGGCGAGCCACGCAACGCCGGCATCATCAGCGAGATCGTCGCCCGCTACCCGGACCTGCCGGTGCAGGTGGGCGGCGGCATCCGCGACGACGACACCGTGCAGGTGTACCTGGACGCTGGCGTGCAGTGGGTCATCATCGGCACCAAGGCGGTGAGCGCGCCCCATTTCGTCAATGACCTGTGCCTGGAATTCCCCGGCCACATCATCGTCGGCCTGGACGCCAAGGACGGCAAGGTGGCCATCGACGGCTGGTCCAAGCTCTCCAACCACGACGTGATCGACATGGCCATGCACTTCGAGCAGGACGGCGTGGCCGCCATCATCTACACCGACATCTCCCGGGACGGCATGATGCAGGGCGTGAACGTGGAATCCACGGTCAAGCTCGCCCAGGCCGTGCACGTGCCCGTGATCGCCTCCGGCGGCGTCACCAACCTGGATGACATACGCCGTCTGTGCGCCGTGAGCGAGGAGGGCATCGACGGCGTCATCGTCGGCCGCGCCCTCTACGAAGGCACCATCGACCTCGCCGAGGCCCAGAAACTCGCCGACCAGTAGGTTCTGCCCGGCGGGTTTCCTTGCCACTAGCCACTAGCCACTGCCCCAATGCTCGCCAAACGCATCATCCCCTGTCTCGACGTCGACAACGGCCGCGTGGTCAAGGGCGTCAACTTCGTCGAGATCCGCGACGCCGGTGACCCGGTAGAGATCGCCCGGCGCTACGACGCCGAGGGCGCCGACGAGATCACCTTCCTGGACATCACCGCCAGCCACGACGAGCGCGAGACCATGGTGCACGTGGTGGAGCAGGTGGCCACCGAGGTGTTCATCCCCCTGACCGTGGGCGGCGGCATCCGGCGCATGGAGGACATCCGCCGCCTGCTCAATGCCGGCGCCGACAAGGTCTCCATCAACACCGCCGCGGTGTTCAACCCGGACTTCGTGCGAGAGGCCGCCGACAAGGTGGGCTCCCAGTGCATCGTGGTCGCCATCGATGCCAAGCGGGTCTCCGGTCCCGGCGAGGCGGATCGCTGGGAGATCTTCACCCATGGCGGTCGCAAGCCCACGGGCCTCGATGCGGTGGACTGGGCCCGGCGCATGGTGGACTGCGGTGCCGGCGAGATCCTGCTCACCAGCATGGACCGGGACGGCACCAAGTCGGGCTTCGACATCGAGCTGACCCGGGCGGTCTCCGATGCGGTGCGGGTGCCGGTGATCGCCTCCGGCGGCGTGGGCACACTGCAGCACCTGGTGGACGGCGTCACCCGGGGCCATGCCGACGCGGTGCTGGCCGCCAGCATCTTCCACTTCGGCCAGCACACCGTGGGCGAGGCCAAGCGATTCATGGCCGAGCAGGGCGTGGAGGTCCGCCTCTGACGGCCTTTTCCCCGCGCCGGGCCGCGCTCCCCCGTGGTTTAACCCGAATGTTTCATGAACTGCGCGCGCCCTCGCTTGTCTCTTGTCCGCACAGGGGATTTTCCTCACTCGGCCGTATAGCCCGATACGGCGCTCCCTTGGAAAATCCCCTGTGCGGCCAATATCCCGCGCGATCATCGCGCGAATTCATGAAACATTCGGGTTAAACTTTCACAATTAACGTATAAAGTCGAAGACTCCGGCGCATTCCGCCGGCGAGAACAGCATGTCCCCAGACTGGCTAGACACGATTCACTGGAACCCGGATGGCCTCATCCCGGCCATCGCCCAGGAGACCGGCACCGGCAAGGTCCTGATGCTCGCCTGGATGAACCGGGAATCCCTGCAGCGCACCCTGGAGACCGGCGAGGCCGTATACTGGTCCCGCTCCCGGCAGCGTCTCTGGCACAAGGGCGAGAGCTCCGGCAACACCCAGCGGGTGGTGCAGATGCGCCTGGACTGCGACCGGGACACCCTGCTGCTGGAGGTGGAGCAGCGCGGCGGCATCGCCTGCCACACCGGGCGCCACAACTGCTTCTACCATCGCTACCAGGATGGCGACTGGCAGGTGGTGGAGCCGGTACTCAAGGACCCGGATCAGATGTACGGTGATAAGACATGAGCAGTGATCGGATCCTGGAAGAGCTGGCGCGGGTGCTCGAGGCCCGCAAGCAGGCGGCACCGGACAGCTCCTACGTGGCCGGCCTGTATGCCAAGGGCCTGGACGCGATCCTGAAGAAGGTGGGGGAGGAGGCCACGGAGACCGTGGTGGCCGCCAAGAACGGGGACCCGGAGCAGATCGTCTATGAGACGGCGGATCTGTGGTTTCATTGCCTGGTGATGCTGGCCCATCAGGGCCTGGGTCCGGAGGCGGTGCTGGCCGAGCTGGGGCGGCGTTTCGGTGTCTCGGGCATCGAGGAAAAGGCCAGTCGGGCCAAGTAGCATTCATAACTATTACATAACGATTTAGAGACTTACCGGAGAACGCAAATGGGTATCGGTGGCATCAGCATCTGGCAGCTCCTGATCATTCTGGTCATCGTCGTGCTTCTGTTCGGCACCAAGAAGCTGCGCAACATGGGCGGCGATCTGGGCAGCGCCATCAAGAATTTCCGCAAGTCCGTGCGTGACGGCGACGAGAAGGAGGGCGAGGAAGACACCACCGCCCGCCGCGAAATGGAAGACAAGACCGAAGGCCGGGTGATCGACGCCGAGGCCAAGAAGGAATCCGGCAAGGACAAGGAACGCCAGGCCTGATGTCGCGTGCTTGGCGGGCGCGCGCCTGCGCGCCCGCCAACCCGTGACAGAGCACTGCCATGTTCGACGTCGGCTTCTGGGAAATCCTCGTAATCCTGGTGGTGGCCCTCCTGGTGGTGGGCCCCGACCGCTTGCCCGGTCTTGCCCGGGAGGTGGGTCTGTGGGTGCGCAAGATCCGTGGCTTTGTCACCAACGTGCGCGCCGACATCGAGCAGGAATTCCAGACCGACGAGCTGCGCAAACTGCTCAACGAGCAGAATAAGGAGATCAGCCAGCTGAAGAACATGATGAAGGAGACCGAGGACAGCCTGCGCCACGAGGTGGAGGAGACCTCCTACCTGGTCAAGTCCATCGAGAACGAGGTCAAGGACGAGCAGGAGGGCTTCGCCGAGGAGGGGGATTTCGGTGAGCAGGCCACCCGTCTGGTGAAACAGCGCAAGACCGAGGCCGACACCAGCAAGGTGTCCGATGCCCAGCCGGCCGCCCAGGAAACCCCGCCCGCCAAGGATCGTGATGAGCCCAAAGCCTGAGCAACCGGCACCCGGTGCCCAGGGGGAAGGCACCCTGCTGAGCCACCTGTTCGAGCTGCGCAACCGTCTGCTGCGCATGGTGCTCGCCATCCTGGTGGTGTTCCTGGTGCTGTTCCCCTTCGCCAACCAGATCTACACTGCCCTGGCCGAGCCCCTGATGGCGCACCTGCCGGAAGGCAGCAGCATGATCGCCATCGAGGTGGCCGCGCCCTTCCTGATCCCCTTCAAGCTGGTGCTGCTGCTGGCGGTGGTGCTGACCATCCCCTACCTGCTCTACCAGGTCTGGGGCTTCGTCGCCCCGGGTCTCTACAAGCACGAGAAGCGCCTGGCCGCGCCGCTGGTGATCTCCAGCACCCTGCTGTTCTACACGGGCATGGCGTTCGCCTATTTCGTGGTCTTCCCGCTGATCTTCGCGTTCTTCACCAGCACCGCCCCGGAAGGGGTGGCGGTGATGACCGACATCGCCCGTTACCTGGATTTCGTCATCATGCTGTTCCTGGCCTTCGGCATCGCCTTCGAGATGCCGATCGCCACCATCCTGCTGGTGTCCCTGGGCGTGACCACGCCCGAGAAGCTGGCCCAGAAGCGGCCCTACGTGATCATCGGCGTGTTCGTCATCGGCATGGTGCTCACCCCGCCGGACATCATCTCCCAGACCCTGCTGGCCCTGCCCATGTGGCTGCTGTTCGAGATCGGTCTGCTGCTGTCCCGAATCATGCAGCGGCGCCGCGCCAGGGAGGCTGCGGAGGCCGGTGAGTCGGAGGCCCAGTACGACGACGCCGAGTGGAGCCAGGAGGACATCGACGAGGGTGTCTCCCGGCCCAAGCCGAGGCCCAATCCGCTGCGCGAACGGCATGCCGCCGCCAAGGCAGCCGCGGCTGCGTCTGCCGCCGGCAGCGGCACCGCCAAGTCCGATTCGGCCACCGGGGATGATGAGTATCGCCCCCTGAGCGACGCGGAAATGGACGCCGAGCTGGACCGTCTGGCCGATGAGGAGGCCCGCGGCTGGCAAGCCCCGGAGACCGACAAGAAGGACGACAGGAAGGACGAGGGCGAGAAGAAGGATTCGGATCAGGATAAGGGCGGTAAGGCGTAATTTGCAGTGGCTAGTGGCTAGTCTCAAGTGGCAAGGAAGACCACCCCAACCCTCTCCCAGAGGGAGAGGGGATAACTTAGCATTTTCGCCACTAGCCACTAGCCACTAGCCACTAGCCACTAGCCACTAGCCACTAGCCACTAGCCACTAGCCACTAGCCATCCTCTCACGCTCCAACAGCATCTGCTAAAATACCCCTCCCCGGCCCGGATCGAAGCCTCTCCAGCTCTCCGTGCCCACCCGTCATTCATCGCACCCGGAACGACGCCCCATGAGCGAAGACCACAAGACACCCCGCTGCCCCACCCTGCTCATCATCATGGATGGCGTGGGCATCAACCCCAGCAAGATCAACAACGCCGTCGCGGAGGCGCGCACGCCGCGCCTGGATGAATACTTCTCCACCCACGTGCACACCACGCTGGACGCCTGCGGCCGGGCGGTGGGTCTCCCGGACGGGCAGATGGGCAACTCCGAGGTGGGTCACCTGACCCTGGGCTGCGGTTCCGTGGTGCGCCAGGACCTGGTGCGCATCGATGATGCCATTGCCGATGGCAGCTTCTTCGAGAACCCGGCGCTCAACGGCGCCGCCCAGGCCGCCAAGGCGGCGGGTCGCCCCCTGCACCTGCTGGGCTTGGTGTCCGACGGCGGCGTGCACAGCCATGTGCGCCACCTGCAGGCACTGATCCAGCTGTGCCAGCGCCTGGAGGTGAAGCCCCTGGTGCACATGATCACCGACGGCCGAGACACCGCGCCCAAATGCGCTGCCAATTACCTGGATGAACTGGAGCCCCTGCTGGCCGAGGCGGGCGGGCGCATCGCCACCGTGAGCGGGCGCTACTACGCCATGGACCGGGACAAGCGCTGGGATCGGACCAAGAAGGCCTTCGACGCCCTGGTGCACGGTGACGGCGAGCGCGCCGCGTCCGCCGCCGCGGCCATCGAGTCCGCCTATGCGGCGGGCGAGACCGACGAGTTCATCAAGCCCCGGGTGATCGACCCCGAGGGCATGCTCAGGCCCGGTGATGCCCTGGTGTTCTTCAATTTCCGCAACGACCGGCCCCGGCAGATGGCCGCCGCTCTGGGCATGGACGAGTTCGACGGTTTCGACCGGGGCGATTTCAAGCCCGTGTCCGTGACCTGTCTGACCGAGTACGACCCCCGCTTCCTGTCGCCCATCGGTTTCCCGCCGGAGCGCCCGTCCATCACCCTGGGCGAGGTGATCAGTACCGCCGGGATTCGCCAGTTCCACTGCGCGGAGACCGAGAAGTACGCCCACGTGACCTTTTTCTTCAACGGCGGCAAGGAAGAGCCCTTCGCCGGTGAGGACCGGGTCATGGTGCCCTCGCCGCCGGTGGCCACCTATGACGAGCAGCCGGAGATGAGTGCACGAGAGGTGGCCGACGAGACCATCAAGGCCATCGAGAGCGGCCAGTATGGCTTCATCGTGGTGAACTTCGCCAACGGCGACATGGTGGGTCACACCGCCGTGCGCGAGGCGGTGATCAAGGCCGTGGAGGCCCTGGACGCCCAGGTGGGCCGGGTGCTGGATGCCGCCAAGGCCAAGGGCTTCTCGGTGCTGCTGACCGCCGATCACGGCAACTGCGACGAGATGGTGGACCCTGTCACCGGCGAGCCCCATACCCAGCACACCATGTACCCGGTGCCGTTGCTGCTGATCGACCGGGATCGCTGGCGCCTGACCACCGGCGGCGGCCTGAGCGGCATCGCCCCCACGGTGCTGCAACTGATGGGGCTGCCCCAGCCCAAGGCCATGCGCAGCAAGTCCCTGCTGCTCTCGGGGACGGCGCCGGCGGGCTAGGAGCCTGGGCGGTAGAAGTTTTCGGTCGAGCATAAATCGATGCTGATCTGCGGGGGCCGGGTGGCGCCGGGACTGTTATCCAGCCACAGTGACCGGCATGCAGGGTCACCCGGCGTCACAGTGGGCCGCCGGCCCCGCACTGGCGGGGTGTCGGTTATGCCGGGCGCCATCCCAAGCGCTGCATCCGTCGCAGGTTGAGCGCCAGACACACCAGATTCCATTCACCCGTGACCGCTTCAAGCCCCCGGACACTGAAGCGGCGAAAGCCCATCGCCT
>NZ_KB898933.1:0-7381 GCF_000377945.1 Thioalkalivibrio sulfidiphilus
CGCTGCAGGTTTCTACCGCCCAGGCTCCTAGCCCGAACATTTCATAAATTCGCGCGATGATCGCGCAGGATATTGGCCGCACAGGGGGTTTTCCGAGGGAGCGCCGTATCAGGCTATACGGCCGAGTGAGGAAAATCCCCTGTGCGGTCAAGAGACAAGCGAGGGCGCGTGCAATTTATGAAATGTTCGGGCTAGGCTCAGGATGCGGCGAAATCGCCGGTCCTGAGGAAGGCCGCCACCGCGTCCGCCACCGGCGCCGACCAGAGCATGGCGAAATGCCCGTAGGGCACGCTCAGGTGGGCATTGATCTCCGGCGCACGGGTCTCGGCCAGGGCGACGGTGCCGTCGTTGGGCTGCTCCAGGGCACGACAGAACAGGGTGCCGATGCCAAAGCCCCGGTAGCCCGCCACCATGCCCAGTTCCCGTCCCCCCTTCCAGCGCGGCGCGCCGCCGAGCAGACCCCGGCGGATGCTGCGCCCCAACAGCCAGCGGGTGAGGGGCGTGCGGGCGAAGCAGGCGGCGGTGCGACTGCCGTTGATCGGGGTGCCCAGCATCAGCACGCGGCCGGGGCGCTGCACGGGATAGCGGTCGAACAGATGCAGCAGCACCAGCCCGCCCAGACTGTGGGCCACCAGGTGCACCACGTCCGCCTCCACCCCGCTGAGAAAGCGGTTGAGGCGTGTCGCGTTGTCCTCGGGCGCGGCCAGCAGGCTCGGATAGCTGAACTGGTGGCAGGAGAAACCTCCACGGGCGAGGCGGCGGCGCAGGGGAGTCATCTCGAGCCCCGTCATCCACGCCCCATGGATGAACACCACCGCCTCACGCATCGCGTCCGCCCTCCCCTAGCCCGCATATCTCACCACCGTTCGTAGCGAGGGCGTCGAGATGCCGCTGTGACGGGGCGCGCGGAACGGAAGACGGCGCCGGCGTAGCCGACACTACGTCAAGCCGGCTGAAGTGAGCACGCCCCGTCACAGCGAGCAGATCGGCGGCCGCAGTAGAAGGGTGGTGAGATATGCGGGCTAGGACCTGCTCGCGGATCACCCGGGCGTTGCTCCAGGAAAAGCACCACTCGGCGGCCTGGGCCGCGGGCAGCCAGCGGTATTCCGTATGCTCCCGGGGCTCGATGCACACGGGCACCGGTTCCGGCAGGCGCAGCAGGAAGACATGCTCCAGGTTTTCATGGGCATCGGGGCCGTAGCGATGCCGCCAGGCCGTGTGAATGGGGAAGCGGTACTGGAGGTGACAGTCCACGAGCCCGTCGGCGCCGAGCCCGGTCTCCTCGAAGAGTTCCCGGCGGGCGGCCTGCAGCGGCGCCTCGCCCCACTCGAGGCTGCCGGTCACCGACTGCCAGAAATCCGGGGGCTCACGGCGGCGCAGGAGCAGCACATCGCCGCCCTGGGTATAGACGACGATCAGGACCGATTCGGGGCGTTTAGGAAACACGAGAGACAAGATACAAGATGCAAGAGACAAGAAAAAACGTCATTCTCTTGCATCTTGCATCTTGCCTCTTGCCTCTTGCCTCTACCCGTTACGCGGGCTGCTGCTTGATGCGGATATTCAATTCGCGCAGCTGCGCGTCGGACACCTCGGCGGGCGCGTCCGTGAGCGGGCAGTGGGCCGTCTGGGTCTTGGGGAAGGCCATCACGTCGCGGATGGACTGGCTGCCGGTCATGAGCATGACCAGGCGGTCCAGGCCGAAGGCGATGCCGCCGTGGGGCGGACAGCCGTATTTCAGGGCGTCCAGCAGGAAGCCGAACTTGTCCCGGGCCTCGGCCTCGCCGATGCCCAACAGATTGAACACGGCCTGCTGCATGGCGGTGGTGTGGATACGCACGGAACCGCCGCCCACCTCGGTGCCGTTGAGCACCATGTCGTAGGCCCGGGAGATCATCTCGCCGGGGTTGCCGGTGAGTTCCTCGGGACGCTCGACGCGGGGGGCGGTGAAGGGGTGGTGCAGGGCCACCCAGCGGCCTTCCTTCTCGTCATGCTCGAACATCGGGAAGTCCACCACCCACAGCGGCCGCCAGCCACGCTCCACCAGGCCGAGATCGTGGCCGAGCTTCACCCGCAGGGCGCCCAGGGCCTCGTTGACGATACGCGCCTTATCGGCGCCGAAGAAGATCAGGTCGCCGTCCTCGGCGCCGGTGCGATCCAGGATCTCCACCACCACGGTGTCGGGCATGAACTTGAGGATCGGCGACTGCAGGCCCTCGCGCCCGGCATTGAGGTCATTGACCTTGATGTAGGCCAGGCCCTTGGCGCCGTAACGGCCGACGAAATGGGTGTAGTCGTCGATGTCCTTGCGGGACAGCTCGCCGCCCTTGGGCACGCGTAGGGCGGCCACGCGTCCGGCGGGATCCTTGGCAGGGCCGGAGAAGACCTTGAAGTCTACCTCGCCCATGATGTCGGTGAGCTCGGTCAGCTCCAGCGGGATGCGCAGGTCCGGCTTGTCGGAACCGTAACGGGCCATGGCCTCGGCGTAGCTCATGCGCTGGAAGGGGGTGTGCAGGGGCACTTCCAGTACCTGGGCGAACAGCTCGCGCATCATTTCCTCCATGAGCCCCATGATGCCCTCCTCGTCCATGAAGGAGGTCTCGATATCCAGCTGGGTGAACTCGGGCTGACGGTCGGCGCGCAGGTCCTCGTCCCGGAAGCAGCGCACGATCTGGTAGTAGCGGTCCATGCCGCCCATCATCAGCAGCTGCTTGAACAGCTGTGGCGACTGGGGCAGCGCGAAGAAGCAGCCGGGATGGGTGCGGCTGGGCACGATGTAGTCGCGGGCGCCCTCGGGGGTGGCCTTGGTGAGCATCGGGGTCTCGATGTCCAGGAAGCCGTTGTCCTCCAGGAAGCGGCGCAGGGTGCGGGACACCCGGGCACGCATCTGCAGACGCTTCTGCATGGCGGGCCGGCGCAGGTCCACGTAGCGGTAGCGCAGGCGGGTCTCCTCGTTGACCTCGTCCTCGTCCAGCTGGAAGGGGGGTGTCTCGGCGCTGTTGAGCACCGTCAGCTCGCGACCCAGCACCTCGATGGCGCCGGTGGGCAGGTCCGGGTTCTCGGTGCCGGCGGGGCGGCGGCGCACACGGCCTTTCACCTTGAGCACGTACTCGCTGCGCACACGCTCGGCGGTGGCGAAGACCTCGGGCAGGTCCGGGTCGAACACCACCTGAACCAGACCCTCCCGGTCGCGCAGATCGATGAAGATCACGCCGCCGTGGTCCCGGCGCCGGTTGACCCAGCCGCACAGGGTGACTTCCTGGTCCAGGTGAGACTCGTTGACAGAACCGCAGTAATGGCTACGCATTTCCAGCCCTTTTATGAACGATGGGGATCCGCCCCGACGGGTGCCGAAACGGCAGGGGGCGCGGCGCACGGGAGACCGCGCCGGGAGCGGGAACCGAAAAGGGAGCAATGGTACGGCCTGCCCTGCAACGGCGCAACTCGCGCCCGGGGCGGAGGGAACGCGAAAACGGTGCGGCGCCTGATCAGCCCCGCGCCTCACCGCTTGTATCACATGGCCGGGGCGCCGCTCTTGCTCAGACTGGCCATCAGGGTGCTGATGGCCCGGTCGAACACCGGCACGTCCTCGATGATCCGGGCCCGTCCGGCGCGGAACTCCGCGCCCAGCCCGTAGACAGTCATCTCCTTGACCTTCAGGCCCTGGCGGTTGACGAAGAAGTACTTGCCGCTGATCAGACTCTTCCAGGACAGCTTGGCACGCAGCGGCTGGCCGTCGGCATCGGTCAATTCCAGCCAGGTGCCCTCCTCCATCTCGCGAGCCTGCTGGACGTACTGGTCCTCATCCACAGGCTCCCCGGCACCGGCCTCACCAATCACCACTTCCTCGTAGACCTTGAAGCGGCCGTCGGAGATGAGCCGGTTGATCTCGGCCACCTTGCGCGCCATGAAGGAGCGGCCGTCGCTGGCCCCTTCGGTCTCTGCATCGGTAGTCGTCTCCTGTACAGGCGACGACACTGCACCGAGATCCACGGATGAGGTGGCTTCGGCCACTGTTCGCTCACCGGAGAGGGCATCCAACTTGGAGTGATCCACCGCAGGTGCGGCCTGCACGTCCAGGTCGATCTCGGGATCACGCACGATCCGGGCATGTTCCCGGGCCAGCAGGGCGATGATCCCCTGGCGCTCGGCCTCGCTGCAGGACATGCGGTTCATGCCCTCCTGCAGGGCCTTGAGCAGGGAGGGCAGCATGCTGGTCAACTGCTCGCGTTCCGCCTGGCTCGACTTGGGCAGCAGGCTCCAGATCAGCAGCGAGGCCACGTTCAGGGCCTTCTGCCAGAGCTTGCCGTGCTGGCCGTCCTTGAGATAGATGAGAACCAGCAGGTCCTTCCAGGTGGTCTTGAGCAACTGGGTGATGGGCTCGGGCAGGGTCTGCCCTTCCAGCAGACGGGCGATGGACTCCTCGGCCACGCCCTTGGCCACCCGCAGGTGCTCGCGGCCCTGGGCCGCCAGGGCACTCTGCTCCTCGCGCTGGGCAGCACGCTCGCTCTGCTCCTGGCACCACTCCTTGAAAGCGACCAGTTCCTGCTCGAAGAGACTCGGATCGCCAGAGGCATCGTTGACCAGCCGATCAACCACCGACTGGATGCGGGTGCGCAGACCGTCTTCACGCTCCTCCGCCTCGGTCCAGCCGATACCGGCACGGGCCAGCTCGTTGAGCAGGCGACGGGCGGGATGCTTCTTGCGGCTGAAGAAGGTCCTGTCACTGATGGCCACCCGCAGCACCGGGATCTGAAGACGACCGATCAACTCCTTGATGGGTGCGGGCAGCGCCGGATCATCGAAGATGAAGTCGAACAGCATGGCCACGATGTCGATGGCCGTCTCGTCCATGCGATTGAGGGCCAGGCCGGTGGGATCACCGTTGTTGACCGCGGTGAGCACCACGTCTTTGAGTTCGGCGCTGGTGAATACGCTGCCGGAGGCAGGGGTGATCACCGGGATGCGTGGGACGGCGCTGAGCAGGGACTTGGAATCCACCAACGTCACCCCGGGCAACATCGGGCTGCCACCCCTGGCCGCGAGCTGTTGCAGGGCGGCCAGCAATTCACCAGCATCCGCCATGTCGCCCGCAATCGGCTCATGCTCGTCATCGTCTTCGCGGGACTGGGAAGGACTGACGCGGCGACGCGTCTGTGCCGCCGTCGCAGTGGTCTTGAGCTCGGGCAACAGGCCGCGCTCCGCCAGCTCACGGTTGATCTCCTGATACAGCGCCGGCAGCGCGCCGACCACGTACTTGTCGAACAGCTTGTAGATGATCAGCCGTACCCGCAAGTCCACGTCCAGCACCTTCATGGCGCTGCGGAAGGACTCACACAGGGACGTGGGGGTCAGGGGATGCGCATCCTCGGACAGCTTGGGACGGTTGAGCGCCACCACCAGCCGACGGGTCAGGGCCTCCAGTTCCGCCTTGTTGACGCGGCTGGCCTTGGTGATCATGCCTTCCAGGGCCAGGTTTTCCTCCAGTTCCTCCTGACCTACCAGGGAGAGTTCCAGCTCACCGGCGCTCGCCAGCTTGGCGGCGGCGCTGGGACCGGCCTGGAGAAATGAGTCAAAGGCGCGCGCCAGCTGGGAAGGGTACTCGGACTCCATGGTGGAGCGCTTGAGGCGCACCTCGCGCATGGCGTCAAAGTACTCGCTCTGGGTGCGATTGTCTTCGGCCTGATCGGCCAGCTTGAACAGGGCGTCGTCGGTGTTGTCGAGCATCTCCTTGAGGAAACGCTCCAGGTGGGTCGTGGTGAGATTGCGGCAACGCCCGATGATCTGCATGGCGGAGCCCGGCGACTCACGCCGTGCAGCCACATCAAAGGGAATTACTTTTTCGCTCGCGCCGTCGCTCATGACTGACTCTCCTGACAGTTGACGATCTCCCGGGGGAGATACCCCGGGAGATCAAGCTGTCCTGCAAAACCTGGTTGACTTGCCAAACTTATAGCCCATAGTGTCTCCAAACAGCCATCGCATACCAGCGAAAGCGAGAGGTAAATCAGACTTATGAGCTCGGTTTCCGACAAAAGGCAGGAAATTCAGGATCTGCTGAAGGACCTCTCGGCGCTGGTCTCGCCACCGGAGATCATCATCCGCCTGCGCCAGGACATGGAGTCCCCCAAGAGCACGGCGGAAAGCCTGGCCAGGATCGTCATGCAGGACCCGAACCTGAGCGCGCGCATCCTGCACATGGCCAACTCCGCCATGTACGGCCTCAATCACCGCATCGAGACCGTGAGCCGGGCCATCTCCATCATCGGCCAGCGCGCCCTCTATCACCTGGCGCTGGCCGTGAGCGCCACCAAGACCTTCTCCAAGCTGCCCAGCGAACTGGTCAACATCGCCGTGTTCTGGCGTCACAGCGTGTTCACCGCCCTGATCGCCCGCAACCTGGCACAGCGCTGTCATGTGCTGCATCCGGAACGACTGTTCGTGGGCGGACTGCTGCACGACATCGGCAGCCTGGTGCTCTATCACCGCTATCCGGACATCCTGCGCGAATCGCTGCTCGCGGCGCGCGGCAACGAAGAGGTGCTGGCCCAGCAGGAACGGGAACTGATCGGTTTCGATCATGCCGAGGTGGGTGGCGCGCTGATGGAGATGTGGGGCTTGCCGGAAAGCCTGCAGCAGGCCGTGGCCTTCCATCACCGCCCGGGCGCCACGGCCAACAACATGGAAGTGGCCATCGTGCACCTGGCCGACACCCTGGCCAACCGCACCGACCAGGGCAGCTTCAGTGAATTCGGCACCTTCGCCAGCATGCCTCATCCCGGCGTGTGGAAGACCCTCGGCCTCGACGAAGACATCACCGAGGACCTCTGGGGTGACGTGAACATGCAATTCATGGAGACGCTGCACGTGATCCTGCCGCAAGCTAAATGAGCGATTCAAAATTCAAGATTCAAGATTCAAAGGGAAAACCCGCGCGTCCTCACCTTTGAATCTTGAATCTTGAATCTTGAATTTTGAATTCTGAATCTCATTCCGTCCTGAATCCCGCCGCCACCTCGCCCGCGAAATCCTCCGCCAGCACCTCATTCACCTGCGCAGCCGGCGGACCCTGCCATAGCCAGACCTCCAGTTCACCCACCGCGGCGCACGGCCCGGCCGCCAGTACCTCCACGCGACCGTCTGGCAGGTTTTTCGCATAGCCGGACAGGCCCAGGCGCCGCGCCTCCCGGCGTGTGGAGGCGCGGTAGAAGACACCCTGCACCCGGCCGCTTACCAGGAATCTCCGGGCGCAGTTGTCGGGGGTGTTGGGCGACGGCATTTGATTTGTCAGTTGTCAGTTGTCAGTTGTCAGTTGTCAGTTGTCAGTTGTCAGTTGTCAGTTGTCAGTTGTCAGTTGTCAGTTGTCAGTTGTCAGTTGTCA
>NZ_KB898933.1:7481-76835 GCF_000377945.1 Thioalkalivibrio sulfidiphilus
GTCAGTTGTCAGTTGTCAGTTGTCAGTTGTCAGTTGTCAGTTGTCAGTTGTCAGTTGTCAGTTGTCAGTTGTCAGTTGTCAGTTGTCAGTTGTCAAAAGAGCATGGACCAGGTCATGTTCATGTCAAGGTTTTTGACCACTGACCACTGACAAGGGACAAAAAACAAAAAGGCCCGCACAGGGCGGGCCTTTTTGTGCATCAGGTGACGCCAGATCAGCGCATGGGGCGCAGGCCGTACTGATCCAGGTAACGCAGGTCGGAACTCTCGACGCGACCCAGTTCCCAAGCACCACGGGTACGGGCGTGGTTCACGGCCGCATCCACATCAGCACTGGAGGGGTTGAGCTGCACCGTCAGGCGCTGACCGGGGAAAATCAGGTCGGCGTCGCGGATCTGGGAGGCGTTGGCCCTGTAGATCAGCGGCCACTGGTACGGGTTGCCGTACACGGAGCTGCGACCGGAGATCTTCCACAGGCTGTCACCGCGCACCACCTCGTAGGTCATGGTGGTGGGCGCAGCCGGCGGCGGCGGAGCCGGGGCCGGGGCCGGCGCGGCACGGGGGGCCGGAGCAGGTGCCGGGGCCGGGGCCGGGGCCGGTTCGGGTTCCGGGGCCGGCTGGGTGGAGGCACATCCGACGGTCAGCCCAAGGGCAATGGCGCCGGCAAGGACAAGCCGCAGCTGTTTCGTATTCATGTCTAAAGCTCCTGATTTTTGGGAATTCTTTGAGCGGGCATACAACACGGCACTACGTGTGACCAAGCTACCACCGTGAAACTTGAGGCGTCAAGAAGAAGCAGAGACGCACGTCACGGAACGGCTTATCGAGACGATGATTGGTAGAGGCAGAATATTGAGCGGTGAGAAATTCCGATGCAGTGCCCTGCACAGATCCGATGTGCCCAGGGGATCAGATCAGGGGATCGCGTCCAGCGCTTCCTGGCGCGCCTTCAGGGCCTCGTTGCGGGCCTGCGCGGCCTTGTCACGGGCAGCCCGGTATTCTCCCGCCTGCAACAGGGTCTCGGCGGACTCGAGCAGGCTGCGGGCAGTCTCGTAGGAGGGTGCGGCGCGCTGGGGGGCGCCCACCTGCTCCGCCGCCCGTAGGGCCTGACGCGCGTCACTCATCTCCTGGACAGGGGCGGTGGCGGCACATCCGGCGAAGGCGAGCACCGACAGGTATAATGCGATCACAAGCGCGGTGCGCAGTCGTTGACTCCACATGGGGCAGGATTCGGGCGTAAAAGGCGGGCTGGGACTAAGGTTGGTTCCCGACGCTATCACCCACCCCCCATGCCGTCAAGACACGCCCCAGGTACCAACCTGATTCACCGAGAGCAAAAGGCAGCCCGATGACCGAACAGCCAGCCCCCGTCCTGATCTACCACAACCCCCGCTGCAGCAAGTCCCGCGAGACCCTGCAGCTGCTCGAATCCCGGGGCATCTCGCCCCGCGTGGTGGAGTATCTGAAGACCCCGCCCAGCGCCGAGGAACTGGACCGCATCCTCAAGATGCTCGGCATGGAGCCCCGGGAGCTGATGCGGCGCAAGGAACCCGAATATGCCGAGGCGGACCTGGACGACCCGGGCCTGACCCGCGAGACCCTGATCCGCGCCATGGTGCAGCGCCCCAAACTCATCGAGCGCCCTATCGTGATCCACGGCGACAAGGCCGCCCTGGGGCGCCCGCCGGAACAAGTGCTGGAGATCCTCTGAGATGACCGAGATCCTGGTGGTCTATTACAGCCGCTACGGCGCCACGGCGCAGATGGCCCGGCACGTGGCCCGGGGCGTGGAGTCGGTTCCCGGCATGCAAGCGCGGCTGCGCACCGTGCCGCCGGTGTCGGCCACCTGCGAGGCGGTGAGCCCGGAGATACCTACCGAGGGTCCGCCCTACGTCACGACCCGGGACCTGGAGGAATGCGCAGGCCTGGCCATCGGCAGCCCCACCCGCTTCGGC
Source organism: Thioalkalivibrio sulfidiphilus (assembly GCF_000377945.1). GTDB lineage: Bacteria > Pseudomonadota > Gammaproteobacteria > Ectothiorhodospirales > Ectothiorhodospiraceae > Thioalkalivibrio_A > Thioalkalivibrio_A sulfidiphilus_A. Next base: position 9,436 of record NZ_KB898933.1, read on the forward strand.
AACATGGCCGCGCCCCTGAAGTATTTCCTGGACCAGACCGGCAGCCAGTGGCTCTCCGGCGCCCTGGCCGGCAAGCCCGCCGGGGTGTTCACCTCCACGGGCACCCTGCACGGCGGCCAGGAGAGCACCCTGCTCAGCATGATGATCCCCCTGCTGCACCACGGCATGCTGCTGGTGGGCCTGCCCTACACCGAGCCGGCGCTGACCGAGACCCGCACCGGCGGCACCCCCTACGGCGCCAGCCATTTCGCCGGGCCCAAGGGCGACCTGCCCCTGAGCGAGGACGAACGCCACCTGTGCCATGCCCTGGGTGAGCGCATCGCCCGCACGGCCCAGACCCTGGGCCTGGCCCTGCACCAGGGAGAGTCCCGTTGAGCCGCATCTGCTACCTCAGCGCCATCTCCGGGCTGCTAGGCCTGTTCCTGCTGATCCTGGTGTGGAATGCCTGGCTGTTCCCGCCCCAGGTGCTGCCCCGCGCCCTGGTGCTCGCGATCCTGCTGGTACCCCTGGTATTCCCCCTGCGGGGCATGCTGGCCGGGCGCGCCTACACCCACGCCTGGGCCAGCTACCTGGCCATGCCCTACTTCGTGATCGGGGTGTTTCACGCCGCGGGGGAACCCGTCGAGAAACTCTACGGCTGGCTCATGGTCCTGCTCAGCCTGGCCTGGATGGCGGGCAGCGCCTTGTATCCGCGGATGTCGCGGCGGGAAAGACAAGTGAAGTGAGAAGTGAGAAGTGAGAAGTGGGACTTAACTTCGCACTTCCAAATTCACACTTCCCACTTCACCCCCCTCCCCCAGCACCGCCCGGGCGAACGGCAGGGTCACCCGGCGCTGATCCCGCAGGGACGCCTGTTCCAGACGCTCCAGCTGCACCATGAGCGTGGCGAGATCACGGGCGCAGGTGCGCAGCAGAAACTCCCCCACATCCTCGGGCAGATCGAAGCCGCGGCGGCGGGCGCGTTCCACGAGCACGGCACGCTTGCCGGCATCATCCAGGGGCTGTAGCTGGAACACCGGCCCCCAGACCAGGCGTGAGCCCAGGTCAGGCAGTGCTGCCGACAGGGCCCGCGGGGCATGGGTATCGGCAAGCACCAGCCGGGTATCGCGGCACCTCGAGGCGTTGATGAGGTTGAACAGGCCCGTCTCCGTCTCCACACACCCGACCAGTGCACTGATGCCATCCAGGCAGACCAGATCCAGCTGTTCCAGGCCTTCCAGGGCGTGTGCACCGCCCTGGCGCAGCAGGAAGGCAGGGAGGTAGGCGGCGCGGCGACCCCACAGGGAGGCCTCGTGACAGGCGGCCTGCAGCAGGTGGGTCTTGCCGCTGCCGGGCTCGCCGTAGAGATAGAGCTGGCGTTCCCCCTCGCCCCGGGCCAGGGCGCGCAGGCTGTCCACGGCCAGGCCGTTGGCACCTGCATGGAACGCATCGAAATCGGACCCGTCCGGCAGGGTCACGTCCAGGGTCAGCTGGCGCGCCTGCATGTCAGCCCCCGGGCTTGGCCGAATCGCCCGCATAGAGTGCGCTGCCCCGGTAGTCCGCATGGGCGTGGCGCACCAGCACCGCCAGTACCGCGGCCGCAGGCAGGGTCAGCCGCTGGCTTGCGGCACCGGGCTGTGTGTTCATACGCCGGGCTGCCGGGCGGCCAGGGCGCGCCGGGACCAGCCCACCACGTAGGCCACGCCGCTGGAGACGGTGGTCACCAGGACGATGCCCACCAAGGCATCCAGGTAGAGCTGGGGCAGGGAAATGACCCCGGCGTTGACCAGCACGGACAGCACCAGCACGATCTGGAAGAAGGTGTTGAGCTTGCTGATGAGCAGGGGCTGCATTTCCAGGCTGCGGGTCACCGCCCGGTAGGCCAGGGCCCCGAGGATGATCACCACGTCGCGGGCCACCACCAGCACCATGAGCCACCAGGGGATCAGGCCCACCCAGGCCACGGTGAAATAGGTGCCCATCATGAGCACCTTGTCCGCCAGGGGGTCCAGATAGCCGCCCAGCCGGGTGTGCCAGCCGTTGCGGCGCACCAGCCAGCCGTCCAGGCCGTCGGAGATACCGGCCAGCAGCAGGAGCGCCAGCACCCAGCCGTAATGCCCATTCAGCAGCGCGAGCACGATGGGCAGCGTCAGCAACAGACGCAGCACCGTGATCGCATTGGGCAGTTGGCGCAAACTCACCGGGACAGACGCAGGCTGACGCTGCTCATGTGCTGTTCATGGAAGGGCAGATCGGCGGCCGTTTCGGCGGGTGCCAACACCCGGCCCAGACGCACGCCCCGCTCCAGGTCCCGAGGGCTGCCGCGCAGCCGGGTGATAAACACCGCCTGACCGGCCTCGAGTCGGTGGGGTCGGATCTCCGCCACCACGCTCAGTTCCGCCAGGTACTGACGCACCGCCTGAAACTCAGCGAGGCTGTTCACGCCATCGACTGTCACCAGCACGTGATCCTCGCTGGCCAGCAGCCCGGCGATGGCCAGGCGCCGACCCAGGGCGTCGGCGACACGCTGCAGTCCCTCGTCCAGGGCGGCCTCCAGGGTGTCTGCCTCGACCGTGAAATCCTCCTGCTGCTCCTGGCCCATGAGCCGCCAGCGTCCGCTCCACAGGCCGCCACGGCGCTGCACATGGGCGGCCAGCACGAAGCGGCTGGCATAGCGGCCCGAGGCCTGGAGCACCGGTTCGTGGAAACCACCGGCCAGGTCTGCGTAACTCACCGCTGCCTGGTCCTGAAGATCCATGACGGGGAATACCAGGCGCAGGCCGCGATCCCGTGCCACCCCTGTCAGGATCTGCTGCAATGGCCTACCCTCTTCGCCGCCCAGCACGACGCGACGACCCTCGTCCACGGTCGCCAGCCAGAGCAGCACGGAGGGACGATCAGCACCCCATACGGGCAGCCCGCGCTCGGCCAGCTGGCGCTCCAGGGCCGCGACGTCGAACAACACCTCCAGGCCCGGCTGATTCTCACCCAGGTCCACGTAGCGGAAACGCTGCACATAACGGGAGGCCGCGGCACGTATGTCGGCCAGGCGGGGGTCGGCGAGTACCTGCCGATCACCGGAGAGCTTCAGTAGGACCCGATCAAGAGCGGCCTCGAATCCCGCCTGCCGAGCGGGTCGGTCCCGGTCCGGCACGGGCACAGTGGCTTCGTGCAGCCCGCTACCGGCGGCCTGGGCCACGCCGCCGGCAACGGCCAGCCAGGCCCACGCCAGAACCAGGATCAGGGCAAGAATCGGCAGACGACGCGGCAAGAGTCGCAAGTTCATGGGAGAGACGGCGTTTTCGCTTGGATTGAGAGTCCGCTAACATATCACAGTTGACCCTGACGTGAGCCCGACTGACCGCACCGCTTTACACCCCCTCACGGCCTCCTTAACATCGTTTGCCCCCCAACCCCAGGGACCCGTTCATGCCCCATTCCGACCCCAGCTCCAAGGACACGACACCCGGCCTGCGCTACCGCGACGCGGGGGTCGACATCGACGCCGGCAATGCGCTGGTGGAGCGCATCAAGCCCCACGCCCGACGCACCCATCGCCCCGGCGTGCTGGCGGGCCTCGGCGGCTTCGGCGCCCTGTTCGAACTGCCCGTGGGCAGATTCAAGGAACCGGTCCTGGTCTCCGGCACCGACGGCGTGGGCACCAAGCTGCGCTTGGCCATGCAACTCAAGCGCCACGACACCATCGGCATCGACCTGGTGGCCATGTGCGTGAACGACGTGGTGGTGCAGGGGGCGGAGCCGCTGTTCTTCCTGGATTACTACGCCACCGGCCGGCTGGACGTGGACGTGGCCGCCGACGTGGTCAAGGGCATCGCCGACGGCTGCGAGCTGGCCGGCTGTGCCCTGGTGGGCGGCGAGACCGCCGAGATGCCCGGCATGTATGCCGAGGGCGACTACGACCTGGCCGGTTTCACCGTGGGCATCGTGGAGAAGTCCCGGATCCTGGACGGCCGCCTGGTGCGCGAAGGCGACGTGATGCTGGGCCTGGCCTCCTCCGGCCCCCACTCCAACGGGTACTCCCTGATCCGCAAGGTCCTGGAGGTCAGCCAGGCGGACCTGGACCAGCCCTGCGGCGACACCAGCCTGGGCGAGGCCCTGCTGGCCCCCACCCGCATCTACGTGCGCCCACTGCTGGCCCTGATGCAGAAGCAGCCGGTGCACGCCCTGGCCCACATCACCGGCGGCGGCCTGCTGGAAAACATCCCCCGGGTCCTGCCGCCCGGCACCTGCGCCCGGCTGGACCCCAACGCCTGGACCCGACCGCCGGTGTTCAACTGGCTGCAGGAGGCCGGCCAGGTGCAGCCCCGGGAAATGCTGCGCACCTTCAACTGCGGCATCGGCATGGTGGTGATCCTGCCCGCCGAGGGCGTGGACAGCGCCCGCGCCCACCTGACCGAGGCCGGCATCGAGTCCTGGGTCCTGGGGCAGATCGGCGCCAGCGAGCACGTGCCGCCCCATGTGGAACTGATCACTGAATGACCCTGCCGGAACCGATGCCGGTGGTGGTGCTCATCTCCGGCACCGGCACCAACCTGCAGGCATTGATCGACGCCATCGCCGCCGGCGAGGTGCGGGCGCGCATCGCGGCGGTGATCAGCAACCGCCCCGGCGCCGGTGGCCTGGAACGGGCCCGGCGGGCGGGCATCCCCACCCACGTGCTGGACCACACCGGTTACCCGGACCGGGCCGCCTTCGACGCCGCCCTGGCAGCCGCCATCGACCGCTATCAACCCGGCCTGGTGGTACTGGCCGGCTTCATGCGCATCCTCACCCCCGGCTTCGTGGAGCACTATGCCGGACGCATGATCAACATCCACCCTTCCCTGCTGCCGGACTTCCGCGGCCTCAACACCCATGAACGGGCCCTGCGCGCCGGGGTCAAAGAACATGGCGCCAGCGTCCACTTCGTCAACAACGAGCTGGACGGCGGCCCCGTGATCATGCAGGCCCGGGTTCCGGTCAGGTCCGACGACACCCCCCAGACCTTGGCCGCACGGGTCCAACAGCGGGAACACCGCCTCTATCCCCGGGTGGTGGGTCTACTGGCCGATGGCCTCCTGAAACTCCAGGGCGGTGAGGTATGGTTCGACGGTACGCCGCTGGACGCCCCCCTGGACCTGGACGCGCAGGCATCCGCAGAGGATTGATCAACATGGCATGGAACACCCTCAGCACCCGGCTCGCACTGCTCATCCTGCTGCTCGGCGCCGGCCCCCCGGCCCTGGCGATGCCCCCGGCCCATACCGCCTTCTACGAGGCCGTCGCCTACGGCAACACCCTCAAGACCCGCAGCACCGTGAACTACGAACCCGGGCTGGTGCGCATGAGCCTGGACGCCCGGATCGTGGGTTTCCTGCGCATCCTGGGGCGCTTCGAGATGTCCCGGGAAAGCATCCTCAGCAACAGCCCCGAAGGCCTGCGCCTGCTGGAAAGCCATCACAGCGAGACCCAGCCCCGGCGCAGCCGCGAGGTGCACACCCGCTTTGACTGGGACGCGCACCTCGCGCGGGGCACCCAGGACGGCAAGCCCTTCGAGATCGAGGTGCAGGACGGTACCCTGGACTACCTCTCCGTGCTGATGATGCTCATGCAGGAACTGCGCACCGGCAATGTCGAGGCCCGTGAAACCGTGGAAGTGGTGGAGCGCCATCGCCTGCGCACCTACACCCTGATCCGGGAAGGCAACGAGCGGCTGCAGACAGACCTCGGCCGCCTGGACACGGTGAAGATCACCCGCCGGGACGAGGAGCGGGGTATCGCCCTCAGTGCCTGGTTTGCCCCTGAACTGCACTACATCCCGGTACGCTTCGACTACGAGGCCGACGGGCGCATCTACGCCCTGAGAATCACCGGGGTGGAGTGGCATTGAGCTTTGCGTGAGGGGTCAGGCGTCAGGCGTGGATGCTTGTACGCCTATCCCCTGCCCCTTCACGCCTCACCTGGCGAAACACCTCTGATCAACCCGAATCACACACCCAAACACCGGTAACACACCATGAGCGAACACTTCGACCTGGCCGTGATCGGCTCCGGACCGGGCGGCTATCGCGCCGCGATCCTCGGCGCCCTGCGCGGGCTCAACGTGGCCATCATCGAGAAGGCCGACTGGGGCGGCTGCTGCCTCAACCGGGGCTGCGTGCCCAAGAAGGACTGGTACCACACCGCGAAACTCATCGCCGCCCAGCGCCACTTCGCCGGGCGCGGCATCGAGGGCACGCTCACTGCGTCCATGGACAGCGCCTGGGAACACCAGGAGACCGTGGTGGCCAGCGTGCAGCAGAGCTACGTGGACTACATGAAGCACCTGAAGATCAGCGCGCTGCAGGGCGCAGCCCGCTTCAAGGACACCCATACGCTCGAGATCACCGCCAGCGACGGCAGCACGCAGCTCATCCAGGCGAAGCACAGCATCATCGCCACCGGCGCCACCGCCTTCGTGCCGGCCCCCTTCGAGGCCGTGGACGGCAAGGTGCTGACCAGTGACATGCTGTTCGACAGTCCGCCGCCGAAGGGCAAGCGCGTGGCGGTGATCGGCAACGGCGTGGTGGCCACGGAGTTCGCCTTCATCTTCGCCATGCTGGGCAAGGAGGTGGTGTGGCTGTCGCGCTCCGCCGCCCTGCGCAAGATCCCCTTCAGCCCCCAGGCCATGGGCGCGTTGAAGACCGCCTTCAAGGAACACGGCATCGAGCACCGCCAGGACGTGGGCTTTGAGTCGGTGGACACCGCCGGTGACGGCGTGGTGATCACCCTCAAGGACGGCGAAAAGATCCAGGTGGACTGGGTGTGTCTCGGCACCGGCCGCACGCCCCACACCGAGGACCTGGGCCTGGAGGCCGTAGGCGTGAAGCTGGACCGCGACGGCTTCGTCAAACGCAACGACTTCCTGCAGACCGATGCCGCGAACATCTACGCCATCGGCGACGTGGCCAGTCCCTGGATGACCGCCAACCACGCCCTGTCGGACGCCACCGTGGCCGTGGACAACCTCATCAACGGCAACACCCGCAAGCAGGACGGCCTGCAGGTGCCCATCGTCATCTACAGCGCCATCGAGATGGCGCGCCTGGGCATGGACGAGGACATGGCCGAGGACGAGGAGCTGGAACCGGCGGTGGGCTTCGCCGCCTTCGAGACCTCCCCCTGCGCCCTGGGCCAGGACGACACCGCCGGCTTCGTGCGCCTGATCGGCGACATGGATTCCGGCGCCCTGCTGGGCGGTGAGATCGTGGGTGGCGAGGCGGGCGAACTGATCCACCTGCTGTCGCTCGCGCCTAACCGGGAGACGGCGCTCAGCTGGATCGCCAAAGGCGTGTTCAACCACCCGGCCCGGGCGGAAGAGGTCCTCAATGCCACCGAGACCCTGGCGAGCAAGTGGGGGCTTGCGGATCAGGTGTTCGACGCCTGATCGATGAGGCACACGGGGCGCAACGCGCCCCGGTGATGATCACTCCCGCCGGAGGATACGCTCCACCAGCAGATTGCCGAGTCGACCGGAACGGTACTCGCGGTTGATCTTGTCGGCGTCGTAGACCTGTTCCACCCAGGTGCTGAAGTCCATGGGCGTCTCTGCCGCATCGCGCCGGTACTGCCTGAAGATCTCGTCCAGCACGCCGGTGCGGCCGATGCGCAGATGCCCGTAACGCAGCCGCAACTGCGCCGCGGCCTCGTCCGCGTCGCGCCCCTCGTGCATGGCCAGATACACCGCCGACATGAGGCCCGCCCGGTCCGCCCCCGACTTGCAGTGCATCAGCGCCGGGTAGTTGAGCACCTGAAACATGCGCGCCGCCGCGAGCAGGGTCTCCCTGGGCGGCGCCCGCTTGGAGCTCACGGAAAAATTCACCAGCTCGATGCCGAAGCGCCGGCAGGCCTCCGCCTCCAGGAGATAGGCACCGGTATCCCCCTCGCCCCGAAGATTGACGATGGTCTTCACGCCGAGATCGGCCATCTGTTTCACATGGGCCGGCGAAGGCTGCGCGGAACGGTACATGCCCGGCGCCACCTGGTGTCGGTTGCTGTACAGGGCGCGGATGAAGCCGTGATCCACCAGCAGCAGCTCAAAGCGCCCGAGAAAACGCTGCCAGGGCGTGCGCATGTCTCCCCGGGCCCGGGAGACGACCCGGGCAAGCTTTCTGCCCACGGAATTGATGTAGCGCATCAGGGCAATCGGGCCCGCAGGGCATCCCGGTCGAACCACCATTTGCCGCCCACGATGGCGTCCACGATCATGCCGAGCCGCGGGAAGAGCTTGTCGATGTTGTTGAGCTCGTACATCTCGATCCAGGTCTCCAGGGTCTCCTGGTCCTCGATGCCCCGGTGACGCCGGGCCACCTTGGCGATGATCTGGTTGGTGAGGAAGGTGAGATTGTCCCGTTCCTTGCCCTCGGTGCGCAGGCCGGCGATGTAGTGGGCCGCCATGGCCGCCACCGCCGCGCCATCGGCATTCTCCGGGGTCTCCTCCACCACGTGTCCCAGCATGGTCACCGTGGTGTGGGCCTTCACCGGGTAGGTGACCGAGAGCCACACGCCGTGGCCCAGGGCCACGATGGATTCCGCCTGCTCCGCCTGGTAGAGCAGCTCGCAGGCCTCCACCGCCTCCTGCCACGCCTCGGCCTCGATCAGCTCGTCCAGCAGCGGACGCACCGTCTCCCAGACCTCGCCATGGCGCTCCAGTCCCAGGCGCGCCTCCGCCATGTCCAGCAGCAGGTGCACCCGCTCCATGAAGGGGGTGTCCGCCGGCAGGGCGGCGAGCTTCACCTGCATCTCCGCCAGCTGCTGCTCCATCGCGGCCTGTTCCGCGGCCAGCATACCGGTGAAGGGATTGCCGGGTCGGGTCTCGGGGTTCTGATCCATCTTGTCTTGCTCCGGGTGCGCCCGTGGGTCGTAGGGCCAGTGCCCGTGTTGTACCGAAGCCCCGGGGTGATGGCAACCGCCCAATCGGTATACTCAAGGACCCGACACCGCCCCCGAGGATCCCATGAAGACCTACGAAACTCTCGTCGCCGAGGCCCTGACGGTGGTCCCCGAGATCCTGCCCTGGGACCTGCAGAGCCGTCTCGAGCAGGCCCCGCCTCCCCTGCTGCTGGACGTGCGCGAGCCCGAGGAATACGCCGCCATGCACATCCCCGGCAGCCTGCACGCACCCCGGGGCATCCTGGAGGCCGCCGCCCAGTGGGGCTTCGAGGAGACCCTGCCCGAACTGGTCCGGGCGCGGGATTCGGAGGTGGTGGTGATCTGCCGCTCCGGCCGGCGCAGCGCCCTGGCCGGGCGCACCCTGGTGGAGATGGGCTTCACCCAGGTGCAATCGCTCAAGATGGGCGTGCGCGGCTGGAACGACGACGGCGGTGCGCTGGAAGATGCCGACGGCAACGAGGTGGACCCGGAACTGGCGGACGAGTACTTCCGGGCGCGGGTGCGGCCGGAGCAGATGGGGCCTGAAGGCAGTGGCTAGTGGCAAGTCTCAAGTGGCAAGGGAAACCACCCTCACCCCGACCCTCTCCCTGAGGGAGAGGGGGAACGCTTTTTTCCTTGCCACTAGCCACTTGCCACTGGCCACTTAATTCGGCGCCGATGACAGACGCATCTCGATGCGCCTGTTACGCGAGAAAGCGGCCTCCGTGCTGCCCGCGTCCAGGGGGTGATACTCGCCGAAACCTGCCGCCGCCAGGCGGCGGGGTGCCACGCCTCGGCTGATCAGGTAATAGACGATGCTCTGGGCCCGGGCGCTGGACAGCTCCCAGTTGGACGGGAACTGCTCGGTGCGGATGGGACGCCGGTCGGTATGACCTTCCACCATGAGCACCCAGCCGATGTCCCCGGGGATGCGGGCATCGATCTCGCGGATGGTGCGCGCCACCCGGTCCAGGCGCTCGCGGCCCTCGGGGCCGATCTCCGCCGAGGCGGTCTCGAAGAACAGCTCCGACTGGAAACGGAACCGGTCGCCCACGATCTGGATGTCCTCCACGTCCGAGAGTACCTCCCGCAGGCGGCCGAAGAACTCGGACCGGTAGCGGGAGAGTTCCCTCACCTCCTCGGCCAGGGCCAGGTTCAGGCGCTCGCCCAGATCGGCGATCTCCACCCGCTGGGCCTCGATGGTCTCCTCCCGGGCGCGCAGGGTCTCGTTGAGGCGCGCCAGCTGCTGCTCCAGGTCCTGCATCTGGCGCCGCAGGGCATCCACCCGGGCCTGGGCGTCGGCGGTGAGGCTGCGCTCCTCGGCCAGGGCGCGGTCCCGCTCCTCGATACCGGCCGCCAGGTCCTGGATGCGGATCTCCCGGGCCTCGATCTCCCGCTGGGCCAGCAGGGTGGTCTCCTGCGTCTCCGCCAGGCGTGCCTCGAGGGCGCGACTGCGGTCCCGCAACTGTCCGGCAGCGGCCTGGCTCTCCTCCAGTTCCGAGGCCAGCCGCCCCACCTGGGACTCCAGGTCCTCGCGCAGGCGGCGCAGGGCGTCGATGTCCTCCTGCAGGGAGGCGATCTGAAGCAGGCGCGCCTCCAGGGTCTCGGCCTGCTGCCTCAGTTCCGCCTGGCTCTGGTCGACGCTCTGCTGCAGTTGCTCCCGTTCGGCCAGGGTCACCTGCAGGCGTCCGGTCAGGGCCTGGACACGCTCGCGCAGGTCCTCGGCCTCGGCCTCGCGCATGGACAGGGTCTCGGCCAGCTCCGTGACCCGGGTCTGCAGGGTCTCCAGGGCCCGGTGGCGCTCGAACAACACGTCGGAGAGGTAGAACTGGGAGACCACGAACAGCATCAGCAGGAACACGAACACCAGGACCACCGTGGCGAGCACGTCCACGAAGCCCGGCCAGATGTCGGTGCTACGGCTGCGGCGTCGGCTGGTGCTGATCATGTCCGGCTCAGTCCCGTCCGCCTTCGCTCACCCGGGCCACGGTGCGGGTGAGCAGCCGGATCTCCTCGCGCAGGGTGTCCACCAGTTCGGATCGCTCGGCCCCGAGGGTGTCGCGCACCCCGTCGAGACTCTGGGACAGGCGCTGCAGCTGCTCGCGCAGCTGCTGGTCGGTGTCGCTGCGCTCGGACGTGGATGTGGCCAGGGCCTGCAACACGCCCTGCAGTTCGCCCTGGGTGCGCACCACGCCCAGCAGGGCCTTGTGGTCGCTGCGGGCCTGCTCCGCCAGGGCACCCACTTCGCCGATCAGGGCCTCCAGGCGCTGATCCGCCGCACGGCGGGTCTCCTCGCCCTTGCTCATGATGCGCTGCAATTTATCCAGGCTGTCGGCGGTCTGCTCCAGCAGGGCCTGGATGTAGGCGGGCACGCTGCCCTCCCCCTCCGCGACCAGGGCGCCGCTGGACAGGCGCGTCTGGCCTGCCAGCCATTCCTCCAGCTCGTTGTAGAAGCGGTTCTGGGCATGCCCCGCCTGCAGGTCGATGAAGCCGAGCACCAGGGCGCCGGCCAGGCCGAACAGGGAGGAACTGAAGGCGGTGCCCAGACCCGAGAGCGGCGCCTCCAGGCCTGCCTGCAGGCCGCGAAAGGCGGTGCCCACGTCCTCGCCGCCCAGGTTCAGGCCGCTGATCACGGCGCTCACCCCGCCCAGGGTGTCCAGCAGACCCCAGAAGGTGCCCAGCAGGCCCAGGAACACCAGCAGTCCGATGATGTAGCGGGAGATGTCCCGGGATTCATCCAGGCGCGAGCGGATGCCGTCCAGCAGGGTACGCAGGGAGGTGGTGGAGAGGGTGAACTGCTCGCCATGACGGCCGGTGAGCAGGCGGGCCATGGCTCCCAGCAGGCGGGTGCGGGGCAGGATGGCGGCATCGGGGGCGTCGGCGCGACGGAACCGCTCGATCCACCGGGCCTCGGGGGCCAGGATCAGCACCTGGCGGTAATTGATCACCAGGCCGGCCAGGAGCACCAGCAGGATCAGTCCGTTGAACACCGGATTGGCCATGAAGGCCCGGGCCAGGGGCACCGAAAGCACCGCCACCACCAGCGCCACCGCCAGCAGGAACAGGCTCATCCAGATCAGGGCATTGCGGGTGTTGCGCATGACACCTCCCGGCACAATCCATGGAACCGTCTGGGAGGGTAACCGCTATTCGGTGTTCTGATCCACCTCGTGCCGGATCTATAACCGCGACGCAAAGGCGCAAAGGCGCGAAGTACCGCAAAAAGGCTTCTTGAATACATTCAAAATCATTTCTTTGCGTACCTATGCGTCTTTGCGCCTTTGCGTCGCGGTTACGAAGTAACTCAGCAGGCCTCCGGGGACTTCTGCACCGGCTGGCCCTTGGAGACCCAGCCCTCGAAGCCGCCGGCGAGCGAGGTAAGCTTGCCGAAGCCCATGCGCTGCAGGGCAACGCAGGCGAGCGCGGCGCGGCCGCCGGTGCGGCAGTAGACCAGGATCTCGGCATTGGGGTCCTTGAGCACCGGGTGCTCGCCCACCTTGAACTCCAGCACGCCCCTGGGCACGTTCACCGCGCCGGGCAGATGCCCCTGCTCGAATTCACCCGGCTCGCGCACGTCCAGCACGATCGCGTCCTTCTCCATCAGCGCGTAGGCGCCGTCGTGATCGGTCTCCCGGATCTGCTGCCTGGCCTCGGCCACCAGTTGCTGTGCGGTCATGGACATGGATAAAACCCCCTTTTTGAAGTACGAAGTGTGAATTGGGAAATGGGAAGGAAAGTGCAAAGTGAGAATTGGGAAGGGAGTTACTGAGTGCCTTTACTTCCCACTTCCCAATTCCCACTTCCCACTTCCCAGTTTTATTCACCCGCCACCGTCACCTGTTCGAGCAGCAGCGAACCGGTGCGGATATTACCGTTGACGTTTACGTCGCGTCCCACGGCCTGGATGCCTTTCAGGAGTTGCCTGAGGTTACCGGCAACCGTGATCTCCTCCACGGGATAGGCGATCTCGCCGTTCTCCACCCAGAAGCCAGCGGCGCCCCGGGAGTAGTCACCGGTGACCAGGTTGATGCCGTGGCCGATGAGCTCGGTCACCAGCAGGCCGGTACCCAGGGTGCGGATGAGATCATCCAGGTCCTGCTCGCCGGGCTCGATGGTGAGGTTGTGCACGCCGCCGGCGTTGCCGGTGGTGGTCATGCCCAGCTTACGGGCCGAGTAGCTGTCCAGCACGTAACCCTGCAGCACGCCGCCGGTGACCAGGTCACGGGGCCGGGTGGCCACGCCCTCGCTGTCGAAGGGCACGCTGCCCAGCGCGCCGGGCAGGTGGGGCTGTTCGTGGATGCGCACGAAGTCCGGGAACACCGACTGACCCAGGGCATCCACCAGGAAACTGGCCTTGCGGTACAGGGCGCCGCCACGCACGGCACCGACGAAATGCCCGATCAGGGAACGGGCCATCTCCGGCACGTAGATGGCCGGACACTGGCGGGTGGTGAGGCGCCGCCCGCCCAGGCGGCGCACGGCACGCCGGGCCGCCTCGCGGCCCACCGCCTCCGGGCTTTCAAGCGCGGCAGGGTCCCGGGCCACGGAATACCAGTAGTCCCGCTGCATCCCCTGCTCGTCCGCGGCCACCACGGAGCAGCTCAGGGAATGACGGGTGCCCGTGTAGGCACCGAGGAAGCCGTGGCTGTTGCCGTACACCGCCATGCCGCGCATGGTGTTGGTCGAGGCACCCTCGGAGTTGATGATGCGCGCGTCGAATTCCCGGGCCGTGGCCTCGCAGGCGCGGGCCAGTTCGATGGCGTGTTCCACGGACAGATCCCAGGGATGATCCAGGTCCAGGTCCGGCCAGTCCTTCGCCATGAGTGCCGGGTCGGCGAGACCGGCGCAGCTGTCCTCCGCCGTGTAGCGGGCGATGCGGCAGGCCGCCTGCACCGCCTCGCGCAGGGCCTGCGGCGCCAGGTCCGAGGTGCTGGCCGTGCCCTTGCGCTGGCCGAAGTAGACCGTGATGGCCACGCCCTGGTCCTTGTGGTGCTCCAGGGTCTCCACCTCGCCCAGGCGCACGTTCACGGACAGCCCGAGGTCATTGCTGGCCGCCGCCTCGGCGCTGCTCGCGCCCGCCTTGCGGGCCTCGTCCAGCATCTGCTCGACAATGGACTCCATGGTCTGCTGATCCCTGGGAAGGGCCTGAATCGCTGTCATGTGTTTTCCTGAGTCTGTATCGGATCCGGATCGCGACCCGGTCCTGAATTTCAATGTAAGATCGATGTGTGCGTCACAAGCCACGCAGGAACGCCGAATCAAGCGAAGCTATGTTCAAGGCGCTTTTCTTAGCGCTCTCCGCGAACCCTCTGCGCCCTCTGCGTTTCCGCTGTTGAATTTCCATGATCCAGTTCGAGGCACCCGTGTACGAAGACGACGACGAACACTACATCAGCCGCAACCAGCTCAAGCGCGAGGCCGAGGAGGCCCAGGCCCTGGGCGAACGGCTGATCACGCTCAAGGAAACGGAGCTCGCGGCCCTGGATCTGCCCGAGCCCCTGCTGGAGGCTATCCGCGCGGCGCGCAACATCCGCCAGCACGGCGCCCTGCGTCGTCAGCGCCAGTACATCGGCAAGCTGATGCGCAAGATCGACATCGAGCCGATCCGCGCCGCCCTGACCGAACGGGAACAGGACCGTCACCGTGACGCCCGGGCCTTCAAGGCCCTGGAGGCCTGGCGCGAGCGCCTGCTCAAGGAAGACGACAAGGCCCTGAACGCCTGGCTGGCCGAGCATCCGGAGAGCGATGCCGCAACCCTGCGGGATTTCATCGACACCGCCCGCAACGCCCCCAACGCCGCGGCTAGAAAGACCGCCTCCCGCGCCCTGTTCCGCTACCTGAGCGAGCAGTCAAGTCGGTAGTTCGGGCCTACGTATTTTGTCCTTCCCTTGCAACTTGCCACTTGAGACTTGCCACTGCCTTCAAGCACTCGCCCCGTGCTTGTTCACCGCCGTGCGGTTGCCCCAGCGATCCAGGTCATCCACCTGCACGCCGACCCACCAGAGCGGTCCTACGCTGTCGCGGGTGTAACCGCCCACCAGCTGCTGACCCTCGGCCAGCTTCACATGGGGCATGAAGGCCTCGGCGGCCTCGCGGCTGCGGAACACGTGCCACTGCACCACGTGATCCTTGCCATGGCCTTCCGGCAGGGCCAGTTCATGGGCCAGAAAGTCTTCGTCGACCATAGTCACCTCCTGTTGTCTGTCGTGTCTTTCCTGAAAATCTGTCTTCGATTCGTTGATCATTGAAAGCATAACCGCAAAGAACGCCAAGGGATGCGCGAAGGTCTCGAAGGTTTTCACCATGAATCTCTATGTACCCTCTGCGTCTTTGCGCCTTTGCGTTGAAGCTTTTGGCCTTTAAGTGCTCGTGCCGCCCACGGTAAGACCGTCCACCTTGAGCGTCGGCTGACCCACGCCCACGGGCACGCTCTGGCCGTCCTTGCCGCAGGTGCCGACACCGGCGTCGAGCTTCAGGTCGTTGCCCACCATGGACACCCGGGTGAGCACCTCGGGACCGTTGCCGATCAGGGTGGCGCCCTTGACCGGGCGGGTCACACGGCCGTTCTCGATGAGATAGGCCTCCGAGGCGGAGAACACGAACTTGCCGGAGGTGATGTCCACCTGGCCGCCGCCGAAGTTCACCGCGTACAGGCCGTTCTTGACGCTTTCCAGGATCTCGCCGGGGTCGTGTTCACCGGCCAGCATGTAGGTGTTGGTCATGCGCGGCATGGGTAGGTGGGCGTAGGACTCGCGCCGGCCGTTGCCGGTGGTGGGCACGCCCATGAGCCGGGCGTTGAGCCGGTCCTGCATGAAGCCGCGCAGCACGCCGTTCTCGATGAGCGTGGTGCACTGGGTGGGGATGCCCTCGTCGTCCACGTTCAGGGAGCCGCGCCGCCCGGCCAGGGTGCCGTCGTCCACCACGGTCACGCCGGGGCTGGCCACCTGCTGACCGATGCGGCCGCTGAAGGCGGAGGTCCCCTTGCGGTTGAAGTCCCCTTCCAGACCGTGGCCGACCGCCTCATGCAGCAGCACGCCGGGCCAGCCGGGGCCGAGTACCACAGTGAGCGTGCCCGCCGGGGCGTCCACCGCCTCCAGGTTCACCAGGGCCTGGCGCACCGCCTCGCGGGCATAGCCCAGGGCGCGCTCCTCGTCCAGAAAAAACTCATAGCCGGAGCGTCCGCCGCCGCCGGAGGAGGCCTGCTCCCGGCGCCCGCCCTTGCCTTCCACGATCACGTTCACGTTCAGGCGCACCAGGGGGCGTACGTCGGCGGCCAGGGTGCCGTCGGTGTTGGCCACCATGATCACCTCGTGCACGCCGTTGAGGCTCACCATCACCTGGCTCACCCGGGGATCGAGGCGCCGGGCCTCGGCGTCCACCCGGTGCAGCAGGTCGATCTTGGCCTGCTCGTCCAGGGTGGCCAGCGGGTCCAGGGGGGCATAGAGACTGTGGCCGGCCTGGTCGCGGCGCATGGCCGCGGTGCCGCTCGTGGCCGCGCGGGCGATGGCCCGGGCCGCCGAGGAGGCCTCCAGCAGGGTGGGCATGCGGATGTCGTCGGAATAGGCGAAACCGGTCTTGTCGCCGCTCAGGGCGCGCACGCCCACGCCCTGCTCGATGTTGTAGCTGCCGTCCTTGACGATGCCGTCCTCCAGGGACCAGGACTCGTGGCGGGTGAGCTGGAAGTACAGGTCGCCGCCGTCGATGCCCGGCCCCATGAGGCCGCCCAGGACGCGGTCGAGATCGCCCTCGGTGAGGCCGGCCGGCTCCATGAACTGTTGCTTGGCGATCTGCAGGACTTGGGACATGGGAGGGTTGCTCCTTGGGAATGTGGCGAAGCCGGCGCGGGTGTCCGCGCAACGGTCTTTAGATCACAGTGGGGCCCCGGCGCGGGCAATTCAACCCGACGGGACCCCGGGGTATTGGCGCGATCAGCTGATGGCGCAGCTCAGGCGGCGGTGCTGCAGGCTCGGGAAGCTGCGCCGGATGGAGGCAATACGCTCCGGATGCAGTTCCCCCAACACCACCCCCGAACCCCGCGCCAGGCGGTCCAGGACCTGGCCCCAAGGGTCCACCACCATGCTATCGCCGTGGGTCTCACGGCCGTTGACGTGGTAGCCACCCTGGGCCGCGGCCACCAGGTAGACCTGGTTCTCGATGGCCCGGGCCCGGATCAGGGCCTCCCAGTGGGCGCGGCCGGTGATGGCGGTGAAGGCCGACGGCAGCGCCAGCAGGTCCATGCCCTGGTCCATCATGCCGCGAAACAGCTCCGGGAAGCGCAGGTCGTAGCAGATGGCCACGCCCAGCCGGCCGAAGGGGGTCTCCACCACCACCGCGGACTCTCCGGGCATGGTGGTCTCGGACTCGTGGTAGGACTCGTCGCCCTCGGGCAGTTTCACGTCGAACAGGTGGATCTTGTCATAGCGGGCCACCCGCTGGCCCTGGTCGTCGTAGACCAGGCAGCTGGCGTAGACACGCCCCGGATCGGCGCTCCTGAGTGGAATGGTGCCGCCCACGATCCACAGGCGGTGACGCCGCGCCAGGTCGGCCAAGAAATCCTGCATCGGACCCTGGCCATCGGCCTCGGCGATCTCCAGCTTGTCGCTCTCCTTCATGCCCATGTGGGCGAAGTTCTCGGGCAGCACCACGAGCCTGGCACCGGCCGCGGCGGCCTCGCCCACCAGCCGGGCGGCCTCGGACAGGTTGGCGGAGACATTGGGACCGGAGGCCATCTGGATGGCGGCGAGCAGGGTCGGCTTGGTTTCGGTTTTCATGCTGGGCGGCTTGTCCGGCAAGTTGACGGGGATCAGGGTTGGACCAGCAGGTCCACACGCTCAATGACACCGGGATCGGCGCGCAGTTCGATACGGGACGAGGGAATGCCCAGGGCCACCAGCCAGTCGCGCAGTTCCGAGGCCCACAGTTCACCCTGCTCATCCTGGGGGTGACGGATCTGCAAGCGCCGATCGGCGCTTGCCTGGAGCGCCGCCACGGTGTCGCGCAGGGGCGTGAGGGCGATCAGGGATTCGGCGCTGCGGGGACGCGACCAGGTGTCCGCATCCAGGCTGGGCGCCGGCGGCTGCGCGGACAGGGCGAGGGGCATCAGCAGGCAGGAGAGGCACAGGGCCCGGAGCAGGTGTTCGAACATGCCGTCACTATACCAAGTCAGCCGAGCCCGTGTCTGTCCTCGGCAAGCCGGCCTCAGCCTACTGGGCCTCCTCCACGGGCCTGGCCAGCACCTCCACCCGGGGTTCGTCCCAGGAGCCGGTGATGCGGTATTCCACCCGGGAGGCCTCGTCGATGCGCCGCCCCATGCCCAGCAGGCGGTCCATGACGAACACGGCCACGCCCGCGACGGGCCCGCCCAGGATGGCGCCGGCCACCGGCAGGGTACTGCCCACCCGGGGCATCACCGTGATCTTCTGGTCGTAGTCCCGGGCCACGATCCCGGTGCGCCCCTCGATCTGCACCCGGGCGGCGGCGCTCTGGATGTTGAGATCCGAGGTATAGGCATCGCTGTCCACGAAGCGGATGTTGCCCTCCATGCGGTCGAAGGCGAGCCCGCGCTGGAAGAGGTCACGGAAGTCCAGGGCCAGGCGGCGGGGGATCATGTTGAGACTGAACAGGCCCAGCAACCGCCCCGCCCCCGGCTCCACCTCGGTGAGACGGCCATCCCGGACCTCCAGCTTCACGTTGCCGGTCAGCCCCTGCCAGGTGAAACGGGTGGCCGCATCGGGCCAGCGCATCTGGCCTTCCAGTTTCGCCGTGCCGCGGTGGAAGCCGTGCTCGAAGCCCAGGTCCGTGAGTGCCTCGCCCACGTCCTCGCTGTCGATGGCGAAGCGCAGCTGGGTCTGGTGCCGGTCAGTTCCGCTCACCCGCCAGTCGCCGGTGACCCGCATCCGCGCATGGTCCCGGGCGCTGGAGAGCTGCAGGTGGTGGATCTGCAAGCCCTCGCGGATGCGGGTGGCCTCGATACGCACGTCCCGGAAAAACCGGCCGTCCAGCACCAGGGTGTCTACGCTGCCCCGGATGCCGGGCAGCTCCCGGGGATCCAGCCGCCCGGCCCCACCCTCGCCGGCACCCTCTACGGCCGCGGCCAGCTGATCCAGGTCCAACAGCTCCAGGTTCAGGGTCAGGGGCGCCACCCCGGTGAAGTCATGGGGGATGTCCAGCTGGCCGCGCAGGGCATTGGAGACCACCTGGGCCTCCCAGCGCTGGGGGGTGCGGTCGGCCTGGATCTGCAGGTCGCGGAACAGCCGGTCTCCACTGCGCAATGCCCCGATGTGCACATCCAGGCGATCCACCAGCTGCTCCGGGGCGGCCTGGGCACCGGCCGTGCGCGGTACTCGCTGCCGCAGGGCCAGCCAGTCGTCCAGGGGGAGATCCTCGATCCTTCCTGCCAGTCGCACACCTCGCTCGGGCATGCGCGCCGTGCCGTCGTTGAAACGCAGCTCGCCCCGGGCTGCGCGCCCCGGGGCGGCCGTGCGCAGGCGCATGGACAGCAGCTGCCCCAGGTCCAGGGCCAGGGGCTGCACTCCGGCCTGGGTCAGCGGCACGGTCAGGGTGATGGGCAGGGTGCGTGCGGCGGGCTTGGCCAGGGGCTCGGGCAGGTTCGAGCTGACACCCCGCAGGTCCGATTGCAGGCGCAGGGTGGTGGCGCCGCCATCCAGGGGCGCGGTCAGGCGGGCCTGCCAGCGGGCCCGGCCCGCGAGTCTGGGCGCGAGCAGTTCGGGCAGCACCGTACGGAAGGACTCGATCCGCTGCAGGCCCTCCCCGTCCACGGTCAGCGGCCCGCCCCTGGGCATGCGGGCCGCAAGCGTCACCGTCTCGCCGTGAAGGTTTGCGCTGACCCCCTCGGCGTTCACCGTGGCCTCGGTGAAACGCACCTGGCCCTGGAGGTCCGTGAAATCCACCGGATGACCGGAGAGCGTCAGGCGGTTCCCCTTGAGGGTCACCGTGCCCTGGGCGGTGGTATTGGCGGTGCCGCCCTCGCGCCGGGTCAGGGGGATGCGCAGGGACAGATCCAGGTGGCTGTCGCCCTGGGCGCGGGAATTATCCAGCAGGTCATCCAGCCCGCGCACCAGGGGGCTCTCGCGCACGTAACGCAGCATGTCCTGGAGCGGGCCGTCCACCTGCCCCTGTATCTGCAGCACCGTGTTGTGATAATCCTCGATCACCACCGTGGTGTCGTGAATGGCCGCCCCGAAGATGCGCCCCCGGGCTGACTCCGCACGCATGCCCCGGTCGGTGAAGATCAGCTCGCCCGCCAGGGCGTCGATGGCAGGCCAGCCCCGCTGGTAGTCCAGCAGGCCGTCCTCCACCCGGGCGCGCACCTCGAACTCCCCTTCCCCCTCCTCGAAGGGCAGCTGGGTGAACGGCCCCCGGTAGACCACGGTGCCCTCGGTGACACGGCCCGCCCTGATGCTCTCGCTCAGCCAGCGCGCAGTGTCCCGGGGCAAGATGTGCACCGGCAGATAGGCGGCGGTGCGGCTGCCGTCCACATCTGCAAAGCCCATCTCCAGCACCATGCCCGGGCGCTCGCCCAATTCCACCTCGGCCCACCCCCAAGCACGGATGTCTGCGTTGTGCACCCGTATCCCGTCGGCGGCGAGATGCAGCCCGTCCGCGCCGCGCTCGATCTTCAGGCGGGTGTCCAGGCCATCCAGCCACAGGGCATCGGCAAACAGCCGGGGGGCCTCGAATCGCAGTCCACGGCTGGCCAGGGTCACATCACCGCCCTCCTCGTGGAGGCTGAAACTGCCTGCCAGGCCATGGAAACCGGGGATCTTGTCCAGGGGATTCACGCCCAGTTCGCGGAACTCGCCCTGCATCACCCCCGTGGGCCGGGCATCCTCCTCGACGGGCAAGCGGACATTGAAACGCGCCTCCCGGATCTCTCCCGTGGGCGCCAGGCGTTCGAGCAGGTGGCGCTGGTCTTCCTCGAGCAAGGCCGGCTGGGCCAGCAGCAGCGCGGAGAGGCGCTCCAGGCTCATGCCCTCCAGTTCGCCCCAGACCTGGCGGCCTTCGTCCCGGGGCTGGAAGGCCAGGGACAGCCCCATGGGCGAGCCGTCCTCGATGCGGGTATCGTGCAGGCGCAGCTGCCAGCCCCGGCCGCGTCGCTCCCACAGCAGGTCGGTACGCAGCTCGGCGAACCTGTGTGCCGGCGCATCCTCTGAGACAGGGCTGAAGCGCAGGTCCCGGGCACGGGCCCGGGCACGCAGCCGGTCCGGTTCACCCGCCGACAGACGTCCCCAGACCTCCAGGTCCAGGATCCCCGAGTCCGCATGCACGCGACGCATCAAGGCATGTTCCGGGAGCCCTTCGATGATGACCCCTTCGCCATGCACATAGAATTCGCCGCGCCAGCTCTCGCGCATCCCGGGATCGCCGCGCAGGTCCAGGCCCACGGCCAGGGCGGCACCCAGTTCCCTGGGCAGGAACACCTGGCCCGCCAGGCGCAGGCGATCGGCATCCACGGCCACGTCGAGGTTGAGATCATCGAAGCGGTAATCCAGGGCGAGGATCTCGTCGCTGAAGCGCAGGCGGCTGGACTGGAGCTGGAAGCGGGTGCCGGCGAGCAGGTCCAGCACCCGGGTCCCGGGGGCGGCGGGGGCATCCTCGCCGGCCGCCGGGGCGAAACCCGCGCCGCTGATCTGGACACCGCCCTCCGCGTCCCGGTGGATGTGCACGTCGGCACCCAGCACGCGTACCGAATGCACCCGCAGCTGGCGGTGCCAGAGACTCAGGATGGCGCGCACGCCCACGTCCACCTGCGCCACCTGGAGGGCCGGGGTGGTGTCGTCCTCGCCGTAGATGGCCACGTCGTCCAGCAGGATGCGCGGACCCAGCAGGCGCCAGCGGGCATCCAGGGCGCCGATCTCCACCCGGTGGCCCAACAGGGCTCCCAGCTCGGCGGCCATCTGCTCCCGGTACTCGGAGGCCATGGGCAGCACCAGGCGCAGACTGGTGACCAGCACCGCCAGCAGGATCAGTACGCTGGCCGTGATCCAGATCGCCGCGGTCTTGAGGCGACTGAGCCAGCCCCGCCAGGCCACACGCACACCCCCGGCACGATCATGCCGCGGGCTTTCAGGCTCCTGGGGCTGTGGCTTCTCGGACATGGGTCTCAGCGGCTAGAGCAGCACCACGTCGAACTGCTCCTGGGTGTAGAGGCTCTCCACCTGGAAACGGATGGGGATGCCGATGAATTCCTGCAACTGGGCGACACTGGCGGATTCCTCATCCAGCAGCAGGTCCACCACCGTCTGGGAGGCCATCACCAGCAGTTCCTTGGCATCGAACTGGCGCGCCTCGCGCATGATCTCCCGGAACATCTCGTAGCACACGGTCTCGGCGGACTTGAGATAGCCCCGCCCTGAACAGGTGACGCAGGGTTCGCACAGGATGCGTTCCAGGCTTTCACGGGTGCGCTTGCGGGTCATCTCCACCAGGCCGAGCGGCGAGACCTCGCACAACTGGCTCTTGGCGTGATCCTTCTCCAGGGCCTTCTCCAGGGCGCGGAACACCTGGCGCTTGTGTTCCTCCTGGGTCATGTCGATGAAATCGATGATGATGATGCCGCCGAGATTCCTCAGGCGCAGCTGCCGGGCGATGGCCTGGGCCGCCTCCAGGTTGGTCTTGAAGATGGTCTCTTCCAGGTTGCGATGACCGACGAAGGCGCCGGTGTTGATGTCGATGGTGGTCATGGCCTCGGTCTGATCGAAGATCAGGTAGCCGCCGGACTTGAGCTCCACCTTGCGCTCCAGGGCCTTCTGGATCTCGTCCTCCACGTTGTAGAGATCGAAGATGGGCCGCTCGCCCGGGTAGTGCTCGATGCGGCCCAGCAACTCCGGCACGTAGCTCTCGGCGAACTCCGTCACCTTCTGCACCGTCTCGCGGGAGTCGATGCGGATCTTCTCCAGTTCCACGCCCACCATGTCACGCAGGATGCGCAGGGTGAGCGGCAGGTCGGTGTAGACCTCGGAGCCGGGTGGGACCTGCTTGACCCGCTCGCTGATGGAGTGCCAGAGCTTGTGCAGGAAGTCCACGTCGTTGCGCATGGCCTCCTCGCTGGCCGCATCCGCGGCGGTGCGCACGATGAAGCCGTGGCCCTCGCCCTTCTCCGCCAGCACCGATTCCATGAAGCCCTTCAGGCGCGCTCGTTCGGCCTCGTCCTCGATGCGCGTGGAGACGCCGATGGTCGGGCTGTTGGGCATCAGCACCAGGTAACGGGAAGGCACGGTGATGTAGGTGGTCAGGCGTGCGCCCTTGGTACCGATGGGATCCTTGATCACCTGCACCAGCACATCCTGCCCTTCCCGCAGCAGTTTCTGGATGGGTTCCGTGGGCTTGGCACCCTCGCCGTTGGGCAGTTCCTCGCGCTCCACGGGCGCCACGTCCGAGGCATGCAGGAACGCGGCACGCTCCAGGCCGATGTCCACGAAGGCGGCGTCCATGCCGGGCAGCACCCGGCTGACACGGCCCTTGTAGATGTTGCCCACTAGCCCGCGGCGGCGCGCGCGCTCCATGTTCAGTTCCACCAGCACGCCGTTCTCCACCAGGGCCACGCGGGTCTCCTGGGGAGTGACGTTCATCAGTATCTCGGTGCCCATCATGTGGTTTGCATTTCCTTTGAAGCCGCAGCACCGTGACCGCCATGGGCCACGCCGAAGGCCTCCAGTAATTGACCTGTCTCGAACAGGGGCAGCCCCACCACGCCGGTGTAGCTGCCCTCGATGTGTTCCACGAACAGCGCGCCCAGCCCCTGGATACCGTAGGCGCCGGCCTTGTCGGCGGGCTCGCCGCTGGCCCAGTAGTCGCTGATCTCCCGGGGCGAGAGGGTGCGAAAGCGCACCCGGGTCTCGGCGCATTTCAGCGCCTCCCGGTCCCCGTGCACGAGGGCCACCGCGGACAGCACCCTGTGGGTGTTCCCGGACAGACGTCCCAGCATGTGCAGGGCCTCGTCGCGATCGGCGGGCTTGCCCAGTATGACCCCGTCCAGGGTCACCACGGTATCGGCCCCCAGCACCGGCAATCCGCTCGACTGGGCCATCCATCCCGCCCGGGCCTTGGCCAGCGCCATGCGCTCGGCGAAGGCCCGGGGCGCCTCACCAGGCAAAGGCGTCTCGTCCACGTCCACCGCCTGGACCCGGTAGGTGACGCCGATCTGCTCGAGCAGTTCACGGCGACGGGGAGAGGAGGAGGCGAGGATCAGCATAGAGGTGGATGAAGTGCGAAGTGTGAATTTGGAAGTAGGAACAAAAGGCCGAAAACCCGCTCGATCTTACCGCCTTTCACTTCGTACTTCCCAATTCACACTTCGCACTTATTCACGGTGATACGGGTGCCCACGCAACAGACTCCACGCCCGGTAGACCTGCTCGGCGAGGATCACCCGCACCAGGGGATGGGGGAAGGTGAGCGGCGACAGGGACCAGACGAGATCGGCGCGGGCGCGGCAGGCATCGGTCAGGCCCTCGGGGCCACCCACCAGCAGGGCGAGATCCCGGCCCAAGTGCATCCACTCGTCCAGGCGGCGGGAGAGTTCGGCGGTGGAGAAACTGCGGCCCTTCTCATCCAGGGCGACGACGAGACAATCCTTGGGGATCGCCTCCAGCATGCGCGCCCCCTCGGTCTCGGCGATGCGGGCCAGATCGGCGTTCTTGCCCCGCTTGACCGCCGGGATCTCCTTGAGGATGAGGCTGCACTCGGCAGGCAGGCGGTTGGCGTACTCGGCGTAGGCGGCGTCGACCCAGGCGGGCATGCGCTCGCCCACCGCGATCAGGTGAATGCGCATCAGCGGCGCAGGCGCTTGACCTTAGTCACCGGCTCGGACTCCTCGGCGGCGGAGGCGTCGGTGAGCCAGAGCTTCTCCAGGTTGTAGAAGTCACGCACCCGGGGCAGCATCACGTGCACCACCACGTCGTTGAGGTCCACCAGGACCCACTCGTTGTCCCCCTGTCCCTCGGTGCCGAGCGGCATCACCCCGGCCTCCTTGGCCTTGACGATCACACTATCGGCCAGGGCCTTCACGTGCCGGTCGGAGGTGCCGCTGGCGATCACCATCATGTCGGTGATGGCGGTCTTGCCGCGCACGTCGATGGCCTTGATGTCCTGTCCCTTGAGATCCTCGAGGGCCTTGACGACCAGTTCGGTGAGTTCTTCTGTCTGCATGTCTTCCCCGTGTGGGCTAAGCGAAGCGCGTGGCCGCGCCCTGAGTCGGTGAGGCGTCCAGGTACAGGCCCTGGACGCGGATGTAATCGAGCACGCTGCTCGGCATGAGGTAGCGCGGGCTCTCTCCCCGGCGCAGCATGGCGCGGATGGCGGTGGCGGAGATGTCCAGCTGGGTCACCGGCTGGAACCACACCGCGCCCGCCGGCCGGGCACGCAGTTCATGGAGATCCCGGGTCGCCGCCTCGGTGGCCCAGTCGCCCAGATCGTGGGAGGCCGGGCTGCCGGGCCGGTGGGCCACCACGATATGCGCGAGCTTCAGTATCTCCTCCCAGCGATGCCAGGAAGGCAGTCCGGCGAAGGCATCCATGCCCATCATCAGGCACAGGGGCATGTCATTGCCCAGCTCGGCGCGCAGGCTCTCCAGGGTGTCCACGCTGTAGGAGGGGCCGTCCCGGTCCAGCTCACGCCGGTCCACCACGAAGCCCGGCTGACCGTGCACCGCCCGCTCCACCATGGCCTGGCGATGCTCCACGGAGGCCACCGGGGTACGCCGGTGCGGCGGGATGCGGCAGGGCACGAAGCGCACCTCGTCCAGCCGCAGGTGTTCCATGACCTCCAACGCCGGGCGCAGGTGCCCGAAGTGGATGGGATCGAAGGTGCCGCCGAGGATACCTAGCATGAAGGCAGTGGCAAGTGGCAAGTGGCAAGTGGCAAGGAAAGCGGTCCTTGCCACTTGCCACTTGCCACTTGAGACTGGGCGTCAGCCCCGTACATGTCCATCGCCCAGCACGATGTACTTCAGGGTGGTCAGCCCCTCAAGCCCCACCGGGCCCCGGGCATGGAGCTTGTCGGTGCTGATGCCGATCTCGGCGCCGAGGCCGTATTCGAAGCCGTCGGCGAAGCGGGTGGAGGCGTTGACCATCACGGAGCTGGAATCCACCTCGCGCAGGAAGCGGCGCGCCCGGGTGTAGTCCTCGGTGATGATGCTGTCGGTGTGGTGGGAGCCGTAGGTGTTGATGTGCTCGATGGCGGCATCGAGGCCGTCCACCACGCGCACCGCCAGCACCGGGGCCAGGTATTCTTCGAACCAGTCCTGCTCGGTGGCCTCCTTGATGCCCGGCAGGATGGCCCGGGTGGCCGCGCAGCCGCGCAGCTCCACGCCCTTCTCCTCAAAGGCCTGGCCCAGCGGCGGCAGGAGCCTGTCGGCCACGGCGCGGGAGACCAGCAGGGTCTCCATGGTGTTGCAGGTGCCATAGCGGTGGGTCTTGGCGTTGACCGACACCTTGAGCGCCTTGTCGGGATCGGCGCCGTCGTCCAGGTACACGTGGCAGACCCCGTCCAGGTGCTTGATCACCGGGATCAGGGATTCCTCGCTCACCCGGGCGATCAGCCCCTTGCCGCCCCGGGGCACGATCACGTCCACGAAGTCCTTCATGCGCAGCAGCGCGCCCACGGCGGCGCGGTCGGTGGTGGCCACCACCTGCACCGCGTCACCGGGCAGGCCCGCCTGTTCCAGGCCGGCGCGGATGCACTCGGCCAGGGCACGGTTGGAGTGGAAGGCCTCGGAGCCGCCGCGCAGGATGCAGGCGTTGCCGGACTTCAGGCACAGCCCCGCCGCGTCCACGGTCACGTTGGGGCGGGACTCGTAGATGATGCCGATCACCCCGAGCGGCACGCGCATGCGCCCCACCTGGATGCCGCTGGGGCGGTAGTTGAGATCGGAGATGGCGCCCACCGGGTCCGCCAGGCTGGCGATCTGGCGCAGGCCCTCGGCCATCACCGCGATGCGCTCGGGGGTGAAGGCCAGGCGGTCCAGCAGGGCCGCGTCCAGGCCATTCTGCTCGCCGGCCTCCAGATCCTTGCGGTTCTCGACCATCAGGGCCTCGGCTCGGTCCTCGATGATGCTGGCCATGGCCATGAGCGCGGCGTTCTTGGCGCCGGTCTCCGCCCGGGCGAGCGCGCGGGAGGCCGCGCGCGCGCGCCGCCCCATCTCCTGCATCTGCCGCTCGATCTCGCCCGTCATGTTCTCAACCACTGCGTTCATTCCGTCATCCCAGTGAATTCACTACCCCCGTAGGTCGGGCTTCAGCCCGACGCCGGCGCTTCGATGGGCACCGCTGTCGGGCTGAAGCCCGACCTACGGTCTGTTCTACGATGCGGGGCGTCCGAACAACGGACGCCCTGCCAAGCCTATTGTTAATTGTAACAACTCATCCCAGGCGCTGCCCGGTGCCTGGCCCTTGATCACCCGGTCCGTTCGGGCGCACAGGGCCAGCAGGGACCGCCAGGCGGGGGCCCGGTGCCGGGACAGGGCCTTCTTGACCAGGGGCGCCCGCTTGGCCCAGACGCTCTTCATGGCCTGGGCGGCGGGGGTGCCCGCCTCCATCTGCTCGGCGATATCCGTGAGGCTGCGCACCTCCCGGGACAGGGCCCAGAGGATCAGCACCGCATCCACCCCCTCGCCGCGCAGGCCGTTGAGCACGTGCACCGCCCGGGCGCTGTCGCCGGCCAGCGCCGCATCGGCCAGGTCGTAGATGGTGTAGCGGGCGGCGTCGGAGACTGCCTCCAGCACCCCGTCGGCGTCCAGGGGGCCCTCGCCCCGCAGCAGGGCCAGCTTCTCCACCTCCTGGGCGGCGGCCAGCAGGTTGCCCTCCACCCGCTCCGCCAGCAGGCGCACCGCCGGCTCGTCGGGCACGAGCCCCCGGCTGCGCAGGCGCCGGGCGATCCAGCCGGCGGTCTCGGCCAGCGACAGGGGCCAGACCTGGAGCATCACCCCGGCCTGTTCCAGGGACTTGACCCACTTGCTGTTGGCCGCGCTCTTTTCCAGCTTGCCCGCGTGCACCAGCAGCAGGGTGTCCTCGGGCAGCCGCTGGCAGTAGGCCTCCAGGGCCTTGGCCCCCTGGGTGCCCGGCTTGCCCGTGGGCAGGCGCAGTTCCAGGATGCGCCGCTCGGCGAACAGGGACAGGCTGTCCGAGGCGGCCGTCAGCGCGCCCCAGTCAAAACTCCGGTCGGCGGTGAACACCTCCCGCTCCGTGTAGCCGCGGGTGCGCGCCGCGGCACGCACCGCGTCCGCCGCCTCCATGAGCTGCAGGG
Source organism: Thioalkalivibrio sulfidiphilus (assembly GCF_000377945.1). Lineage (GTDB taxonomy): Bacteria > Pseudomonadota > Gammaproteobacteria > Ectothiorhodospirales > Ectothiorhodospiraceae > Thioalkalivibrio_A > Thioalkalivibrio_A sulfidiphilus_A. Next base: position 37,588 of record NZ_KB898933.1, read on the forward strand.
GCTCGTCGCCCGCGAACAGGTACACCGGGGCGAGGCCCTGTTCCAGGTGACGGGCGAGTTGTTCAGGCTTCAGGCGCATGGAACTTGGGGAATGGACAGGATGAACAGGATTTTTTCAGGATTAACAGGATTCATGAATGTTTGAAGACCTTGGGATAGTCTGCCGGTACCCGGGGCGAATCCGTGATTCGCAGTTCACACCCAATACTTGTTCCTGTCCATCCTGAAAAAATCCTGTTCATCCTGTCCATTCAGATATAAGCATCAACGCGCTGCCTGCAGGCGGAACATCACCAGCTGAGCCAGGTCCCGCTCCATGGCCTCGCGCAGCGCCTGCTCCTGCTCGCCCTGGCTGAGCACCAGCAGCGGGTCGTGCACGTATTCGCGGGTGATGTTGAGCGTCACCGGCTCCAGGGCCCATTCGCTGCCGCGGCCGCGCACCTCGTATTCCAGCACCATGTAGAGTTCGTATTCGCTCACCCGGGCATCGCCACCCACGGACAGCACGCGCCGACCGGTTGTGAGTCGCTGCACCCGGAACTCGGCGGTGGACGCCTCGCGGCTGTCCACCAGGGTCACGCCGCCGGCCCGCAGCAACCCCGACAGTTCCCGGGCGAAACCGTGATTGGCATTCATCCCGGTGAGCCAGGTGCGCTCCATCTGCGGCGGCAAGTCGGCCGCGCCGCGCAGTTGAAACCCGCAGGAAGCAAGGAGCAGAGACAAGAGACAAGTGGCAAGAGACAAGTAATTGCGGGGCACCCTGTGCCCGCCGTTCATCTTGCCTCTTGTCTCTTGCATCTTGTCTCTCATTTCACAACTACATTCACCAACCGCCCCGGCACCACCACCATCTTCACCACCGTCTTGCCCTCGATGTGCCTTTGCACATTCTCGTCAGCCAGGGCGGCCTCCTCGATGGCGGCACGCTCGGCGGCGACGGGCACCTGGATCTGGGCGCGCAGCTTGCCGTTGACCTGCACCACCAGTTCCACGGTGTCGCTTTCCAGGGCCGACTCGTCCACCACCGGCCAGGGCTGATCCACCGCGGCGCCTTCGCGGCCCAGCTCGGTCCACAGGGCATGGGTGATGTGAGGCACGATGGGCGAGAGCATCAGCACGGTGGTCTCCAGGGCCTCCTGCATCACCGCGCGGCCCTGCCCGCTTTTGTCCTCGAAGCGGCCCAGCTCGTTCATCAGCTCCATGCAGGCGGCGATCGCCGTGTTGAAGGTGTATCGCCGGCCGATGTCGTCGCTCACCTTGGCGAGCGTCTGGTGCAGCTTGCGGCGCAGGGCCTGCTGATCGGCGTTGAGCGCGGCCTTGTCCAGGGCCGGCGCGGCGCCCCCCTGGACGTGGTCATGGACCTGCTTCCACAGACGCTTGAGGAAGCGGTAGGCCCCCTCGACGCCGGAGTCGGACCACTCCAGGGACAGCTCCGGGGGCGCGGCGAACATCATGAACAGGCGCACGGTGTCGGCGCCGTAGCGCTCGATGAGCGCCTCCGGGTCAACGGTGTTGCCCTTGGACTTGGACATCTTGGCCCCGTCCTTGAGCACCATGCCCTGGGTAAGCAGGCGGGTGAAGGGCTCGTCGCCGTCCACCAGGCCCTCGTCGCGCATGAGCTTGTGGAAGAAGCGGGCGTAGAGCAGGTGCAGCACCGCGTGCTCGATGCCGCCGATGTACTGGTCCACCGGCAGCCAGTGGCGGGCGCGCTCGTCCAGCATGGCGCCGTCGGCGTCCTTGCAGGTGTAGCGGGCGTAGTACCAGGAGGACTCGAAGAAGGTGTCGAAGGTGTCCGTCTCCCGCTCCGCCTTGCCGCCGCACTCCGGGCAGGTGGTATCAATGAACTCGGGCATCTTCTTGATGGGTGAACCCACGCCGTCGAAGGCCACGTCCTCGGGCAGCACCACGGGCAGCTGGTCCTCGGGCACCGGCACCGGACCGCAGTCCGGGCAGTTGATGATGGGGATCGGGCAGCCCCAGTAGCGCTGGCGTGAGACGCCCCAGTCGCGCAGGCGGTAGTTCACCCGGCGCCGGCCCTTGTGCTGCTTCTCCAGGAAATCGGCGATGGCGTCGAAGGCCTGGACAGAACTGAGGCCGTTGAACTGGGCGGACTCGATGAGCACGCCCTTGTCGGTGAAGGCGGCCTGGTCCAGGTCCACGGCCACGCCCTCCTCCGCCGGGAGGATCACCTGGCGGATGGGCAGGTCAAACTTGCGGGCGAACTCCCAGTCACGCTGATCGTGGGCGGGCACGGCCATGACCGCGCCGGTGCCGTATTCCATGAGCACGAAGTTGGCCACCCAGATGGGGACCTCTTCTCCGGTGATCGGATGCACGGCCTTCAGACCCGTGTCCATGCCCTGCTTCTCCAGGGTCGCCATGTCCGCCTCGGAGACCTTGGTGTGGCGGCATGCCTCGATGAAGGCGGCAAGTTCCCCGTTGCCCTCGGCCGCCCTGGCGGCCAGCGGGTGTTCCGGGGCCACTCCCACGTAGCTCACGCCCATGAGCGTGTCCGGGCGGGTGGTGTAGACGGTCAGCGGCGCCTCGCCGGGCACCTCGAACTCCAGTTCCACGCCCTCCGAGCGGCCGATCCAGTTGCGCTGCATGGTGCGCACCTGCTCCGGCCAGCCCTCCAGGCCGTCCAGACCCCTGAGCAGCTCCTCGGCGTAGTCGGTGATGCGCAGGAACCACTGGGGAATCTCCCGGCGCTCCACCGGCGCGCCGGAGCGCCAGCCCTTGCCGTCGATCACCTGCTCGTTGGCCAGCACGGTCTGGTCCACCGGGTCCCAGTTCACCATGGCGGTCTTCTTGTAGGCCAGGCCCTTCTTCACCAGCCGGGTGAACAGCCACTGCTCCCAGCGGTAGTACTCGGGCCGGCAGGTGGCCAGCTCCCGCTCCCAGTCATAGCCGAAGCCCAGGCGCTGCAACTGTCCGCGCATGTAGGCGATGTTCTCGTAGGTCCACTTGGCCGGCGGCACCTGGTGCTTGATGGCAGCGTTCTCCGCCGGCAGGCCGAAGGCGTCCCAGCCCATGGGCTGGAGCACGTTGCGCCCCTGCATGCGCTGGTAGCGGGAGATCACGTCGCCGATCGTGTAGTTGCGCACGTGGCCCATGTGCAGCCGCCCCGAGGGGTAGGGGAACATGGACAGGCAGTAGAAGGGCTCGCCGGGGGCGTCCTCCCGGGCGCGGAAGGTCTGGTGCTCGTCCCACCAGGCCTGGGCCCGGGTTTCCAGGGATTCGGGTTCGTAGTGTTCTTGCATGGACCGTTCTTGTTCGGGGCAAAGGGGGTGACTGGGGCAGGCAAGAGACCCTGCCCCGGGCAATAGGTCAGGATACCAGCCCGCAGAACACCCCCACAACCGCGCAGCCTCGCCACAAGGGGCATTCCCATACGACTTTTTGCCACCCTGGCCCGAAGCCCCGGCATGCATGAACTACACTCATGAACGAGACATCCCGCCCAATCCGTTCTCCCAGGAGGTACCCATGCACCCCGACATGAACGAGATCCTCAACCCCAGCGCCGCCAGCCATGACCCCGCCTTCCGCCATGCCCCGTCCGGCTGGAGTCGGGACGAGGCCATCCGGGCCGCCCAGGCCGATGGCCTGACACTCACCGAAGATCACTGGGAAGTGGTGCGCGCCCTGCAGGAGTTCTACGCCCGTCATCAGGACACCGGCATCAACCTGCGCGAGCTGCACGATGCCCTGGACGAGAAGTTCCACCGTCAGGGCGGGCGCAAGTACCTGTTCGGCCTGCTGCCCGGCGGCCCCGTGGCCCAGGGCTGCCGCCTGGCCGGCCTGCAGCCGCCCGCCGGTGCCGTGCAGTCGGGCTTCGGCAGCGTCGCCTGATCCGCCTGGCGCAGGATACACAGCCCCCGCCCCGCGGGCGGGGGCGTGATCCTGTCCGCAAGGCTTGATCCCTCTGCGGGTTTGCTCCATGCCGACGGCAGCTGGCGCTGGCACCCCTCCAATGCCTCTCCCGTGCTGGACGAATCCGGCCGCGTCAGCGCCTACATGGGGATTGCCCGGGAGATCACCCAGCGCAAGCAGCAGGAGGCGCAGATACACCACCTGGCCCACCACGACCTGCTCACCGGTCTGCCCAACCGCTCTATTCACCCGGACGGGATTGAGCCCAAGACCCTCCCGCAAGCCTGGTCGATACATGGCCGGCGATTTCCCTGATAGACATTCAGGCTCTACCAAGGAAGCACGGACCTACCAGCCACCGTAGGGCGCCCAGATGTCCGCCTCGATGCCCGCATCGATGCGCGCCTGGATCGCCACCTGATCATGATGCTCGCGCAGTTTCTGGGCCACGTAGCTGCCGAGCGGCATCTCCCGAAGCTGTTCCGGGTGGCGCTCCGTCAACTCGAACCATGCGATCAACCGCTGCTCCAGACGCGCCGGCCCCGGCTCACGCAGATAGGCCTTGAGCGCAAAATAAAAGCGCAGGGTGTTGCGCTCGATCATGCCGCGCATGCCGCTCACATGGACGGGCCGGCCCGCCTCGTCCACCCCTTCCACCGTGAAGCCGATGCGGTCACGACCAGCCACCGAGAAATACAGCGCAAGGGTCATGCGCCCCAGGGCGCCATAGCGCAATGCATAGCGCATCCGCAGGAGACTGCGCTCCGTATCCAGGCGCATCGCGGAAAGCTCCAGGGAGAGATCTCTCAGGCCATGGGGACCACGCTCTGCCTGCAAGCGAACGAGAAACGTCTCCGTGTTTAAGTGCTGGGCCTCGAAGCGCATGCCCAGTCGTTCGACCACCTCCGGATCCTGGTAACGCTTCCGCCCGATATGCAGTCGGATCTCCTGACCCGGATGGGCCTCGTTGCGCTCAAGCACACAGGCCTTGATGTTGAAGTGCAGAAAGAAGACTTCACACCAGGCCTCGGCACTGTCGAGCTGGCGGACAAGCGTCTCGAAGGGGACGTCCAGGATGGCGTGGACCTCGCCATGGACAGCACCCCTCTCCTCCACCGAGACCAGATGCACGGGCTCTCCATCGAGCGGGCTGGTGCGGATCGCCTCGAGAATAGCGGCCTGATCAGCGTGCAGCCCGGCCAGGGCGTCCCGGCCAGGGCACAGCATCAGCAACAGGCACAGCAGGCACAGCCATCGCCCCGGCAGGCGGCCCCTGATCGAGGACCCGCCGCAAGCACCGGGACCGCATACGCCACTGACCCGGAAGGCTCCCGATACCCCCGTACCCATCGCATTCCACCTCCTGCAAGCTCACAGGATCACCCGATCGGACTGGCCCCATGCACGCCCCGGACACATCATGGCCCGATCGCACCACGCCTGTCTGCCCAAGACAGAAGTCCCGGAACACAGACCATAGCACTCCGCCTGATCGGGGACGCGCCGACCACCCGGCATCAATGACTGATGCAGCTCAATTTGCCGCGGGAATCCGATAGCCATCCACCCCGGGACTTGGTAGCCTTCGAAAAAACATTCACCCGCGAGCCCCACCGCACGGAGGATTCCCATGAGCGAGCAAAAGCACGAAGAAAGCGTCAAGGACCGCCTGGCCCACGCCTACGACCGTATGCTGGAGCGGGTGCGCCACAGCCTCGAGACTGCCGAACACAAGGTGGCGCCGACCCTGGAGCATGCCCTGGAGGCGGCCCGGGAAAAAGCGGTGGAACTGGGTGAGATCACCCGGGAGGAAGCGGAGAAGGTGGGCGACTACGTGCGCCGCGACCTGCACGACATGGCGGACTACCTCAACGAGGTGAGCGACGACTACCGCAAGTGGTTCCGCATGGACCTGCAGCTGATCGAGGCCAGGATCATGGACCTGCTCGGCTCCATCGCCGACCGCACCCGTGTGGAGATCGCCGAGATCGCCGCCCGCGCTGCGGTGCGCGAACGCCACACCGGCGAGATCACCGGCCCCGGCGTGCTCATGTGCACCGAATGCGGCGAGGAACTGCACTTCAAGAGCAGCGGCCACATCCCGCCCTGCCCCAAGTGCAAGTCCACCACCTTCCGGCGCACCCGCGGCGAAACATCGTAGGCGCGGCGACCCCGCCGCGAACCTCTCCGGGATAAGCCAAAAGTCCCTATCTCACGCAGAGGGCGCAGAGACGCGGAGATCGCAGAGATTTTTTGACATCAATTCTTTGCGCCCTCTGCGTCTTTGCGTCCTCTGCGTTAACTACCGATTACCGAGTTCATCTACCCCGCAGGCGATGCAGATGCGGCATGAGCGGCCCGGTCACCGGCTCGATGCTCTGGCGCAGGGCGATACCGACCGAGTCCGACAGGCCGAAGATGGGGGCAATGAGCTGCTCGCCCACGCAGGCCAGGACCCGCAGGCTTTCCAGCAAGGGATGATCCTGTTCCGGCAGGGCTGACCTGAGCGCGGCCAGCTCGCCGCAAAGCCGCGCATCCGCCGGCCCCGTGTCCGGTGCGGTGCAGGCCGCCAGCAGGGATGCCATGTCCCGGTAGCGGGCCTCGGCGGGCTTGATGGGGGCGAAGTAGGCCTCGATGGCCTCGAACAACTGGATCACCACACCCTGATCCGCACTGCGACCCAACACCCCTTCCACCGTCTCCAGCCAGGCCTGGCCCTGGGGACTCAACAGCCGCATCAGCAGCCGGGCGTGGGCATTGCCACTCTCGGCCAGGGCCGCGAGCAATGGTTCCAGCTCGGCCAGGCGCGGATGGGGCGGCTGCTGCGAGGGCAGTGCATCGGGCAGGGTCTTCAGGAAACCCACCCGAAAGGCGGGCTTGCGCTGGCCCCGGGACCAGAGGGAGGCCTGCACCTGCTCGCTCACCAGTCCGGGCTGCAGCACCAAGCGCACGGATTCCGCCACCTTCTGGCTGTCCTCCTCGTAGGGCATGAACTCCACCAGGAATTCCGCCAGCACCCGGCCCATGTCGCTTGCCGCCACCTGTGCCCGGCGCAGCATGGCCCGTGCATGGTCCGGGGACTGGTCCACCCACCAGGCGTGTCGGGCGATCTCCTCGGTGAGGCCTTCGGCATGCACCACCGCCGCGACCGCCTCCGGCTCGCCCAGACGCAGCAACTTGGTGAGGCTCTCGGTGCGGGCGTGGCCCGTGCGGGTCCAGCGGTGCATGAAGCGGGGGTAGCCGTGGGGGGAACCCAGCACCTGGTTGGAGATCATCTCGCGCACCTGGCGCAGGTATTTCTCCTCCGGGCAGTTGGGATGCAGCTGCACCTTGGCCTCGCCCCGGGGCGTGAGCCCCACCACCAGCAGCTTGCCCTCGTCGATGCGCAGGGCCTGGAGCTCCTGCTTGAGGAGGACGTTTAATCGCAGGCTGTCTTCTGGGCTCAGGTTCATGGTTCAACCAGTGGTTGTAATGAAGTGGCAAGTCTCAAGTGGCAAGTGGCAAGTTAAACCACCCTCACCCCAGCCCTCTCCCTGAGGGAGAGGGAGCAACACCAGACATAACACCCTGCCTTAAATCGTGGTGAGGTTTGATATGGTTGTACCTTGCCACTAGCCACTTGAAACTAGCCACTCGCGTTCAGTTCAACTGAACGCGCTGCCCCCAGGGCACCGGCGTCTTGCCCTTCACCAGCCACACCACGGGATAGTGGGGCGGCAGCGGGGGGAAATCCCCCTGGGCGTCGGTGAAGTAGACCAGCAGGTCCGGCTGGCGGTCGAGGCTCGCGATCCAGTCGAATACGGGCCGGAAGTCGGTGCCGCCGCCGCCCTGGAAGGACTCGGGCAGGCGCAGGGCCTCCCAGGGCTCGAACACCCAGGGACCATCGGCATTCATCTGGTGGTCGCAGGCGTGCAGGGTGACCCGGGCGCGGATCTGGCCCTTGATGGCGTCCACCTCGGTGATGAAGTCGGTCATCTCCTTCGCAGACACGGAACCGCTGGTGTCGAGCAGCACCACCACGTCCAGGTTGTGACTCCTGAGGTTCGGCAGGATGGCGGGCTCGCCGCGCCTGGACGAGGGGCGGCTGTAGCTGTAGTCGTCCCGGGCCTGGGCGCTCATGTAGCGGGCCAGCAGCATGCGCCAGGGCAGCTGGGGTTGCAGCAGGTGATCCACCAGTCGCGCCATGTCGCTGCTGAGCTTGCCCGCCTGCATGGCCTGCTGGGCGGCGCCGGCCAGACGCTGGCGCCACTGCACCGCCAGTTCCTCCCGCTCCTGGTGGCCGAGGGGCGGGGGCGGATGGTCACCGCCATGGTGCTCGTCGGTCTCCCGTTCGGGACGCTCGGCTTCGTTCTGCCCCTCGCCGGGATCCTGCTGCGGGTGCTCGTCGCGGCGCTTGCCCCTGCCCTCCCCGGACTCCGGCGGCGGCTGCTTGCCCTTGCCGCTGCGCTGCTCCTCGGGCCGATCGTAGACGTGCTGGTCCAGGGTCGAGTCGTTTTCGTTGTCCTGGATGAAGGGGTAGATCTCCTCGGCGGACATGCCCTCGTAGCTGCGCTCATACAGCATGCCCGGCGGCGGCGTGAGGCCGTCGTTGATGAGGATGGGATTGATGGCGTAGTCGCAGGCGATGTCCCAGAGGTGCTTGACCCGGTGACCGCGACGGGCGAAGTGCCCCAGGGCGCAGTGCAGGGCCTCGTGGGCCAGCATGTACTGCACCTCGGCCAGGTTGAGCTTGTCGATGTACTCGGCGTTGTAATAGAGCTTGCGCGCGTCCGTGGCGGTGGTCCTGCACCAGTCGCCGGCGGGCTCAAGCGGCAGGCGCAGGACCAGGGCGCCGAGAAACGGCTTGTCCAGGATCAGGCGCGTGCGTGCCGCGCCCAGCTTCGTCACCACATCGGGTTTGCTCACGGAACCTGCCCGATCAGTTCTCGTAAAGCATCAGGTCCGCCACCTCGGTGGCCCAGCGACCGAACTCCGGCACCGCGAACAGCGGCTCGCCCAGGGCCCGGTGCATGTCCATGATCATCATTACGCCCATCTCCCGCTGCGGGAACACGCCGGCGTAGTTGAGGATGTTTCCCCAGACCACCGGCGCCTCCTGCGCCTCCCGGGCACGGATGGCGCGCCCCACCAGGGCGGCGGCCACGGCGTACTGCAGGTCGATCTCCCGGGGCGCCGGCAGGCGCTCGCCGCCGATGATGGCGTCCAGATCCGGCAGATCCTCCAGGTGGGCGAGGAAGGCGGCCAGTTCGATGCCGGCGGCCTGGCCGACACAGGCCTGCAGGGCGCCGGAGAGCAGCTCCGGCTGGCCCTCGAACTTCTGCAGGGCCCGGTGGGCGAACTCCCAGGAACGGGGCGAGGGGAAGGCCACGGGGTTATGGGCCGGGTCGAAATCGAACAGCAGGTCCGGGCGGAAACGGATGAAGGCGATGATGCGGTCGTCGATGCCGGCGCCGTAGGCCCAGGCGGCCCAGTCGTCCACGTTCAGGTCCACCTCGAAGTGGGAGAATCGGTTGGCGAGCGGCGCGGGCATGGTGTAGGTCACGCCCCGGTCGCCCTGGCGGTTGCCGGCGGCGAAGATGGCCCAGCCCTCGGGCACCTGGTAGTTGCCCAGGCGCCGGTCGAGGATCAGCTGGTAGGCGGCGGCCGAGACACTGGGAGGCGCCGAGGTGATCTCGTCCAGGAACAGGATGCCCTCGGGGCCGTGCCGCTCGGCATCGGGCAGCATGGAAGGGATGGCCCATTCCACCCGGTCGCCGTGCTTGAAGGGGATGCCGCGCAGGTCCGAAGGCTCCATCTGGGAGAGGCGGATGTCGATCAGCGGCACGCCGTGGCGGTTCGCCACCTGGGTGATCATCTGGGACTTGCCCACCCCCGGCGGGCCCCAGAGCATCACGGGGGTGTGATGCCCCGAACGGGTGCTCTGAAACTCCCGGTCCAGCACTTGCAGCAACAGCGCGGGTCGCATGACGCTCCTCAGGCAAAAAACTTGATCAAACCGATGAGACTACCGGAGGAGCAGCGCCCGCCGCAAAACCACATGGGAGAGGGTCGCACTACCCATTGGGGATAGACGGGGTCCCTGCACCAGGGCCGTGCAGGGATGGGGCATTGCCGCCCGGTTTCGTGCACGGCGGCCCGGCAATGCGCCGTCTGCCCCGAAAAACGCGCCGCTCATCCAGCCCGCATCTTGCTGTGGGTATCGGTGAGACACACAACCACAACAGGGATGCCCCATGCTCCAACTCCTACGCCCATTGACCCTGCTTGGCGCCTTCAACCCCGACACCGTCAGCAACAAGGCACCGCCCGCCGACCCGGTCCCCGTCGACAGCGCTTCGGTCAGACCCGAACCCCTGCCCGTGCCATCCGCCGTGCAACTCATGGCCCTGGCCCGACGCCTGCTGGAACACGCGGAACAGGGCAGTGCCAGCCTGGCCCAGCGCATGGACGAGATGGACCAGCGCTCCAGCACGCTGAAGATCGCCCTGGATGCGGCGGAATCCCAGATGCAGCAAAGCCTGGGCTCGGCGGAGGCCCTGGAGGGCGAGATCGCCACCGGCGTGCAGGACACCCAGCGCCACATTGGTGAGGGACTCGCCCGCATCGACGGGGAACTCACCCGCCGGCTGGCCGAAACCACGCAGATCGTCTCCCTCATCGAGGGCATCGCCAACGAGCTCAACCTGCTGGCCATCAACGCGGCCATCGAGGCCGCCCACGCGGAGCGTTACGGGGCCACCTTCGGCGTGGTGGCGGAGCGCATCCGGGAGCTGGCGGGATCGACCCGCAGCCATGCCCAACGCATCAAGGAACAGCTGGAATTCAGCGACCTGCACGAGGCCCTCGAACGCTTCCAGCAGGACACGGGAGACACCCTGGGCGCGCTGGCCGACAGCACCTCGGCATCTACCCGCCGGCAACTGGGCAATTTCCAGCACATGCACGCGCACCTGCAATCGGTGCGGGACAACAACAAGGTGATCTTCGAGGTGCTGGGCCAGAGCCAGTCGGCGGTGGAGCGGGTCGCGGGCAAGACCCGCTGGAGCCGGTCGCTGCTCGCCGAGGGCACGACCGCGCTGGAACAGGGCGGCGAGCCGGCCCTCACCCGCCTGCTGCAGGACCGGGATCTGCTGCGCGCACCGGACTTCGACCGCCTGGCCGAGATCCGCCGGCGCGGCGTGCTCCGGGTGGCCATCGAGCCAGACTTCAAGGGCCTGTCCTTCAGGCGCCGTCCCGGCGACCCCCTGCAGGGCCTGGATGCGGACTACGCCCGGGCCTTCGCCCGCTGGCTCGGCGTGGAGTGCCAGTTCCTGGAGTGCCCCTGGGACCAGTGCACCGAACTGCTGGCCGCTGGCCGTGCCCCGGGAGAACCGGAGGCGGATCTGGTGTGGAGCGCCCTGCCCCCCAATGCCAGCTACCGTGACGTGGCCTTCTCGGAATCCTATACCTACCTGCCCTATGCCCTGGCCCGGCGCAAGGGGGATACCCGCATCAGCGGCATCGCCGACCTGGAGGGACGGGTGCTGGGCTGCATCAACGACCCGGCCGCCTTCGACACCCTGGCCGGCGCGGGCCTGCGCTGGCCGGCCAACCAGGACCAGCCAGGAGGCCGGGTGCGGCTGGCCAACCTGGTGGCCTACTCCGACCAGGGGCGCATCCACGACTGCCTGGCGGATGGTCTGGTGGACGCCTTCGCGGTGGACCGGCCCATCTACTGGTGGGCCTGTTACGGTGAGGACAGCCCCTGGCGCGGACAGATCGAACTGCTGCCTGCCCCCATCAGCGCCACCCCCTGGTACTACGCCGCGGGGGTGTCGGCAGAGCCCTCCGGCTATCACCTGCTGGCGGCGCTGAACCGTTTCATTGGCGAGTTCCGGGGCAGCCCGGAACGCCGCGCCATCGAGCAGCGCTGGCAGGGCCAGGTGCTCGACGGCACCCAGAGTTACCGGCAGGAACCCGGCGACCTGCCGGGGGAAGCGGAGTTGCGAAAGCGCTACCTGGAGCATTGCCAGAGACTCGGCATCGAGCCCAGGCCTGCGGAGGATGCCGATCCGCGGCGACTGTCCGCCTGAGCTGCCGGCGCGCCCTGACAACCCCCGGCCACAAGGCCGGTCAGGCCCGCAGCCAGCGGCGTCCCAGCAAGCCCACGGCCAGCAGGACCAGGCTGAGCCACACCGCCACGCTGTTGCCCCACAGGGCAAAGGGCGTGCGCCCGGTGCGCGGCTGGGCGTGGGCCGTGAGCACGTCCACCTCGAACTGGGGCGAGGTGGCGATCAGCTCGCCGCGGTGACCGATCACGGCGGACACGCCGGTGTTGGTGGCGCGCAGCATGTCGCGCCCGGTCTCGAGCGAACGCATGCGCGCGATCTCCAGGTGCTGGTGGGGGGCGATGGAATCGCCGAACCAGGCATCGTTGCTCACGTTGATCAGCAACTTCGCCTCGGGCAGGGCATCGATCACCTGCCCGCCGAAGGCATCCTCGTAGCACACGGACATGCCCACGGGCAGATCGCCCACGTACATGAGCGGACGCCAGCTGCCCTTGGAGAGATCCGACATGGGGATCTCCAGCCAGTCATTCAGCCACATGAGCAGGCCCCTCAGGGGCAGGTACTCGCCGAACGGCACCAGGTGGCGCTTGTGGTAGGCGGCGGGTTCCGCGGTGGCATGCACGATGCTGTTGTACATGGCGCCGGTCTCGAAGTCGTAGACGAAGATGCCGGTGATCAGCGCCCCGCCCCGGGCCTCCACCGCATCGGCCAGTTCCATCATCGGCTCGTGGACCTCGTGATAGAAGGCGGGGATGGCCGTCTCGGGCCACAGCACGATGTCCACGGCTTCGGCCTCGTCCAGGACCTTTCGAGTGAGCCCGCCGTAGAGCGCCAGGGCCTCATCGATGCTATCCGGACCCCACTTCTCCTCCTGGGCCACGTTGCCCTGGATGAGATGCACGGCTAGCAGCCCCCCCTCGGGCCGGGTCCAGTCCACCCGGGCAAGCCCCAGGCCCGCGAGCCACAGGCACAGCACGGCGGCTGCGCCCACGCCCAGGACCCGGGGTGTCCAGCGCACCAGGGCCCAGGCCAGCAGCCCGGCCATGAGTGCGGCCACCAAGCTCGCGCCGTAGGCACCCACCACCGGCACGTAGCCGGCCAGGGCCGTATCCACCTGGGCGGTGCCCAGCAGCAGCCAGGGGAAGCCGGTGAGGAACCAGCCCCGCCACCATTCCCACAGCACCCAGGCGGCCGGGAAACACAGCACCAGGGCCGCAACCGGCAGGCGCGGGGCGAAGCGGGCCAGCAGGTAGCCGAGCAGCGCCGGATACAGGGCCAGCACCGCCACGAACAGGGCGGTGATCAGGGCCGCCAGGGGCGCGATGGCGGAACCGAACAGGTGCAGGCTGTAATAGATCCAGGACACCCCCGCGCCGAACATCCCCAGACCGAACAGGTAGCCCCGCCACGCGGCCCGGCCCGGCGCCTGGTCCCACCACAGCAGGAACAGCGCCGCCGGCGCCAGCACGGCGAACACGCGCAGTTCATAGGGGGCGAAGGCCAGGCTCAGCGACACGCCCGCGACGAGGGCCAGGAGGTGGCCGAGACGGGGATGGGTCTCGAGGAAGGAGATGACCGGGTTCATCGGATCAGGCACGGGTTCGGATTCGGCCGGTAGTGTACCGGATGGGCGTGAAGGCAGGATAAAAGCCCTCAACGCAAAGACACGAAGACGCCAAGAACGCAAAAAAGCTCAATTGATGCTGATAAAAAACCCGGTACAAAGCTCCGTAGGATGGGCAAAGCAACGCGTGCCCATGCCGGCAGGGTCTGATGGGTGCGCTGCGCTTCACCCATCCTACGTGCCACGCTGAAACAAAAAACCCCATCCTCTCACGGAGCCACAGAGGCACGGAGAAAAGGCGTTACGTTCAAAAAGCCTTCCCCGTGGCTCCGTGCCCCCGTGAGAGAACAAGCTTTTGGCTTTTTCAGAAGTTCCCTTCACGTCTTGGCGTCTTCGCGACTTTGCGTCGAGGGCCTTTACTCCCCGTCCACCGACGGCTCCACATCCTCCCGAAGCCGCATCTCCAGCAGGTGCACGCGGCGGTTGTCGGCGCGCAGGACGCGCACCTGGAAGCGGTCGAACACCAGTTCGTCGCCGCGCTTGGGCACGTGGCCGAAGCGGTTGACTACCAGGCCGCCGATGGTGTCGAACTCCTCCTCGCTGTAGTCGGTGGAAAAGTACTGGTTGAACTCGTCGATGGGGGTGAGCGCCTTGACCGTATAGCGGCCGCTGGGGTGGCGCATGATGTGGGTGAGGTAGTCCTCGATGTCGTGCTCATCGTCGATCTCGCCGACGATCTGCTCCAGCACGTCCTCGATGGTCACCAGCCCCGCCACGCCGCCGTACTCGTCCACCACGATGGCCATGTGGTTGCGGCTGTTGCGGAACTCCTTGAGCAGCACGTTCAGACGCTTGCTCTCGGGCACGAACACCGCCGGGCGCAGCACGTCGCGCATGTCGAAGTCTTCGGTGTTGCCGTCCACGAAATAGCGCAGCAGGTCCTTGGCCAGCAGGATGCCCAGCACCTCGTCGCGGCTGTCGCCCACCACCGGAAAACGGGAATGGGCCGACTCGGTGATCACCGGCAGGATGTCCATCAGCTGCCCGTCGCCGCGCACCACATCCATCTGCGCCCGGGGCACCATGATGTCGCGCACCTGCATCTCGGCCACCTGCAGCACGCCCTCGATCATGCCCAGGGCATCCGGGTCCAGGATGTCCCGCTGGTGCGCGCTGCGCAGCAGGTCGATGAGCTGCGCCCGGTCCCGGGGCTCGCCGGTGAAGGCAAGACTCAGGCGTTCCAGCCAGTTCCTCAGGGGCGGTGCGTTTCTTGATTTGTCGTTCATAAAGGAAAGCGTCAGATACAAGTTACAAGAGACAAGAGGCAAGATCGGGGCCGCGTGACTTCGACAAGCTCTGTGTCGACTCCGGGGCCTTTTCTTGTCTCTTGCCTCTTGTAACTTGTCTCTGATCCTTTATTCATAGGGATTTTCATAACCGAGCCCGGACAGTATCTCTTTTTCGAGGGCCTCCATGCGGGCCGCATCAAAGTCTTCGATGTGGTCGTGGCCCTGCAGATGCAGCATGCCGTGGATCACCATGTGGGCCCAGTGGGCCTCGGCGGTCTTGCCCTGCTCGGCGGCCTCGCGCAGTACCACCGGGGCGCAGATCACCAGGTCGCCCAGGTGGCCCTCGGCGAACTCCGGGGGCGCCTCGAAGGGAAAGGACAGTACGTTGGTCGGGCCCTGCTTGTGACGGTAGGTGCCGTTGAGTTCGGCACTCTCGGCCTCGTCCACCACGCGGATCACCACCGAGGCCTCGTCCTCATCGCCCTGCCAAGCGGCAGTGGCCCAGCGCTCCAGGGACGCCTCGACAGGGATGTCCGCGGCCTCGCTGGCCAGCTGGATCTCGGTGTGCAGCGCCATGGCGTTGCTCAGTCCCCGCCCTTCTTCTCGTCTTTCTCGTAGGCCTCGATGATCCGCTGCACCAGCGGATGACGCACCACGTCCCGGGAAGTGAAGAACGTGAAGCTCACGCCATTCACGTCCTTGAGCACCTCGATCACGTGGCGCAGGCCGGACTGGCGATGATGCGGCAGGTCCGTCTGGGTGACGTCGCCGTTGACCACCGCCGTGGAGCCGAAACCGATGCGGGTGAGGAACATCTTCATCTGCTCGGTGGTGGTGTTCTGGGCCTCGTCCAGGATCACGAAGGCATCGTTGAGGGTGCGCCCGCGCATGTAGGCGAGCGGCGCCACCTCGATGACGTTGCGCTCCATGAGCTTGGCCACGGTGTCGAAGCCCAGCATCTCGTAGAGGGCGTCGTACATGGGGCGCAGGTAGGGATCGATCTTCTGGGCCAGGTCCCCGGGCAGGAAGCCCAGGCGCTCGCCCGCCTCCACCGCCGGGCGTACCAGCACCAGGCGGCGCACCCGGTCGGTCTCCAGGGCCTCCACGGCAGCGGCCACGGCCAGGTAGGTCTTGCCGGTGCCGGCGGGGCCGACGCCGAAGTTGAGGTCGTGGCTGCGGATGTGCCTGAGGTAGCGCATCTGGTTCGCGCCCCGGCCGCGGATGATGCCCTTGCGCAGATGCAGGGCCATGTCCTCCGGCGCCTGCGCCTCGGTCCGCTCCAGCAGCCGGTCCACGCCGGACTCCTGCAGGTGCAGGTGCACCCGCTGGGGCGACAGGGTCTCGCGGGCGGTGTCCCGGTACAGGTCCTTGAGCAGTTCCGCCGCCGCCTGGGCGGGGCGGGGATCGCCGATCACGTTGAAGTGGTTGCCGCGGCTGTTGATCTCCACACCCAGGCGCTGCTCCAACAGACGCAGGTGCTCGTCGAACTGACCGCACAGGTTGGCGAGCCGCAGGTTGTCCGCCGGCTCCAGGACGATTTCCAGGGTGACGGGCAGATCGGCAGGGGCAGGGTCGGGGGAAGGATTCAAGAGGCCAGGATTACCGGGAATTGAGGGCTATGGAAGGATTATAGAACGCAAGGCGATTCAAGATTCAAGATTCAAAGGGAAAATCTACCCCTTCAACCCACTTTGAATATTGAATCTTGAATATTGAATTCGGCGTCAAGCCGCCCCCTCAGGGAATTGGCCAGCGCCTCGGTGATGCGCACCTCCACGAACCGGCCCGCCAGTTCCGCTGCGCCGTCGAAATTGACCACCCGGTTGTTGGCGGTGCGCCCGGCCATCTGGGCGGGATCCTTCTTCGACGGTCCTTCCACCAGGATGCGCTGAAGGCTGCCCACCATGGACTGGCTGATGGCCTGGGCCATCTCGTTGATGCGCGCCTGCAGGCGCGCCAGGCGTGCCTTCTTCACCTCCAGGGGCACGTCGTCCTGCAGGGAGGACGCGGGCGTGCCGGGGCGGCGGCTGTAGATGAAGCTGAAGGACTGGTCGAAGCCCACTTGCTCGATCAGTTCCATGGTGGCCTCGAAATCGGCATCGGTCTCGCCGGGGAAGCCGACGATGAAGTCCGAGGACAGGGAGATGTCCGGTCGGGCCTCCCGCAGGCGGCGGATCTTGGACTTGTATTCCAGCGCCGTGTGGCCGCGCTTCATGGCGGCCAGGATGCGGTCGGAGCCGCTCTGCACCGGCAGGTGCACGTGGCTCACCAGCTCCGGCACCTCGGCGAAGGCCCGGATCAGACTGTCGGAGAACTCCACCGGGTGGGAGGTGGTGAAGCGGATGCGCTCGATGCCGTCCACGGCCGCCACGTAGTGGATCAGCAGGGCCAGGTCGGCGATCTCGCCGTCGTGCATGGGACCCCGGTAGGCGTTGACGTTCTGCCCCAGCAGGTTGATCTCGCGCACCCCCTGGGCGGCCAGCTGGGCCACCTCGGCGAGCACGTCGTCGAAGGGCCGGCTGATCTCCTCGCCCCGGGTGTAGGGCACCACGCAGAAGGTGCAGTACTTGGAGCAGCCTTCCATGATGGACACGAAGGCCGAGGGGCCCTCGGCCCGGGGCTCGGGCAGGCGGTCGAACTTCTCGATCTCCGGAAAGGAGATGTCCACCACCGGCAGGCCCTTGAGGCGCGCCGAGCGCACCATCTCCGGCAGCCGGTGCAGGGTCTGGGGGCCGAACACCACGTCCACGAAGGGCGCCCGTTCGCGCAGGGCCTCGCCTTCCTGGCTGGCCACGCAGCCGCCCACCCCGATCACCACCCCCGGACGGGCCTCTTTCAGGGCGCGCCAGCGGCCCAGCAGGGAGAACACCTTCTCCTGGGCCTTCTCGCGGATGGAGCAGGTGTTGAGCAGCAGCACATCCGCCTGCTCCGGGTCATCGGTCAGCACCATGCCCTCGGACTCACGCAGCACGTCCAGCATCTTGCCGGAGTCGTACTCGTTCATCTGGCAACCATGGGTCTGGATGTATACCTTGCTGCTCATGTGTGCTGAATGACCAAAAAGCGTGAGTCCGCAAATGCACGCAAAATCAACGCGAATAAGACCAGTGCTCTCTTTCGCGTCCATTCGCGTTCATTTGCGGACCCATTACAGGTTTTTTAAAATGGAATCTCGTCGTCGAAGTCGTCGGGCATGGAGGAGCGCGCCGGGGCCTCCTGGCGGCTGCCGCCCTGGCGGGACTGGCTGGGCGCATCGTCGAAGCCGCCGGTGCCGCCGCTGCCGCCACGCCCGCCGAGCATCTGCATGTCGCTGGCGATGATCTCGGTGGTATAGCGGTCTTGGCCGTCCTGACCCTGCCACTTGTTGGTTCGCAGGCTGCCCTCAACATAGACCTGCGAGCCCTTCTTCAGGTACTCGCCGGCGATCTCGGCCAGCCTGCCGAAAAACACCACCCGGTGCCACTCGGTACGCTCTTGGCGTTCGCCGCTGTTCTTGTCCTTCCAGCTCTCGGTGGTCGCCAGATTCACTCTTGCCAAGGCGCCGCCGCTCGGCATGTACTTGACCTCCGGGTCACTGCCCAGATTGCCCACCAGAATGACCTTGTTGACGCCTCGTGCCATGCGCTTCGCTCCTGTGCTTGGGTGTCGTGCCGGCTCCCTGCCCGCGTGAACCAGAAACCAAAGGGGGATTGTATCAGGCCGCCCCGCCCTCAGGCCACGGCAAACCGGCGCAGGGCCGCCTCGTCCAGGGCGTGGCGTTCCACCTTGAGGTAGGCCATGCCCTCCTCCCCGATCACCACCGCCTCGGCCACCCCGCGCACGGCGGTGAGTTTCATGGCCAGGCTCTCAGCCTCCTTCTCCGCCAGGGTGCCCACATTGAGCACGTAGCTGGACAGGTACCGGGGCCGGCGCATGCTCATGGCCAGCCCCAGCCAGATCAGGGTCCCCAGGGCGCCCAGCAGGAACACCCCCTGCACCCCGTACCGGGCATGCAGCAGGCCGCCCACGGCCCCGCCCACGAAGATGCCCAGGAACTGGGTGCTGGAATAGACCCCCATGGCGGTGCCCTTGCGGTCCGGGGGGGCCATCTTGGCGATCAGGGACGGCAGGCTCGCCTCCAGCAGGTTGAAGGCGGCGAAGAACACGAACAGGGCCACCACCAGCCAGACCATGGAGCCGCCGTTGCCCGCCAGGGCCAGCTGGGCCACGCCCAGCACGGCGATGGCGCCCACGAACACCGGCTTCATGCGCCGGTGTTTCTCCGCGTAGATGATGAACGGCACCATGGCGAAGAACCCCGCCAGCAGCACCGGCAGGTAGACCCACCAGTGCTGGGCCGAATCCAGCCCCAGGCTGTCGCGCAGCAGCAGGGGCAGCACCACGAAGTTGGCGGTGAGCACCATGTGCAGCACGAAAATGCCCGCATCCAGGCGCAGCAGCTGGGGGTCGCGCAGCACATCGCCGAAGGTGCCCGGTACCGCCTGGGCATCCCGGTGCACCCGGGCCGTCACCGGCGTGGGGATCAGCAGCAGGGTGATACCGATGGCCACGATGGCCAGCAGGGCCGTGAGCCAGAAGATCCCCGCCACCCCCACCCAGCGGTCCAGTACCGGCCCCGCCACCAGGGCCACGGAGAAGGACACGCCGATGGTCAGCCCGATGATGGCCATGACCTTGGTGCGATGCTCCTCCCGGGTCAGATCCGCCGCCAGGGCCAGCACCACCGCCGCGATGGCCCCGGCCCCCTGCAGGGCCCGCCCGGCAATCACCCCGTAGATGGAATCGGACACCGCCGCGAGCACGCTGCCCGCCGCGAACACCAGCAGACCGGCCACCATCACCGGCTTGCGCCCGATGCGGTCCGAGAGCATCCCCAGGGGAATCTGCAGCAGGGCCTGGGTGAGGCCGTAGATGCCGATGGCCAGCCCAACCAGGAAGGGAGTCACATGGGCCAGCCCCTCGGCATACAGGGCAAACACCGGCAGAATCATGAACAGCCCCAGCATGCGCACAGCATAGATGCTGGCCAGCGCGCCGGAGACGCGCAGCTCGGCGGGGCTCAGGGAATCGGAATAGCCTGATTGCATGGGGTCTGGGATGGTCCTTGGATTCTGGGTCTATGCCGGGCCTGTGGGGGCGCCGGACAGGGCGGGTATCTTAGCAGACTGGGGGGGCGGGGGACGGATGGACCATTCAGGAACTGGGGAGGGTCCAGATTTGGGTATGCGGGTCTGTTGTGTGTCGGCTGAAGCCATAAAATCAAAGGCTTCCGAGCCCCGTGCAACGGGGATCGGAAGCCTTTGACTTTGGCTTCGCGTGAACCCCAAAACCCAACTTGGCTTCGAGCCAGACCGAATCCCCCTGAACCTGGGATCCCAAACAACACATCACCCCTCACCTTAGCCCCACCCCACCCCGCAGTGTTAAGCTAGCACGTTTGCGCGACTCCCCTATCCCACGCCCCAACGGCTGCCAGACCCGACACCCCATGGACAAGATCCTCATCCGCGGCGCCCGCACCCACAACCTGCAGAACGTGGACCTGGACCTGCCCCGGGACCGGCTGATCGTGATCACCGGCGTGTCCGGCTCGGGCAAGTCCTCACTGGCCTTCGACACCCTGTTCGCCGAGGGTCAGCGCCGCTACGTGGAATCCCTGTCCGCCTATGCGCGGCAGTTTCTGTCGGTGATGGAAAAACCCGACGTGGACCACATCGAGGGGCTCTCGCCGGCCATCTCCATCGAGCAGAAGACCACCTCCCACAACCCCCGCTCCACCGTCGGCACCATCACCGAGATCTACGACTACCTGCGCCTCCTGTTCGCCCGCGCCGGCACGCCCCGCTGCCCGGACCACGGCGAGACCCTAGAGGCCCAGACCGTGAGCCAGATGGTGGACCAGATCCTGGCCCTGCCGGAGGGCAGCAAGCTGATGCTGCTGGCACCGGTGATCCAGGACCGCAAGGGGGAACACCACCAGGTGATCGAAAACCTACGCGCCCAGGGCTACATCCGCGCGCGCATCGACGGGGAACTAGTGGAACTGGATGCGACGCCAGCCCTGGATGCCAAGCGCAAGCACCGCATCGAGGTGGTGGTGGACCGCTTCAAGGTGCGCGACGACGTGCGCGTGCGCCTGGCGGAATCCATCGAGACGGCCATCCACCTGTCCGACGGCCTGGTGCTGGTGGCCTGGATGGACGAGCCGGAGCGCGCGCCCCTGACCTTCTCCGCCCGCTTCGCCTGCCCCGTGTGCGGCTACTCTATCCAGTCCCTGGAGCCGCGCATGTTCTCCTTCAACAACCCGGCCGGGGCCTGCCCCGCCTGCGATGGGCTGGGGGTGAAGCAGTTCTTCGATCCGGAGCGGGTGGTGACCAACCCGGGGCTGAGCCTCGCCGGCGGCGCGGTGCGCGGCTGGGACCGGCGCAATGCCTATTACTTCCAGATGATCCAGTCGCTCGCCGAGCACTACGGCTTCGACATCGAGGCCCCGTTCGGCGAACTGGACGAAAAACACCGCCAGGTGATCCTGCACGGCAGCGGCGAGCAGGTCATCGAGTTCCGCTACATCAACGAGCGCGGCCACACCACCCGGCGCAGCCATCCCTTCGAGGGCATCCTGCCGAACCTGGAACGCCGCTACCGGGAAACCGACTCGGCCACGGTGCGCGAGGAGCTGTCCAAGTACCTCTCCACCCACGCCTGCCCGGACTGCGAGGGCACGCGCCTGAACCGCACCGCCCGGCACGTGTACGTGGGCGAGCACACCCTGCCCCGGACCACGCACCTGCCCATCGGCGAGGCCCAGGCCCTGTTCCAGTCCCTGCGCCTGCCCGGCGCCAAGGGCCAGGTGGCGGAGAAGATCGTGCGCGAGATCGCCGCGCGCCTGGATTTCCTGGTCAACGTGGGCCTGGACTACCTGACCCTGGACCGCAGCGCCGACACCCTCTCCGGTGGCGAGGCCCAGCGCATCCGCCTGGCCTCCCAGATCGGCGCGGGCCTGGTGGGGGTCATGTACATCCTGGACGAGCCCTCCATCGGCCTGCACCAGCGGGACAATGAGCGCCTGCTCAACACCCTGACCTACCTGCGGGATCTCGGCAACACGGTGGTGGTGGTGGAACACGACGAGGACGCCATCCGCCGCGCCGACCACGTGGTGGACATGGGTCCCGGCGCCGGCGTGCACGGTGGCCGGGTGGTGGCCCAGGGCAGCCCCCACGAGGTGGAGACCCACCCGGAGTCCCTCACCGGCCAGTACCTCTCCGGGCGGCGCGCCATCCGCGTGCCCGAGACCCGCGTGCCCTACGACCCGGAGCGGGTGCTCACCCTGCGCGGCGCCCGGGGCAACAATCTCAAGGGCGTGGATGCGAGCTTCCCCGTAGGCCTGCTCACCTGCGTCACCGGCGTGTCCGGCTCCGGCAAGTCCACCCTGGTCAACGACACCCTGTACCGGATCATGGCCCGGCACATCAACCGCGCCGGCGAGGAACCCGCCCCCTGCGATGCCGTGGAGGGTCTGGAGCAGTTCGACAAGGTGGTGGACATCGACCAGAGCCCCATCGGCCGCACCCCCCGCTCCAACCCGGCCACCTACACGGGCCTGTTCACCCCCATCCGTGACCTGTTCTCCTCCACCCCCGAGGCCCGTTCCCGGGGCTACAACCCGGGACGTTTCTCCTTCAACGTCAAGGGCGGGCGCTGCGAGGCCTGCCAGGGGGACGGGGTGATCAAGGTGGAGATGCACTTCCTGCCGGACGTGTACGTGCCCTGCGACGTCTGCAAGGGCAAGCGCTACAACCGGGAGACCCTGGAGATCCGCTACAAGGGCAAGACCATCCACGAGGTGCTGGACCTGACCGTGGAGGACGCCCTGGAATTCTTCCATGCCGTCCCGGTGATCCGCCGCAAGCTCGAAACCCTCATGGACGTGGGCCTCTCCTACATCCAGCTGGGCCAGAACGCCACGACGCTCTCCGGCGGCGAAGCCCAGCGGGTCAAGCTCGCCCGGGAGCTGTCCAAGCGGGAGACCGGCCGCACCCTCTACATCCTGGACGAACCCACCACCGGCCTGCACTTCCACGACGTGGAACAGCTGTTGGAGGTGCTGCACCGCCTGCGCGACCACGGCAACACCGTGGTGGTCATCGAGCACAACCTGGACGTGATCAAGACCGCCGACTGGCTCATCGACCTGGGCCCCGAAGGCGGCTCCGGCGGGGGCCAGATCATCGCCGTAGGCACGCCGGAAGATCTGGCCGCACACCCAGGCTCGCACACGGGGCGCTTCCTGGGCCCCCTGCTGGACAGCCGCCGTGGCACAGCGGCCACTGCATGACCCATCCTGCAAATGTCGGCTTCATTTACACGCTGCAAAACACGTACGTCACGGCCTCGCGTCACCGACAACCAAAGCCAGACGCTGATTAATCTTTTTTTTTCTATGACTTAGAAGAAGGCCAGGCGACAGCCGAAGATGCAGGATGTGTCCTGGAGAGAGATTCCACGCAAGCCAAAAGATGTGAAGCCCATCACGTTGTCGGACTGATTTACACAAACCATCCACTATGGTGAGCAGCGCTGAAGCCAGACCGAATATCCTATTGTTTTTAATCGGCTTTTTAGATCTGGCACGGCTAGTGCTTTGTGTTGAGACAACTGGACTCGGCTGACCTCTCAGCCCTGAATCACGGACAGATCCAGACCAGACACAGCAGGGAGGGTGGCACAGATGTCAGACCAACATCTGAGCCGAAACGGAGGGCTTGAAGACCAAACCCTCTTCACAACAGCAAATTGACGAAGGAAGTACGACAATGCGCACACGTAACTGGACGCTCTCTCTCGTGATGCTGCTGCTTGCATTTACATTTAGTGGTAATGCACAGGCCTTGGTGCTCGGACCCGGTGATATGAATGGAAGGTATTATCAACCGTCGGGGCAGTGTGCCGGAGAGGACAAGCAGCTCGGCTGTATTGCGGACGTATTCAGTCTGGATGACACCACCAGCCTGACTTTGCTCTACAAGTCGGATTACGGTGGCAGCGATTCCGGTCTCCTTGCAGGTTCGTACCACACGGATTACACGGGTGATCCGAACAACGCCATCATCTCATACATTGATGGCATGGCTGCCATCAGCTGTCCGGAATGTTATCTGGTGGTCAAGGATGGCAACGCCAATCCCAACTACTACTTCTACCAGTTCGACGAGGGTGACTGGAACGGCATCGAAACAATCTACCTGAATGGTTTTTGGGTGGGTACTCAAGGAGCCATCTCCCACGTTGCTATCTGGGGTACCCCGGTTGGCGTGCCTGAGCCCGGTGCACTGGCCCTGCTGGGCATCGGCCTGCTGGTCATGACCATGGCGGTCCGCCGCCGCCGGATCAACTGATCCGATCATCTGATCGATCAGCAGCTGTACCCGCACGGGGCCTTCGGGCCCCGTGTTCTTTTATCCCCTGCCCGCGGCAGTAAGCTGCCAGGCACTCAGGCAACACCTTCCCGGGTCATGCCTCACTCCGCACCTCGTCACCCACACCAATGCCCAGTCGCTGATCGGCTCGCCCCTGATTGACCGCGATTTCAACCAGCCCAAAGGCGTTCTCGTACCAGAAGGCCGTCCCCTCTGGCACCCTAGCGAAGGTCCTTGCGTATGCGATGCGCAGCGAACCCACGAGCAGCAGCGCATCCCGGTCCAGGTGTTCGGCCCGCAGGCCGGTGACCAGGTTGCCGTAGTGATCCACGTAGATGACCTCGGCAAGATCACGCGCCCAGCCATACCCCTGCATCCCTGCAGGGTCCATGGCAATGCATTCGGGCAACCTGCCCTGCGCCAGCTCGGCCGCCACGGGCGCGAACCAGTCCCTGCCATGGAAGCTCGATGAGAGCCGTTCAGGACGCCACAGGATTCGCCACAGGCGCACCTCCCGGGCATTGCTGGCAACCCGGCTGAGAAGGCCGTTGTCGGGCCCTACGAACCAGCGGCCGTCGGCCTGGAGGATGAGCCCGTCACGCTCGGTGCCCACCCCGGGATCCACCACGGCAAGCCAGATGCTGTCGGTGGGATAGAAGGACACCAGGGAGGCGAGCAGGTAGGCCGAGGCCCGGGCATCGAAAACGGGCGCATCAGCGCAGGCATCCACGACCGGACGCGCGGGAGCGGCCACCTGGAGCACGGCGCGGACCTGGCCAAGGTAAGGCCCGGCAATGCCGAAATCGGTGAACAGGATGAACATGGGCAAGTGGCAAGTGGCAAGTGGCAAGTGGCAAGTGGCAAGTGGCAAGTGGCAAGTGGCAAGGAAAAGCATAGGACATGCGCGCCTGCTTGACGCTTGTGCACAAAAAAGCCGGCTCAATGGCCGGCTTTCTTGTGTCTGGCTATCGCGCCCGGGAAGATCACTCCGCCTTGGCGGACTCCACGGCAGGGGCTTCCTCGGTGAGCTCGGGACAATCCACCAGCTCCACGTAGGCCATGGGGGCATTGTCACCAGGACGGTTGCCGCACTTGAGGATGCGCATGTAGCCGCCGGGACGGGTCTGGTAACGGGGACCCAGTTCCTGGAACAGCTTGCCGACCATTTCCTTGTCACGCAGACGGGCGAAGGCGACGCGGCGCTTGTGCACGTTGTCCACCTTGGCCAGGGTGATCAGGGGTTCGGCCACGCGGCGCAGTTCCTTGGCCTTGGGCAGGGTGGTCTTGATCACCTCGTGACGGAACAGGGAGGCGGTCATGTTCTGGAGCGTCGCCTTGCGGTGAGCACTGTTGCGGCTCAGCTGCCGCCCACTATTACGATGGCGCATGGGTGTAATTCCTGTCGTTCAAACTTGGGGGACGTCAGCCGGAGGCCTTCTTGTCCTGATCCTTGAGACCCGGCGGGGGCCAGTTCTCAAGGCGCATGCCCATGGAAAGGCCATGGGAGGCCAGCACGTCCTTGATCTCGGTCAGGGACTTCTTGCCAAGATTCGGGGTCTTGAGCAACTCCACCTCGGTGCGCTGGATCAGGTCACCGATGTAGTAGATGTTCTCGGCCTTCAGGCAGTTGGCGGAGCGCACGGTCAGCTCGAGGTCGTCCACGGGGCGCAGCAGTATGGGGTCGATCTCCATCTGCTTGCTCTCGGTGACGGTGCTCTCGTCGCCCTGCAGCTCGACAAACGCGGCCAGCTGGCTCTGCAGGATACCGGCGGCCTGGCGGATGGCGTCATCGGCCTCCACGGTACCGTTGGTCTCCAGCTCGATGACCAGACGGTCCATGTCGGTACGCTGCTCCACACGGGCGCTCTCGACTTTGTAAGCCACGCGACGGATGGGGCTGAAGCTGGCATCCAGCATCAGGCGACCGATGGGACGGTCCTCGGACTCGGCGCCGCGGCGGGCGGTCACGGGCTGGTAGCCGCGGCCACGGCCCAGCTTCAGGCTCATGGACAGCTCGCCGTTCTTGGTCAGGTGCGCGATCACGTGCTCCGGATTGACGATTTCCACGTCATGATCCAGGGTGATGTCGCCGGCGGTGACCACGCCCGGGCCCTTCTTCTTCAGGGTCAGGGTGGCCTCATCACGGTTGTGCATGCGCAGGGCGATGCCCTTGAGGTTCAGCAGGATATCGACCACGTCTTCCTGCACACCCTCGATGGAGGTGTACTCGTGGAGCACACCCTCGATCTCCGCTTCCACCACCGCGGCGCCCGGAATGGAGGACAGCAGGATACGGCGCAGGGCATTGCCCAGGGTATGGCCGAAACCGCGCTCCAGAGGCTCGAGGACCACCTTGGCCTGCCGATCGCTGACACGGGTGACCTCGATGTGGCGAGGCTTGAGGAGTTCGTTGACTTTGGTCTGCATTGAAGACCCCGTATTCGTTTACTTGGAGTAGAGCTCCACCACCAGAGACTCATTGATCTCGGCTGGCAGTTCGCTACGTTCCGGAATGCTCTTGAAGACGCCTTCCATTTTCTTGGTGTCCACTTCGACCCACTCGGGGAAGCCGAACTGCTCGGCGAGCGTCAGGGAATCCTGGATGCGCACCTGCTTCTTGGCCTTCTCGCGGACAGCCACCACGTCGGAGGG
This sequence comes from Thioalkalivibrio sulfidiphilus, assembly GCF_000377945.1. GTDB lineage: Bacteria > Pseudomonadota > Gammaproteobacteria > Ectothiorhodospirales > Ectothiorhodospiraceae > Thioalkalivibrio_A > Thioalkalivibrio_A sulfidiphilus_A. The sequence goes on from NZ_KB898933.1 coordinate 64,436, forward strand.
CTTGACCTGGTAGGAGGCGATGTTCACCGCCTGGCCGTTGACCTGGATGGCCTTGTGGCTGACCAGCTGGCGTGCCTCGGCGCGGGTGGCGCCAAAGCCCATGCGGTAGACCACGTTGTCCAGACGACGCTCCAGCAGCTGCAGCAGGTTCTCACCCGTGGAGCCCTTCATGCGGGAGGCAGTCTTGTAGTAGTTGCGGAACTGGCGCTCCAGCACGCCGTAGATGCGGCGCAACTTCTGCTTCTCGCGCAGCTGCAGGCCGTAGTCGGACAGGCGCGCGCGGCGATCGCCGTGCTGGCCAGGGGCCTTGTCCAGCTTGCACTTGGTGTCGAGGGACCGGCCGCGGCCTTTCAGAAAAAGGTCGGTGCCTTCCCGGCGGCTCAGTTTGCACTTGGGACCAATGTATCTTGCCATCTGGGGAACTCCGGACTAGACGCGGCGCTTTTTGGGCGGACGGCAGCCGTTATGAGGAATCGGGGTGATGTCGCTGATGTTCAGGATCTTGAAACCCGCGTTGTTCAGCGCACGCACGGCGGATTCACGGCCGGGGCCGGGGCCACGAACCAGGACTTCCAGGTTCTTCAGGCCGTATTCCTGGGCAGCCGTGCCGGCACGCTCGGCAGCCACCTGGGCGGCGAACGGGGTGCTCTTGCGGGAGCCACGGAAGCCGGAACCACCGGAGGTCGCCCAGGACAGGGTATTGCCCTGGCGATCGGTGATGGTCACGATCGTGTTGTTGAAGGTGGCGTAAATGTGCGCAATGCCGTCGGATACGGTCTTCTTGACCTTCTTCCGGGTGCGGGTCGGAGCCTGTGCCATATATAAAATGTCCTGTCAGAAAGCAGTATTACTTGCGAATCGGACGGCGCGGACCCTTGCGGGTACGGGCATTGGTCCGGGTGCGCTGCCCACGCAGGGGCAGTCCGCGGCGATGACGGAGGCCACGGTAGCAACCGAGGTCCATCAAGCGCTTGATATTCATGGAAACCTCGCGTCGGAGGTCACCTTCCACCGGGAACTGGCTCACCGCGGCACGAAGTTTTTCCACTTCCTCTTCAGTGAGGTCGCGGATCTTCATGTCCGGCTTCACACCCGTCGCCTCGCAGATCTTCTGCGCACGGGTGCGGCCAATGCCGTAGATCGCGGTCAACGCAATCACGGTGTGCTTGTTGTCGGGGATGTTGACGCCTGCAACACGAGCCATTCGTAAATCTCCACGAACCGGCGGAAAAGCGCGGTATTTTATCCAGTTAGTCCTGCCGAATCAATCCTTAGCCCTGGCGCTGCTTGTGGCGCGGATCCTTGCAGATCACGCGAACCACACCATTGCGCCGGATGACCTTGCAATTGCGGCAGATCGTCTTAACAGAGGCACGTACTTTCATTGCTCTATCCTCAGTCTGGACAGCTGCTTCAGCGCAGCATGCCCGATTTACCATAACCCTTCAGGTTCGCCTTCTTCATGAGCCCTTCGTACTGATGGGACATCAGGTGGGCCTGAAGCTGGGCCATGAAATCCATGACCACAATCACGATGATCAGCAGGGACGTGCCGCCGAAGTAGAACGGCACATTCCAGTACAGGATCATGAACTCGGGGAGCAGACACACGGCGGTGATGTAGATCGCACCCACCGCGGTCAACCGGGTCATGACACCATCGATGTAACGCTCCGTCTGCATCCCTGGACGGATGCCGGGGATGAACGCCCCGGACTTTTTCAGGTTGTCGGCCGTCTCCCGCGAATTGAACACCAGCGCGGTGTAGAAAAAGCAGAAGAAGATGATCGCGGCCGCATAGAACATCACGTACAGCGGCTGACCCGGGGCCAGCGTGGTCGAGATGTCACGCAGCCAGGTCATCCCTTCGGCCTGGCCAAACCACGTTCCCAGCGTCGCCGGGAACAGGATGATACTGGAAGCGAAGATGGGGGGGATCACACCCGCCATGTTCAGCTTCAGGGGCAGATGGCTGCTCTGCCCGCCATACACCTTGCGGCCGACCTGGCGCTTGGCGTAGTTCACGGTAATGCGCCGCTGACCACGCTCCACGAACACCACGAAGGCCGTCACCGCCAGGGCCATGATGATGAGCAGCATCACGAAGGCCGGGGACAGCTCGCCGGTGCGGGCCAGTTCCAGGGTGCCACCAATGGCGGCCGGCAGGCCCGCCACGATGCCCGCAAAGATGATGATGGAGATACCGTTGCCGATACCCCGCTCGGTGATCTGCTCACCCAGCCACATCAGGAACATGGTACCCGTCACCAGGGTCACCACCGTGGTGAAGATAAAACCAGGCCCCGGCGCGATGGCCATGCTCATGCCGCCGATCTGCTGACCGTTCAGGGCGATGGCAATACCGATACTCTGGAACAGCGCAAGGGCCACAGTCCCGTAACGGGTGTACTGGGTGATCTTGCGACGGCCGGCCTCGCCTTCCTTCTTCAACTGCTGCAGGCTCGGCACCGTGGCGCTGAGCAGCTGCATGATAATGGCAGCGGAGATATAGGGCATCACGCCCAGGGCGAAGATGCTCAGCCGCTCCAGGGCACCACCGGAGAACATGTTGAACATGTCCAGGATGGTGCCGCTGTGCTGGTCGAAAAACTGCGCCATGGCCACAGGGTTGATGCCTGGTACCGGGATGAAGGTCCCGATCCGGTACACCACCAGGGCCAGCAGCACGAAGACCAGACGCTGCCGGAGTTCTGTCAGCTTGCCGATCCCGCCCAGCGAGCCAGCCATGCCTGCGCGCGGGTTCGCCACTTACTTACTCCTCGATCTTGCCGCCGGCGGCCTCGATGGCCTCACGGGCACCCTTGGTCACGGCAACACCCTTCAGGGTCACGGCCTTTTCCAGCTTGCCGGATGCGATCACCTTGGCACGCAGGGTCTGGGCGGGCACAACACTCGCCTTGATCAGCGCAGCCAGGTCGATGGTGCCTTCCAGGCCGGCCAGCTCATGCAGGCGGACCTCGGCGACACGCAGGGACTTGCGGGAGTTGAAGCCCACCTTCGGCAGACGGCGTTGAATGGGCATCTGGCCGCCTTCAAAGCCCACCTTGTGGTAACCGCCGGCACGGGCCTTCTGACCCTTGTGACCGCGACCAGCGGTCTTGCCCAGGCCGGAACCGATGCCGCGGCCCACGCGCTTGGCGCTGGGACGGCTGCCCGGGGCGGGCGCAATGGAATTCAGACGCATGTCAGGCTTCCTCCACCTTGAGCATGTAGGAGACCTTGTTGATCATCCCGCGGTTCTCCGGGGTGTCTTTGACCACCACCGGGCTATGAATACGGCGCACACCCAGGCCACGCACGCAGGCGATATGGGCCTTGAGGCGACCGTTGAGGCTGCGCACCAGCGTAACCTTGAGATCTTTTGCATTCGCCATGATCAATTACCCCAGGATCTCTTCGAGCTTCTTGCCGCGCTTAGAGGCGACCAGCTCGGGAGCGTGAACAGCGCCCAGACCGTTGAGGGTGGCCTGAACGACGTTAATCGGGTTGCGCGAGCCGATGCACTTGGCCAGCACGTTACGCACACCGGCCACTTCGAGTACCGCGCGCATGGCGCCGCCGGCGATGATGCCGGTACCCTCGGAAGCAGGCTGCATGAACACCTTGGCGGCACCATGACGAGCACTCACGGCATAGTGCAGCGTGCCCTCGTTGAGCGGCACGGTGCGCATGTTCTTGCGCGCGGACTCCATGGCCTTGGCGATGGCCAGCGGCACTTCACGCGCCTTGCCGTAACCCACGCCCACCTTGCCGTTACCGTCGCCTACCACAGTCAACGCAGTGAAGCGGAACTGGCGGCCACCCTTGACCACCTTGGCCACACGGTTGACGGTAATCAGTTTTTCCTGCAGGCCGTCGGTCTCGTTGCTCTGAAAACTTGCCATGGGATCACCCTTTTAGAATTGCAGTCCGCCTTCACGGGCGGCATCGGCCAGCGCCTTGACGCGGCCATGGTATTTGAAGCCGGAGCGATCAAACGCCACTTCGCTCACGCCCTTGGCCTTGGCGCGCTCAGCGATCACCTTGCCAATGGCAACGGCGGCGTCCACATTGCCGGTGCCCTTGAGATCCTTGGCCAGTTCGGCTTCAACCGTGGAGGCAGCAGCCACCACCTCGGAACCGTTGGGCGCGATCACCTGGGCATAGATGTGACGCGGAGTACGATGCACGCACAGCCGATGGACGCCGTTGTGGCGGATCTGATGGCGGGTGCGGGCGGCACGACGCAGACGAGCTGATTTCTTATCCATTCCGAGTCACCTTACTTCTTCTTGGCTTCCTTACGAATGATCTGCTCATTCGCATACTTGACGCCCTTGCCCTTGTACGGCTCAGGGGGCCTGAAAGCGCGGATCTCTGCGGCCACCTGGCCTACCACCTGCTTGTCCACGCCCTTGACCACGATCTCGGTCTGGGACGGGGTCTCGATGGTGATGCCTTCGGGCACCGGGTACGCAACGGGGTGCGAGAAACCCAGCGTCAGGTTGAGCGTCTTGCCCTGGGCCTGGGCGCGGTAACCCACGCCGACGAGCTCCAGCTTGCGCTCAAAACCCTGGCTGACACCCACTACCATGTTGTTCACCAGCGCGCGCATGGTACCGGCCATGGCGTACTTGCTGGCGTCGCCGTTGCGGGGGGCCAGCTGCAGGGTGTTACCCTCCTGGCTGACTTGCACATCGGCATGCAGGTCATAGCTCAGCTGACCCTTGGGGCCCTTCAGAGCAATGTTGTTGCCACTGATGGTGACGTTAACGCCACTGGGCAACGCGATCGGTTTTTTTGCTACACGGGACATGGTCTGAATCCCTTAGGCAACGATGCAAAGGACTTCGCCACCCTGCCCAAGGGCACGTGCGGCACGGTCAGTCATCACGCCATTGGACGTGGAGACGATGGCAACACCCAGACCGCCGATCACCTTGGGAAGCTCGTCCTTGCCGCGGTAGATACGCAGGCCGGGACGGCTCACACGCTTGATCGTCTCGATCACGGGCTTGCCCTGGAAATACTTCAGCTTGATGTTCAGGACGGGCTTGCCGTCAGCGGCATCGACGCCGTAATCGGCAATATAGCCCTCATCCTTCAGCACCTTTGCGATGGACTCCTTGAGCTTCGAGGCAGGCATGCTCACCTCGTTCTTGCTGGCGCGCTGACCATTGCGGATGCGGGTCAGCATATCGGCCACTGGATCGGTCATGCTCATCTGTATTTATCCTCTTACCAGCTCGCCTTGACCAGGCCGGGGACGTCCCCACGCATGGCGGCTTCACGCAGCTTGTTACGGCCAAGACCGAACTTGCGGTAGTAACCCTTCGGACGCCCAGTCAGGTGGCAACGGTTACGCTGACGCGACTTGGAAGAATCGCGCGGCAGCTTTTGCAGGGCGATGACCGCCTGCATACGGGTCTCATAGTCCGTTTCCGGATTGCTGATCGTTGCCTTGAGCTCGGCGCGCTTGTTGGCGTACTTCTTGACCAGCTTGCTGCGCTTGAGCTCACGCTCCAACATGGACGTCTTGGCCATTAATCAAACCTCTCAGTGCTTGAAAGGGAAGCTGAACGCCGACAGCAGCGCGCGGGCTTCCTCATCATTCTTAGCCGTGGTGGTAATGCTAATGTTCATACCACGCAAGGCATCGATCTTGTCGTAATCAACTTCAGGGAAGATGATCTGCTCCTTGATACCCATGTTGTAGTTGCCGCGGCCATCGAAACCCTTCGGGTTGAGGCCACGGAAGTCGCGCACGCGGGGCAGCGCGACGTTCACCAGGCGGTCCAGGAACTCATACATCGCTTCGCGGCGCAGGGTCACCATGCAGCCGATCGGGTAGTCGTCGCGGATCTTGAAACCGGCGATGGACTTGCGAGCCTTGGTCACCACGGGCTTCTGACCCGCGATGGCGGTCATGTCCGACACGGCGTGCTCAATGATCTTCTTGTCACCGACCGCTTCACCCAAACCCATGTTGAGGGTGATCTTGGTGATGCGGGGGACTTCCATGACGTTGCTGTACTGGAATTTCTCCATCAGCTGCTTCATCACGGTGTCCCGGTAGAATTCTTTCAGCCTTGCCATCTCAGCCACCTATCAAGCGTCCACAACTTCGTTGTCGGACTTGAAGTAACGCACCTTGCGACCGTCTTCCAGAATCTTGAAACCGACGCGATCACCCTTGCCCTTGGCCGGGTTGAACAGCATCACGTTGGAGACGTGAATCGGCATCTCCTTGTCGATGATGCCGCCGGGCTGACCGGCAGTCGGGTTCGGCTTCTGGTGCTTCTTCACCATGTTGATGTTCTGCACCACGACGCGGTCGTCGGCGAGAACCTTCACCACGGTGCCGCGGCGCCCCTTGTCTTTGCCTGCGGTGACGATGACGTCGTCACCCTGTTTGATCCTTTGCATCTCTCAATACCTCGACGTCAGAGCACTTCGGGTGCCAGGGAGATGATCTTCATGAACTTCTCGCCACGCAGCTCGCGGGTCACGGGCCCGAAGATACGGGTGCCGATCGGCTGCAGCTGGTTGTTCAGCAGCACGGCAGCGTTGCGGTCGAAGCGCACGACGGAACCGTCGGGACGGCGCACGCCCTTGGCGGTACGCACCACCACAGCGTTGTACACCTCGCCCTTCTTCACCTTGCCGCGCGGGATGGCGTCCTTGACGCTCACCTTGATGATGTCGCCCACGCTGGCATACCGGCGATGGGATCCACCCAGCACCTTGATGCACTGGACCTTGCGGGCCCCGCTGTTGTCGGCGGCATCCAGAACCGTCTGCATCTGAATCATGGTCTTATCTCACCTATCCGTTACATGGGCGACCGGTCAGCCGGCAGCCTTCTCCAGCACCTTGACCAGGCGGAAGGTCTTGGTCTTGGACATGGGGCGGCACTCTTGCACCATCACCTTGTCACCCATGCGGGCCTCGTTGCCCTCATCATGGACGTGCAGCTTGGTGGAACGCCGGATGTACTTGCCGTACAGCGGGTGACGCACCTTACGCTCGATGAGGATGGTACGGGTCTTGTCCATCTTGTCGCTGACGACGCGACCGATGACCGCACGCTGTACTTTTGCTTCTTCACTCATGTTCATTCACCTGCCACCGAACGCTCGTTCATGACGGTCTTGATACGGGCAATATCCTTGCGGATCTTGCTGAACCGATCCGGGCGGGCCAGCTGGCCGGCACCGCGCTGCATGCGCAGACCGAACTGTTCGCGCAGCAGTTCAAGCAGCTCCTTCTTGAGCTCCTCGTTGTTCTTCTCTCGCAGTTCAGAAGCCTTCATCACATCACCGTCCGGGTCACAAACTGGGTCTTGATGGGCAGCTTGGCAGCGGCAAGCTTGAACGCCTCGCGGGCGATCTCCTCGCTGACACCTTCCATCTCATACAGGATTCGGCCGGGCTGGACCTTGCAGACCCAGTACTCCACGTTGCCCTTACCCTTACCCATACGCACTTCCAGGGGCTTCTTGGTGACAGGCACATCCGGGAACACACGAATCCAGATCTTGCCGCCACGCTTGATGTGGCGGGTCATGGCGCGTCGGGCGGCCTCGATCTGACGGGCAGTGAGTCGGCCGCGATCCTGAGCACGCAGGGCGTACTCACCGAAGCTGACCTTGCCGCCCGAGAACGCCAGGCCACGGTTCTTGCCCGTGAACTGCTTCCGGAACTTGGTCCTCTTGGGCTGCAACATCTCGCAAACTCCTTAGTTCACCGCGGCCTTGCCTTCCTGGCCGCCATCGGTCTTCTGTTCGAAATCGAAAACTTCGCCCTTGAACACCCACACCTTGACGCCAATCACGCCATAGGTGGTACGGGCCTCGGCAAAGCCGTAGTCAATATCGGCACGCAGGGTATGCAGGGGCACACGGCCTTCGCGGTACCACTCGCTGCGGGCAATCTCGGCGCCGTTCAGACGGCCGGCGACGTGCACCTTCACACCCAGGGCGCCGAGGCGCATGGCGTTGCCCACGGCGCGCTTCATGGCGCGACGGAACATGATGCGACGCTCGAGCTGCTGGGCAATGGCCTCGGCCACCAGCTGCGCATCCACCTCGGGCTTGCGGATCTCTTCGATGTTGATCTTGACGCTGTTCACGTCCAGACCCAGCTTCGCGGCGGCTTCCTTGCGCAGGGCCTCGATGTCCTCACCCTTCTTGCCGATCACGATACCGGGACGGGCGGTGTGGATGGTGATGAAGGCCTGGCGCGCGGGGCGGGCGATCTCGATTCGGCTGACGGAGGCCTGGGAAAGACGCTCCTTCAGGAATTCGCGGATCTCCAGATCCTTGGCCAGCACGTTGGCGTAGTCACGACCATCGGCGTACCAGGTGGAATTCCACTCACTGGAGACACCGAGGCGGAAGCCGACCGGATGTACTTTCTGACCCATGGACTTACCCCTTTACCTTTTCGCCCACCGCCACGGTGATGTGGCTGGTGCGCTTCAGAATGCGATTGGCCCGACCCTTGGCACGGGCGTGGATGCGCTTGAGGGTCGGCCCCTGGTCGATATAGATCTGGGAGACCTTGAGCTCATCCACATCGGCGCCTTCGTTGTGCTCGGCGTTGGCGATGGCGGACTCAAGCACCTTCTTGACGATGGCAGCACCCTTCTTGGGGCTGAAGGTCAGCTCCTGCAACGCACGCTCCACCGGCATGCCACGGATCTGGTCGGCGACCAGGCGGCACTTCTGGGGAGAGATGCGGGCAAAGCGCAGACGCGCAAACGTTTCGGTTGCCATCTCGAGTTACCTCGCCTTCTTGTTCGCCACGTGACCCTTGAAGGTCCGGGTGGCGGCAAATTCACCGAGCTTGTGACCGACCATGTTCTCGTTCACCAGCACGGGGACGTGCTGACGACCGTTGTGCACGGCGATGGTCAGACCGACCATCTGCGGCATGATCATGGAGCGGCGCGACCAGGTCTTGATCGGACGTCTCTCGTTGTTCGCCACCGCGGCATCCACTTTCTGGAGCAGGTGGTGGTCGATAAACGGGCCCTTCTTGAGTGAGCGTGGCACTGGCCTATCCCTCGTTACTTCTTGTTCCGACGACGCACGATCATATTATCGGTGCGCTTGTTCTTGCGGGTCTTGTAACCCTTGGTGGGCACGCCCCAAGGCGTGACGGGGTGCTTGCCGAAATTGCGGCCTTCACCACCACCATGCGGATGGTCTACCGGGTTCATGGCGGTACCACGAACCGTCGGACGAATACCCAGCCAGCGTTTGGCACCGGCCTTGCCGAACTTGCGCAGGCTGTGCTCGCTGTTGCTGACCTCGCCGATGGTGGCGCGGCAGTCGGCAGGCACCTTGCGCATCTCGCCGGAGCGCAGACGCAGGGTGGCGTGCTGACCTTCGCGGGCCACCAGCTGCACGGCGGCGCCGGCGCTGCGGGCCATCTGCGCGCCCTTGCCGGGCTTCATCTCGATGCAGTGCACCACGGTACCCACCGGGATGTTGCGCAGCGGCAGGGTGTTGCCGGCGCGGATCGGGGCGTTGGTACCGGACAGCAGCTGGTCACCGGCCTGCACACCCTTGGGCGCGATCACATAACGACGCTCGCCGTCGGCGTACAGCACCAGGGCGATGTGCGCGCTGCGGTTCGGATCGTACTCCAGGCGTTCGACACGGCCGGGGATACCGTCCTTGTCGCGCTTGAAGTCGATGATGCGGTAGCGCTGCTTGTGGCCACCACCCACATGACGGGTGGTGATACGACCCTGGTTGTTACGACCACCGGAGCGGACCTTTTTCTCGACCAGCGGGGCGTACGGCTCTCCCTTGTGGAGATCCGGGCTGACCACGCTGACCACGAAACGGCGGCCTGCTGACGTGGGCTTGGATTTCACGATCGGCATGATGCGTACCCTTTACTCGCTTCCGGCCAGCGCGATGTCCTGGCCGGCTGCCAGGGTCACATAGGCCTTTTTCCAGTTGTTGCGGCGCCCTTCGAAGCGGCCGAAGCGCTTGCGCTTGCCCTTCATGTTGACGACACGCACGGAAGACACCTGAACCTCGAAAAACTTCTCCACGGCGGCCTTGATCTCGCCGCGCGTGGCGTCAGGGGCCACCTTGAACACATGTTGATTAGCCGCATCGGCGAGCACCGTGGCCTTCTCGGACACGTGGGGGCCCACCAGGACCTTCAAGAGCCTTTCTTCATTCATGCCAGCCACTCCTCAACCTGCATCAGCGCCGGCACGGTGATGAGGACCTTCTCAAAACCGACCAGGCTCACCGGGTCCAGACCACCCACCTCGGACACGTCGACACCCGGCAGATTGCGGGCGGACAGATAGAGGTTGGCGTCGGCCTGATCGGTGACGATCAGCGCATTGCTCACACCCAGGCCACCCAGCTTCTCCAGCAGGCCCTTGGTCTTAGGGGCCTCGACGGTGAAGCTGTCGACCACCACCAGGCGCTCCTGGCGCACCAATTCGGAGAAGATGGAGCGCATGGCAGCGCGGTACATCTTACGGTTCAGCTTCTGGGTGTAGTCCCGCGGACGGGCCGCGAAGACCTTACCACCGGTGCGCCAGATGGGGCTGCGGATGGTACCGGCACGGGCACGACCACTGCCCTTCTGCTTCCAGGGCTTGGCGCCGCCGCCGCTGACATCCGAGCGACCCTTCTGGGCCTTGGTGCCGGCACGACCGCCCGCCATGTAGGCGACCACGGCCTGGTGCACCAGATCCTCGTTGAATTCACGACCGAAGGTCTGATCGGAGACCTCCAGATCCTTCTTGGTGTCTTGTACCTGAAGCTTCATGACACTTAACCCTTAGCCTTGACGCCGGGACGCACCAGGACGTTGCCGCCGGTGGAACCGGGCACCGCGCCCTTGATGAGCAGAAGATTGCGCTCCACGTCGACCCGGACCACTTCCAGGTTCTGCACGGTGCAACGCTCGTTACCCATGTGACCGGCCATCTTCTTGCCCTTGAACACGCGGCCCGGGGTCTGGTTCTGACCGATGGAGCCGGGGGCACGATGGGACAGGGAGTTACCATGGGTGGCATCCTGCATGCTGAAGTTGTGACGCTTGATCACACCCTGGAAGCCCTTACCCTTGCTGATGCCCGTCACGTCGACGATCTGGCCGGCCTCGAAGATATCCACCTTCAGCTCGGCACCCACCTCGATCTCGGCACCCTGGTCGCCATCCAGACGGAATTCCCACAGACCACGACCGGCGCTCACGCCCGCCTTGGCGAAATGCCCGGCGCGGGGCTTCGTCACCCGGGAGGCCTTGCGCGCACCCGCGGTCACCTGCAGGGCGCGATACCCGTCGCGCTCCTCGGTCTTGACCTGGGTGACACGGTTCGGGTCCACCTCGATCACCGTTACCGGCAGGGAGGCACCGTCTTCCGTGAAGACGCGGGTCATGCCCAGCTTGCGACCGACCAATCCGATTGCCATGACACTACCTCGTTATCCACGCCCGCCCGGGAGCGGGCGCGCGGTTATTCTTGAAAGTTCCAAAATCGTGGCCCGGCACAAGCCAGCCTGTACCGGGCCACGGAAAGCAGACAATTATGTCAGAAAAATTGTCGTTAGTTAAGCTTAATTTGCACATCCACACCGGCGGCCAGATCCAGCTTCATCAGGGCGTCCACGGTCTTGTCCGTGGGGTCCATGATGTCCATGAGCCGCTTGTGGGTGCGGATCTCATACTGGTCACGGGCGTCCTTGTTCACGTGGGGCGAGATCAGGACCGTGAAGCGCTCCATCTTGGTGGGCAGGGGGATGGGGCCCTTGACCCGGGCGCCGGTGCGCTTGGCGGTTTCGACGATCTCACTGGCGGAGCGATCGATCAGACGGTGATCGAAGGCCTTGAGCCGGATACGGATTCTCTGCTTGGACATGTCTCTAATTCTCAGCTTAGGAGTAAGGCGGGAGGCGTGAGGTGCGGCTTTGTAGACCTCACCCCTCACCCCTCACCCCTTACATCGTTACTCGATGATCTTGGACACCACGCCGGCGCCCACGGTGCGGCCGCCTTCGCGGATGGCGAAGCGCAGACCGTCTTCCATGGCGATCGGGTTGATCAGCGACACCGTGATCTTCACGTTGTCACCAGGCATCACCATCTCCACGCCCTCAGGCAGGTCCACCGAACCGGTCACGTCGGTGGTCCGGAAGTAGAACTGCGGACGGTAGCCGTTGAAGAACGGGGTGTGACGACCACCCTCTTCCTTCGACAGCACGTACACCTCAGCCTCGAACTTGGTGTGCGGGGTGATCGAACCGGGCTTGCACAGCACCTGACCACGCTCCACGTCGTCACGCTTGGTGCCGCGCAGCAGCACGCCCACGTTGTCGCCCGCCTGACCCTGGTCCAGCAGCTTGCGGAACATCTCCACG
>NZ_KB898934.1 GCF_000377945.1 Thioalkalivibrio sulfidiphilus
CACTGAAGCGTGAAGATGATGACTATCCGACGAGAAGAAATCACCCGCATGGATTTTTCCGATGTGGTGGAGCCCGGCGAGAAACTGCCACCCGTCCACCCGGGGGATATCCTGCTCCATGACTTCATGAAACCGCTCGCACTTTCAGCCAACGGGCTTGCGGCTCGTCTTCATGTTCCCGCCAACCGCATCAGCGGCATCGTCAATGGCTCGCGCGCCGTGACTGCGGACACCGCACTGCGCCTGGCGCGATATTTTGGCACCACTGCGGAGTTCTGGGTCGGGTTGCAAAAAGATTATGAGCTCGAGGTTGCCCGTCGGGCGGCCCTAGCCAGCATCGAGAAAGAGGTTTCGCCGAGGGCGGCTTAGTATTACAGGGGGGGTAGTGGCGGACACGGCCCGCCCTATGGGACCTAACGCTTCGCCGATTCGCTCCGGGCGAATCGGTGTTCAACCCATCCATGGGCCTCACCCTTCGGGCTCCCTTCGGTCGCGCCGATTCGCTCCAGGCGAATCGGTCGAACCTGGCGCCAGGTTCTCATGCCGCACTCTCAAGCCAAATAAAAAAGGGGCCCGCTGTTCGCGAGCCCCTTTTTTATTTGGCTGGGGGACCAGGATTCGAACCTGGGTTGACGGAGTCAGAGTCCGTAGTCCTACCGCTAGACGATCCCCCAAGAACAGTGGCTAGTGGCAAGTCTCAAGTGGCTAGGACTGCTTACGATAGTGCTCAAGCAACCCGTGCAGCATTTTGGACAATTCGGTGGCTTCCTTCAAGTAAGCCCGGGCCGGTGTTTCGGGAAGCAACTTGGCCCGAATCCCAATCATGAGTTGAGTTCTGAGCTCACCGCATGATCCCTTGGCCACCTTCAGGAACTGCACCCTCTCCCTGGATGAATCCCTTTCGTATCCCTCAGCGATGTTTGAGGGAACGGACAGACCGGAACGCACCAACTGATCACTAAAGGACCTGTCCTTACATGTCTGCGTGCATTCGAATAATGCAACAGACAAGGCGCAGGCCCTCTTCCAGACATCCAATGATTCGTACGAGTTCGCATCCATGCAGTCTCACTCCTTGAGACTTGCCACTTGCAACTTGCCACTGCGCCGAAGCGCAGCGAGGCGCTTTAGCGCTTACTGAACTGCGTGGCGCGGCGGGCCTTGCGCAGGCCGACCTTCTTGCGCTCGACCTCGCGGGCGTCGCGGGTCATGAAACCGGCGGCACGCATGGAGCCGCGCAGGGTTTCATCGTATTCCACCAGCGCGCGGGCGATGCCGAGGCGGATGGCACCGGCCTGACCGTTGGCGCCGCCACCGGCGGTGGTGGCGAACACGTCGAAGCGGTTACCGGCCTGGGCCACTTCCAGGGGCTGACGGACCACCATGCGGGAGGTCTCGCGGCCGAAGTAGGCGTCCAGGGGCTTGCCGTTGACGACGATGTCACCCTTGCCGGGACGCAGGAAGACGCGCGCGGAGGCGGTCTTGCGGCGGCCGGTACCGTAGTTCTGAGTCGTTGCCATAAATGTCCTGCCGAATCTTTAAGTCTGGCTTGAGATGCGGCCTGGGCCGCAGTGAAAACGCTTACAGCTCCAGCGCCTGGGGCTGCTGGGCGGTGTGCTTGTGCTCAGTGCCGGCGTAGACCTTGAGCTTCTTGAACATGGCCCGACCCAGGGGGTTCTTGGGCAGCATGCCCTTCACCGCAAACTCGATGGCACGCTCGGGGGCGCGCTCCATCAGCTGGTTGAAGTTCATGGACTTCATGTGGCCGATGTAACCGGTGTGGTGGTAGTACATCTTGTCCTGGGCCTTCTTGCCGGAGACACGCACCTTGTCGGCATTGATGATGACGATGTAGTCACCGGTATCCACGTGGGGGGTGTATTCGGGCTTGTGCTTGCCACGCAGACGACGAGCCACTTCGCTGGCCAGGCGACCCAGGGTTTTGCCGGAGGCATCCACCAGGTACCAGTCGCGTTTGACTTCAGCAGGCTTGGCGCTAAAGGTCTTCATGCAATACTCCAAGGCACTTCCTGTTCGGGAAAGAGCGGGATAATACAGTGGCAAGTAGCAAGTCTCAAGTGGCAAGGGAAAACATCCTCTCCATCCCCCGCTTTCGGGGGAGGATCGGGGGCACCTTGCCACTTGAGACTTGCCACTTGAGACTTGCCACTGCTTTTAATGCCGGGCAAAAAAAAGCGCGGCACTGGGCCGCGCTAATAACCACCAAAGGAGGATGGAGGAGTCCACTGAGTCCGGGGAGGGCCCGGAATTCAGTATGTGATTAGTTTCTAATATTAGATTGCGGCTGTCAACAGGAATTTGATCGCAAAACCGGGGATCGGGGTTGGCGGGGACGAACGGCCTGTTTCGGGGGATGAGCGGCGCGCTGAGTGGCGTGGCGGCATGCCGCTGGAGCGAATCGGGGGTGGGCTGGGAGGTGGCGGCTGTTCGCGGCGGGGTCGCAGTTCAGGCAGTGGCTAGTGGCTAGTGGCTAGTGGCTAGTGGCTAGTGGCTAGTGGCTAGTGGCAAGGGAAAACCACCCCTCCCCCTCATGAGGGAGCGTCGGGGTGGTTTTCCCTTGCCACTAGCCACTTGAGACTTGCCACTAAATCCGCAGGCGCTCCACCACCCGGCCGTGGACCAGGTGCTCCTGGAGGATCTCCTCCACGTCCTGTTCGTCCACGTAGGTGTACCAGACGCCTTCGGGGTAGACCACGGCCACGGGGCCCTCGTTGCAGCGGTCCAGACAGCCGGCGGTGTTGACCCGTACCCCGCCCTTGCCGGTGATGCCCAGCTCCTTGGCGCGCTGCTTGGCGTAGGCGCGGATCTGGCTGGCGCCGTAGTTTTCACAGCAGTTGCCGTCTTCCCGGCAGTTGGTGCAGAAGAAGATGTGGCGCTGGTAGTAGGACATGGACGGGCGGCTCCGGCAGGGTTTACCAGAAATTGTAAACCAGGCTGACCGCGGTGATGGTGTCGGTTTTCTCCCGCTCGGGCGGCACGTCGGTGTTGTGCTTGGCGGTGAGCGACAGGCGCATGGCCAGCTTGCTGTTGATGGCGGCGGTCAGGGAGGTCACCGACTCGATCTCGGTGTTGTCGTTGCCGCTCTGGATGAGCAGGTCCTGGCCCAGCCTGGCGGTCTCGCTGAGGCGGTGTTCGAAGGACAGGGCGCCGCGCAGGATGGCGTCATCATCGCGCTCACCGGATTCGAGCCTGCTCTGGCGGTAACCGGCACCGGCCTCGAGTTCCAGGCGGGTGCGGTCGGTGTCGATGACCCGGCGACCGTAACCGGCGGCGACCGAGGACTGGTAGTCATAGCCACTGAAGCGATCCTTCTCGTAGCGCAGGGCGGCGAAGAGGTATTCCCGGGGGCGGAATTTCCAGTCGCTCTTGAAGTTGCCCACGTAGCGCTCGGCGGTGGAGGTCCCCTCTTCCGAACGCCTCAGCGCCTCCAGTTGCCCGGTGTGGCGCCAGGATGCTTCCTCGTAGCGCAGGCGGGTCTTGGCATTGATGGTCTCGGCCTCTGTGTTGCCGCTGGTCCAGACGGCGCCCAGCTCGGCAAAACCGCTCCAGCCCTCGTCGCCCCAGTCATCGGCGTGAACGGGCGTCAGGGCCAGCAGGCCGGCACCCAGGAGGCTGGTAGAATAGGTGATCGCTTGCTTCATGAAAGGCACGCTTTCCTCCTGTTTGGCTTTCAAAACAAGCGGGTTACCTTAACAGACGAGCGGGATCTCTCCCGATTCCCCCATGAATCACAGGCTTAAAGACACTGATCGCTGCGTCATGTGCGGGCTGTGCCTGCCCCACTGCCCCACCTACGGCCTGAGCCGCCAGGAGGGGGATTCACCCCGGGGCCGAATCAGCCTGATGCAGGGGCTGGCCAGCGGACGGCTGCAGGCGGACGACAAGGTGACCGGCCACCTGGACGGCTGCCTGGAATGCCGGTCCTGCGAATCGGTGTGCCCGTCCGGCGTACCCTTCGGGCGGCTGATGGACGAGGCGCGCGCCCTGTTGCGGGAACAGCGCCCGGACCGCCCCGAACTGCCCGGCATCGCCCGACCGATGCTGCGCGGCGACGCCACGGGCCGGTTCATGGCGGGACTTCTGCACACCGGGCAGCGCCTGGGGCTCCCGGGGGCACTGGGGCATCTGCCGGGTGTGTCCGGCAAGGCGTCGGCCCGCGCCCTGGCATTGCTGCCCCGCCAGGCCACCCCGACTGCGCCTCGCGGCACGCACACGCCCGCCGGGGAGTCCCTCGGCACGGTGCAGTTGTTCATCGGCTGCACCGGCAACGCCTTCGAGGGCAGGTCGCTGGCGGCCGCCCGGGACCTGCTGCTGGCCCTGGGTTACCGGGTGGAGGTGCCGAGGGCACAGGGCTGCTGCGGGGCCCTTGACCTGCATGCAGGCAAGCCGGAGGCCGCCCGGCGACTGGCGGCAGGCAATCTCGCCGCCTTCGGCGCGTCGGATGTGCCCGTCATCAGCCTAAACAGCGGCTGCCGGACCCAACTCAGGGAATACGAGGCGCTGATCCCGGAGGGCGCGGCGCTGGCGGGCCGGG
This sequence comes from Thioalkalivibrio sulfidiphilus, assembly GCF_000377945.1. Classification (GTDB taxonomy): domain Bacteria; phylum Pseudomonadota; class Gammaproteobacteria; order Ectothiorhodospirales; family Ectothiorhodospiraceae; genus Thioalkalivibrio_A; species Thioalkalivibrio_A sulfidiphilus_A. Next base: position 4,556 of record NZ_KB898934.1, read on the forward strand.
TGCGGGACCTGTACGGATTCCTGATGGAGCACGAGGAGCGGCTGTTCGGCGAGCAAGGTTTAATTCGCCCGATGCCCCCCGAGAGCAGGACCATGCGGGTGGCGGTGCACCTGCCCTGCACCCTGCGCAACGTGCTCAGGGAGCAGGGAGCGATGCTCGCCCTGCTCAGGCGCGTGCCGGGGCTGGAAGTGGTGGAGCTGGAGGGCAACGAACGCTGTTGCGGGGCCGCCGGGGCCCATATGTTCACCCACCCGGAGACCGCCGACGCCCTGCTCTCGCCCAAGATCGAGGCGGTCCGGCGCCAGGCGCCGGAGGCCATCATCACGGCCAACATCGGTTGCAGCCTGCATTTCCAGGCGGGTCTGCGTCGGGCGGGGCTTGAGGTGCCGGTGATGACGCCGGCGGAGTGGCTTGTCAGCCAGTGGCAAGTCTCAAGTGGCTAGTGGCAAGGGAAAGCCTTCGACCTTCCTTGCCACTAGCCACTTGAGACTTGTACCTTTATTGCCATGCGACACCTGACCCCCATCGATCGACTGCTGTGCGGCGCGGACAACGCGCTGCGCACCCTGTTTGCCACGCCGGCCGGAACCGGCCGGCCCGTGCCCGGCGCGGATCTCCCCGAGGCGGAACTGAGCGATGCCGAACGCACCCATGCGGGACGGCTGATGCGCGTGAACCATGCCGGCGAGGTTTCCGCCCAGGGCCTGTACCAGGGCCAGGCGCTCACCGCCCGCAACGCGGTGGTGCGGGAGAACATGGAGCGTTCCGCCGAGGAGGAGAACGATCACCTGCGCTGGTGCCAGGCGCGCATGGACGCCCTGGGTGCACACCGCAGCTATCTCAACCCGCTCTGGTACGCGGGCTCCTTCACGCTGGGTGCCATTGCGGGCCTGGCCGGTGATCGCTGGAGCCTGGGTTTCGTCGGCGAGACGGAACGCCAGGTGGAACACCACCTGGACGAACACCTGGACACCCTGCCCGAGGCCGACGCCCGTTCCCGGGCGGTGCTCGCGCAGATGCGCGAGGACGAGATCCACCACGGCGTCAAGGCCATGGACCTGGGCGGTGCGGAATTGCCGTGGGTGGTGCGGAAGGTGGTGATGCCGGCCGTGTCGAAGGTGATGACGCGCACGGCTTATTGGATATAAAGGCGCCAGTTACTAGAGGCAAGATACAAGAGGCAAGAAAAGGCCACGCTGCCCGGATTCACAACGAGGCAAGCCCAAGCCCCTCTTGTCTCTAGCAACTTGCCTCTTGTCTCTAGATCTTCCCTATATTCTTGCCGTAGAAGATCTCCGCCATCTCCCGCTGCAGGAGGCGCTCGATGCGCTTGAGCTCCTTGGGGGAGTAGTCTTCCTTGCCCATGCCGAACAGGTACTGATCGATGTCGAACTCCTTGATCAGCATCTTGGTGTGGAACAGGTACTCCTGGTAGACGTTCACATCCACCATCTGGTAGCGGTCCTGGGTGTCCTTGGACAGGAAGTTCTGGATGGAATTGATCTTGTGGTCGATGAAGTGCTTCTTGCCGCGGATGTCGCGGGTGAAGCCGCGCACCCGGTAGTCCATGATGACGATGTCGGACTCGAGGCTGTGGATCAGGAAGTTCAGGGCGCGCAGGGGCGAGATGCGCCCGCAGGTGGAGACGTCGATGTCCGCCCGGAAGGTGCTGATGCCGCCGGCGGGATGGCTCTCGGGATAGGTGTGGACCGTGATGTGGCTCTTGTCCAGGTGCGCGAGCACGGTCTCGGGCAGCGGGCCGGGACCCGGGCCCTCGGTGTAACCGATCTTCTCCGTGGCGATGGGCTCCTCGGAGATCAGCATGGTGACGCTGGCGCCCTGGGGGTCATAGTCCTGGCGGGAGATGTCCAGGATGTTGGCGCCGATGATGTTGGCCACCTCGGTGAGGATCTGGGTGAGCCGCTCGGCGTTGTAGGCCTCGTCGATGTACTCGATGTACTCGCCACGATGCTGCTCGCTGGGCGCGTAGCAGATGTCGTAGATGTTGAAGCTCAGGCTCTTGGTGAGGTTGTTGAACCCGTGGAGCTTGAGGCGCTTATCGTGGCGTGTCACCAATGTCCGATCCCCCGCAAAAAGTCGCATTGTAGGGGCATCTGCCCCCGAGTCAATCCAGACTAGCCCGCATATCTCACCACCCTTCTACTGCGGCCGCCGATATGCGCGCTGTGACGGGGCGTGCTCCCTGCAGCCGGCTTGACGTAGTGTCGGCTACGCCTGCGCCGTCTTCCGCTCCGCGCGCCCCGTCACAGCGGCATCTCGACGCCCTCGCTACGAACGGTGGTGAGATATGCGGGCTAGCCGCAGGCGCCGGCGATGGGCGGATGCCAGATCATCTGCACCCGGTTGCCATCGGGATCCCGGCAATAGAAGCTGCGGGCACCGTCCCGGTGGGTGCGCGGGGCGGTGTCCATGGGCACGCCGTGGCTTTTGAGGAACGCGTACCAGGGGTCCACGTCCTCCATGCGGCGCAGGATGAAGCCCAGGTGATCCAGCCGGGTCTCCTCGCCCGACACCTCGCCCACATGCAGGGCCAGGTTGTCGCAGCCGGAGGTGAGATAGAGGTTTTCCGCGTCCGGGCGCCATTCCACGCGCATGCCCAGCAGGTCCACGTAGAAATGCTCGCTGGCGTCCAGATCCCGGACGAACAGGGCCAGATGCCGCATGCCCGCCGTGGCGGGTGGCCGGTTCACGCTGCTCATGCGCCCTCCCCTGCCGGTGACTCGTCGGGACAGGCCTCGCGGATCTCGAAATCGTGGGTGATCTCGGCCATGGCGCCCAGCATGATGGAGGCGGAGCAGTATTTCTCCGCGGAGAGCTTCACCGCCCGCTCCACGTGCTTCTCGGACAGGCCGCGCCCGGTGACGATGAAATGCACGTGGATGCGGGTGAACACCTTGGGCTCGGTCTCGGCCCGCTCGGCCTCGATCTCCACCTCGCAGCCGGTGATGGCCTGGCGGGAGCGCTGCAGGATCATGACCACGTCAAAGCTGGTGCAGCCGCCCATGCCCAGGAGCAGCATTTCCATGGGCCGGGGCCCCAGATTGCGCCCGCCGGCCTCCGGGGGGCCGTCCATGACCACCGAGTGGCCACTGCCGGATTCCCCCACGAAGCTCATGTGATCAAGCCATTTTATGCGCGCCTTCATAATATTCTTTGGTTCCGCGTGTTATGTTGAGCGTGCCGGGGCGGGTGAAATACCCGATAACCGGCCAAACATTGTGCAAAATCCCGTTTATACTTGTGTAGTTGCGAACCCAGCGGCATCTGGGCCGGGACGCAGCACTTAAGGACATCCATCACAGGGTTGCCCCTATGAGGCAGACAATGAACATCCTGCAAAGGCAAAAACCCGTGCAAGACCCCGCTTTGGAGAAGCTGCTTTCCCACTGCCATCGCCGGCAGTATCCGGCTCGAGCCACCATCGTGCACGCCGGGGATCGTCCGGAGACGCTGTACTATATCATTCAGGGTTCGGTGAGCGTGACCATCGAGGACGACGAGGGCCACGAGATGGTGCTGGCCTATCTGAATCCCGGCCAGTTCTTCGGCGAGATGGGCATCTTTTCGTCCCAGACGCGCAGCGCCGGGATCACCACCCGCACGGCCACCGAAACCGCAGAGATCGCCTACCCCAAGTTTCTGGAACTGGCCATGCAGGATCCGCAGATCCTGTTCCTGCTGGCCTCCCAGCTGGCGGTGCGCCTGCGCGACACCAGCCGCAAGGTCATCGACCTGGCCTTCCTGGACGTGACCGGCCGCATTGCCCGCACCCTCGTGGAACTGGCCCAGCAGCCCGACGCGCTGACCCACCCCGACGGCATGCAGATCCGCATCACCCGCCAGGAACTGGCGAAGATCGTGGGCTGCTCCCGGGAGATGGCCGGCCGCGTGCTCAAGGACCTGGAAGAACGCGGCCTGATCACCGCCCACGGCAAGACGATCGTAGTCTTCGGCGTTCGCTGATCCAACAACATCTGCCGCAGAGGCGCGGAGTCGCAGAGAAAAAGATAACGATTGGACAGGATTTACATGATTAACAGGATTGAAAAAACCTTCACAGGGTCCTGATCAATAATCATGTCAATCATGTAAATCCTGTCGAGTTTGTTTTCCTCCGCGTCTCCGCGCCTCTGCGGCAAATCCTTCTTCCCTACCCGAACAACTCCGCCAAACGCGCTCCCGGATCCGAAGCCCGCATGAAGGCCTCGCCCACCAGGAAGGCGTGCACGCCGGCGTTGCGCATGCGCGCCACATCATCCCGGGTGTGAATCCCGCTCTCAGTCACCACCAGCCGGTCCGGCGGTATCATTTCCAGCAGGTCCAGGGTCGTTTCCAGGCGCGTCTCGAAGCTGCGCAGGTTGCGGTTGTTGATGCCGATCAGCCGGGCGTCGAGTTTGAGCGCCCGCTCCAGTTCCTCGCGGTCATGGACCTCGATGAGCGCATTCATGCCCAGCTCGTGGGTCAGCGCGAGCAGGTCGCGCAATTGCACATCTTCCAGGGCGGAGACGATCAGCAGCACGCAGTCCGCACCCATCACCCGGGCCTCGTAGACCTGGTAGGGGTCGATGATGAAGTCCTTGCGCAGCACCGGCAGGCCGCAGGCGGCCCGGGCGTCCTCCAGATAGGCCTCACTGCCCTGGAAGAAGTCGTGGTCGGTGAGCACCGAGAGGCAGGCGGCGCCGCCTGCCTCGTAGCGCTTCGCGATGGCCTCGGGATCGAAATCCTCGCGCAGCAGGCCTTTGCTGGGGCTGGCCTTCTTGATCTCGGCGATCACCGCGGCCTGCCCGGCATGGATCTTCGCCTCCATCGCACCGAGAAAGGGACGCACGGCGGGAGCGGCATCGACGAAGCGGCGCAGATCCTCCAGAGAGGTGCGCGCACTGCGTTCGGCGATCTCCTCGCGCTTGCGGGCGAGGATCTTGGTCAGGATGTCGGTGTTGTTGGTCATGGGGATTCCGCAATTTAAAGATTGCTGCAGAGGCGCGGAGTCGCAGAGAAAAGGATAACGAATGGACAGGATTTACATGATTAACAGGATTGAAAAAACCTTCACAGGTTCCTGATCAATCATCATGTCAATCATGTAAATCCTGTCGAGTTTGTTTTCCTCTGCGACTCCGCGCCTCTGCGGCAGATGTTGCCGTTTTCAGCAGGACGCCGTGAAAGACACCAGCTGCTGAAGTTTCTCAGCGGCGGCGCCTGAGTTGATGGCTTCACGGGCCATTTCGATGCCTTCCGCGTGGCTGCCGGCAACGTCGGCCACGTACAGGGCGGCACCGGCATTGAGCAGCACGATGTCGCGGGCCGGGCCGGGCTGGCCATCAAGCACACCGCGGATCATGGCAAGGCTGCCCGCGGCATCCTCCACGCGGATCATGGACAGGTCGGCGCGTTCCATGCCGAAATCCTCGGGGGCGATCAGGCGCACCGTGACTTCGCCTTCGCGCAGTTCGGCCACCCGGGTGGGCGCGCCGATGCTGATCTCGTCCAGACCGTCCTCGGCATGGACCACCATCACGTGACGGCTGCCGAGTCGGCCCAGCACCCGGGCCAGGGGCTCCAGCCAGCGGTTGCTGAACACACCCAGCACCTGGTTGGGCGCACCCGCCGGATTGGTGAGCGGTCCGAGCACGTTGAACAGGGTACGCACACCCATCTCCCGGCGCGGGCCGACGGCGTGCTTCATGGCGCCGTGGTGCTTGGGGGCGAACAGGAAACCGACACCCACCTGCTCGATGCAGCGGGCCACCTGCTCCGGCGAGAGATCCAGGTTCACGCCGGCGGCCTCTAACACATCGGCGCTGCCCGACTTGCTGGAGACGGAACGGTTGCCGTGCTTGGCCACCCGGCCGCCGGCGGCAGCCACCACCAGGGCGCTGGCGGTGGAGATGTTGAAGCTGCCGGAGGCATCGCCGCCGGTGCCGCAGGTGTCCACCAGGTGCTCGGCCTGCACCTCGACCCGGGTGGCCAGATCGCGCATCACCCGCGCGGCGGCGGTCACCTCGTCCACCGTCTCGCCCTTCATGGCAAGACCCACCAGGAAGCCGCCCATCTGGGCGGGCGTGGCCTCGCCGTTCATGATCAGGCCCATGACCGCGGTCATCTCCTGCTCGCTGAGGTCGATGCGCTGGGTCACGGCGCGGATGGCTTGCTGCATGTCCATGGTGTCGGGCGTCTCTCGAATCGTGTGTGGTTCAGGCCGGATTCTCCGGACCACCGCCGCGGGGGTCAATAGAAGTGGCAAGTGGCAAGTGGCAAGTGGAAAGTGGCAAGTGGCAAGTGGCAAGTGGCAAGTGGCAAGTGGCAAGTAAGAGCATAAAAATCCCGGTCTCCGATGCAAACGGGGTTCCTTGCCACTTGAGACTAGCCACTAGCCACTGCTTTCATGGTCAGGAAGTTGCGCAGCAGGTCGTGTCCGTGGCGGGTGAGGATGGACTCCGGGTGGAACTGCACGCCCTCCACTGCCAGGGTCTTATGGCGCACGCCCATGATCTCGTCCATCTGCCCGTCCGGTGTCTCGGTCCAGGCGGTGATCTCCAGGCAATCGGGGATGCTCTCTTTTTCGATCACCAGGGAGTGATAGCGGGTGGCCTCGAAGGGATTGGGCAGGCCCTTGAACACACCCTTGCCGGTGTGGTGAATGAGCGAGGTCTTGCCGTGCATGATCTCCCGGGCGTGCACCACCTTGCCGCCGAACACCTGGCCGATGGCCTGGTGTCCGAGACACACACCGAACACGGGGATCTCGCCGGCGAAGCGGCGGATGGTCTCCATGGAGATGCCCGCCTCGTTGGGGGTGCAGGGACCCGGCGAGATCATGATGCGCTCGGGCGCCAGCGCGGCCACATCGTCCACCGTCAACGCGTCATTGCGCCGCACCTCCACCTGGGCACCCAGCTCGCCCAGGTACTGAACCAGGTTGTAGGTGAAGGAGTCGTAGTTGTCGATCATCAATATCATCTGTGGATAAACCTCGACGCAAAGGCGCGAAGGCGCAAAGGGCCGCAAAATGTTTTGGAATTAAAGGCCGTTAACCACTCGGCGGATACCCTGCCGGAGCCTTGGTGCATTGAAATTGATCAGCAGGCCCAGTCGACAACCACTCAAGCGCAGATACGAAAGCAGTTGCGCGGAATGCAATGGCTGTAGCACTTCCACTGCCTTCAGCTCCAACACAAGCTTGCCTTCAACCAGCATATCGAGTCGATAGGCCGCGTCGAAAGAAATGCCTTTGTAACTGGCCTGCAGCGCGACCTCGGATTCATGGCCTATACCACGCAACGCCAATTCACGACTCAGAGCCTGGCAATAGACAGACTCCAACAAGCCAGCCCCGAGCACCCGGTGCACCTCGATGGCGGCACCTACCACCACATACGACAACGCGTTCTCATCCATAAGTTCGCCCTCGTTTCTTTGCGATCCTTCGCGTCTTTGCGACTTTGCGTCGAATGATTAATTGCTTTACTTCAGCCCCGCCTCCGCCATGGCCACTGCGCGGAACACGGCGCGGCCCTTGTTCATGGTCTCGGCCCATTCGTTGTCGGGCACGGAGTCGTAGACGATGCCGGCGCCGGCCTGGATGTGCAGCTGGCCGTCCTTGATCACGGCGGTGCGGATGGCAATCGCCGTGTCCATGTTGCCGGCCCAGGAGAGGTAGCCCACGGCGCCGGCGTAGATGCCGCGCTTGACCGGCTCCAGCTCGTCGATGATCTCCATGGCGCGGATCTTGGGCGCACCACTCACGGTGCCGGCCGGGAAGGTGGCGCGCAGCACGTCCATGGCGCGCATCCCCTTCTTCAGATGCCCGGTGACATTGGAGACGATGTGCATCACGTGGGAGTAGCGCTCGACCACCATCTGCTCGGTCACCTTGACACTGCCGGTCTCGCTGACGCGACCCACGTCATTGCGACCCAGGTCGATGAGCATGAGGTGCTCGGCGCGCTCCTTGGGATCGGCCAGCAGCTCCGCCTCCAGGTGCAGGTCCTCGTCCTCGGTGGCGCCCCGGGGGCGGGTGCCGGCGATGGGGCGCACGGTGACCACGTCGTCCTCCAGGCGCACCAGGATCTCCGGCGATGAACCCACCACGTGGTGATCCTCCAGGTCCAGGAAGAACATGTAGGGCGAGGGGTTCAGCCCGCGCAGGGCGCGATAGAGATTGAGCGGCGGCGCGGCGAAGGGGATGGACAGGCGCTGGGAGAGCACCACCTGCATCACGTCCCCCTCGACGATGTAGTCCTTGCAGCGGGCCACGGCGGCCTTGAAGCCCTCCTCGGTGAAACCGGAGATGAAGTCCGATTCGCTGACCTTGCGGGTGTCGCCGGATGCCTCCGGAATGGCGGCAGGCTCACGCAGGCGCCGCTGCAGCTCGTCCAGGCGCGCCTCGGCGGCGGCCAGACCCGCGTCGGGTCGGGCGTGCACCACCAGGTACAGACGGCCGGCCAGGTTGTCGTAGACCACCACCTCGTCGGAGACCATGAGCAGGATGTCCGGCACGCCCAGGGGATCGGGCTTGTCGGTACCGGCCAGGCGCGGCTCGATGTAGCGGATGGTGTCGTAGCCGAAGTAGCCCACCAGGCCGCCGGTGAAGCGGGGCAGGCCTTCGATCTCGGGCACGCGATGACGGGTCTGGAAGTCCTCCACCCAGGCGAGCGGATCGTCCACTTCCAGGTCCTCCGCCACATGGCCGCCCTCCTCCACCGTCACCCGCCGGCCACGCACCTTGACCACGGTGCGTGCGGGCAGGCCCACGAAGGAGTAACGGCCCCACTTCTCACCGCCCTGAACGGATTCGAACAGGTAGGTGTAGGGCGCGGCGGCCAGCTTGAGATAGACGCTCAGGGGGGTGTCGAGATCCGCGAGGACCTCGCGGACCAGGGGGATACGGTTGTATCCCTGGCGGATCAGATCATCGAATTGTTCGGGGCTCATGGTGCATTTCCGGAGGGTCAGGGTGGACGGGGCTGGACGCTGTCACGTTCAGCCGCGCCATCGCCCTTCGTACGTCCGGAAGCCCCTGTTCATGCCGCGTCTTCCAGCAGCCCCTGGATCTGATCCAGGCGATCGATCACCGCGTCGGGGCTGTAGTTGCGGATATCCTCGCCGTGGTTGTAGCCGTAGCTCACGCACACGATGGGGAAACCGGCAGCCCGGGCGGCCTTCACGTCGCTACGGGAATCACCCACCATGAGGGACTCGCCTGGAGTGACGCCCAGCTTGCTTGCGGCATACAGCAAAGGCGCGGGATCGGGCTTTTTCACCGGAAGGGTGTCGCCGCTGACCACCAGCTCGAAATCGTCCAGGATGCCCATGTCCCGCAGCAGCGGCAGGGTGAACTGCTCGGCCTTGTTGGTGACACAGGCCAGGCGTAGGCCGGCGCGCTTGAGATAGTCGAGCCCCTCACGCACCCCCGGGTACAGGCAGCTGCGCCCGGAGGTGTTGTCCTTGTACAGGCGCATGAACACCGGCAGGGCACGCTGGAACTCCGACGGCTCCGGCTCGCCATCCACGGCGTTGATCAGCGCCCGCTGCACCAGGCGCTCCACGCCGTTGCCCACCCACTGGCGCACCGCGGCCTCGCCACGCTCCGGCAGGCCCAGCTCACGCATCATGGCGTCCACGCAGAAGGCCAGGTCCGGCACGCTGTCCACCAGCGTGCCGTCCAGGTCGATGAGCACCATCTTGGGTCGGGCTATGGGCATGGAAACGGCGTCCTCAGGCCTTGGCCAGCTCGTCGCGCATCTGCTTGATGATGCTCTCGTAGTGGTGCGGGTCATCCTTGCTGGCGGCGCCGAAGATGGCGGAGCCGGCCACGAAGGTGTCGGCACCGGCGGCCTTGATCTCGCGGATGTTGTCCGCCTTCACGCCGCCGTCGATCTCCAGGCGGATGTCCAGGCCGGACTCGTCGATGCGCTTGCGCGCCTCGCGCAGCTTGTCCAGGGTGGCGGGGATGAACTTCTGACCGCCGAAACCGGGGTTCACGGACATCAGCAGGATCATGTCCACCTTGTCCATCACGTAGTCCAGGTAGGACAGCGGGGTGGCCGGGTTGAACACCAGGCCGGCCTTGCAGCCTTCGCCCTTGATCAGCTGCAGGGTGCGGTCGATGTGCTCGGAGGCCTCCGGGTGGAAGGTGATGTAGGTGGCGCCGGCCTTGGCGAAGTCCGGGATGATGCGGTCCACCGGCTTGACCATCAGGTGCACGTCGATGGGCGCGGTCACACCATGCTTGCGCAGGGCCTCGCACACCAGCGGGCCGATGGTCAGGTTGGGCACGTAGTGGTTGTCCATGACATCGAAATGCACGATATCGGCGCCGGAGGCCAGCACGTTGTCCACTTCCTCACCCAGACGGGCGAAGTCGGCGGAAAGGATGGACGGGGCGATCAGGTCGGGTTTTGCCATGGTTGCAATGCCTCTGGTGACGAGCCGGGCGGGCCGGCAAGTGAGTATCTGGGCGCGGCGCAGGCTGGGCCATAGCGCACGCGGAACTGCGCAATTTACCTGAATCGGGCGGAAAACTTAAGTCTGAAGGTGGTCCATGGTCAGTCGTCAGTGGTCAGTTGCAGGAAACGGCGGACGACGGGCCACTGACTACGGATCGGCCTTTCAATGGTTTATGATGCAGGCCACAGAAAAATGAAGGAGTTAGCCATGTCCATCGCCATCACCTTGCACGTCCTGTCCGCCGTCATCTGGGTGGGCGGCATGTTCTTCGCCTACATGGCCCTGCGCCCCGTGGCCGCGAGCCTCCTGGAGCCCCCCATGCGCACCACCCTGTGGCGGGACACCTTCAACCGCTTCTTCCCCTGGGTGTGGGCGGCGGTGATCCTGCTGCTGGTTACCGGCTACTGGATGCTGTTCAAGAAGTTCGGCGGTATGGCCCATGCGCCCCTGTACGTGCACGTCATGAACGGCCTGGGGCTCGTGATGATGGCCATCTACCTGCACGTGTTCTTCGCCCCCTTCCGCCGCATGAAGCAGGCCATCAGCGCCCAGGACTGGCCCGAGGCCGGCCGCCGGCTGGGGCAGATCCGCATGCTGATCGGGATCAATCTGGTCATCGGGCTGGTGGTGGTGGCGGTGGCTTCGGGTGGGGCTTATTTGATTGTTTGAGGCGGGCTAGCACATCAAAAGTCAAAGGCTTCCGATCCCCGTTGCACGGGGCTCGGGTTACTTTTCTTGCTTGTCCAAGAAAAGTAACCAAAAGAAGGACACCCCGATGCCGCACCCGCTGTTCGCGGGTACCCTGCGTTGCTCGGCTTCGAGGGGGTCGCCTGACAGGCCGTCCCTGGCCTGGCAGGCGACGCGCCGCTTCCCTGCGGCGCCCCTTCGGGCTTTTTCCCTCGAAGCCTGCGCTACTCGGTGCGGCATAAGGGGCAGACAGGTCAAAACCGCTTCGATCTGCTTTGGGTTTTCCTGGTAGGAGCCCCGACCCCGGGGCGAATGATGGGAAATTCGCCCCGGGGTCGGGGCTCCTACAAAACCAGGCAAGGCAACCCAGCTTGTGGAGGTTGCTGCCTTTGACGTTCTCCCCCCGTTTTTCTCGCCGAGCACGGGGGTGTTCCGGGGTCAAAGCCCGATAGGGGCGCCGCAAGGATGCGGCGCGTCGGCTGCCAGGCCATGGACGGCCTGTCAGCCGACCTCCCCGGAACACCCCCGCGCGCAGGGCACCCCGCAGGGGCGAGAAACCCGGGTGTCTTTTCTTTGGTTACTTTCTTTGGACAAGCAAAGAAAGTAACCCGAGCCCCGTGCAACGGGGATCGGAAGCCTTTGACTTTTTTGCCCCAAAACAATCATCCACAAAAAAGCCGCCCGAAGGCGGCTTTTCTGCTGGCCAGAACCGAAACCTCAGAGGGTCTCGATGTAGGCAGCCAGGTTGGCGATGTCCTCGTCGGACAGGCCCTTGGCCTGGGGGGCCATCAGCGGGGTGTTGGGACCCACGGTCTCGCCGGCACGGTACTTCTTCAGCAGATCAACGGTCTTTGCAGCGGGGGAGCCGGCCAGCTTGGGGAAGATGGCCTGGCCCTGGCCCTGGGCGCCGTGGCAGCTGATGCAGGTGGCGAACTTGGCCTTGCCGGCCTCCACGTCCGCGGCCTGGGCCGCACCGGCCATGGCCAGGGAAGCAGCAAGGGCAACACCCATAAGAGCAAACTTCTTCATGTGCAACACTCCTCCAGTTAAGGATCTAGATTGTCAGCTGGTCCCGCCCATGGCGACCCCGACCAACAAAACCCGGCGATTATCCGGGATGCTCGGGATCAAGTAAACGCCACCATGCCTGAACGAAAGCTGAACCGATCAGAAACCCGATGACACAACCCAAATGATGCGCCCGCTCAGGGACTTATTCCACCGGAACGGTTCAGCGCCCCCGAATATAGCGCTCGTCGGACCAGGTGCACAGCCACTCGGGCTTGAGCATGACCATGGCGGTCACCAGGGTGCCGTTGAGGATGGCCTCGGGCAGCACCAGCAGGGGCAGGTAGATCAGGTATTCCCCGGTGATCTTCTCCAGGTCGTAGATCCCCAGGAACGACAGCAGACCGCCCACGGCCAGCATGCTGGCCAGGATGGCCAGGGCGGCACCGGCAAAGGCGCAGACGTACAGGTAGATGAAGGGATGGGGCGGCAGCAGGCGCTCCACCAGGCGCAACAGGCCATGACTGACCAGTACCGGCACCAGGCCCGAGAGCAGGAAGGCCAGCGGCAGGGAGGCCCAGTCCTGGGCGGTGAACAGGGCCACCAGGACCAGGGCGAGGGCCACGGCCAGCAGGGTGAATTGCCAGCCGAACATCAGGGTCAGGGTGGTCACCCCCAGGTAGTGCAGGGACAGGCCCGGGGAGATACCCGCGCTCAGGCTCCAGAGTACGGCGATGCCCAGCACGCTGGCCAGGAACAGGTGCAGTCGTCCGGGCTGGTAGAGCTGCCACCAGGGGGCACCGGCCAGCGCCCGCCACATGGCAAATGCGAACAGCAGGCCGCTGCTCAGGAGGGTGCCGGTGGTGAAAAGCTGGGCGTCGAACAGCATGAAGGCGATCTGCACAGGTCAGGTTGAAGCATTGGACGCGAACGGCGGGAGGTTCGTTCCCGCACCGGTCACTCCCGCACGGCCAGGGCCACGGTGTAGTCCTTGCCCTGCTTGAGCTTGTCGTAGTTGCCGAACACCTCCTTGAAGCCCCGCTCGATGAAGCGGCGCAGGCCGGTGATGGTCACCACGTACAGGCGGCCACCGGGATGCAGGTGCTCGAAGGCGTCGTAGAGATACAGATAGAGCATCTCCTTGCCCACCTTGGCCGGCAGGTTGGAGGTGATGACCTGGAAACGGCGATCCCCCACGGCGCTGAAGCCATTGCTCAGGAAGGCCTCGGCGTTGCCGATGCCATTGATGCGGGCGTTCTTGTTGCTGTAGTCCACGGCCACGAAGTCCTTGTCCACCAGGCAGGTGCGCCCCCTGGGCGCCAGGCGCGCCAGGGTCAGGCCGATGGGGCCGTAGCCGCAGCCCAGGTCCAGGCAGTCATCGGCCTCACCGACCTCCACGTGGTCCAGCAGCAGGCGCGTGCCGGCGTCGATGCCCCGGGGGGAGAACAGGCCCCAGGTGGTGTGGAAGGTGAGCGGCTGGCCGCACAGGGTGTCGCTGAAGACGATGTCCTCGCGCAGGCTTGCGATGTATTCGGGGGAAGGCATAATTCAAAATTCAAGATTCAACATTCAAGGGCGGAAGGATCATACCACCCCTTGAATCTTGAATATTGAATCTTGAATTCGCCCTTCAAAGCGCCCCGAAGATCGCTTCGGCCTCGGCGATCACGCGCTCCAGGTCATCGCCCAGCACGCAGAAATGCCCCATCTTGCGCCCTGGGCGGGCCTCCGCCTTGCCGTAGAGGTGCAGCTTGGCCGCGGGGTGAGTGAACAGGGCCGACCAGTCCGGCTCACCGTCTGCCCAGAGGTCTCCCAGCAGGTTGACCATCACCACCGGGCTCAGCAGCCGCGTGTCGCCGAAGGGCAGGCCGCAGATGGCACGCACCTGTTGCTCGAACTGGGAGGTGACGCAGGCATCCAGGGTGTAGTGGCCGCTGTTGTGGGGGCGCGGCGCGATCTCGTTGACCAGCAGCTCGCCGGCGGTGGTGATGAAGAACTCCACCGCCATGAGACCGCAGTAGTCGAGGCCCTCGGCGATCCGGATGGCCGCCTCCCGGGCCGCACGGGCCTGGGCCTCGGTGACCCGGGCGGGCACGATGCTCATGTGCAGGATGCCGCCCCGGTGGATGTTTTCGGCCACGGGATAACAGACCGTGGCGCCGTCCGTGCCCCGGGCCAGCACCACGGAGATCTCCATGGCCAGGTCCACCCGGTGTTCCAGCACGCAGGGCACCCCGCCCAGGGCCTCGAAGGCCTGACGGGCCGCCGCCGGGGAGTCCACCGGGATCTGGCCCTTGCCGTCATAGCCGAAGGCGGCGCGCTTGAGGATCGCCGGTCCGCCCACCCTGGCAAACGCGGCCTCGGCCTCGTCGGCGCTGGTCACCACCTCGAAGGCCGCCGTGGCGAGTCCCAGGGAGCGGATGAAGGTCTTCTCGCGACCGCGATCCTGGGTGTGCAGGAGCGAGCCGGCCGCCGGGCGTACCGGGACCTTGCGCGCCAGGGTCTCCAGGGTCTGGGCGGGGATGTTCTCGAACTCGGTGGTCACCACCGCGCAGCGAACGGCCATCTGCTCCAGGGCCCAGGCATCGCCGTAGGCGGCATGCAGGTGTTCATCGGCCATGCGGCCGGCGGGACTGCCGGTGTCCGGATCCAGCACCAGCACCCGGTAGCCCAGGGTGCGGGCGGCCACGGTGAACATGCGGCCCAGCTGGCCGCCGCCCAGCATGCCAAGGGTCTGGCCGGGCAGGATCACGGGTTGGGCGGCAGCTGCATGGCGAGCACCTGCTCGGCCAGCTCGCGGCGGAAATCGGCCAGGCGCTCGGCCAGTTCGGCATCCTGGGCGGCCAGCATGGCCACGGCGAACAGGCCCGCGTTGGCGGCACCGGCCTCGCCGATGGCGAAGGTGGCCACCGGGATGCCCTTGGGCATCTGCACGATGGAGAGCAGGGAATCCTGCCCCTGCAGATGGCGCGAGGGGACGGGCACGCCCAGCACCGGCACCGTGGTCTTGGCCGCCAGCATGCCCGGCAGATGCGCGGCGCCGCCGGCGCCTGCGATGATGCACTTGAGCCCCCGCTCACGGGCGCTTTCGGCGTATTCAAACAGCAGGTCGGGCGTGCGGTGGGCGGAGACCACCCGGGCCTCGTGGGGCACACCGAAGGCCTTGAGCTGATCCACGGCATGGGCCATGACCGGCCAGTCGCTCTGACTGCCCATGACCACGCCGACGATGGGGGATTCGTTAGACATGTTGGCAAAAAACCAGGGTGGACAATCGCCTAGGATAAACCAAATTTGAAGGGGGAAGTACGAATTGGGATGTTGGAAGGGGCTCACTTCGCACTTCCCAATTCCTCCTTCCCCCTTCCACCCCCCACTTCCCAATTCACACTTCGCACTTCAAAATGGCCGCGAAATCAAGCCTAAGGTCGCCATAGCCGATGTCCCAGCCGCTCCTTCAAAGCCACCTGACCTCCCTCCCCCTGATCCACCGGGGTAAGGTCCGCGACCTCTATGCCGTGGGCGAGGATCACCTGCTGATCGTCACCACCGACCGGATCTCCGCCTTCGACGTGATCCTGCCCACGCCCATCCCGGGCAAGGGCGAGGTGCTGACGAAGATCTCCGAGTTCTGGTTTCGCAAGCTTGAGCACATCGTGCCCAACCAGCTGGCGGACATGAGCCTCGCCGAGGCAGTCCCCGATGCCGCCGAACGCGCCCCCCTGGAGGGACGCAGCCTGGTGGTCAAGCGCCTCAAGGCCCTGCCCATCGAGGCGGTGGTGCGCGGCTATCTCATCGGCTCCGGCTGGAAGGACTACCAGAAGACCGGCCAGGTGTGCGGCAACCCCTTGCCTGCGGGTCTGCAGCTGGCTGACAGGCTGCCGCAGCCCATCTACACCCCGTCCACCAAGGCGGCGGTGGGGGATCACGACGAGAACGTGGACTTCGACTACACCGCCGAGCTGGTGGGCCCGGAGCTGGCCGCCCAGGTGCGCCAGACGGCGCTCGCCCTGTACAAGGCCGCCGCCGAGTACGCCCTTGAGCGCGGCATCATCATCGCCGACACCAAGTTCGAGTTCGGCCTGGACGACGAGGGCGTGCTGCACCTGATCGACGAGGCCCTGACCCCGGACTCCTCCCGTTTCTGGCCCGCCGACACCTACCGACCCGGCATCAGCCCGCCCTCCTTCGACAAGCAGTTCGTGCGCGACTACCTGGAGACCCTGGACTGGAACAAGCAGGCCCCGGGACCGGAACTGCCGCCGGAGGTGGTGCAGAAGACCACCGAGAAATACCGCGAGGCGCTGTTGCGGCTTACTGGGGCAAGCTGATTCAAAATTCAAGATTCAAAATTCAAAGGGGGAACCACCGCGATGCGACAACCGATGCCCAGCCGAACAGACGCTTTTCCCTTTGAATTTTGAATTTTGAATTTTGAATTTTGAATGTCTCTAAACGGCTACTTCGTCACCGGCACAGACACCGGCATCGGCAAGACGGTCCTCTCCTGCGCGCTGATTCGGGCCCTGCGTGAAGGCGGATACACCGTCACACCGCGCAAACCGGTGGAATCCGGTTGCGAGGTCCGCGACGGACAGCTCTTCCCGGCAGACGGTACCGCCCTGCGCGAAGCGGCGGGCGCACCCTTCCCGGACCTGGACCGCGTCACCCCCTATCGTTTCTCCCACGCCCTCGCGCCCGACCGGGCAGCCCGCCTGGCCGGCGCAACGCTGCACATCGAACAGCTGAGACAGGCCTGTCTCGCGGATGCAAATCAGGACGCCCTGCTGGTGGTGGAAGGCGCCGGGGGTTTCTATTCGCCGCTCGCCGAGGACGGCCTGAATGCCGATCTGGCCGAGGCCCTGGGGCTGCCCGTGGTGCTGGTGGCGCCGGACCGGCTGGGGACCATGAACCACGTGCTGCTCACCGCCGAGGCCATCGCCCGGCGCGGCCTGCGCCTCGCGCTGGTGGTGCTGAACGCAGTGGAGACCGAACAGCGCGAGGGAATGGACAACCGGTCGGACCTGGCACGGCATCTCGATTGCCCGATCCTCGGCTTTCCGCGGGTGAAGCGGACGGGAGACGGCTGGGAAATCCTGGCCGGCTGGCTTCGCGACGGTGCGTAGCTGGAAAAGCCCTTCCTCTCACGGGGGCACGGAGACACGGGAACAACAAAAGACTCGATCTCTCGCCTTCGCGAGAGAAACGGTTTTAGTATCGAAGCCTTGGAGCCGAACAAAAACGAATACTGTTTAGAGTCCGGGAGCACGGGAAAAGCGTTCAGGATTGAATCCCCCGTGGCTCCGTGCCCCCGTGAGAGGATCGCCTTTCAGGTGCTGGAATGCGAATCAAAGCAGCCGAGGCTAACCATCCTTGCCAGTTTGAGGCCGCGGCCACTCCCTATCCGGCCACGCGCCGCCAGTAGCGTTCGCTCCAGTAGTAGAGCACCGTGGTGTCCAGCACCGGGTAGCTGTCGGCGTAGTCGATACCCCGGGCGGGTTGCTCGATGTTGTCCCGCGCAGGATCCAGGGGACGCCATTGGGTGTCCCGGGTCTCACCCACCGGTTTGCGCCCCATGCCCTCGTGGCGCCGCTCGGCTGCGCCGAACTCCCGGTAGTTCTGCTGCGCACGCTCCAGGGACACGGTGTTGGAGCCGCCGGGCATGAGGGGAAAACGCAACTGCACCAGGTTGTCTTCCCAGCAGCAGATGGGACAGCGATGATGGCTGCCCGGCGGCATGTCGAAGACCTGGTAGCCGCACACGGGGCAGGGAAACTTGGCCTCGCCAAACGACATCATCATCACACACCTCCCGCATCCGCACACCCTCACGCCTTCATCAAGGGTAAGCCGAGGGCGCCGTTGCGACAACTTGAAATCAAGTGCCTTCAACGCAAAGGCGCAAAGACGCAGAGAACGCAAAAGATCAGGATTTTTTCATCAAAACCTTTGCGCCTTTGCGCCTTTGCGTTGAAGGCTTTTCCACAACCCGCGCAAAAAAGGCACAGGGGCGAACCCCTGTGCCTTTCAGTACAATCGATGCGGGACCAAGGTCCCGCACGGTGACGGGTCTTAGTTGACCTTGGGATCCAGCTCGCCGCTCTTGTAACGGGCGGTCATCTCCTCCAGGGAGAGGGGCTTGATCTTGGAGGCCATGCCGGCGCAACCGAAGGCCTCGTAGCGGGCCTTGCAGATGTCCTTCATGGCCACGGTGGAGGCCTTCAGGAACTTGCGGGGGTCGAACTCCTTGGGGTTCTCGGCCAGGAATTTGCGGATGGCGCCGGTGGAGGCCATGCGCAGGTCGGTGTCGATATTGACCTTGCGCACGCCGTGCTTGATGCCTTCCTGGATCTCTTCCACGGGCACGCCGTAGGTCTGACCCATGTCGCCGCCGTAGTTGTTGATGATCTGCAGCCACTCCTGGGGCACAGAGGAGGAACCGTGCATCACCAGGTGGGTGTTGGGGATGCGGGCGTGGATCTCCTTGATGCGGTTGATGGCCAGGATGTCACCGGTGGGCGGACGGGTGAACTTGTAGGCGCCGTGGGAGGTGCCGATGGCGATAGCCAGGGCGTCCACGCCGGTCTTCTTGACGAAGTCCGCGGCCTCGTCCGGGTCGGTCAGCAGCTGGGAGTGGTCCAGCACGCCCTCGGCGCCGGAGCCGTCTTCCTCGCCGGCCATACCGGTTTCAAGGCTGCCCAGGCAGCCCAGCTCGCCTTCCACGGACACGCCCAGGGCGTGGGCCATCTCGGAGACCTTGCGGGTCACGTCCACGTTGTACTCGTAGGTGGCCGGGGTCTTCATGTCGGGCATCAGGGAGCCGTCCATCATGACGGAGGTGAAGCCGGACTGGATGGAGCGGAAGCACACGGCGGGCTCGGAGCCATGGTCCTGGTGGAGCACGATGGGGATGTGCGGGTACTGCTCCACGGCGGCGATGATCAGGTGGCGCAGGAAGGGCTCGCCGGCGTACTTGCGGGCGCCCGCGGAGGCCTGGATGATCACCGGCGCATCCACCTCATCGGCGGCCTGCATGATCGAATGCACCTGCTCCATGTTGTTGGCGTTGAAGGCCGGCATGCCATAGCCGTGTTCGGCGGCATGATCCAGCAGCTGTCTCAGAGAAATCAGGGCCATACAGACCTCCTATTGCGTTTCGCTTGTGGTTTGGATTTCAGGACCAAACGGGTTGATGAGTATAGTAAATCGTCTCGCGGACAGACGCCTCACGCGCCGCTCTCGATGAGCTCGCCTACCCGCACAATCTTCATGGCATTGGTGCCGCCCATGACCCCGGCCAGATCGCCCTTGGTGATGATCACCAGGTCGCCATCGGTGACGATGCCCTCGCTGATGAGCAGGTCCACCACCTGGCGGTTGGTCTCCGCGTGGCTGGTCTGCACCGCCTCGAAGGCCACAGGGTAAACGCCGCGGTAGAGGGTGAGTTTTCTACGCGTGTGCTCATGGCGCGTCAAGGCGTAGATGGGGATGCCGGAACTGATGCGCGACATCCACAGGGCCGTGGAACCGGACTCGGTGAGCGCCGCGATGGCGCGCACATCCAGGTGATTTGCGGTGTACATGGTGGCCATGGCGATGGCCTCGTCCACCCGCTCGAAGCGGCTGTCCATGCGATGGTGGGAGACCCGCGCGCTGCGCTGGCGCTCGGCGGCCTCGCAGATACGGCCCATGGCAGCCACGGTCTTGACCGGGTAACGGCCGGTGGCGGTCTCGCCGGAGAGCATCACCGCGTCGGTGCCGTCCAGCACCGCGTTGGCCACGTCGAACACCTCGGCGCGGGTGGGGATCTGGTTCAGGATCATGGACTCCATCATCTGGGTGGCGGTGATCACCACCCGGTTGAGGGTCCGGGCCCGCTGGATCAGGGTCTTCTGTACCCCGGGCAGTTCCGCATCACCGATCTCCACACCCAGGTCACCACGGGCGATCATGATCACATCGGAAGCGAGGATGAGCTCGTCGATGGCATCCATGGCCTCGGCGCGCTCGATCTTTGCACAGATGGCGCCGTGTCCACCGGCCTCGCGCAACAACTCCCGGGCCAGGTGCACGTCGTCGGCGGTGCGGGGGAAGGAGACCGCGAGATAGTCCACCCCGAGTTCCGCGGCGAGACGGATGTCCTCGCGATCCTTTGCGGTGATGGCGGGCGCGGACAGGCCTCCGCCCTGGCGGTTGATGCCCTTGTTGTTGGACAGGGTACCGCCCACCACCACACGGGTGTAGATGGCAGGGCCGTCCACGCGATCCACGCTGAACACCAGGCGGCCGTCATCCAGCAGCAGGGTGTCACCGGCATGCACGTCGTTGGGCAGGTCCTTGTAGGTGAGGCCCACGCGCTCGCGGTTGCCCTCGTCATCGCCCAGGCTTGCGTCGAACACGAAGGCATCGCCCTCGTTCAGCTCCACCTCGCCTTCGGCGAAGCGGGCGATACGGATCTTGGGGCCCTGCAGGTCACCCAGGATGCCCACCACGCGGCCCACCTTGTCGGCGGCCTCGCGGATTATCTGGGCCCGGCGGCGGTGCTCGTCTGCCTTGCCGTGGGAGAAATTGATGCGCACCACGTCGACGCCGGCACTGACCAGCTTTTCCAGCACGGCAGGGCTGTCCGTGGCCGGGCCGAGGGTGGCAACGATCTTGGTTCTTCTCATCAGAATGAAATCTCGGGTTGGCCGGGGCGCCGGGGCGGCTGGCCCCGGCCACCCACGGCACGGGGATCAGCCCTTGGCGCGCTCTTCGAGCATCGCAACGGCGGGCAGCTTCTTGCCTTCCAGGAACTCCAGGAAGGCGCCGCCGCCAGTGGAGATGTAGGAGATGCGCGAGGCCAGGCCGTACTTGTCGATGGCGGCCAGGGTGTCGCCGCCACCGGCGATGGAGAAGGCGTCGCTCTCGGCGATGGCCTCGCCCAGGGCCTTGGTGCCCGCGGCGAACTGGTCGAACTCGAACACGCCCACGGGGCCGTTCCAGACGATGGTGCCGGCCTTTCTGAGCATGTCCGCGTAGGAAGCGGCGGTGTCTGGACCGACATCGAAGATCATATCGTCGTCGGCGACCTCGGAGACCTTTTTGGTGCTGGCCGGGGTGGACTCGGAGAACTCCTTGCCGGTGACCACGTCGGTGGGCACGGGGATGTCACCGCCCTTGGCCTTGGCGGCGGCCATCAGGCGCTTGGCCTCGTCCACCAGATCGGCCTCGTACAGGGATTTGCCCACGGGATGACCCTGAGCGGCGATGAAGGTGTTGGCGATGCCGCCACCCACGATCAGCTGGTCAACCACCTTGGACAGGGACTCCAGCACGGTGAGCTTGGTGGAGACCTTGGAGCCGCCGACGATGGCCACCAGGGGACGCCTGGGGTTGTCCAGGGCCTTGCCCAGGGCCTCCAGCTCGGCGGCCAGCAGCGGACCGGCGCAGGCCACGGGGGCATACAGGCCGGCGCCGTGGGTGGAGGCCTGGGCGCGGTGGGCGGTGCCGAAGGCATCCATCACGTAGACGTCGCACAGGGCGGCGTACTTGCGGGACAGGCCTTCCTCGTTCTTCTTCTCGCCCTTGTTGAAGCGCACGTTCTCCAGCAGCACCACCTCACCGTCGGCGACATCCACGCCGTCGAGGTAATCCCGCACCAGGCGCACTTCCTTGCCCAGCAGGCCGGACAGGTGCTCGGCCACAGGCTTGAGGGAATCCTCCTCGCTGAACACGCCCTCTTCAGGGCGGCCCAGGTGAGACATGAGCATCACCTTGGCGCCCGCCTTCATGGCGTGCTCGATGGTGGGCAGGCTGGCGCGGATGCGCGCGTCGGAGGTGACCTTGCCATCCTTGACGGGGACGTTGAGGTCTTCACGGATGAGCACGCGCTTGCCGGCCAGATCCAGGTCGGTCATCTTGATGACGGACATGAGACAACTCCTATAAAGGCTGAATGAAAAGTCTGAAAGATGTTTGTTAAAACCGTGTGCACGGCTGAGCCGTGTCCCTCACCCCGACCCTCTGCCGCAAGCAGGCGAGGGGGGAAAGGTGTCGCTTCGCGACATCCATGCCAAAGGTCTTAACAAACAGCTCTCCGATCCATGAAGACCCCGGATGCCGCGCGCGGCATCCGGGGATCACACTGCTTACTGGCCGATGTGCTTGACCACACGCAGCATGTTGCAGGTGTAGCCGTACTCGTTGTCGTACCAGGAGACCACCTTCACGAAGGTGGGATCCAGCTGGATGCCGGCCTCGGCATCGAAGATGGACGGCATGCTCACGCCGCGGAAGTCGGTGGAGACCACCTTCTCGTCGGTGTAGCCCAGCACGCCCTTCAGGGGGCCTTCGGAGGCGGCCTTCATGGCCTTGCAGATGTCCTCGTAGGAGGCTTCCTTGTTGAGCTCCACGGTCAGGTCCACCACGGACACGTCGGAGGTGGGCACGCGGAAGGCCATACCGGTCAGCTTGCCGTTCAGTTCGGGCAGCACCTTGCCCACGGCCTTGGCGGCGCCGGTGGAGGACGGGATGATGTTCTCCAGGATGCCGCGGCCGCCGCGCCAGTCCTTGGCGGAAGGACCGTCCACGGTCTTCTGGGTGGCGGTGGCGGCGTGCACGGTGCTCATCAGGCCGCGCTTGATGCCGAAGCTGTCATTGAGCACCTTGGCCACGGGGGCCAGGCAGTTGGTGGTGCAGGAGGCGGCGGAGATGATGGCCTGACCCTTGTAGCTGTCGTGGTTCACGCCGTAGACGAACATGGGGGTTGCGTCCTTGGAGGGGGCGGACATCACCACCTTCTTGGCGCCGGCCTCGATGTGCTTGCTGGCCACGTCTTCGCTCAGGAAGAAGCCGGTGGATTCGATCACGATGTCGGCACCGACCTCGTTCCACTTCAGGTTGGCGGGGTCGCGCTCGGCGGTCAGGCGGATCTTCTTGCCGTTGACCACCAGGTTGTTGCCCTCCACGGAGATCTCGCCGTTGAAGCGCCCGTGCACGGAGTCGAACTTGAGCATGTAGGCCAGGTAGTCCGGATCCAGCAGGTCGTTGATGGCAACCACCTCGATCTCGGGGAAGTCCTTGGCGATGGCGCGGAAGGCCATGCGGCCGATGCGGCCGAAACCGTTAATACCGACTTTAATCGTCATGTCTCACTCTCCTACTCGTCGTAGCGTGTAAAAAACCTGTTATTTGCGGCCCGCGCCCTGCACCGGGGCGCGGGTCTAGAACCGTTCCGGGATCAGGCGAGGACCTCTTCCACGGCCCTTGCGACGTTCTCGGCGGTGAAGCCGAACTCCTTCATCAGGGTGCCGCCGGGGGCGGATTCACCGAAGCGGTCGATGCCCACCACGCGGCCGTCGAGGCCCACGTACTTGAGCCAGAAGCCGGTGACACCGGCCTCCACGGCCACCCGGGCACGCACGGCCTTGGGCAGCACGGCCTCGCGGTAGGCGGCGTCCTGGGCGTCGAACAGATCGGCGCAGGGCATGGAGACCACACGCACCTTCCTGCCCTTGCCGGCCAGGCTCTCGGCCGCTTCCATGGCGATGCCCACCTCGGATCCGGTGGCGATGATGATGGCGTCGGGGGTGCCGTCGGTGTCCTTGAGGATGTAGCCGCCCTTGGCGATGCTCGCCACCTGCTCGGCGCTACGGGCCTGGTGAGGCAGGTTCTGACGGGACAGGATCAGGGAGGTGGGACCGGCGGTCCGCTCGATAGCCGCCTTCCAGGCCACCGCCGTCTCCACGGCGTCACAGGGGCGCCATAGGGACATGTTGGGGATGATGCGCAGGCTGCTCACCTGCTCGATCGGCTGATGGGTGGGGCCGTCTTCGCCCAGACCGATGGAGTCGTGGGTCAGCACGTAGATCACCCGCTGTTTGGTGAGCGCGGACATGCGGATGCCGTTGCGGGCGTAGTCGGAGAAGATCAGGAAGGTACCGCCGTAGGGGATGAAACCGCCATGCAGGGCGATGCCGTTCATGATGGCGGACATGCCGAACTCACGCACGCCGTAGAACACGTAGTTGCCGTCACCGTCTTCCTTGCTGATACCCTTGGAACCCTTCCACAGGGTCAGGTTGGAGCCGGCCAGGTCGGCGGAGCCGCCCAGCAGTTCCGGCAGGGCCGGGGCGTAGCCGCCGATGGCGTTCTGGGAGGCCTTGCGGGAGGCAATGGACTCGGCCTTGTCGACGGCGGCCTTGATGTAGGCGCCGGCCTTTTCCTGCCAGTCGGCGGGCAGTTCTCCGCTCATGCGGCGCTTGAACTCGGCGGCCAGTTCCGGGTGGGCCTTTTCATACTCGGCGAAGGCCTTGTTCCAGGCAGCCTCGGCCGCGGCGCCCTTGTCGCGGGCGTTCCAGCCGGCGTAGATCTCGTCGGGGATCACGAAGGGCTCGTGTTTCCAGCCCAGGGTCTCGCGGGCCAGCTTGATCTCGTCATCGCCGAGGGGCGCGCCGTGACACTCTTCCTTGCCCTGCTTGTTGGGGGAACCGAAACCGATCACGGTCTTGCAGCAGATGATGGAAGGCTTGTCGGTGACCGCACGCGCGGCCTCGATGGCCTGTTTCACCGCCTCGGCATCATGGCCGTCCACATTGGGCACCACGTGCCAACCATAGGCCTCGAAACGCTTCGGGGTGTCGTCGGTGAACCAACCTTCCACCTCGCCGTCGATGGAGATGCCGTTGTCGTCGTAGAAGGCGATCAGCTTGCCCAGGCCCAGGGTGCCGGCCAGGGAGCAGGCCTCGTGGGAGATGCCTTCCATCAGGCAGCCATCGCCCAGGAACACGTAGGTGTTGTGGTCCACCACGGCGTGGCCGTCGCGGTTGAAGTGGGCGGCCAGGGCCTTCTCGGCGATGGCCATGCCCACGGCGTTGGTGATGCCCTGGCCCAGGGGGCCGGTGGTGGTCTCGACGCCGGGGGTGTAGCCGTATTCAGGGTGACCGGGGGTCTTGGAGTGCAGCTGACGGAAGTTCTTCAGCTCATCCATGGGCAGGTCGTAGCCGGTGAGGTGCAGCAGAGAGTAGACCAACATGGAGCCGTGGCCGTTGGACATGACGAAGCGGTCGCGGTCGGCCCACTTGGGGTTGGCCGGGTTGTGCTTCATGTAGTCGTTCCACAGCACCTCGGCGATGTCGGCCATGCCCATGGGGGCGCCGGGGTGACCGGAGTTGGCCTTCTGGACCGCATCCATGCTGAGCGCACGGATGGCGTTGGCTAGCTCTCTACGGGAAGGCATAAGGATCTCCTGCAAGATAAAAGTGAAAAGGCTTCGGGTTTCATCAATCTGCTCCGGGCCGCCCCTGTTTTTGATGGTTGTGGTGGGGCGGCGGCCCGGTCGATGTCTTAAGCACGATCCGGGGAATGCGGTCCTGCGGCCGGCGCGTGGCGAGAGTGGCGCTCGAACATCCAGCGCCCCTGTGGGTGCTGGAAATCGGCGCAGCACGGACCCCCTGCCGCCGGCATGGAGCGAAGCATTTTCCCCGAGTGGGCCATGCGGGGCAAGCCTGCCCCGCGTCGAAGCCCCCTGACAGCCCTCGGGAGGACACCCGACCCCCGGTCGCCAATACCCTATCAAACAAATGATTTAAAAAGGATTTACGAAACCGCTACGGAGCCCTCCCTATCTCCGTTGGGATGCATTCGCAAGACTAAATCGGCTACAATCCGCACTCTTTGGGCCCAAGCGAACTACGTGCGGCCCGATCACCAGGGCCATTCTGACGGAGCATCAGAAAAAGCATGAAAAACAATTACCTGTTCACTTCCGAGTCCGTTTCCGAGGGTCATCCCGACAAGATGGCCGACCAGGTCTCCGACGCCATCGTGGACGCCATCCTCGCCCAGGACCCCCATGCCCGGGTGGCCTGCGAGACCCTGGTGAAGACCGGCATGGTGGTGCTGGCGGGCGAGATCACCACCCACGCCAACGTGGACTACGAGACCCTGGTGCGCGAAGTGGTGGTGGACATCGGCTACAACCATTCGGACGTGGGCTTCGACGGCAACACCTGCGCCGTGCTCAACGCCATCGGCAAGCAGTCCCCGGACATCGCCCAGGGCGTGGACCGGGACGTGAGCAACCGGGAAAACCAGGGTGCCGGCGACCAGGGTCTGATGTTCGGCTATGCCAGCAACGAGACCGAGAACCTGATGCCGGCGCCGATCTTCTACGCCCATAACCTGGTGCGCCGCCAGGCCGAGGTGCGCAAGCACGGCGAGCTGTCCTGGCTGCGCCCGGATGCCAAGAGCCAGATCACCTTCCGTTATGAGGATGGCCAGCCGGTGGGCATTGATGCGGTGGTGCTCTCCACCCAGCACGATCCGGAGATCGACCAGAAGGACCTGCGCGACGCGGTCATGGACATGATCCTCAAGCCCGTGCTGCCCGCCCATTGGCTGGACGCCTGCCCGGCCGAGAACATCCACATCAACCCCACCGGCAAGTTCGTCATCGGCGGCCCGGTGGGCGACTGCGGCCTGACCGGGCGCAAGATCATCGTCGACACCTACGGCGGCATGGCCCGCCACGGCGGCGGGGCCTTCTCCGGCAAGGACCCCTCGAAGGTGGACCGCTCCGCCGCCTACGCCGGGCGCTACGTGGCCAAGAACATCGTCGCCGCGGGTCTGGCGGACCGCTGCGAGATCCAGGTCTCCTACGCCATCGGCGTGGCCAGGCCCACCTCCATCAGCATCGAGACCTTCGGCACCGGCAAGGTGGCCGACCGGCGCATCGTCGAACTGGTGCGCGAGCACTTCGACCTGCGCCCCTGGGGCATCATCACCATGCTGGACCTGCTGCGCCCCATCTACCGCGGCACCGCCGCCTACGGCCACTTCGGCCGCGAGGACCTGGACCTGCCCTGGGAACGCACCGACAAGGCCGCCGATCTGGCAGCGGCAGCGGGGCTGAAGTGATTTTTATATAACTGCGACGCAAAGGCGCGAAGACGCGAAGTAACGCAAAGGTTTTTTGGTTTTAAAACACAAAGATTTACTTTGCGGGCCTTTGCGTCTTCGCGCCTTTGCGTCGCGGTTTGCAGTTCACAGACGATCTTGAAGTACCCGCGGACAAGTAGCCGCGGTTTGTTACGTGTCGAGGAGCGCTGCAGCGGGTTTCAGCCCCGTCAGGCTCGGCACGGCGCAACAACCGTAGTAACGGCGCTCATCCGACAACCATGGAGATCGACCCATGAATGCTGTGATGAACCCGAAGCACGACTACATCGTCGCCGACATCAACCAGGCCGACTTCGGCCGCAAGGAAATCGCCATCGCCGAGACCGAGATGCCCGGCCTGATGGCGGTGCGCGAGGAATACGCCAAGGACCAGCCGCTCAAGGGCGCCCGCATCGCCGGGAGCCTGCACATGACCATCCAGACCGCGGTACTGATCCAGACCCTGGAGGCCCTGGGCGCCGAGGTCCGCTGGGCCTCCTGCAACATCTACTCCACCCAGGACCACGCCGCCGCGGCCATCGCCGCCAACGGCACCCCGGTGTTCGCCTACAAGGGGGAGACCCTGGATGACTACTGGGACTACGCCCACCGCATCTTCGACTGGCACGACGGTGGCACCCCCAACATGATCCTGGACGACGGCGGCGATGCCACCCTGCTGATCATCCTGGGCACCAAGGCGGAGACCGACCCTTCCGTGCTGGAGAATCCGGGCAACGAGGAGGAGCGCGCCCTGTTCGCCTCCATCAAGAAGCGCCTGGCCGAATCGCCCAACTGGTATTCCAACATCAAGAAGAACATCCGCGGCGTGACCGAGGAGACCACCACGGGCGTGCATCGTCTCTATCACATGCAGAAGGAGGGCACCCTGCCCTTCCCCGCCATCAACGTGAACGACTCGGTCACCAAGTCCAAGTTCGACAACCTCTACGGCTGTCGCGAGTCCCTGGTGGACGCCATCAAGCGCGCCACCGACGTGATGATTGCGGGCAAGATCGCCGTGGTGTGCGGTTACGGTGACGTGGGCAAGGGCAGTGCCCAGTCCCTGCGCGGCCTCGGCGCCACCGTGTGGATCACCGAGATCGATCCCATCTGCGCCCTGCAGGCGGCCATGGAGGGTTACCGGGTGGTGACCATGGACGAGGCCGCCGACAAGGCGGATATCTTCGTCACCGCCACCGGCAACAAGAACGTGATTACCCACGACCACATGGCGGCCATGAAGAACCAGGCCATCGTGTGCAACATCGGTCACTTCGACTCCGAGATCGACGTGGCGTCCCTGCGCAAACACCCCTGGGAGAACATCAAGCCCCAGGTGGATCACGTGATCTTCCCGGACGGCAAGCGCATCATCCTGCTGGCCGAAGGCCGGCTGGTGAACCTGGGCTGCGGCACGGGCCACCCGAGCTTCGTGATGTCCAACTCCTTCACCAACCAGGTGATGGCCCAGATCGAGCTCTTCTGCCACGGCGACCGCTACAAGAACGAGGTCTACGTGCTGCCGAAGCACCTGGACGAAAAGGTGGCGGCCCTGCATCTGAAGAAGATCGGCGCCAAGCTCACCCGGCTCACCGAGGAGCAGGCCAGGTACCTGGGTCTGCCGGTGGACGGCCCCTTCAAGCCGGAACACTACCGGTATTAAAGGCAGGTACAAGGCAGAAGATACAGGGTGCAAGGGGGGCTGCCTCCTTGCACCCTATGCCTTGTGTCTGTCCCCTTTCCTTACCCCTTACTCCTCACCCCTTTCCGTTGATCGCCATGAAATCCCAGAAAGCATACGAGAAAGTATTCAGCTTCGAGTTCTTCCCGCCCAAGACCGACGAGGGCGCGGAGAAACTGCGCAAGGCCCGAGAGGCCCTGGCCGAACTGAAACCCAAGTTCTTCTCCGTCACCTACGGCGCCGGCGGTTCGACCCAGGCGCGCACCCTGGACACGGTGCTGGAGATCCAGCGCGATGCCCGCTTCGAGGCGGCACCGCACCTCTCCTGCATCGGTTCCACGCGGGAGCATATCCGCGAGATCCTGGACCTGTATCGCAACAACGGCATCCGCCACATCGTCGCCCTGCGCGGCGACATGCCATCGGGCATGCGCGGCGAGCCGGGCGAGCTGCGCTACGCCAACGAACTGGTGGAATTCATCCGGCAGGAGACCGGCGATCACTTCTTCATCGAGGTGGCCGCCTACCCGGAGATGCATCCCCAGGCACCCAGCTACGAAAAGGACCTGGAGAACTTCAAGCGCAAGGTGGATGCAGGCGCCGATTCGGCCATCACCCAGTACTTCTACAACGCCGATGCCTATTACCACTTCGTAGACAGCTGCGAGAAGATGGGCGTGACCCTACCCATCGTGCCCGGCATCATGCCCATCACCAACTACACCCAGCTGGCGCGCTTCTCGGACGCCTGCGGTGCCGACATTCCGCGCTGGATCCGCAAGCGCCTGGAAGGTTTCGGTGATGACACTGCCGCCATCCGGGCCTTCGGCGAGGACGTGGTGACCCGCTTGTGCGAGAAACTGCTGGAGGCCGGGGCGCCAGGCCTGCACTTCTACACCATGAACCAGGCCGGCCCGACCCTGGCGATTTGGAACAACCTGGGCCTCGGCGGACGCTAGCCCGCATATCTCATCGGGATCGCGGGAGCAGGCGAAGGATTCGTGCCCGTAGGCGCCGCTCTGGAGCGAAACTCATAGCCGTAGCTATGGGTTGAGTGAAGAGCAAGCCTACGGGCGCGAAGACGAGCCTGAACCGCGATAGGACTCCGGCGGGAACAGTCTGTCATGCTGAGGTTGGCGACCATTTCAACGTATTCCAGTTATATATCAACCTGTTGCGCGCCCGCCGGTGTCCGACCGGTGAGATATGCGGGCTAGTGTCCTGAATCATCCGGTCGACCAGGCAGCGCACGAAAAAGGGCGGCCCATCGGGCCGCCCTTTTTCGTGCAAGCCCCTCGGGCCTGCCAGCGAACAGAATCACAGGTCGGCCCCTGGCCGCCGCAGACCGGGGCACGGCTGCGGAACGGCGGGCACGGCCCGCCCTATGACGGGGGTGAACAGGCCATCTACCAGCCGAACAGCACGCCCTTGAGCAGACGGTCATGGGGCCGGTACTCATCGTCGTTTGCGGGGATGAACCCCTGCGCATCCCGGGCAAAGGTCCGCAGGACAGCCGCCACGGCCGGCTCGTTCGTGGCGGTAATCAATTCACGCAGGCGCGCTGACTGCACTTCATCCACCCGCGCACTGACGCTGAAGCCCTGGTTGGGCAGGGGCTGGCTTTCGAACAGGATGCGGGTTCCTCGACGATCTTCGTCGCTCAACTGGTTGTGGTAGAAGTTGGTGGGCAGTGCGACGGCATCACACTCCCCGGCGCGGAATTCGTCGAAGGCCTGGCGTATGCCGTGCCGGGCGGAGTGGATCACCGGCTGACGGATCACGTCCGGATATTCGGCCAGCATCACCAGGGGTGCCAGGTTCGGCGGCGCCACGGAGCAGATCTTGCGGGCCACCAGGTCGCGCATCTCGGCGACACTCTCATTGTCCTCCCGCACGATCAGGTAAAAGCGCAGCGTGCCGGGCATCCTCGCCACGGGCCGGTGATTCAACTCGGCCATGCGCCAGGCAATCAGATGGGGGCCGTCCAGCAGAATGTCATAGGCGTCATTGCGCATGTCCCGCTGGTAGGTGAGCCAGCTGCCAGGATGCCGATAGATCACCGGCACGCCCAGCACTTCGCTCATACGCTCTACCAGGGGGCCATACAGCTGCGCACCCTGCTCGGGGGTCTCCCGTGGTGCCGCGCTGAATACCAGGGGCTCCTGTGCCAGGGGCTGACCGATCGCAAGCCACAGCCCGGTCCACAGCACAACCTGCCGCAGGATGCGGCCACGAATGCCTTTCATGTCGTTCACCTCTGAGATGCCCCGTACCATTTGGTTCGATCCGAGGTCGATAATTTTTTGATGTCATTGGCCGGTCTGACCGGCGGCGTCATTGTGTAGCATATGCAAGCAGGATTCACCGTCACGGGCGGTGCTTTCCGAATTTCCCGAGCATTCACCAGACAACCGGCACATGTCGTTAGCAGCTCCGCCCCTTCAGCGAGTCCATGTTCATGCGAACCACACGCCTGTACCTGAACCAGTCCCTCGCCGTCGGCCAGACCATTGACCTGGACGAACGGGCTCACCGGCATGTGGTGCAGGTGTTGCGCCTGCGTCCCGGCGCGGAACTCGTGCTGTTCAACGGCCAGGGCGGCGAATACCGGGCCAGCCTGAGCGAGGCCCAGAAACGCCACTCGAGCGTGACACTGACCGGATTCGACCCGGCAACCACGCGTCCGCGTCTCAACGTTACCCTGGTGCAGGGCATCTCCAAGGGGGACCGCATGGACTACAGCCTGCAGAAGGCCACGGAACTGGGGGTGAGCAGGATCCAGCCGGTGCTCACCCAGCGCAGCCAGACACCGGGTGATCCCCGGCGCCTGGAGAACCGCATGGAACACTGGCGCGGCGTGGTGATCAGCGCCTGCGAACAATGCGGACGCAACGAGCTGCCCGAGCTGGGCTCGGTGATGTCATTCCAGGAATGGCTGGGAAGCCCGCCAGACCACGGCCTGGGCCTGGTCCTGGACCCGCGCGCGGACACCGGCCTGCCCGGACTTGCACCGCCCGAAGGAGCGGTCAGTCTGCTGATCGGACCCGAGGGCGGACTGGACGAGACGGAGATCCAGGCCGCCCGGCACCGGGGCTTCACCCCGGTGCGCCTGGGCCCGAGGATCCTGCGCACGGAGACCGCCGGGGTGGCGGCACTGGCGGTGATTCAGGGGATCTGGGGGGATTTGAGGTAAGTGGCAAGTCTCAAGTGGCTAGTAGCAAGGGAAACCACCGCATTTCTCCCTCTCCCACAGGGAGAGGGTCGGGGTGAGGGTGGTGTTGCCTTGCTACTAGCCACTTGAGACTTGCCACTGCTTTGAAGCTTCGCTTCAAAGCCTCTGCAGGTATTCCTTGAGCAACCCCTCGATGCGCTCCAGGGTGGGGATCAGGCAGGTCACACCGCTGGCGCGCACGCGCCGGGCGATGCTGCCGTCACCAGGGTCGGGCTCCGATGAAGCCTCCAGGTCCTGGGGACGGATCTTCAGGGGGTGGGGAATGCCACGCACCTGCAGGGCGTAGTAGGTGAGCCCCGGGAACTGCTCCAGGCCATGCATCACCAGCATGCGCTGCAGGCGGTTGCGCGGCTCGGGGGCGGCGCCCATGAGGGTCTCCACGGACACCACCGGCACCTGTTCGTTGCGCCACTCCACCAGGCCGGTGAGCCACGGCGGCGCGCCGGGGATCTCGCGCATGAACTGCTGGGTCACCACCTCGGCCACGGCCGGCTGGGGCAGGAGCAGGTGATGCTCCGTCACCGGGACGATGAAGCAGCTGAGGCTTTCCTGGGCGTCACTCATGGGTCAATCAAGATTCCTGTGTTTTGCCGCCATCACTGGGCCAGGATGTCCTGGATGTTGGCGAGCAGATCCGCCTCCTGGTAGGGCTTGCCCAGGTAGCGGTTCACGCCGATGTCCAGGGCACGCTGGCGGTGCTTTTCGCCGGTACGGGAGGTGATCATGATGATCGGGATCTCCTTGAGCCGGCTGTCATTGCGGATATGGGTGGCCAGCTCATAGCCGTCCATGCGCGGCATCTCGATATCCAGCAGCATCACGTCGGGCACATGTTCCTGGAGCTGGGCCACGGCGTCGAGACCGTCCTTCGCCGTGATAACCCGATAGTGGTTGCGCTCCAGCATGCGCGCCGTGACCTTGCGGATGGTGATGGAGTCGTCCACCACCATGACCGTAGGGATGTGCTCTACCGCCTCGGCGGCCTCGCCTTCCGGCGCCCGGTAGACCAGCTGCACACCGGCACCGATGCGCACCAGGGCCGGCACGTCCAGGATCAACACCACGCGGCCATCACCCAGGATGGTGGCACCGGAGATACCACGCACCTTGGCCACCTGCGGCCCCACCGATTTGATCACCACCTCACGGCTGCCCAGCAGGCCGTCCACGTGCAGGGCGATGCGGTGATCACCGGAACGCACCAGCAGCACGGGGTACATCACGTCCATGGCGTGCAGGTTGGGCTGGGAGACCTCCAACAGGGCACCCAGGTGTTTCACCTCGTAGGTGTTGCCGGCATAGTCGTAGGTGGGATTGGCCTCCTCGTAGTAGCGGGCCAGGTCACCGCCACGCACGCGCACGATGCCTTCAATGCTGGACAGGGGCACGGCGTAGATGTCCTCGCCCACCTGCACCAGCAGGGCCTGGTTGATGGCCAGGGTGAAGGGCAGGCGCACCGTGAAGCGGGTGCCCTTGCCGGGCACGGTCTCGATGCTCAGGGTGCCGCCCAGCTGCTTGATCTCGCTGTTCACCACGTCCATGCCTACGCCGCGTCCGGAGATCTGGCTGACCTCCTGGGCGGTGGAGAAACCGGACTCGAGGATGAACTGCATGATGTCCTCGTCGGTTAGCGCCTCATCGCCCTTGATCAGACCCAGGCGCATGGCCTTGCTGCGCACGGCGTCCAGGTTGATGCCGCCGCCATCGTCGCTGACCCGGATCACCACCTCGGAGCCTTCGCGGGTGACCTGGATGTCGATGTGACCCGCTTCGGCCTTGCCCGCGGCGCGGCGCTTGTCCGCTGACTCGATGCCGTGATACACGGCGTTGCGCAGCATGTGCTCCAGGGGCGAGACCATGCGCTCGAGCACGGAGCGGTCCAGTTCGCTGCCTTCACCCTGGATATCCAGCTCCACCCGCTTGCCCAGTTCCGTGGCCGTCTGGCGCACCACGCGGCGCAGTCGCGGCACCATGTTGGAGAACTGCACCATGCGCGTGCGCATGAGGCCTTCCTGCAGGTCGGTACTCACGCGGGACTGCTGCAGCAGCAGGGTCTCGGAGTCGCGCACCTGGTCGGAGAGGATGTCCTGGATACTCACCAGGTCGTTGATGGATTCGGCCAGGGCCCGGGACAGCTGCTGGATGTTGGAGTAGCGGTCCATCTCCAGCGGATCGAAATCCTCGGCGATCTCGTGGTCCTGTTTCTCCTGCTCGTAGCGGAACAGGATCTGCGCCTCGGTCTCCATCTCCAGCTTGCGGAGCTGCTCGCGCAGACGGGTCACGGTCTGGGACAACTCGCCCAGGTTGAAACGGAAACCGGTGATCTGCTGCTCCAGGCGGGCGTGGTAGATGTTCACCTCGCCCGCGTAGTTCACCAGGTTGTCCAGCACCTCGGAGCGCACACGCACCAGCTCCTGGGGACCGCTGTCGGCGGCCGCACGGGCGCCAGCCCGAGCCGGCTCTTCTGACGGCGCCGCCGCAGCAGGCACCTCGGGGATCTCGGTCAGGGTGGGCTCACCGCCGCCGTAGCCCGGCTCTTCCACCAGCTCCAGCGTCTCGTCCGGGAGTTCGTCCACGCTCAGGCGGGGGGATTCGTCGTCGGCCGGGATCTCCTCGATGACGATCTCTTCCTCGACCGGGGACTGGGCTGGAATCTCCTCGGCGATGGAGACGATCTCGGGCACTGACGGCGCGGCCTGTTCGGCGGGGGCCTCGGCCTCGCCGGCCTTGAAACCGGAAAGCCGCGCGATCAGATCCGGGGCGGTGATCAGCGGCTCACGCCGGCGGGCCTGTTCCAGCTGTCGGCTCAGGGTGTCCAGGGACTGGGCCACCACGTCCAGCATGGCGGGCTGCGCCTGGCCACGGCCCTCGGTGATGTCGATCACCAGGGTCTCCAGGGCATGGCTCAGATCGCCGATGGGCCGCAGACCCGCCATGCGGGCGCCGCCCTTGAGGGTATGCAGCTGACGCTGGATCTCGGCAATGATGCCCTGATCGTTCAGGTTGTGACGCCAGGACTCCAGCAGGTTGTCGCTGGCATCCAGGATCTCGCCACCCTCTTCCAGGAAGATGTCCACCAGCTCCTGGTCCTGCTCGTCGTAGGTGACGGCCTCGGTGGGTGCGGGCTGCGCCGGAACGGCAGCTGCGGCGGCCGCGGCCAGGGCGGCCGCCGACTGGCGTGCCTCCTCCTGGCGAACCGTTTCCTGACGTGCCAGTTCCGCATCCAGCATCGCCTGCATGTCTTCGGCCAGTCGCTCGCCGGAAGGCAGGGGATCCTCGCCCCGGCCCAGGGCCTCGATCACGCCGCTGACATGCTCGATGAGCGCCCAGAAC
Organism: Thioalkalivibrio sulfidiphilus; assembly: GCF_000377945.1. Classification (GTDB taxonomy): domain Bacteria; phylum Pseudomonadota; class Gammaproteobacteria; order Ectothiorhodospirales; family Ectothiorhodospiraceae; genus Thioalkalivibrio_A; species Thioalkalivibrio_A sulfidiphilus_A. The sequence goes on from NZ_KB898934.1 coordinate 39,889, forward strand.
CCGGGCAGGGCAGCGCCAGGCACGAAGGCCTCGGTGTCCGCGCGCGCCTTGACGTAGCGCTCGCAGGGCGCACAGACCTCGAAGATCTCGGGGACCTCCGCGGTGCGTGCCGCGCCGTTGAGGGTGTGAACCGCGCGCAGCAGGGCGTCGGTGACCGGCATCCCGCCGTCTTCCCGGGACGCGCCCTCCAGCTGGCTACGCAGGGTGTTGAGATGCTGGGTGGCCTCGTTACGGAAGATCTCGAACAGGGCCGGGTCCATGCGCTGGGCCACCGGCGGCACTGCCTCGTCCGGCGTCGGCTCCATGCCCGGCACCGTGGCCCTGGCCATGAAGCGGGTTTCCGCCTCGTGCTGATCGGGCAGCCCGGCCGGGGTGGAGATCACCGTATCGGCTTCCCGCTGGGCAGGTCCGAGCTCAGGCTCCTCGAGCAACTCGGATTCAAACCTCAGGGAAGACACTTCGGGCATTGCCTCGATGCTGCCGAATCCGCCGTCACGCGGCTCGAGTTCGTTCAGTTCCTCGGCCCCAGCGCCGACATCCAGATCCTCCAGGGACAGCCCGGTCTCTTCCAGGGCCAGGGTGTCCTCATCCGACCCCGCCTCCAGAGACAGATCGAAACCGCCCTCGGATGCGAGACCTGTCAGGGTGTCATCGGCCTGCGGAGCGGACTCGGCGGCGACGGGGGTCTGCACATTCAGGTTGCCGAAATCCAGATCCTCGCGGTCCAGGATCACCGTGGGCACATCCTCGCCAGACCAAGCGGGTTCGGAGGCCTCGATTTGCTCAGCCGGTGCTGCGCTCACCAGGGGCTCGGCAGGCGGTGCCGCCGGAGGCGTGGGCCTGGCAGGCGCTGAGTCACCGCGGGCTAGGGCGTGAGCCCGTTCCATCAGCGCATAGGTGCCGGGCTCATCGCCCTCGGCCCCCTCGATCTGCTCGCGCAACACGGGCAGCATCCTCAGGGCCTCGCCCAGGAGGGCATAGACGGCCGGGCCGGGTGATACGCTCTGGTCGATGATGCGGTTGAGCAGATTTTCCATGGACCAGGCAAACTCACCCAGCAGCAGGGCGCCGACCAGACGGCCGCTGCCCTTGAGGGTGTGATAGGAGCGGCGCACCGTGGTGAGCGCCTCCTGATCGGCAGGGTTCTCCCGCCAGCGCGGCAGGTATTCGCTGATGCGCTCGATCTCTTCCTGGGCCTCTTCCAGAAAGATCTCCTTGATCTCCTCGTCCACCTCGCCGGAAAGCACCGGGAAGCGCTGCGGCTCTGGTTCGGGCACTGGCTCCGGCGCCGGAGCGGCCACGATCTCCTCGGCAGGCTGTGCCGCCTGGACCGAGGCCGGGGCTTCCGCCTCGGGTGCCTCCGGCATTTCTGCAGCCACCCCGGCGCGGGGTGTCATCCAGGTCGCATCATCGTCGACGGCAGGCATCGACAGCCCATGTTCCGGGGTGACGATCAGGGTCTCGTCGGCGGACAGGATCGCGGGCGTATTCAGGCGGGCCACGCAGGCCCGTGCGGTCTCCAGCATCGGGCGAGGATCGCCGCTACCTGAGTCCAGGGTCTCCAGATAGAGTTCCACCGCCGTGATGGCTTCGGCCAGGGCCTCCTGCTGCTCTGCAGGGGGGACCTTGCCAGTGGCCAGGATGCCTGCCTGCACGTAGTCGCGGATGCCTCGCAGCACCTCCTCCACCCCTTCCAGCGACAGGATGGAGAGCGCACCGCCCACCCGCTGCAGGGTCGCCGGGACCTCGTTCAGATGCTCGATGCCGGCGGGCTCGGCCACAAAGTCGAGGATGCCGCTCTTGGCCCGGGTCATGTCGGCCAGGGCCTCGCGCAGCATGGAATTGATGATGGTGCGCGACTCGGCCGCGGACAGCTCGCCCAGGGCATCGGGCAGCAGTCCCGCACGTGCACCGGCACGCCCTCGGGAGGCCACCAGGCCGTTGACCGCCGCCTCCATGTTGAGCAGGCGGGAGGCCACATCCATGAGCAGCGTATCGTCCTTGGCGTCGTCACCGGCAGCGATCAGCGCGTCGATGGTATCGGCCTCGCGCAGGGCCATCTCCCGGGGCTCGGCCATGCCCAGCATGGCCATGGTGTCGGCCATGCGATGCAGCTTCTCCACCTGGGGCTTGAGATCTTCCACCCTGGACTGGGGGCTGTGCATGAACACGTCCAGGCCATCCTTGACCTCGGCCAGGTCCTCGCGGATGGCGCGGGAGACCGTGTCCATCAGCTCCTGGTTGGGGCCGCGGATGTTGGCCAGGGCCTCTTCCAGATCCGCGCCCTCGGGCAGCAGTTCGTTGAGGCGGAAGGCACGCTTGACCGCGCCCACCTGCTCGCCGCCGGGACGGGAGCGGGCCACGTAGTAGAGCAGGTTCTTGATCAGGTCACCGGGGATGCGCGCGCCCAGGGCGGACTCACCGTCCTGGATCAGCACACGCATCTCGCGATCGATGCGTCCCAGCAACTGCTTGACCGTGACGCTGGCCTCGAGGGCACCGCTGTCGAGGGCCTCGGCGACGGCACCGCCCACCCAGAACAGACGCCGCACGGCATCATCCCTGGCGGCCCGGCGCAGATCGGCGATCACCGACTGGATGCGCTGCAGGCTTTGGGGTACGTCGCGGTTGCGGAACAGACCCAGCAGACCGAGCTGGTAGTGATGGCGGCTGCGGCGTGCCAGTTCACGGATGTCCTCGCCGCTGGGCCTGACCTCGGTCTCGCCCTCGTCGCGATCCATGATGCCTTCCATGTCCGGGAAGAACAGCACATTCTCGGACATCAGGCTGGCGTTGCGGGTGGTGCGCAGATCGTTGAGGAGGGGCAGCAGGACGATGGGGATGTCCCGATGGCCGGTCTGGATGTGTTCAAGGTAATCGGGCAGCTGCAGGATGGCCCGCATCAGCACCTCGAAGGCGTCGTCACGGCTGGTGACACTGCCGTCGCGCACCGCCTGGGTGAGGCGCACCATCTCCTCGGCGAGCAGGGCGGCGCCGTGCAGCTCCACCATCTGCAGGGTGCCGTTGACCTGTCGAAGCTTGGACTCCGTGTCCGCCAGCTTGTCGGTCTGGGCGTCGTCCTCGATGTAGGACTCCAGCGCGACGCGTGCCTCGTTGAGCAGCGCGTCCAGCTCCTTCTTCACCCAGTGCAGGGCGCTGTACTCGATGGTCTCGTCAGTCATGGCACACCTGGCTGCTTGTGGGAACGGGCGAATGGGGACTCATGGCGCCTTGGCTCAGGCCACCTTGTGCTCGCCCACGTCCAGCTGCTCGTCTTCCTGATCGATGATGACCGTATCGAGCTGCTCCGACTCGGGCAGCTTGAAGCCGGCCACCGACTTGCGTAGCTCGGTTGCCAGGTTGGTGAGGTTACCGATGGACACCGCAGTCTCGTTGGTGCCGTCGGAGGTCTGCATGGTGATCTCCTGGATCACGTTCATAGTATTGGACACGTTCTGCGCCACCGAGGCCTGCTGACGGGCCGCGTGGGAGATGGTGGCAATCAGGTCGGCCAGCTGGTTGGACACGCCTTCGATCTCGTTCAGGGCGTCGCCGGCATCCAGGGCCAGCTTGGCGCCGTTCACCACGTTGGCGGTGGACTGCTCCATGGAGATCACCGCCTCGTTGGTGTCGGCCTGAATGGTCTTCACCAGGGCCTCGATCTGCTTGGTGGCGTTGGCGGAACGTTCCGCGAGTCGCTGCACTTCGTCGGCCACCACCGCGAAGCCGCGGCCCGCCTCGCCGGCCGCCGACGCCTGGATGGCGGCATTGAGCGCGAGGATGTTGGTCTGGTCGGCGATGTCGTTGATCAGACCCACGATGTCACCGATCTCCTGGGAAGATTCACCCAGCCGCTTGATTCGCTTGGAGGTCTCCTGGATCTGCTCGCGAATGGTGTCCATGCCGTCGATGGTCTTGCGCACCGTCAGTGCACCCTTGCCGGCGATGGCCACGGCCTTCTGGGCCACCTCCGCGGAGGTTTCGGCGCTGCGCGACACCTGTTCGATGGAGTCGGCCATGTCGGTAATGGATGCCGACGCCGAGGCGATCTCGCGGGCCTGGTGGTTGGAGGCATCGGCCAGGCGCAGGGCGGTGGACTGGGTCTTGACCGCTGCGGTGGAGACCTGCAGGGCGGTCTGGTTGATGGTGGTCACCAGGCTGCGCAGGGCGTCGATGGCGTAGTTGACCGAGTCGGCGATGGCGCCGGTGATGTCCTCGGTCACCGTGGCATGCACCGTCAGGTCACCTTCGGCCAGGTTGGTCATCTCGTCGAGCAGTCGCAGAATGGCGCGCTGGTTACGACGGTTCTGTTCGGTGGTCACGGCCAGACGGCGGCGGGTATCCTGGTACAGCACGTAACCCAGCAGGACCAGCATGGCCAGCGCCAGGGCACCGAACAGGTAGCCGGCATAGACCCAGAGGTTGAGACTCGAACCGTAGGCCAACAGGGCCGTCTCAAGATCCGTGGTCACGGCGAGCATCTCGCCGGACAGACCTTCCAGTTGCTGGGCAGACTCCTTGATCTCGAACAGCTGAGGGGCCACTTCCAGGATGCCGCCCACGTTGTCGCTCACCATGCTGAACAGCATGGCCACTTCACGAAGACGGTTCTGGGCCTCGGGATCCTGCACCTGCACGATGCCCAGTGCCGGGAAGCCGCGTACCATGCCTTCCAGCACCCGGCCGAATTCGGCGGCATCACGGCCGAAACGGTCCGCCGCGCTGGCGGCGGTGATACCGCCCTCGAGCACACCGACCAGGTTGTTCTGTACCCGCTGGGCCAGCATCATCTGGCGGGTGGCGATATAGATCTGGCGGGGTTCGGCATTCGCGGCGATCAGACTCTGCACCACGTCATCGGAGAGCACGATGAGCTCGGGGATGGATTCGTTGATGACGTCGAAGTACTCGCTGGTGGCGAGCACCGCCTCTCGACCGCCGATGATGCTGTCGATGTTGGCACGATAGGCGTCCCAGGCCGTCTCCACCGCGGCCAGTTCGCTGGCGACTTCCTCGGGCACGGCGGGCACGCCGGTACGGGGATTGCCCGCCTTCAAGGCGTTCAGACTGCGGTCGAACTCGTCGCGCAGTTGCTGGAGCTGTGTGAAGGCCGCGTCGTTACCTGCCGCGGACTCCAGCGCGAAGGTCGCGATTCGCTGCGAGGTCAGTCGCTGTTCGGCCGCCTCTGCCACGTGGCCGCGGTTGTGTCCCAGCTGCACGGTGTAGTAGACGAACGCCACCACCGTGAGCAACATGAACACGATGAGCAAACCGCCCAGGATGGCGAAGGTTCGGTTAATACCGAGCTTCAGCCCGCTGTCGCTTGAAGACCCTTTCATAACAGTGCTCCCCACCCCAAAGGTGTTCTTTGTGTTGAGACCACCCCAGTCCCTGCGGGGCGAAGCTCGAGGTTTTCTTCTTGTTCTATGCCCCGCTTTACCTGGCGGCGGGGTTTGGCCTGATCCGTTCCGGGATCAGGTGGATACATTCAGAAAGCGTTCGTCCTGGGCAAGCCGCCAGGGGCTGAACACGGCCAGGTGCTCCTGGCCTGCATGAAAGGCGCCGTCCAGATAGGGACGCAGGGCCGGATCGACCTCGGGCAACTCCATGACGCGGTCATCGGTCCAGTAATGTTTCATGCCCTGCACGGACTCGACCACCAGGCCCGCGTAGACACCCTGGTAGTTCACCACCAGCAGGCGCTGGCGTCGGGAGTCGCGGGGGAGGTTTTCCCCGAACAGAAAGCCCTGCAGATCCATGACCGGCAGCAGGTTGCCGCGCATGTTGGCCATGCCGCAGGCCCAGGATTTCACACCGGGTATGCGGGTGACCGGCGGCGGGGTGACGATCTCCGCCACCTGACTCATGGGGGCCAGCAGCTGCTGTCCCCGCAGTCCGAACAGCACGCCCTTCCAGGCCTCCTTCTGCACCGACTGCGTGGGCAGCTTGCCGGCCAGCTCCTCACCCTTGCGTGCCAGGAGCTGGAGGTATTCGAAGGGATTCTGCAGGACGGCGGACATTGCCTCAGGCGACCAGTGCCTTGACGCGCTCGAGTAGATCGCGCTCCTTGACCGGCTTGACGATGTAGTCCTTGGCACCCTGGCGCATGGCCCAGACCTTGTCGGTCTCCTGGTCCTTGGTGGTGACCACGATCACCGGGATGCTGCTGGTGGAGGCGTCGTTGGCCAGCTGGCGGGTGGCCTGGAAACCATTGAGGCCGGGCATCACTACGTCCATGAGCACCAGGGCAGGCTTGTGCTGCTTGGCCATGGCGATGCCTTCTTCACCACTCGAGGCGGTCATGACACTGTAGCCGTTCTTCTCCAGGATGGTCTTGAGTACGTGAATCTCGGTGGGCGAATCGTCAACTACCAGGATCTGCGTCATCGCGGATGTTCTCCATTGATCAATCTGATGTTTACGTCATCCCGACGGATTGCGGTGTGTGTCTGCATCCCGGTCTCACCGGAAGCGCACCCTCTCATCACCACCCCGCCGGGCAGTTGTCCCTAGTGCTTGACATGCATCCTGATGGCGCCCAGGAGATCGTCGCGGGTGAAGGGCTTGGTCAGGTACTGCTCCGACCCCACGATCCGGCCACGGGCCTTGTCAAAGATACTGTCCTTGCTGGACAGCATGATCACCGGTGTCTGTTTGAACAGACGGTTGTGCTTGATCAGCGCGCAGGTCTGATAACCGTCCAGACGCGGCATCATGATGTCCACGAAAATGATGTCAGGCTTGTGCTCGGCGATCTTGGCCAGGGCCTCGAAGCCATCGGTGGCGGTCACCACCTCACACCCCTGTTTCTTGAGCAGGGTTTCAGCAGTCCGGCGAATCGTCTTGCTGTCGTCAATGACCATGACCTTGAGCCCAGCAAGCTCGTCCTGCTCTCCGGCACCGCCATGGGTTTCTTCGCTCACAGCACCCCCAAGATCCGTTGACTGTCAAATTTGGGCCGAATTTAACCCATGACCTTGGTTTTATCAAACAAGATACCCCCAAGCCGTAAAGACAGTTAGCGACTTTATGTTAGGTGAGTTCTAAGCGCTATGGACGGCCATCGGTCAGGGGAAACGTGCCCTTCATCACACTTGATCCCTGACTGGCCTGCGTTGTGGAACCCACAGCGGGTGGATTATCTTGGTCACATCCCCCGCCCATCACGCCGGAGTAAGCTTCCTTGCCTGCCGCCACGCCCAGCATCGGGGTCGTCATGGACCCCATCGCACACATCAACATCAAGAAGGACTCCACCTTCGCCATGCTGCTCGCCGCCCGGCGTCGTGGCTGGCCGGTGTTCTACATGGAACAGCAGGACCTGTGGCTGGCCGAAGGACGCGTACACGCCCGCATGCGTGCGCTGGAAGTGCGCGACCAGGCCGGTGACTGGTTCACGCTGGGCGATACCGTGGAACGGCCCCTGGCCAGCCTGGACGCGGTGCTCATGCGCAAGGACCCGCCCTTCGACATGGAGTATCTCTACAGCACCTACCTGCTGGAGCTGGCGGAACGGGAGGGCTGCCTGGTGGTGAACCAGCCCCGGAGCCTGCGGGATGCCAACGAGAAACTGTTCACTGCCTGGTTTCCCCAGTGCTGCCCCGAGACCGTGGTCAGCCGCGACATGGCCCGGCTGCGCAGCTTCCTGGATGCGCAGCAGGACATCGTGGTCAAGCCCCTGGACGGCATGGGCGGCGCCTCGGTGTTCCGCATCCGCCAGGGCGACCCCAACACCGGCGTGATCCTCGAGACCATCACCCAGCATGGCAAGCGCACGGTGATGGCCCAGCGCTTCCTGCCGGAGTACATAGAGGGCGACAAGCGCATCCTGCTGGTGGACGGCGAGCCGGTGCCCTACGCCCTGGCGCGCATCCCCGCGAGCGGCGAGGCCCGCGCCAACCTGGCCGCCGGCGGCCGTGGCGAGGGCGTGCCGCTCACCGAACGGGACCGCTGGATCTGCCAGCAGGTGGCGCCGGCGCTGCGGGAACGGGGCCTGCTGTTCGTGGGCCTGGACGTGATCGGCGATTATCTCACCGAGATCAATGTCACCAGCCCCACCTGCATCCGGGAACTGGACGCCCAGTTCGGCCTGGACATCGGTGGGCAGCTCATGGACGCCATCGCGCGACACCTGGAGGCGCGCCGGTGATCACCTGGCAGCGGCTGATTCCGTCCGTCCTGATCCTGTTGCTCGCCGCCTGCAGCCCCCGCCCGGAGGTGCACACCGAGCGGCTGCTGGCCTTCGGTACCGTGGTGGAGCTGAGCATCTACACCCACGACCGGGAGCTGGTCCGGGAGGCGGCAAGGGTGGTGGGCGAGGACCTGGACTACATGCACCGCGCCTGGCATGCCTGGGAACCGGGCCCCCTGGGGCGCACCAACCAGCTGCTCGCCACGGGCGCGGAATTCTCGGCCAACCCCTCGGTGCTGCCGCTGATCCTGGAGGGTCAGCGCCTGGAGGCGGACAGCGACGGCCTGTTCAACCCCGCCCTCGGTGCGCTGTTCGCCCTGTGGGGTTTCCACGGCGATGAGCGTGAAGAACACGCCCCGCCCGATGAGGCCGAGATCCGTGCCCTGCTCGAGACCCGCCCCAGCATGGCGGACATCCGCGTCGACGGCATCCGCATGCGCAGCGACAACCCGGCGGTGCGCCTGGACCTGGGCGGCTTCGCCAAGGGTTACGGTGTGGACCGGGCCGTGGAGCGCCTCAAGGAACTGGGCATCGAGCACGCCATCCTCAACGCCGGCGGCGACCTGCGCGCCATCGGCCGCCCGGGCAACCGCCCCTGGCGCATCGGCATCCGCCACCCGGACAGCGAGGGGGTGCTGGCCTCCCTGGAGCTTGCCGGCGACGAGAGCGTGTACACCTCCGGCGACTATGAGCGACACTTTATTTATGCAGGCGAACGCTTCCACCACATCCTCGACCCGCGCACCGGCCGGCCCGCCCGCGAGGCCCGCTCGGTGACCGTGATCCACAGGGATGGCGCCCGGGCAGACGCCGCCGCCACCGCCCTGTTCGTGGCGGGCCCGGCGCGCTTCGCCGAGATCGCCGCGCGCCTGGGCATCGAACAGGCCATGCTGGTGGATCCGCAGGGCGCGGTGCTCATGACCCCTGCCATGGCCGAACGCATCCGCTTCGAACAGCAGCCCGCACCGCCGGTCATCCTCGTGGAGCCGGCCCGATGACCCGGGGTGATGGACTGGTGGTGATCTGCGCCTGCCTGCTGGTGGGTCTCTCCTACGTCCAGTTCTGGGGCGCACCCGATGCCGGCGACGCGAGCGCGACCCGGGAGGTCCGTATCCTGAGCGGCGGCACGGAGTTCGCCCGCCTGCCCCTGGACCGGAACGCCCTGGTGGAGGTGCCCGGCCCCGCCGGCATCACCCGCGTGGAGATCGCCGACGGCGCTGCCCGCTGCGCCGCCTCCCCCGGCAGCCAGGGCATCTGTCAGCGGGCCGGCTGGCTGCGGGAGGCCGGCGACATGGCGGTGAGCCTGCCGAACCGGGTGCTGATCGAGATATTGGGTGAGACCAAAGGCCCGTTCGACAGCATCAATTATTGAAGAAGAGACAAGAGACAAGTGGTCACACTTGCCTCTTGTCTCTTGTATCTTGTATCTGTGCTTATATCGACCACCCGCGAAGACCACCTGATCGCCTGGCTGGCGGCCCTGGCCATTGCCATCCATGTGCTGGAGGCGGCGCTGCCAAGCCCGATCCCCGGGGTCAAACCCGGGCTCGCCAACGTGATCACGGTGCTGGCCCTGCTGCTCTACGGCTGGCGGGTGGCGGTCTGGGTCTCGCTGCTGCGGGTACTGGCCGGCAGCCTGCTGGTGGGCAGCTTCCTCAGCCCCACCTTCCTGCTGAGTCTGACCGGCGCCCTGGCTAGCCTGGCGGCCCTGGGTCTGGCCACGGCCGTCGCGGGCCGGCACCTGAGCGCCCTGGGGCTGTGCGTGCTCGCCGCCCTGGCGCACATGCTGGGCCAGTTCCTGGTGGCCTACACCCTGATCATCCCTCACCCGGCCCTGCTCAAGCTGTTGCCCGTTCTGCTCACCGCCGCACTGCTGTTCGGGCTGGCAAGCGGTACAATTGCACGCATGATGTATCCGCAACGCCCGCCCGCCGCCCCATGAGTGTGTCCGCCGCCACCGTCACCCCCAGCGATCGCCTGGGTCTGACCCTGTTCCTGGCCGCGGCGATCCACGGCATCGTGATCCTGGGCGTGGGTTTCGGTATCGAGTTCTCCGGCCGGGACCGCACCCCGCCCACCCTGGACGTGGTGCTGGTGCAGACCCAGTCGCCCACACCCCCGGAGCAGACCGAGCGCATCGCCCAGGCGGACCAGCAGGCCAGCGGCCAGGCGGAGGAACCGGATCGGCCCAGCGCCCCGGTGACCGCGCCCCTGCCCCTGCCCACCGACGGCATGGCCCCCGAACAGGCCACCCCCAGCGCGCCGGATCCCACTCCGGCGGAACAGACCCCGGTGCTGACCCGCGAGCAATCCCCCACCCCGGCACCCAGCCCGGAGGTGGTCGAGGAGACCCCGGTCCGGGAGCGGGTCACCACCGACCGCCTGGTGGAACGCAGCCTGGAGATGGCCCGGCTGGCCTCGGAACTGTCCGAGGAGCGCCGCCGTTACGCCCAGCGCCCGCGGGTCCATTACATCGACGCCCTGAGCGCGCGCAGTGCCGTGGAGGCCAGCTACGTGGATGCCTGGGTGCGCAAGGTGGAGCGGGTGGGCAACCTCAACTACCCGGACGAGGCACGCCGCCGGCGCCTGGATGGCACCCTGATCCTCAACGTGCTGATCAACCACGACGGCCAGGTGCTCAACGTGCAGGTGGCCAAGAGCTCCGGGGAACAGGTGCTGGATGATGCCGCCCGGCGCATCGTGGAACTCTCCAGCCCGTTTTCGCCCTTCCCGGTGGAGATGCGCCAGAAATACGACCAGCTCATGATCACCCGCACCTGGGTGTTCCAGAGCGATGCCCGCGTGCGCATGCGGTAGGTTCAATTCAACATTCAAGATTCAAGATTCAAAGGTTCCGTGCGGGGGGCGCCTTGCGGGGGGCAGACCCCAGGCCGGATACTATTCACTCCTTAGCGCACACACAGACCCATGACCGCCAGCAGCAATTTCACCAACCAGTTCCTGATCGCCATGCCCGGCCTGGAAGACCCGAACTTCTTCCATTCGGTCACCTACATCTGCGAGCACAACGAGCAGGGTGCCATGGGCATCGTCATCAACCAGCCCACGGACCTGACCCTGAAGACGGTGCTCGAGCACATGGACATCGAGGCCGACGACAAGGCCGCCGAGATCCCCGTGTTCCACGGCGGACCGGTGCAGACCGACCGGGGCTTCGTGTTGCACAGCCCCGCGGGCACCTGGTCGTCGAGCATGCAGGTCTCCGAGGGCGTGCAGGTGACCACCTCCCGGGACATCCTAGAGGCCATGGCCCGGCACGAGGGGCCGGAAGACGTGCTGGTGGCCCTGGGCTATGCCGGCTGGGGCGCCGGGCAGCTGGAGCAGGAGATCGCCGACAACGCCTGGCTCACCACCCCCGCGGACCTGGACATCCTGTTCCGCCTGCCGCCGGACCAGCGCTGGCAGGCGGCGGCGGCGCGCCTGGGGGTGGATCTCTCGCTGATCAGCGGCGATGCCGGACATGCTTGAAGGCAGTGGCAAGTGGCAAGTGGCAAGGGAAATACGGCGCTGGGGCTGGACTATGGTGGCCGGCGCATCGGGGTGGCTGTGGGCAGCCGGGAGAGCGGGTCGGGGTCGCCGCTGGGGGTGGTGGTCAACCGGGATGACGGGCCTGACTGGGCGGCGCTGGACCGCTGGGTGAGGGAATGGCGGCCGGATGTGCTGGTGGTGGGACAGCCGGTGAACCTGGACGGCACGCCCCACCCGCTCGCACCCCGCATCCAGCGCTTCTGCGAACAGCTCACGGAACGGTACACACTGCCCGTGGCCCGGGTGGATGAACGCTTGAGCTCCTTCGACGCCGAGGAACGGCTGCGCGAGGCACGCGCCAGCGGCCGGCGCGGCCGCAAGGTGCAGAAGGGCGACGTCGACGCCCTGTCCGCCGCCATCCTGCTGGAAAACTGGTTTTCTGAACACCTCGGGAACACGACCCATGAATGAAGACATCCAGGCCCTGCTCGATGCCATGGCCGAGGCGCTCAAGCAGCGCCTCGACGCCCGCGGCACCCCGGACCCGGTCATGGTGGGTATCCACACCGGCGGCGTGTGGGTGGCCGAGGCCCTGCACCGGCGTCTGGCCCTGGGCCAGCCCCTGGGCCAGCTGGACATCTCCTTCTACCGGGATGATTTCAGCCGCATCGGCATGCACCCCCAGGTCAAGCCCTCGAACCTGCCCTTTTCCGTGGACGACCGGCACATCATCCTGGTGGACGACGTGCTGTTCACCGGGCGCACCATCCGCGCCGCCCTCAACGAGATCTTCGATTTCGGCCGGCCCGCCTCGGTGACCCTGGCCGTGCTGGTGGAGCGGGACGGCCGCGAACTGCCCATCGAGGCCCAGGTGGTGGGCAAGCACCTGAGCCTGCGCCCGGACCAGCAGGTCAAGCTGCGCGGGCCGGATCCGCTGCGTCTCGAGATCGTCAGCACCGGAGGTGACCAGTGAGCGAGGCGCTTTCCAGCACCCGGGCCATCCCGGCGGCCGGCCCCCTGCCCTCCAGCCTGCAGTTCAACGAGGAGGGGCGCCTGCGTCACCTGCTCACCATCGAGGGCCTGCCCCAAACCCTGATCACCGAGATCCTGGACACGGCGGAGTCCTTCGCCAGCATGAATGCCCAGGCGGTGAAGAAGGTGCCGCTGCTGCGCGGCAAGACCGTGGTGAACCTGTTCTTCGAGGCCAGCACCCGCACCCGCACCACCTTTGAACTGGCCGCCAAGCGCCTGTCCGCGGACGTGCTCAACATGAACATCTCCACCTCCGCCACCACCAAGGGCGAGAGCCTCCTGGACACCCTGCGCAACCTGGAGGCCATGTACGTGGACATGTTCGTGGTGCGCCACGAATCCAGCGGCGCGGCGCACTTCTTCGCCCGCCACGTGGCCCCCCACGTGTCGGTGCTCAATGCCGGCGACGGGCGCCACGCCCATCCCACCCAGGCGCTGCTGGACATGTTCACCATCCGACGCCACAAGCAGGACTTCACGCGCCTGCGGGTGGCCATCGTGGGCGACATCCTGCATTCCCGGGTGGCCCGCTCCCAGATCCACGCCCTGAACATCCTCAACACCGGGGAGATCCGCGTGATCGCGCCCCAGTCCCTGCTGCCGGCCCAGGTGGAATCCCTGGGCGTGCACGTCTACAACGACATCCGCCAGGGTCTCAAGGACGTGGACGTGATCATCATGCTCAGGCTGCAGCGCGAGCGCATGGAGTCGGGCCTGCTGCCCTCGGAACACGAGTTCTTCCAGCTCTATGGCCTGACCCAGGAACGTCTGGCCCTGGCCCATCCCGACTGCATCGTCATGCATCCGGGCCCGGCCAACCGCGGCGTGGAGATCGACTCCCGGGTGGCGGACGGGCCCCGTTCCGTGATCCTGGAACAGGTGACCTACGGCATCGCCGTGCGCATGGCGGTGATGTCCATGATCATGGGCGGGAGCGTGACCCCATGAGGCTCCTCATCGAGAACGCACACCTGCTGGATCCGGCCCAGGGCATCGACCGGGTCACGGACATCTACATCCAGAAAGAGAACGTCGTCGCCCTGGGCGAGGCACCCAGGGACTTCGAGCCCCAGCGGCGCATCGACGCCGCCGGCCGCCTGGTCATCCCCGGCGTGGTGGACATGGCGGCGCGCCTGCGCGAGCCCGGCCAGGAACACAAGGCCACCGTGGCCTCCGAGACCCGGGCCGCGGCAAGCAGCGGCATCACCACCCTGGTCTGCCCGCCGGACACCAACCCGCCGGTGGACTCCCCGGCGGAGGTGGAACTGATCACCCGTCGCGCCAAGCAGGCCTGCGGCGTGCGCGTGCATGCCCTGGGCGCGCTCAGCGCGGGGCTGGCCGGCGAACAGCTCTCGGAGATGGCGGCACTCAAGCGCGCCGGCGTGCTGGGCGTGAGCCAGGCGCTCAAGCCCATGGCCAGTCACCTGCTGCTGCGCCGGGCCATGGAGTACGCCGCGAGCCACGGGCTCACGGTGTTCCTGCATCCCATCGACTGGTCCCTCAACGCCAAGGGCTGCGTGCACGAAGGCCCGGTGGGCACGCGCCTCGGCCTGCCCGGCATCCCGGCGGCCGCCGAGACCGCCGCCCTGGGCACCATCCTCGCGCTCACGGAACAGACCGGCGCGCGGGTGCATCTGTGCCGCCTGTCCACCGCCCGGGGCGCGCAGATGCTCGCCCGCGCACGCCACGACGGACTGCCCATCAGCGCCGACGTGGCCGCCCACCAGTTGTTCCTCACGGACATGGACGTGGCGGACTTCAACAGCCTGTGCCACGTGATGCCGCCCCTGCGCAGCCAGCGTGACCGGGAGGGACTGCGCCAGGCGGTGGCCGACGGCGCCATCTCCGTGATCTGCTCCGACCACCAGCCCCACGAGGCGGATGCGAAACTCGCGCCCTTCGCCCAGACCCTGCCCGGCATCTCGTCCCTGGAGACCCTGCTGCCGCTGACCCTGCGGCTGGCGGAGGAAGGGGTGCTGAGCCGCGCCGAGGCCGTGCGCCGCATCACCGCCAACCCCGCCGCCATCCTGGGACTGCCCGTGGGCACCCTGGCGCCGGGCCACCGGGCGGACCTGTGCATCATCGATACCGAGGCGATCTACCGGCCCGAGGCGGAGTCCTGGCTCAGCCAAGGCCGCAACAGTCCGTTCTTCGGCTGGGAATTCGCCGGCCGGGTCACGCATACCCTGGTGGCCGGACGGGTTGTCTTTGAGCAGACAGGCCGATAAACAGCTTGCCGCAGAGACGCAGAGGCGCAGAGAAAAACATGTTTGGGTAAATGCGGCGGGGCACAGCAGCGGATGAACCGACTTTTCCAGTCTGCGGCAGTTCTCCGCGCCTCAGCGTCTCTGCGGCAAACCCTAAACCACGCAGATCACATCGGAATCAAGAAACATGCATAAACCCCACCGCGGCACCATCTATGTGGAGGATGCCAAGGTCCTCGCCCACGAGGCCTTCGCCGGCGAACAGTACATCATGCGGGTGCAGGCGCCGCGCTGCGCCGAGAAGGCCCAGCCGGGCAGTTTCGCGCACCTGCAGTGCGATCCCATGCTGCCCATGCGTCGCCCCCTGTCCATCATGCGCACCGATCCGCGTGCCGGCTGGGTGGAGTTTCTCTACAAGGCGGTGGGGGAAGGCACCCGGCTGCTGTCACGCCGCAAGCTGGGCGAGACGATCAGCGTGATGGGTCCCATCGGCAAGCCCTTCCAGCCCCATGGCGACCGGCCGCTGACCCTGCTGCTGGGCGGTGGCGTGGGCATCCCGCCCATGGTGTTCCTGGCCTCCAGCCTGCGCAGCAACCCGGTCTACCAGCCCCTGGTGATCATGGGCTCCGAAGTGCCCTTCCCGTTCAAGCCGCGCCCCTCGGAGATCCTGGTGCCGGGCATGCCCGAGGGGGTGATCGCCACCATGCCGCTGCTGGAGGACTGGGGTGTAGCCTGCCGGCTCACCAGCGGCGCCGGGTTCCCCGGCTGCCATGAGGGCTACGTCACCGACCTGGCCCGGCTGTGGCTGGACACCCTGAGCGAGGAGAAGCGCCGCCAGGTGGAGATCTTCGCCTGCGGCCCCCACCCCATGCTGGCGGCCTGCGCCCGGCTGGCCGAGCAGTACCGCATCCCCTGCCAGGTGTCCCTGGAAGAGTTCATGGCCTGTGCCGTGGGCGGTTGCGCCGGCTGCGTGGTGGAGGTGAAGACGGATCAGGGCCCCGCCATGAAGCGCGTGTGCGTGGACGGGCCGGTGTTTGACGCGAAGACGGTGTTTTGAAGTGGGAAGCGAGAATTGAAGTGAGAAGTGAGAAGTGGGAATTGGGAAGTGCGAAGGTAAGGCCTTTCAATATTCACACTTCCAGATTCACACTTCGTACTTCAGTTAGTCCTCTTTATCGAGGCTGGTCTCCGAGAGCGGTTTCAGGTCATCGAAGTGGGTGGCGGGCTTGCGACCGCCATCGGCGGGAGGCTCCAGGTTGACCATGTCGCTGGGCATCTGCAGGGAATCGTCGGTGGACTTCAGGGACTTCACGCCGCCACCGAAATGGATGCGCCATTCCAGGTCGCCCTTGGAGTCTGCCTTGGACAAGGCCTCGGGCAGGGTGATCTTGCCGGCCTTGTAGAGTTCGAACAGGGACTGGTCGAAGGTGTGCATGCCTACCGACGCGCCCTTCTCGATGATGTCCTTGATGCCGCTGATCTCTCCCTTGCGAATCAGCTCCGAGATGTAGGGTGTGTTGAGCAGCACCTCGGTGGCGGGCATGCGCTTGCCGTCCTTGGTGACCACCAGCCGCTGGGACATGATGCCCTTGATGTTCAAGGACAGGTCCATGAGGATCTGGCGGCGGGAGTCCGGCGGGAAGAAGTTGATGATGCGGTCCAGGGCCTGGTTGGCGTTGACCGCGTGCAGGGTGGAGAGCACCAGGTGGCCGGTGTCGGCGTAGGTGAGCGCCGCCTCCATGGTCTCACGGTCACGGATCTCGCCGATCATGATCATGTCCGGCGCCTCGCGCATGGCCTCGCGCAGGGCGTTCTCGTAGGAGAGCGTGTCGAGACCCACCTCCCGCTGGCCCACGATGGACTTGCGATGGGTGAAGGAGTACTCGATGGGGTCCTCCACCGTGAGGATGTGTCCGTAGCTGTTGGCGTTGCGGTAATCCAGCATGGCCGCCAGCGACGTCGACTTGCCCGAGCCCGTGGAACCCACCACCAGCACCAGTCCATTCTTGTTGAGCACCAGATCCTTGAGCACGTGGGGTAGATGCAGCTGCTCGATGCTCGGCACATCGGACTTGATGTAGCGGATCACCATGGAGACCTCGCCGCGCTGCACGTAGATGTTCACGCGAAAGCGGCCCAGCTCCTCCACGGAGATACCGATGTTCATCTCCCGGGTGCGCTCGAACTCCTGGATCTTGCGCTCATCCATCAGCTCGTAGGCCATGTCCCTGACCGAGCCCGGCGCCATGGTATGCCGGCTAATGGGGCGCATCTCGCCCTCGATCTTCACGCTCGCAGGCGCACCCACGGTAAAAAACAGGTCGGACGCATTCTTCTGCGCCATGAGTTTGAGGTAGGGTTCGATGGACATTGATTCAGTCTCAAGTGGCAAGTCTCAAGTGGCAAGGAAAGTCGCAATAATGACTGCCTCAGGCAAAGGACCGGGATGAAGATGATTTCCTTGCCACTTGAGACTAGCCACTAGCCACTATTATTTAAGCATACCGGATTCTTCCGGCGTCTCTTCCACTTCCAGGTGCGCGACCTCGTCCATGAGATTCGCCTGACGGGCGCGCTTGCTGTCGAGCTTGATGCGCAGGCGTAGGTCGTTGACCGAGTCGGCGTTGCGCAGGGCGTCCTCGTAGGTGATGTGGCCTTCCTCGAAGAGCTTGAACAGGGCCTGGTCGAAGGTCTGCATGCCCAGCTCGTTGGACTTGGCCATGAGCTCCTTCATCTCGTGCACCTCGCCCTTGAAGATCAGGTCCGACATGAGCGGGCTGTTGATCATGATCTCCACGGCGGGGGCGCGGCCCTTGCCGTCGGCCTTGGGGATCAGCCGCTGGGAGATGACACCCTTCAAGTTCAGGGACAGGTCCATGAGCAGCTGCTGGCGCCGCTCCTCGGGGAAGAAGTTGATGATACGATCCAGGGCCTGGTTGGTGCTGTTGGCGTGCAGGGTGGAGAGACACAGGTGACCGGTCTCGGCGAAGGCGATGGCGTAGTCCATGGTCTCGCGATCACGGATCTCACCAATCAGGATCACGTCGGGGGCCTGGCGCAGGGTGTTCTTCAGGGCCACCTCGTAGCTCTCGGTGTCCACCCCCACCTCACGCTGGGTCACCAGGCAGTTGATGTGGGAGTGCACGAACTCGATGGGGTCCTCGATGGTGACGATGTGGCCATAGCTGTTGGCATTGCGGTAGCCGAGCATGGCGGCGAGCGAGGTGGACTTGCCCGATCCGGTACCGCCCACGAAGATCACCAGGCCGCGGCGGGTCATGGCGATGTCCTTGAGCTGCATCGGCAGGCCCAGCTGCTCGAAGGTGGGGATCTCGGTGGTGATCACACGCAGCACCATGCCGGCGGTGCCGCGCTGGGTGAAGGCGTTGACGCGAAAGCGCGATACCCCCGGCAGGCTGATGGCGAAGTTGCACTCCTGGGTGCGCTCGAACTCCGAGGCCTGCTTGTCGTTCATGATGGAACGCACCAGCACCTGGGTGTGGGCCGGAGACAAGGGCTGGTTGGTGATGGGCGTCATGCGTCCGTCCACCTTGATGGACGGCGGCGCACCCACGGTGATGAACAGGTCGGAGCCCTTCTTGCTGAGCAGGGTCTTCAGCAAGTCGTGCATGAAACGTATTGCCTTATCGCGATCCATTTGATGAAGCCTCGTCTACCTGAGCACTGGGATTGCCAGGGCCCCGGCCTGTGGTGTCAGTCGGCCTAGAGGGCGTCCGGGTTGGCGGCCTTGCGGCGTGCGTCTTCCTTGCTGATGATGCCCTTGGCGAGCAGTTCCTTGAGACTCATGTCCAGGGTCTGCATGCCCATGCCCTGGCTGGTCTGGATGGCCGAGTACATCTGGGCAATCTTGTTTTCACGGATCAGGTTGCGGATGGCCGGGGTGCCCAGCATGATCTCGTGGGCCGCCACGCGGCCGCCGCCGATGCGCTTGAGCAGGGTCTGGGAGATCACCGCCCGCAGGGACTCCGACAGCATGGCGCGCACCATGTCCTTCTCCGCGGCGGGGAACACGTCCACGATGCGGTCGATGGTCTTGGCGGCGGAACTGGTGTGCAGGGTACCGAACACCAGGTGACCGGTCTCGGCGGCGGTCAGGGCCAGGCGGATGGTCTCCAGGTCGCGCATCTCGCCCACCAGGATGGTGTCCGGGTCCTCACGCAGGGCCGAGCGCAGGGCCTCGTTGAAGCCCAGGGTGTCGCGGTGCACCTCGCGCTGGTTGACCAGGCACTTCTTGCTCTCGTGCACGAACTCGATCGGATCCTCCACGGTGAGGATGTGTCCGTACTCGGATTCGTTCTTGTGGTTGATCATGGCGGCCAGGGTGGTGGACTTGCCGGAGCCGGTGGGCCCGGTGACCAGCACGATGCCGCGCGGGTAGTCGGAGATCTGCTCGAAGATCTTCGGGCAGTTGAGTTCTTCGAGGGTGAGGATCTTGCTCGGGATGGTTCGGAACACCGCGCCGGCGCCGCGGTTGTGGTTGAAGGCGTTGACGCGGAAGCGCGCCAGGCCGGGGATCTCGAAGGAGAAGTCCGTTTCCAGGAACTCCTCGTAGTCCTTGCGCTGCTTGTCGTTCATGATGTCGTACACCATGCCGTGGACAGCCTTGTGGTCCAGGGCGGGTACGTTGATCCGGCGCACGTCGCCGTCGACGCGGATCATGGGCGGCAGCCCGGCGGAGAGATGCAGGTCCGAGGCGCCATTCTTGACCGCAAACGCAAGCAGCTGCGTAATGTCCATTCAATCCCCCAAGTCGAGTGAACCGGTTCGTGATCCGGCTTTGCGTCGAGTCTGCCCCTTCCAGCGCGGAGGGTGAAGCCGCATCGCGCATGAACGGTAGTTAACGCCGGGTGGACGGCGATAGCCACAAGAGGACGGCCAACGGGAACCGGGCCGGGAGACTCAGGCACGGGAAACACCGGAGCCGATTCGGCATTTCCCCTGTTACGTGAACCGAATATAGCATAGCCCCATGAGCACCATTGGCGACAGACTCGAGACCGTCAGGACCCGTATCCATGAGGCCGCCCTGCGTCATGGACGCGACCCCGCCACGATCACCCTGCTGGCGGTGAGCAAGACCCAGCCTGTCGAGGCATTGAGGGAGGCCATGGCCTGCGGTCAGCGGGCCTTCGGCGAGAACTACGCCCAGGAACTGGCCGACAAGGCCGATGCCCTCGCGGATCTGCGTCCCGAATGGCATTTCATCGGCCCGCTGCAGTCCAACAAGACCCGCCTGATTGCCGGCCTCGCCCACTGGGTGCACAGCATCGAGCGGGAAAAGATCGCCCGGCGGCTGTCGGAACAGCGCCCCGGGGAGGCCGCCGACCTGCAGGTCTGCCTGCAGGTGAACCTGGACGCGGAGGCGAGCAAGTCCGGGCTTGTCGCCGAGGCCCTGCCGGCCCTGGCCGAAGTAGTGGCGGGACTTCCCCGGCTGCGCCTGCGCGGCCTGATGGCCATCCCCGCCCCCAGCGAGGACTTCGCCACCCAGCGACGCGCCTTCGCCCGCCTGCGCGAGATGCAGGAAGACCTGATCCGCCGGGGCCATCAGCTGGATACCCTGTCCATGGGCATGAGCGGCGACCTGGAGGCGGCCATCGCGGAAGGCGCCACCATCGTGCGTGTGGGCACCGCCATCTTCGGCAGCCGCCGGGTGGCAGGCCACGGCGGGCAGGGTTTATGATCCTTCCCCTGTTCGCCAACGTCCCAACGGAAAGCTCATGAACGAACCCATCGCCTTCATCGGCGCAGGCAACATGGCGCGCAGCCTCATCGGCGGCCTGGTCGCCGACGGCTGGCCCGAGGACGCCCTGTGGGCCGTGGACCCCAACCCGGGCCAGCGGGAAATCCTTGCGACCCAATGGCCGGGCATGCACCTGGGCGAGGATGGGGCAGAGGCCATCGGTCACGCCGACGTGGTGGTGCTGGCGGTCAAGCCCCAGGTGCTTGGCGAGGTGTGCCGCGCCCTGGCCGGGGCCGTGCAGGCGCGCCGTCCGCTGATCGTCTCCATCGCCGCCGGCGTGCGCAGCGCCGATATCGAGCGCTGGCTGGGCGGCAATCTCGCCGTGGTGCGCTGCATGCCCAACACCCCGGCCCTGGTGGGCTGCGGCGCCACGGGACTGGCGGCCAATGAACGGGTCAGCCCGGCCCAGAAGGCCGTGGCCGAATCCATCCTGCGCGCCGTGGGACTGACCGTGTGGCTGGACGATGAGTCCGCCCTGGACGCGGTCACGGCCCTGTCCGGCAGCGGTCCCGCCTACCTGTTCCTGGTCATGGAGGCCCTGGAGGACGCCGGCGTGCAGCTGGGCCTGCCCCGGGAGACCGCCCGGCTGCTGGCCCTGCAGACCGCCTTCGGCGCCGCCAAGCTGGCCCTGGAGTCCGACGAGGACGCCGCCACCCTGCGCACCCGGGTCACCTCCCGGGGCGGCACCACGGAACGCGCCCTGCAGGTGCTGGAGACCGGCGGCCTGCGCGAACTCATGGCCCAGGCCCTCACCTCCGCCCGGGACCGTTCCCGGGAACTGGCCGATCAACTGGCATCCAACTGACGCAACGGAGCCCCACCCATGCCCGGACCCCTCCAGGAGATCAGCATCTTCCTCATCTCCACCCTGTTCAGTCTGTACGTGATCGCCCTCATGCTGCGCATGCTGCTGGCCATGGTGCGGGCGGATTTCTACAACCCGGTGTCCCAGTTCCTGGTCACCGTCACCAATCCGCCGGTGCGAGCCCTGCGCCGCGTCATCCCGCCCATCGGCCGCCTGGACACGGCGGTGGTGCTGCTCATGATCGCGCTGAAGATGCTGGAACTCTGGCTGGTGGCCTGGATCGGCGGCGCGAGCCCCGGGCTCGGCCTGGTGCTGGTGGTGGCGGTGTTCCGTCTGCTGCAGCTGCTGATTTATGTGTTCATGTTCAGCATCATCATCGAGGCGGTGATGAGCTGGTTCATGGCCGGCGGCATGCGCGGCAATCCGGTGGCCTCGCTGGTGGCGAGTCTGAACCGCCCCATCCTCACCCCCATCCGTTCCGTGATGCCCAACCTGGGTACGGTGGACCTCTCCCCCCTGGTGGCCATCATCGGCCTCAACATCCTGCTGATCCTGCTGCGCTCGATCTTCTGATTCCGGAATCCCTGCACATTCCGAAACACTGATGGCGCAACATCCCGTCGGCCTTTTGGCTACACTGATAGACAAGGGATACCTACTGTTCCCTTAAGCCAAGCGATCGAACCAGGGCACACTGGAGGAGCATCACAACATGAAACGACGTCATGTCTTCAAGGCATTCCTGTTGCTGGTACTGGCCGGCGCACTGTCCGGCACCGTCCACGCCGGCGGGCAGCAGGACTTCGGCGATTACGTGGTCCATTTCAACGCACTGAGCACCGACTTCCTGTCACCGGATGTTGCACGCTCCTACAACATCACCCGCAGCCGCAACCGCGCGCTGATCAACATCAGCATCATGAAAAAATCCCTGGGTGTGGGCACGGAGCCTCAGCTGGCGGTGGTCACCGGCAAGGCCGTGAACCTGCGCGGCCAGACCATCCCGCTGCAATTTCGCGAGGTCCGGGATAGCACGGCCATCTACTACCTGGCCGAGGTGGGCATCGATGATGGTGAGACCCTGGATTTCATGATCGAGGCCACCCCCCGAGACAGCGGGCCCCTGTCGGTACGCTTCCGCCAGCAGTTCTTTACCCGCTGAACCTCAAGCCTGCGCGGCCCGGGTATTTACCCGGGCCGCTTCAGCCTGCCAGCACCTGCCACAGCATCAGCAGCCCAAAACCGGCCACGAAGCCACCGGCCAGGTAACGCACCCAGCGCTGTCTCAGCCATGCGCCGAGCCGGGCGGCCATGACCCCCATGAGCAGCAGATTGGGCAGGGTCCCGAGGCCGAAGGCCAGCATCAGCAACGCGCCCTGGGTCACGCCACCGGCACTCAGCGACCAGATCAGCACGCTGTAGACCAGCCCACAGGGCAGCCAGCCCCACAGCCCGCCCAGGGCCAGGGCCTGGGCCGGCGTGCGCACCGGCATCAGACGACGCCCCAGGGGCTCGATCCTGCGCCAGAGCACGCCGCCCGCCTGCTCCACTTTGGCGAGCCCTGCCCACCAGCCCGCCAGGTAAAGACCCAGTGCGATCATGAACAGCGCGGCCAGCACCTGCAGCCCCTGCTGCGCCAGGTGCACATCCACCAGTCGCGCGGCGAACCAGCCCGCGCCACCGGCCAGCGCGCCGGCCAGCGTATAGCTCGCGATGCGCCCCAGGTTGTAGGAAAA
This sequence comes from Thioalkalivibrio sulfidiphilus, assembly GCF_000377945.1. GTDB lineage: Bacteria > Pseudomonadota > Gammaproteobacteria > Ectothiorhodospirales > Ectothiorhodospiraceae > Thioalkalivibrio_A > Thioalkalivibrio_A sulfidiphilus_A. Next base: position 63,110 of record NZ_KB898934.1, read on the forward strand.
CAGCAGTGGCCAGGGCGTGGTGCCTGCGGGCGTGCGGGTGCCGAGGCTCAGGGCGGTGACGATGCCGCCGCACATGCCGGCGCAGTGCACGCCGCCGAACAGACCCACCAGAAAGGCGGCCAGCCAAGTGCCATGCTCAAGCACGCCACACCGCCCGCGCACCCGGAATGCACAGCACGCTCTCGTGCCGATATTTTCGGGATAAACCGTCTCGCCAATGGAAAATCATCGTGCTATGTTAATTCGCGTTCAGCTTGAACTCACCCGTTAAACTCGCGCATCCAACGCAACCAATCAGGGAGCCACTCCATGGCAGCCAAGAAGAAAGCCACCACCAAGACCCAGGCCGCAGCCGCCGCTCAGCCCAAGCCCCCCACCAAGACCGAAATCCTGAACCACATTGCCACCCAGACCGGCCTGTCCAAGAAGGACGTGGGCGCGGTGATGGATTCTCTGCAGGGCCTGATCGAGAAGAGCATCAAGCCCCGCGGCGTGGGCATGTTCACCCTGCCCGGCCTGCTCAAGATCAAGGTGGTGAAGAAGCCTGCCACCAAGGCGCGCAAGGGCCGCAACCCCGCCACCGGCGAGGAGATGATCTTCAAGGCCAAGCCCGCCCGCAAGGTGGTGAAGGTGCTGCCGCTGAAGAATCTGAAGGACATGATTTAGGGCGCTTCGGCCCCATAAAAAAAGCCCGGCAATGCCGGGCTTTTTTATGGGGCCGAAGGCCAGAGACAAGATGCAAGATACAAGATACAAGAAAAATCCGACTGCCTCTTACTTGTCTCTTGTCTCTTGTCTCTTGCCTCTGGCGCCTTCCTCAATCTTGAGCTTGGTCCTAATGTACACCGGGTGCGGCACGTACAGCAGGTCCGCGATCTTGCGCACCGTGTATTCCTGGTGCTTGTCCAGTTCGCCCTTGGCGTAGGCCACCTGCCAGAGATCCTCCATGATGCGCGCACGCTGATCGGGCTCGAAGTTCTCGTTGATCAGGCGCACGAAGGGGTGCAGGGACAGCATCTCGTCGCTCTCGGCGCGGGCCAGGTCGAGCAGTTCCCGGGTCTCCTCGGCACTCAACTGGAACTGCCGCTCCAGGATCTGAGCCATGGCCTCCAGTTCCTTGTCGTGGACATGGAAATCCGCGCGGCTGACCTCGAACAGCAGAGCGGCCGTGGCCAGATGCAGGGCATGGGTAGGATCGGCATCCGGCCGCCGGGTTTTCCCGGATGCAAACCGCGGCGCCGGCACGCTGGCCGCCGGTGCCGCGATGTGCTCATCGAAGAAGCGTCGAATACGATCCAGCATCAGTTCACGCGCATGCGATGACGGTAGACACCATTCACGAAGCCGGTGAAAAAGGCCTCGGTATAGGGGTGCTCGATGGGTTCGCTGGCGTCTCCGGGTTCCAGGTTCTGCTGGGCCACGTAGGTCTCCACCGCCTCACCATCCACCAGCACGTGATACCAGGGTTCGTCCCTGGGCGGCTGGCTCTGGGCCACCTGCGCATACCATTCCTCGGTACCCTGAAAGACGGGATCCACGTCCACCACCACACCCCGATAGCCGAACAGGCGGTGATGTATGATTTGTCCGATGCTGAAAATTGCCTGACTCATGGCGTCTGTACCCTCCGTCCGGGGACGTTCACTCTTCCTATGAATATGGGGACATCCATGCCGATTTCGAGTCCCTCCGGCGTCAACGGTTCCCTCCTGCTGCTGAGCGGCGGCATCGAGAGCGCCACCCTGCTGGCCCTGGAGTCCCGGCAGCGGCCCGTGACACCCCTGGTCGTGGACTATGGCCAGCGGGGCGCGCTGCGTGAGCGGGACGCCGCCCGGGCGCAGTGTGAAAGCCACGGCCTTGCGCCGGTGGAACTGGACCTCTCGGCGGCGGGCGAGACCTTCCGCGACGGGCTGCTCAAGCGGCCCCACGTCCCCCTGCCTCACCGCAACCTGGTGATCCTCGCCCTGGCGGTGAGCTATGCCGCCCGGGGCGGCATCGACCGGGTTGCCCTGGCACTGAACCGGGACGACCTGGCCGCCTATCCCAGCGCCTCACCGGGCTTCCTGGAACACTTCCGCGCCCTGATCCACGACCTTCAGCCGGGCCTGGAGATCACCACGCCGCTGATTGACCGGGACAAGGCCGAGGTGATCCGCCTGGGTGTCTCCCTGGGCGTGGACTTCGCCCGCACCTGGAGCTGCCTGCTGGGCTACGAGATCCACTGCGGCGCCTGCCCCCAGTGCCTGCACCGCAGGGCAGCCTTCCGCGCGGCCGGCATCGCCGATCCCACCCGTTACCGGCACGACAGCTGAGCCGAACATTAGCCTCAATCCGCGGCCTCATGTGGGTTTGGGCAGCCATGACCCCTTCCAGTGAACCTAGAAACGGCAGTTGACCGCTCGGTTTCCTTCGCCAGGTCCCATGGTCACTGACGATCTTGGATGCGATGACGCTCACCCATCGGGTGAACTCCGCTACGCACCCGATTGCACGGTTTTCGTGTTGTCTGGCGGCGTTGCGACTCCTCGGAATGGAACGACCATTCCTCGTCGTCGCGCCTTGCCAGACAACACGAAAACCGCACACTCGGGCGCGTTCAACTGCCGTTTCTAGGTTGAGGAACAGCACCTCTCACGGAGCCACGGGGACACGGAGAAAGGCTTTTGCTTTGAAAACCCCGTGTCCCCGTGGCTCCGTGAGAGGATCGCTTTGCTCCTTTACACCTTTGGACCGCCGAGCGGCGCGCAGTGCCATAGGACGGGCCGGCGGGGACACGAGCAGACGGCTTCGCTATCATTGGGCGCCACCCCTCAAGCACACGATGCCATGAAGCCCTACCAGGACGTCCCCCGCCACGTGACCGAGCGCCTGGAGATCGCCATCCTCACCGGCGAGACCCTGGCCCTGCACTGGGCCGACGAGCACAGCGACCAGGCCTGGATGGGCCGGGTGACCCCTCTGGAAGTGATCGAGCAGGCAGGGCGACGGTATCTGAAAGCCACCAACGAACAGGGCGAGCCGGTCACGATCCGCCTGGACCTGATCCGCAACCTGCCCACCCCCGTGAAGTGAGAACCCCATGAGCCGACTGGCCAAGATTCCGGTGAAGACCGCCACCCCCATCGAGATCACCCCGGAGAACAAGTGCGGTTTCTGCACCAACTCCAAGTGCTGCACCTACATCACCCAGGCCATCGACACGCCGCGCACCAAGTACGACTTCGAGCACCTGCTCTGGCAGGTCTCCCACGAGAACGTGCGCGCCTACAAGGACGAGGACGGCTGGTACCTGCTGATGGAGACCCGCTGCACCCACCTGCAACCCGGCGGACGCTGCGGCATCTACGAGGCGCGGCCGCAGATCTGCCGCGACCATTCCAACGACTACTGCGAATACGACGCCCCCGCCGAGGAGGGCTTCGACCTGTACTTCCCGGATTACCAGACGCTGCTGAAGTACTGCAAGAAGCGGTTCAAGAAGTGGGAGAGAGGGTGAGAGAAGTAAGAAGTGGGAATTGGGAAGTGCGAAGTTAAAGGCCTTAAACTTCCTACTTCCTACTTCCTACTTCGCACTTCAATTCCCAATTCCCTGAAGTCCCCGATCCCCACGAACTCCCCCGTATCCACCTCAGAGCGCCGCGTGTCCGGCCGGCGCACGGCGCGCAGGTGGGCGATGCCGAAGTCACGGGCGGAGCGCAGCACGTCCAGGTTGTCATCCACCAGCAGGGTCTCCCCGGGCGCATAGCCCTCGCGCACCCGCAGGGCCTCCCAGAAGCCCGGTTCCTCCTTGGCCCGGCCCAGGTCATGGGCGCTGACCAGGCGGTGGAAATGGGCGCCGATGCCGGTGCGTTCCAGTTTCAGGTCCAGGCTGCCCCGGTGGGCGTTGGTGACCAGCATGACCCGCCGGCCGCTTTCCCGCAGCGCGGCCAGGAAGGCCTCCGCGTGCTGGTGCACGGCGATCAGGTGCATGACCTCGCGCTTCAGCGCCACGATGTCCAGGTCCAGCTCCCGGCTCCAGTAGTCCAGGCAGTACCAGACCAGGCGGCCGCGCACCGCAGCCGTGCGCTCGCGCACGAAGGCATGGGCCTCGGCCTCGTCCATGCCCCGGGCCTGGGCCAGGCGGCGGGGCACGTGTTCCAGCCAGAAATAGTTGTCGAAATGCAGGTCCAGCAGGGTGCCGTCCATGTCCAGCAGCACGGTGGAGATGCGCGCCCAGTCCAGCGCCGGGGAACGGGGGAGGTCGTCGTTTCTGCTCATGGCGGACATTGTGTCTCAAATCCGGTCACGACCCCAGTATCCCGCGTTGCCTGGGTTACAATAACGCCCTGAACCATGGGCCTTCCGGGAGACCCGAGTGCGCAAGAAACCCCGCATCCTGAGCAGCCGCACCGTGGCGCGCAGCCGCCTGTTTCACGTGGAGGAACTGGAGCTGGAATTCTCCAACGGCGTGAACACCCGCTACGAGCGCCTGGTGGGCTCGGGCCGGGGCGCGGTGCTCATCGTGCCCGTGATGCACGACGGCACCGTACTGCTGATCCGGGAATATGCCGCCGGCACCGACCGCTACGAACTGGCCCTGCCCAAGGGGCGCATCGAGACAGGCGAGGACCTGCTGCTGGCCGCCAACCGGGAGATCATGGAAGAGATCGGCTATGGCGCCCGCACGCTCACCCACCTCACCTCCCTCACCGTGGCACCCGGTTATCTCAGTCACACCACCCACGTGGTGCTGGCCCAGGACCTGCACGAACAGCGCCTGGAAGGGGATGAGCCCGAGGAGATCGAGGTGGTGCCCTGGCCCCTGTCCGACATCGAGCAACTGCTCTTGCGCGATGACTTCACCGAGGCGCGCAGCATCGCCGCCCTGTACCTGACCCGGGAGAGACTCAAGGCATGAACCCCGACGACCTGCCCGAAGGCCTCTCCCTGGAGCACCTGCGCAACAACGTCTGCCTGATCGCCCGCCAGGCCGGCGAGAGCATCCTGGCCATCTATGAACAGGGCTTCGAGGTTCTGGAGAAGGATGACCGCTCGCCGCTCACCGAGGCGGACATGGCGGCCCACCGCCTGATCGTCTCTGCGCTGAAGGAACTGACCCCCAGCCTGCCGGTGCTCTCCGAGGAATCGGAGCAGATCCCCTACGCGGTACGCGCCGGCTGGCGCACCTACTGGCTGGTGGATCCGCTGGACGGCACCCGGGAGTTCGTCAAGCGCAACGGCGAGTTCACGGTCAATATCGCCCTGATCCATGACAACGAGCCCGTGCTTGGCGTGGTACACGCGCCGGTGCTGGGGGTCTGTTACCAGGCCGCCCGGGGCCTGGGCGCACAGCGCCTGACCGCCGAGGGGGAACCCGAGGCCCTGCGCATCAGCCGGCGCCGGACCAGGCCGGTGGTGGCCGGCAGCCGCTCCCACGGCACCGAGCGCATGGCGGACTTCCTCGCCGGTCTGGGCGAACACGAATACCTGTCCATGGGCAGTTCCCTGAAGTTCTGCCTGGTGGCCGAAGGCCGCGCCGACATCTACCCGCGTCTCGGCCCCACCAGCGAATGGGACACCGCCGCCGCCCAGTGCATCGTCACCGAGGCCGGCGGCTTGGTGCTCGATCTGCAGGGCCACCCCCTGCGCTGCAACACCGGCGAATCCCTGCTCAACCCGGAGTTCATCGTGGTGGGCGATGAGCGCTGGCTGGAACGGCTGGGGATCGTGAGGCGTGAGGCGTCCAGAGCATAAATCCCCTTCTCCCTCAGCTATGTAGGATGGGCAAAGCAACGCGTGCCCATGCTGACAGGGTGTGATGGGTGCGCTGCGCTTCACCCATCCTACGTCACTCACGCCTCACGCTTCACGCCTATCCCCTATCCCCTCACCCCTCACAAACACCCTACAAGCGCTTCTTCAACCCCGCCTGGTGCACCAGGGTGGCGGCGATCTCTTCCACGGACATGAAGGTGATGTTGAGGTAGGGGATCTGTTCCCGGCGGAACAGGGCCTCGGCGGCGGCCAGTTCCTTGCGGCACTGCTCGGCGCTGGCATAGCGGCTGTTGGGGCGGCGCTCGCTGCGGATCTGCTGCAGGCGCTCAGGGTCCACGGTCAGGCCGAACAGCTTGTTGCGGTAGGGCACCAGCAACCCGGGCAGGTCGCCGGTCTCGAAGTCGTCCTCGGTGAGCGGGTAGTTGGCCGCCTGGATGCCGAACTGCAGGGCCAGGTACAGGCAGGTGGGGGTCTTGCCGCTACGCGAGACGCCCATGAGGATCACGTCCGCCATGGGATAGTCCCGCACCACCGCTCCATCGTCGTTGGCCAGGGCGTAGTTCAGGGCGTTGATGCGCCGGGTGTAGGTGTGCAGGTTGCCCATGCCGTGGGAGCGACCCGCCACATGGTTGGCGGACACCCCCAGGGCCTTTTCCAGGCCGCTGGTGTAGGTCTCGAACAGGTCGAACACCACCCCCTTGCAGCGGCTCGCCAGGGCCTCGCGCAGACGCCGGTCGATCAGGGTGCTGAACACCAGCGGCGGCGCGCCGTCCTGGTCCGCGGCCCGGCTGATGCGCAGCAGCGCCGCGTCCAGCTTCTCCTCGCTGTCCACGAAGGGCAGGTTGACCGGGCTGAACTGCACCTGGTCGAACTGGGTGAGCAGGGTATGCCCGAGGGTCTCGGCGGTGATGCCGGTGCCGTCGGAGACGTAGAAGACGGAACGCATAGGGTCAAGGATGAAGGATGAAGGATGAAGGATGAAGGCCTAGTGTAACCGGTTTAATTCAGCCTTCATCCTTCCGCCTTCATCCTTATTCACTCTTCCCCGCCAGCTGCATCCAGGTGTCCACCACCGTGTCCGGGTTGAGTGAGATGCTCTCGATCTTCTGCTCCATGAGCCACTGGGCGAGGTCCGGGTAGTCGGACGGACCCTGGCCGCAGATGCCCACGTACTTGCCGGCCCGGTGGGCGGCCTCGATGGCCATGGACAGCATCTTCTTCACCGCCGGGTCGCGCTCGTCGAAGCTGCCCGCCACCAGGCCGGAGTCGCGGTCCAGACCCAGGGTGAGCTGGGTGAGGTCGTTGGAGCCGATGGAGAAGCCGTCGAAGTGCTTGAGGAACTCGTCGGCCAGCACGGCGTTGGAGGGGATCTCGCACATCATGTAGATCTTGAGGCCGTGCTCGCCGCGCTTGAGACCCATCTCGGCCAGCAGCTTGATCACCCCCTCTGCCTCGGCCAGGGTGCGCACGAAGGGCACCATGATCACCACGTTGGTGAGCCCCATGTCCTCGCGCACCCGGCGCACCGCCTGGCATTCCAGCTCGAAGCAGGCGCGGAAGTCGTCGGAGAGATAGCGCGAGGTGCCCCGGAAACCGATCATGGGGTTTTCCTCGTCGGGCTCGTAGCGATCGCCGGCGAGCAGGTTGGCGTACTCGTTGGACTTGAAGTCCGAGAGGCGCACGATCACCGGCTTGGGCGCGAACGCGGCGCCCAGGGTGCTGATGCCCTCCACCAGGCGATCCACGTAGAAGCTCACCGGGTCCTTGTAGCCGGCGATGCGCTTGTCCACCTCGGCGCGCAACTCATCGGGCAGGGTGTGGTACTCCAGCAGCGCCTTGGGGTGCACGCCGATCATGTTGTTGATGATGAACTCCAGGCGCGCCAGGCCCACGCCGTGGTTGGGGATGCTGCTGAAGTGGAAGGCGCGGCCCGGGTTGCCCACGTTCATCATCACCTTCACGGGCAGATCGGGCATGCTGTCGGTGCGGGTGCGCAGCACGTCGAAATCCAGCTTGCCCTCGTAGACACGGCCCTCGTCGCCCTCGGCGCAGACCACCGTGGCCTCGGCGCCGTCGGGAATGGTGTCGGTGGCGTTGCCGCAGCCCACCACGGCGGGGATGCCCATCTCGCGGGCGATGATGGCGGCGTGACAGGTGCGTCCGCCGCGGTTGGTGACGATGGCCGCGGCGCGCTTCATGATCGGCTCCCAGTCCGGGTCGGTCATGTCGGTGACCAGCACGTCGCCGGGCTGCACTTTGTCCATCTCATCAAGGCCCGAGACCACGCGCACCTTGCCGGCACCGATCTTCTGGCCGATGGCGCGGCCCGTGGCGAAGATCCTGCCGCCCTTCTGCTTGAGGCGGAACCGCTCGATCACCTGGCCGTCGGCACGGCTCTCCACGGTCTCGGGGCGGGCCTGCACGATGTACAGGCCACCGTCCACGCCGTCCAGGGCCCACTCGATGTCCATGGGGCGGCCGTAGTGCTTCTCGATGATCATTGCCTGGCGGGCGAGATCCATGACCTGCTCATCGGTGAGACAGAAGCGGTAGCGCTCAGCAGCATCGACCTCCACGGTGCGGGTGTGCTTGCCGTCCTCGCCGAAGATCATCTTGATGGCCTTGGAGCCCATGTTACGGCGCAGGATGGCGGGCCGGCCTGCGGCGAGCGCCGGCTTGTAGACATGGAACTCGTCGGGGTTCACGGCGCCCTGCACCACGGTCTCGCCCAGGCCCCAGGCAGCAGTGATGAACACCGCATCGCGGAAACCGGATTCCGTGTCCAGGGTGAACATCACGCCGCTCGCGCCCACGTCGCTGCGCACCATGCGCTGGATCCCAGCGGACAGGGCCACCTCGGCGTGATCGAAGCCCTGGTGCACCCGGTAGGAGATGGCGCGGTCGTTGTAGAGGGAGGCGAACACCTCGTGGATGGCCTTGAACACGCCTTCCTCGCCGCGCACGTTGAGGAAGGTCTCCTGCTGGCCGGCGAAGGATGCGTCGGGCAGGTCCTCGGCGGTGGCCGAGGAACGCACAGCCACGGTGCACTCGCCCTCGGTCTCCGCCTCCAGGCGCTTGTACGCTTCCCGGATGGCGTCGGTGAGCGGCTGCGGGAACGGCGTCTCCACCACCCACTGGCGGATGGTGCGCCCGGCCTCGCGCAGGGCGTTGATGTCGTCCACGTCCAGCTTGTCGAGCAGCCCGTTGATGCGCTTGTCCAGGTCCTCGTGGCGCAGGAACTCGCGATAGGCCTCGGCCGTGGTGGCAAAGCCGCCGGGGACCTTCACCCCGGCCTCGGACAGCCCGCTGATCATCTCGCCCAGGGAGGCGTTCTTGCCGCCCACCCGGGGCACGTCGTGCATGCCCAGCTCCTCGAACCACAGCACATAATCGCTCATGTCCAACCTCCGCCTCTTGCCCGGAACCGGCCCGTAGGCCGGCTGAATGTAATGTTCGACTGCGTATGGGAGCCCGTGACCGAACCTGTTACTTCAACCTAGGCCACGTCCCCCGACTGCGCCAGAAAAGCATACAGACATGAATCCTGCCACCCTGTTCCCGCCCCTGGATGAAAGAGACGGTCAGGGCCCAAGACATCTATATGACCTAGGCAACAGTATACGGACGATCAGCGCCCGAAACACCCGCATCCGGGCAGGTGTTCTGCACACGAGGGAAAAGGATTGGTCAGACAGATAAAATACGGGCAAAAATATCGACTTATGCGAACGTGCGGCTTCATCCCCGTCGCAAGATCAGGAATCGGATCCCTTTCAGCGGGGCCCGGGCAGCACCACTTTCATCGCGGCTGCGCCCCGGCCGCCAGCACCGTCTCCGCGCTGTGCACGCCCCGCACGCGGCGCTCCAGCCAGCGCTGGGTGGCGCGCCAGTCGAGGCTGTGACGTGAAACGGCCTCCAGGGGCAGCAGCAGGAAATCCTCCCGGGCGTTGACCGTGACACGCTGTCCGCCGCCCGGCTCCTCATGCACGCGGATCGTCTGCCACTCGATGCGTCCGCCTTCCCGCTGCACCTGGGCGAGCACCCGGGCCAGGGTATCCAGCTCCAGGGCCAGGGCTCGGCACTGCGCCTCGCGGGCCTCCCGGTCGCGCAGATCCGGGTACTCGCAACGCACCCCTGTCTCCGACTCCCAGCCAGGGCGCCGATCCTGGCTGAAGCTCCAGGCACCGTTGACCCAATCCGCCCCCTGCACCGCGCGGGCCGTGCCCTGGGCCCGGGTCTCGCCGCAGGGATGCTCGGCGCAGAAGCGCTGCAGCAGTTCCGCCTCGCGACGGGCCTGATCGCGCATGCGCGGCCAGCTCACCAGCACGGGGCGGCCATCGAGGAGCAGCATCACCTGCCCCTGGCGATCCGCGCGGACCCGTACCTCTTCAGCCACATTCAGCCACTGCCAGGCCTGGTCCAGCTCCCGCAGCTGCAGGGCCGTGGCCTGGCGCCAGCGATCCAGCCGGCGATCCCGCGCCGCATCCGCCCCCCGCGCCAACCCCGATTCGCCCAGCTCCTCCTCGTAGGCCTGCACCATGGCTTCCAGGGTGAGGGAAGCAAACGCCATGTGGGACTGAATCGGCGCATCCTTCAGGGCCTCCACCACCTGCAGCAGGGCGGAGGGCTGCACGTACAACTGGCGCGGGGCGTCGGCGTGGGCAGGGAGAACCCCGTGGCCCAGGGTGATGACAAGAATGAGGGAGAGGAATGTGCGCATGGTTGGGGCCTTTGCCCGAATTCTAAATCAGCGTGCGGCTGGCTGCTGTGTTCCTGGGCACACCGGAAAGACAAGCGCTCAAAGGTGACTTCGTCCCTGTATCGCCCGTCTATTGCAAGGGCAAAAGCATTCTCTCGCAGGGACGCGGAGGCGCTGGGAAAAGCGAAAGTGCTTTAGTGTGGAAAGAAATCTGCCACCTGCCCTGCGGGCATGGGTTCACTCCTTGGAACGGTCATTTGGGGGCTGAAATTGCGGGATTAAGGGGGAAAATCACCGCACACCACGGCAATTCCACGAACTTATCATACGGTTAGCGTGGTCCGACCCCGTAGTGACCATCTCGAGTTTATGAGCGCTGGTGCGAGTTGCTGCGGCCTGCCCGGCATTCACTCAGCAAACGCCTGCAAGCGCGCGGGGTCAAGCAGCACTTCGGCTAGCAGGGCGTGGACCTCGTGGTGAGGTTCGGCTGCCGATAGGCTTTGGCGGTAGTCCATCAGGCGCTGCTGGAGCGCCGGCAGGTCGCTGCGGTATCGGCGCTGTGCTTCGCGCTGCAGGCCCCGGTACTCGGCTTTGAATTCCCGCGTCCAGCGTTGACCAAGATTGAGCAGGCTGTCCAGATTCTGAACCTTCAAGGTGTCGGCTGGAATGGTTTGGGACACCCATAATCTCGGCACCCAATGGTTTGGCACACAATGGTTTGGGACACCCATAATCTCGGCGTCTGAAAGGTGGTTTGGGACACCCATAATCTCGGCGTCTAGTTTGGCGGGTGGGCTGTGGTTTTGGATATTTACAACCCTGCCAGCTTGGGCGGTTAGCGTAGATTATGGATGTCCTAAACCGTCGTAAACCGTCGCGAGTGCGCGTAGCGAGCCGCTCACCCACCGGCCCAGTAGGCGCAGCCTAAGTCCGACAGGCTCCTAGGAGCCTGGGCGGTAGAAGTTTTCGGTCGAGCATAAATCGATGCTGATCTGCGGGGGCCGGGTGGCGCCGGGACTGTTATCCAGCCACAGTGACCGGCATGCAGGGTCACCCGGCGTCACAGTGGGCCGCCGGCCCCGCACTGGCGGGGTGTCGGTTATGCCGGGCGCCATCCCAAGCGCTGCATCCGTCGCAGGTTGAGCGCCAGACACACCAGATTCCATTCACCCGTGACCGCTTCAAGCCCCCGGACACTGAAGCGGCGAAAGCCCATCGCCTGCTTGATCCAG
>NZ_KB898935.1 GCF_000377945.1 Thioalkalivibrio sulfidiphilus
TGTCGATACCTATCACAGTCATCATCGGTCCTTTCCCATTCGGGGGGTGGTTGAGTCACAATAAGCACCGGTTCCCCGACCTCGCGCTTTTTGCGGCTTCGACCTTGTAATGCAAAGTCCAGCTTGGCTGGCTTTTGGATACTCCACGAAGTCAGCAATGAGGCGGGGAGCCGCTCTACGTACGAGGTCAGACAAACGCTGCCTCCAGGTCGGGACGGCTTACCCGGTGTCCGGCTGATAACCTATCAAACCAGACCTGCTCAACATACAAGGTCGGGCTTCAGCCCGACACCGGCGCTCGAATGAAGCCTCGCTGTCGGGCTGAAGCCCGACCTACCCTGGCTGGCGGCACTGTGTGTCAGGCCGATGTATCGGCGCCAATGCGCTCCTGAACCGCTCGGGCCAGGTCATCCGGGTGGTATTTCTGGATGAACTTGTTGGCGCCGGTGCGCTTGACCATGTCCACGTTGAACACGCCGCTGATGGAGGAGTGCAGCAGTATGTAGAGGTCCTTCAGTTGCGGCTGCTGGCGAATCCAGGTGGTGAGCTGGTAGCCGTCCACCACGGGCATCTCGATGTCCGAGACCACCATGGTGAAATGCTCGCTCACGTCCACGCCGTCGGCCAGCATCTTCTCCAGCAGCTGGATGGCGTGCTGGCCGTCGGGCACCTGGGTGCACTGGATGCCCAGCTGCTCCAGGGCGCGGCTGATCTGGTTGCGGGCCACGCTGGAATCATCCACCACCAGCACGTGGCGGTTGCCGGCATCGATCTGGGCGCTCAGGTCGGTGGACACATCGGTACTGGCACGCACCACCTGGTCCAGCACCTTCTCCACGTCCAGGATCTCCACGATCTTGTCGTCCACCATGGTCACGGCGGTGACGTAGGCATTGCGGCCCGTGGCCCGGGGCGGGGATTGCACCTTGTCCCACTGGGTGTTGACGATGCGCTCCATGCGCCGGATCAGGAAGCCGTGCACCGAGCGGTTGTATTCGGTGATGATGATGTAGCCGTTTTCCGGGTCCTTCATGGCGGGTCCGCCGATGGCCCGGGACAGGTCCATGATGGGCATGGTGACACCGCGCAGGGTGGCTACGCCGCTGACCATGGGGTGCGAGCCCGCCAGCCGGGTCAGCTTCTTGAAGGGGATGACTTCCTGGACCTTGAACACGTTGATGCCGTAGAGCTGGCGTCCCTCCAGCTGGAACAGCAGCAATTCCAGGCGCGTGCCGGCGGCCTTGTTGGATTCGAGGCTCGAGCCCCAGCTGTTCGTGCTCATGGCGGCATCCTGACTGTGTTGAAGAGTGTGCATGTTAGCTGAAGCACGCAGGGGCATGGCCGACGTCCGTCGGGCATGCCCCTACGCCGGTCCGTTTAGATTCGCCGAGTCAGGCGTGACCGCTCATACGGGCCTTGCTGCGCACCAGTCGCCCGGTCTGGTAGTCCTGGAAGGCCTGCTCGATCTCCTCGCGACGGTTCATCACGAAGGGCCCGTACTGCACGATGGGCTCACCGATGGGCCGTCCCGCGACCAGCACCAGCCGCGCGCCCTGAGCGCCGGCCTTGAGGGCAACGCCTTCGCCATTCTCAAGCACCGCCAGCTGGTGCTGTTCCAGCGCCGTGCCCTGGATGTCCACCGAGCCCTCGTAGACATACACGAAGGCGTTGTGCCCGACGGGCAGGGCATGCTCGAAGCCGGCGCCGGGTTCCAGGTTCACGTCCAGGTAATGCACCTGGGTGATCGGGTCCTCGATGGGCGCACGGGCATCGCCGTGTTCACCCATGAGTACCTTGACCCGGGCGCCCGCGCTTTGCACCTCGGGGAAGGCGTCGGGGCCGTATTCCTGGTAGGCGGGATCGGTCATCTTCTCCCGGGCGGGCAGGTTGATCCACAGCTGGAAGCCGCGCATCAGGCCCTCGCTCTGGCGCGGCATCTCCGAGTGGATCACGCCGCTGGCGGCCTTCATCCACTGGGCGCCACCGCTCTTGAGATCGCCCTGGTTGCCCATGCTGTCCTTGTGCTCCATGTGGCCGTCCAGCATGTAGGTGAAGGTGATGAAGCCCCGGTGCGGGTGGTCCGGGAAACCGGCCACGTAGTCGTCCGGGTCATTGCTGGAGAAGTGGTCCAGCATCAGGAACGGATCCAGGTTCTTGAGTGCCGGAGAGCCGATGCTGCGGCGGAGCATCACGCCGGCGCCGTCGGAGGCGGGCATGCCGGGGATGCGGGTCTTGACGGTGCGTGCCTTCATGATGAAGTCCTCCAGTCGGTCCTTGAGAATAGACCAGGTCAGTGTGTAGTCATTCTCGTTGTTTATTTATTCGGAATAAACGCCATGAATCGCAATCATGGGTTCTGTATTTCGGAACGAATAGTGCATTGCCGCGCGGGTGACTTTTCCCGTCCGCGCGTTGTCCATCAACATGGGGCAGGCGCTGTCCTGAATCCCCCGTGAACCTGAGAGACCGCCGGAGCCCGCCATGATTCCCCGTCCCAAGCACCTGTCCCGCCGCCGTTTCCTGACCTGGCTCGGGGGTGCCAGCCTGCTGCCGTTGCTCCCGGGCGTACCGGCCGGGGCGAATCCCGCCGGGATCCTCACCCGCCCCATCCCGTCCTCGGGTGAAGCGATCCCGGCGGTCACCTGCGCCATCCCCGCCACCACCCGGGTGGAGCACATGGTGCAGAACATGGGCGCGGCCTACGGGGCGCTGCCCGACGAGGCCCTGCGCCGGCGCATGCTGGCGGACTTCGCTGTGGCTTAACCCGCATATCTCACCGACCGGCTGGGTGTGGCCAAGAGCCGGTATCGGGACAAGAACGCGGCCCGTCTTGCCGAATTGGTCCGAGGCATTGCGCTGCAACCCATCGATGCCGAGGTGGCGCGCCACTACGCCCGCATATGGGCCGCCCTGGAGCAGGCGGGTACGCCCATTGGCGCCAATGACCACTGGATCGCGGCTCAGGCCCTGGCCCAGGAGCTGATCCTGGTGAGTGACAATGTCCGGGAGTTTTCCCGCGTGGATGGACTGAAACTGCAAAACTGGATGGCGGCGCCATGAACCCATTCGAACTCGATGCCCGCCTCGCGGCAGACACCCTCGCCCTCGGTGAATCCGAGTTATGCCTCTATCGCCTCATGGATGATGCCCGCTGGCCCTGGGTGATCCTGGTGCCCAGGCGTGCCGGGGTCACCGAGATCCATGACCTGAACGACGCCGACCACGACACCCTGTGGGCGGAGTCCCGCGCCGTGGCCCGCGCCCTCGCAGAGACATTCAACGCTCGCGCCATGAACGTGGCCAAGCTGGGCAACGTGGTGTCCCAGCTACATCTGCATCACGTGGTGCGCCAGGAGGGCGACCCGGCCTGGCCCGGCCCGGTGTGGGGGTTCGGGCAGCGGGTGGCCTATGAGGGGCGGGAGCGGGAGACGATGGTGAGGCGGTTGAGGGATGTGCTGAGTTGTCAGTAGTCAGTGGTCAGTAGTCAGTAGTCAGTAGTCAGTGGTCAGTGGTCAGTGGTCAGTGGTCAGTTGTTGAAACCCATGGACATACGCTTTGACGTGGCCAGACAACAGACAACAGACAACAGACAACAGACAACAGACAACTGACAACTGACAACTGACAACTGACAACTGACTAACTCAACGCCCCGCCGCAACTCGACCCCTGCCCGGCGGTGCAGCCGAAGCAGTGATCCGCCACGGCGATCTCCCGCCCCTCCAGATCCGTGCCCATCAGCTCCCGCAGATGGGCACGGCCGCTGTCCCCGCCCAGGGGTATGCCCAGCATCTGGTTGAAGTCGCAGTCGTAGACATAGCCCTGCCAGTCCACGCTGATCAGGGAGCGGCACATCACCGCCGCCAGGTTCTCGTCCCGGTGAGCGCCTTTCAGCAGGTCCAGGTATTCCCCCAGCCGTCCCTCCTTGCGCAGCTGTTTGCCGAAGCGGTGGATGGGCATGTTGGCGATGGTGAACAGCTGGTTGAACACCACGCCGTAGCGTTCGCCCAGGTGGCGTTTGTAATCCGCCTCCAGCGGCCCCTGGGGCGGCGGCAGGCTGGGGCCCTGGGGGTTGAAGACCAGGTCCAACACCAGGCCGCTGCCCGGTTGTCCGTAGCCCCGGGCGTTGAGCTGTTGCAGGCCCCGGATGCTGGCCTGGAAGACCCCGTCGCCCCGCTGGGCGTCCACGTTCTGCTCCAGGTAACAGGGCAGGGAGGCCACTACCTCCACCCGGTGCTCGGCGAGAAACGCCGCCAGGTCCTCCTGACCGGGCTGCTCCAGGATGGTGAGATTGCAGCGATCCATGACCTTCACCCCGAGGTGCCGGGCCTCGCGCACCAGGTCACGGAAATGGGGATTCATCTCCGGCGCGCCGCCGGTGAGGTCCAGGGTCTTCGCCCCCGAGGCGCGCAGGTAATCGAGCACCAGCGCCACCGTGTCCCGGTCCATCACCTCCCGGCGGTTGGGGCCGGCATTGACGTGGCAGTGAAAGCAGGTCTGGTTGCACACATAGCCCAGGTTCACCTGCAGGGTCTCGAGCCGGCCACGGCGGATGGCGGGGAAACGGGTGTCGTGCAGGGGGATCAGGGGCTGAGTTGCAGACATGGGTGTTCCTACGGAATGAGACGTTGAATCCAGCGTACCAGACGCCGGGTGGCAGGGCTGAACAACCTCGGGCTGTAGGCGGTATTGACCGCGCGGCGATGGATTTGTGCCAGGGTGGGGTAGGCGTGGATGGTCGCGGCGATGCGGCTCACGGGGGTCTTCGCCTGCATGGCGAGCGCCAGTTCGTGGATCAGCTCGCCGGCCCGGGGGCCCAGCAGGGTGGCGCCCACCAGCCGCCCCTTGCGCACCAGGAGTTTCGCCTCGCCCGCGGTCTCGCCCTCGGCCAGGGCCCGGTCCACCTGGCTGAAGGGGAAGCGCAACACATCCACCTCAAGCCCCTGCTCACGGGCCTCCCGTTCATTGAGCCCGACGCGCGCCAGTTCAGGATCGCAGTAGATCACCCGGGGCAACACCCGGTAGTCGGCACGCCGGGGCAGGCGGAATACCGCATTGGCGATCACGATGCCCGCTTCATATTCGGCCGCGTGGGTGAAGGGGTAGGGCGTGTCGCAGCAGTCGCCGCAGGCATAGATGTGTTTGGCGCTGCTGCGCATGCGCCGGTCCACGCGGATGCCGCGTGCGCCGAAGTCCACCCCCGCCGCCTCCAGGCCCAGGTCCTCCACGTTGGGCCGCCGTCCCGTGGCCACCAGGATCTCGTCGACTTCCAGTGTACGGGAACGAGCGTCCTGCACGTAGTCGAGGCGTTTCACGGCATCCAGGCTGCTTACGCCGGTCACCTGCGCACCGAGCCGGATCTCCAGACCTTCCTGATCCAGGATGGCCTTCAGCGCCGCGCCGGTGTCCGGATCCTCGCCGGGCAGCAGGCGAGCTGCGGCTTCCAGGATCGTGACCCGGCTGCCCAGCCGGGCCAGGGCCTGGCCCAGCTCCAGCCCGATGGGCCCGCCGCCGAGCACCGCCAGGCGGCGGGGCAGGCTGCGCTGGGTCCAGAGGCTGTCGCTGGTGAGATAGCCGGCCTCATCGAGGCCGGGGATGGCAGGGATGGCAGGCCGTGAGCCGGTGGCAATGACAAATCGCCGCCCGGTGAGGCGCCGGTCCTCCACCATGAGCTCCCGGGGGGCGGTGAAACGGGCCTGGCCGAAGATCACCTCCACCCCGTAGCCCCGGAATCGTTCCGGGTCGTCATGGGCCTGGAGGGTATCGATGACGCTGCGTACCCGGTCCATGACGGCGCCCAGGTCCACGCGGGGATCGGCCGCCGGCAGTCCGAACTCGCCGGCCCGACGCATCAGGGAGGCCACCTTGGCGCTGTGGATCAGGGTCTTGCTGGGCACGCAGCCGGTGTGCAGGCAATCGCCGCCCAGTTTCGGGCCTCGCTCGATCAGGGTGGTGCGCACCCCCAGCTGGCCCGCCACGCTGGCCGTGACCAGCCCGCCCACGCCGCCGCCGATGACCACCAGTTCAGGATTGTCTTGCTGTCGGGGACTCATGGGCATCATTACGGGGCCAGGCACGTATCGGATGCAAGGCCCGGCAACAAAAAGGGGGCCTGATCGCCCCCTCGTATATTGTGTATATGGTGATCGGCCTTCATCAGCGCCAGTTGAGCTTCAGCCCGTGGTCCTCCAGGACCCGCAGGGCCGATTCCACGCAGCGGTCGACGAAGGCCGTACGCTGAGTGTTCTGGCGTGCCAAGCGCGCCCAGCGGCGGCCGTCGGACAGCCCGGCCAGCTCATAGATACGCGGGCGGGGATAGTAGAAGGCGTGCACGAACTGACGGAATACCGCGTTCATCACCGGCCGGAACAGGGCACGCTGCAGGGGCGAGAGCTGATCCACTAGGCCCCCCAGGGTCTCCCGGGCGTGGGCGATGTGGCGCGCCTCGTCGATCACGTGCACGGTGATCATGTCGTAGATGGTGGGGCAGATGTCGTCCCGGTGCTTGCGGATCAGCCGGTTCATGCGATCCGGCACCTCCTCGCCGATCAGCACCGCGATCCAGAAGGCCGGGGACTCGTAGGGCGCGTGGCGGCCCAGCAGGTTGGCGAGGTTGAAGCGCCGGAAGCGGGTGCGTGGCATGGGCAGGCGGGAGCGGCGCATCAGCTCCAGGAACATCAGGCTGTGGCCGGCCTCCTCGCGCAGCTCGTGCAGACGGTAGGTGGCCCGGGACAGGTCCCCGCCCAGGTGCACCATGGAGCGGCTGATGCGTTCCATGAACAGGCTCTCCAGCCACAGCGCCCCCTCGATGAAATTGATGAACTCGTACTGGGACAGGGCCTGGCGGCGTTCCAGGGGCAGGGCGTCGAACTCCGGGATGCCGTGCAGGGACACGGCCTCCTCGGGCAGCCAGAAGCTTTCCAGGCTGAGCGCCTCCCAGTCCACCCGGGCCAGGGGGTCCAGGTAGGGGGTGCTGTTGCGGCTCAGGTGCTCCAGGAGTTCGGATGAGGGCTGGGTCATGGCCTTGATCGGGTCTTGAACCGTGGCGGCAAACCCCCAGATTCGGCACAGCTACCGGGGTCTGCCGGAAATTAGCATTTGCTTAATAAGCGGTGAATGATAGCCGCTTGTCACGAGCGGGTAAAATATCCTTCACCGACACCTATCCTCAGCCGCGGAGCCCCATGGGCCATGAGTCGCAGAAAGAGCATCTACAAGGTCAGTTTCATCAACCAGGGCAAGGTCTACGAGGTCTTCGCCCAGAAGGTCTACCAGGCCGACCTGTACGGTTTCGTGGTCATCGAGCAGCTGATCTTCGGCGAGCGCAGCACCGTGGTGGTGGACCCGGGCGAGGAGCGGCTGAAGAGCGAGTTCGCGTCCGTGCGCCGCAGCTTCGTGCCCATGCACGCCATCATCCGCATCGACGAGGTGGAAAAAGAGGGTGTGGCCAAGATCCACGAACTGGGCGCCAACATCACCGCCTTCCCGCCGACCCTGCCCCCACCGGGCGGGCGCCGGGACGGCTGAAAAGGCACCGCGGGGTATTTGCAGAAGTCCCGCATCTGGGGTAACCTTCCGCCCCTTGCCCGGCCCCGGATGGGGCCCGGCAGCCCGCCCCGGCATGAGTCCTCGGGGCGGAAACATCCAGCGGAGAGGTGGCCGAGCGGTCGAAGGCGCACGCCTGGAAAGTGTGTATACGGTAACCCCGTATCGAGGGTTCGAATCCCTCCCTCTCCGCCATATTTAAAACAAAGGGGCCCCGGGTGTTTTCCCGGGGCCCCTTTGTTTTGAATATCGATGTGAACGAGATTCGAACCCTCGAAATAGTCACGGGGGTTCGATCAGGTCGGCAGGAAGCTGATCTGACATCGCCCGAATGGGCGGCGCCGCGCAAGAGTGAGGGCCATGGAGGGTCCGAGTCAATATCTCTCTCTGGCACACAAAAGCAAAGGGGCCCCGGCATGATTGGGGTCCTTTTTATGGATCTAAGTGGGTGAACTCTCAACGGAGTGCGGTGTGATCACGCCATCAGGGTGTCATTACTGGATAGCCCTGTCTGACCCGGTTCCTGCCCGCGCGCTTGGCCGCGTAGAGGGCCTCGTCTGCGGCGACTAGGAGTTCGTTGCTGCGGTGGTCCGTGGAATCCGTGGAGCTTGCCAGACCTGCGGAAAGCGTGCACTGGAAGGGCTGTTCTCCATGGCTGAAACTCAATGAGGCGAAACGGCGACGTATGTCGTCGATGAGCAACTGCGCATCTTCAGCGGTGCATTCGGGCAGAACGACGAGAAACTCCTCTCCCCCATAGCGGCCGATCAGGTCGGACTCCCGCAAGCGCTGTCGCAAGAGCGTGGCCAGGGCCATGATGACCACATCGCCGGTGGCGTGTCCGTGGGTGTCATTGATCATCTTGAAGTGATCGATGTCGAGCATGGCGAGGGTGAGCGGTTTGCCCGTACGCCGGGCGCGCGCAATCTCGATCTCGACGGCTTCCTTGATGCTGGCGTGCTTGAGCAGCCCCGTGAGGCTGTCCTTGTTGACGTGTTCGGCGAGCTCTCTGGCGCGGTCTATGCGTGCGCGGACTGCGGCGACCAGTTGCACGTCGGGAACCGGCTTGGTGAGGAAGTCATCGGCACCGCTGGACATGGCGCTGACCTGCCGTTCGATGTCGGTCTCCGCAGACAGAAAAACGATCGGCAGCGTGGTCCAATTGTCGTGCTGGCGGATGACGCCAGCGAGATCCTTCCCCGTGTAATCGGGCATGTACAGGTCCATGAGTACCAGCTCCGGCCGGAAGGAGTTGAGTCTGTTGATGATATCCCCCGGCGATGCGAGGACTTCCGCCTCCATGCCCGCGCCCGTGAGCACCAGTCGATAGCGTTCTCCCAGATCCTGGTCATCCTCCACGATCAGCACCCGTTCTGGCGGCGCGCGACGTTTCTTGAGTACCCGTTCGATATCGTGGATCAGCCTGGGGATGTTGACGGGCTTGAGGTGATAACCCGCCGCACCCAGTCGCGCCGCCTGGACTCGCAGGAAGAAGTCGTCTAGGGAAGAGATGAAGATGAGCGGGCATGACAAGGCGCGCAGGGCCTGACAGGTGGGCAGGGCGATGGTGGCGTTCTGGTTCTCCTTGGGTAGAAACACGTCTACCAGCAACAGGTCCGGCGTTTCGCTGCGGGCCGCGTCCTCGGCCTGGCTGAGGCTGTCGAAGTGGTGCACCACATAATTGAATGATTGCAGCTGTTTGCTTAATTCTTCGGCGAGCACGGTGTCGCCGGTGATCAACCAGGCGCGGTCTGTCTTGCCAGTACGGGCCATGTGTATCGGGGGAAGGCTTTGAGGCTCGACGGCGTTTGTATTCACGCGCTCAGACAGGGCGTGAATCTGCCGTTGGAGATCCCGTAGAGACTCTGGATCCATGTGCAATGATTTCCCGCTGAGCCAGCTGGAGACACGTTTTTCCAGATCGCGTGCCGTGTCGCTCAGTGTCTGGAGCCCGAAGGAACCACCAGAGCCTGAAAGCCGGTGCAGGTGTTGGCGGATCTCCAGCAGGGGCGAACGATCCGCAGGAGTGCCGGTGAGGCGTCCGGCCAGGTAGGTCAGCTCGGCAAACTGTGCAGGCAGTTTGGCCATGTAGCTGCGACGCAGCGCTTCCAGCTCGCCCCGAACAGAGGAGGTCTCCTGCTCAGTCATCGGATCGGCTGCTCCAAAGTTCCCGCAGCTGCTCGGCGAGGGTCATGGGGTCGAAGGGTTTGGCGATGACGCCCACCGCGCCCAGGGCAAGCAACTGCTCAAGCTCCTGTGGCTGTGCCTTGGCGGTCATGAATACCACGGGGATGGTCGCGAGGTTTGGGTCGGCGCGCAGGGCCTTGAGCGTGCCCGGGCCATCCAGGCCGGGCATCATCACGTCCAGCAGGATCAGGTCAGGGGCGAAGCCCGGGGCCTCGTTCAGGGCGGCTTCACCGCAGGCGCATACATGAACCGTGAAGCCACCCACCTTCTCCAAGGCCAGACGTGCGATGGCCTGGATGTCGGGATCGTCTTCCACATAAAGGATACGCTGCAGTTGGCTCATGGCTCGGTACCCTCGTTGTGCCTGGTCTCGGGGTTGTCGCCTCCTTGCTGCTCGTTCCAGATCGGCAGATCGATATGGAAACAACTGCCCTGGCCTTCGACGGATTCAAAACCGATGCTGCCGCCCATGCGCTGTACCAGTTCGCGTGTGATCGCCAGGCCGAGGCCGGTGCCGCTCCGCTTGCGGGTATTTGAGCCATCCGCCTGGGAAAATTTCTCGAACAGGTGCGCTTGGAAGTCTGCCGGAATGCCGGGTCCCCGGTCTTTGACCGCGATCCTCACCTGGTCATCGATCCTGGTGACGGCGATCTCCACCTGGGCGCCTTCTGGGGAGAATTTGGCCGCATTGGATAGTAGGTTGGTGAGGATCTGATGAAGGCGTTGGGCATCGACGTTCACCATGACGTCATCCTGGCGGCTGGTCAGCGAGAAAGCTACGTCAAACTGATCCGCGTAGGGGCGATTGTCTGTCATGGCCTGTTTCACCAGAGGCATCAGTGCCTGTGGCTGCAGGTTGAAACGCATCTTGCCTGCCATGAGTTTTTCCATGTCGAGCAGGTCGTTGATGAGGTAGGTCAGGCGCTGGCTGTTCTTGTGGGCCAGTTGGACCAGTTGACGGACATTCTCGGGTATCTCGCCCATGGCGCCACCCTGGATCAGGCCCAGGGCGGCGGCGATGGAGGTCAGGGGGGTGCGCAGTTCGTGGCTCACCGTGGAGACGAACTCGCTCTTCATGCGCTCCAGGCGCTTGCGCTCGGAAATGTCCTCAATGATCGACCAGATCAGTTTGCGTCCATTGGTGTCCAGCACCACCATGCCATGCAGCAGCACCGGGTATCGGCTGCCGTCCTTGCGGATGTATTCCTTCTCATAGGGCCCGTACTGGCCGGTCTTTTCAAGGCTTTCCAGCTGAAGTCTTTCCTGAGCCTCGTATTCCCGGGGAGTCAAATCCCAGTAGCTCAGGGTCATGAACTCGTCTTGACTGTAACCGGAGGACCTGAGCAGGGCTTCGTTGACCTCGAGGAAATTGCCGGTCTCGAAATCATTCAGGGCGATACCTACCGGCGACAGTTCGAACAGGCCACGCAGGCGGGCCTCGCTGCGCGCCATGGCCAATTCGGCGTGTTTCTGTTGCGTGATATCCCTGATGTAACCGTGCCACAGGGTGCTGCCGTCAGCCATGGCCTCGGGCGTGGCATGGCCTTCCAGCCAGCGCACACGGCCGTTGTAGCGCAGGGTGCGATACTGCAAATGCCAGGTGCTGAGGTCCTGCATCGATCGCTTGATGGATTGTGCCACGGCGTGCAGGTCATCCGGATGGATAACGCGGTAGACGGCAGCGGCATTCTCGCGCACCTCCTCGGGGTGCACGCCGTAGATATCCAGGATGCCGGGGCTGCTGTAGGGGAGGGCTCCGCGCCCATCGGGCCATTGCTGGTACTGGTACACCATACCCGGGATGTGGGAGACCAGTTTCTGCAGCTGCTCATGGCTTTTTTGCTTCTCAAGGGTGACGGCAACCCAGCGGGACAGGAGGCGTATGAATTCGCGCTCGCTTTCCTTGAAGGGATTGGTGCGTGCCTTGGAAGAGGAGAAGCTCAGGGTGCCGAACAACTGCCCGGACACCTGCAGGGGAATGCTGATATAGCTCTCCACGCCGTTGGCGAGATAGCTGGGGTGACTGCGATAATCTGATGCGCCCAAGTGGTGTATGGAGTCTAGGTCGCTGCCAGCGATGGCCAAGTGATGATAGGTGTCCTGCAGGGGAAAGGCCTGACCCACGCGTAGATCCACGTTCTCCGGCGCCACCAGCCATCTGATCCGGAAGGTCTCACGCTGAGCCTCACCGATGACGCCGATCTCCATACCCAGGTGCCTGGCTCCCAAGCTCAGGGCCAGGGTCAGTTGTTGATCCACGTCCTGAGCAGGCAACGATGCGATCTCGTTGAGTACTGCGAGACCCTGGAGGTGATGCTCCACTTCTTCCCGCGCCTGCCGCTCGTGGGTGATGTCGGTCTCAATGGCCATGAAGTTGGTGATCTGGCCGGCGCTGTCGTACATGGGGCTTGACTGGATCCGGATCCAGTAGGGCTGGCCGTCCCGGGTGTAATTGAGAATGTCCACCTGAAAGGGTTTGCCGCGACAGATGGCCTCGCGCATGACGGCAACGGTCTCCGGATCGGTATCAGGCCCCTGCAGCAGTTCGCCCGGTTTCCTGCCGCGCATCTCATCCAGGGTGTAGCCGCTGATGCGGGTAAAACCCTCGTTGATCCATTCCACCCGGGCTTCGGTGTCGGTGATGATCACCCCGTTGATGGTCTGGCTGGCCACCCGGGACAGGCGCGCCAGCTCGGCCTGGTTGTCCTCGAGCCGGCGCTTCATGCGTGCGGCAATGATCAGCTGTCCCAAGGTCAGCAGGAGCGGATCCAGGAATTCGATCAGGGCCTGGTCATAGCCTCCGGGGCGGTTGGCGATGCCCAGCATGGCGACCATCTCGCTGCCATGGTGCACTGGCAGACCCAGGAAGGCCTTGAGTGGCGGGTGGCCATCGGGCAGTCCGCCGCGTCGAGGGTCGGTGGCGGGTGCGTTGGCGATCACCGCCTCGCCGCTGGTGACTACCGCGCCAAACAGGGTCTTGAGATTGGTGAACACCAATCCCTGCGGTGCGTTGGCCTCATAGAAGGCGCGGGTATCGGCGTTCCAGGCGATGTTGGTGATGGCGTGGGTCTTGAGATAGGGCTCACCCCCGGGGGTATGGAGGACCTCGCCGATGAAGCCGTATTCGCTGTGGGTGAGTGCCAGGATGTCACCCAGCAGGGTATCGAAGGCCTCGCGCTGATCCGGTTCGCTGATGAAGCTGGCCTGGGCGTGGGCGATCATGGCGGTGATGCGTTGCTGCTCGTGGAGGGCGGTCTCCGCCTGTTTTTGTCGGGTGATGTTGCGGATGATGATCAGCGCCTGGTCGGCGTTGATCCGGCGCACCCGGGCCTCGAAACTGGCCGGTCCGGCGGGGATGTCCAGGTCGTATTCGAAGGCGACCGTCTCGCCGGTTTGCAGGGTGTCGCGGATGGCGGCCATGGCGCGTTCCGCTACATGGGCAGGCAGGGTGTTGGGAATCGAGGTCCGAAGTAACTGCTCCCTGGGCATCAGCAGATCGGGGTGGTCGTGGCAATCAATGAAGCGCCCCGCCTGATCGACCACGAAGACCATGTCGGGCAGTGCCGTGAGGATGCCGAGATGTCTGGCCTGGCTGGCGGCCAGCAGGCTGGCCAGTTCCCGGTCCTGTCGCAGGTTGATTTCGTCCTGCACGCAGTCGGCCAGCTCCCGCAACGCCAGGCGCTGGGATGGCGTGAGCTCGCGGGGCCGGGTATCGATGATGCACAGGGTGCCGATGCGGTAGCCGTCCCGGGTGGCCAGCGGCGCGCCGGCATAGAAACGGATGTGGGGTTCGCCGGTGACCAGCGGGTTGTTGGCGAAGCGGGGATCCGTGGCGGCGTCATTCACCGCCAGGATGTCCTCCTCCAGTATGGTGTGGGCGCAGAAGGAGACATCCCTGCCGGTTTCACAGACATCCAGCCCCTGGCGGGACTTGAACCACTGACGCTGCTCATCCACCAGGGAAACGAGCGCGATGGGCACCTCGAACAACCGTTGCGCAAGTCGGGTGATACGATCAAAGCGTTCTTCAGCGGGCGTGTCCAGTATCGCCCGTTCATATAACGCGTTCAGGCGTTGTGTTTCGTTCTGTGGGCGTTCGGGTGGTTGCATCATTCGGGTTCCGCGTAGCGTTCGCGAATCTCCAGTATGCCCGGCAGCTGTTCCATGAATACCTGCACCAGGGCCGGGTCGAAGTGTTGGCCGCTGTTCTCCCTGATCAGGTCCACGGAGTCCTCCACTGTCCAGGCCTTTTTGTACGGGCGTTCGGAAGTCAGGGCGTCGAACACGTCGGCCAGGGCGGCGATGCGTCCGGCCATGGGGATGGCCTCCCCGGCCAGGCCACTGGGGTAGCCGCTGCCGTCCCACTTCTCGTGGTGGGTCAGGGCGATGTCCCGGGCCATGCGCATGAGATCGCTGTCATCGCCGTCCAGCAACTTGGCGCCGATGCTGGCGTGGGTCTTCATGATCTCCCACTCGTGCGGCTCGAATTTGCCCGGCTTGAGCAGGATTGCGTCGGGGATGCCGATCTTGCCGATGTCGTGCATGGGGCTGGCATGTAGGATCAGTTCACACTGGGCATCGTCCCAACCGATTGCTCGCGCCAGCAGCGCGCAAGTATGACTCATGCGCAGGATGTGATTGCCGGTCTCCTCATCCCGGTATTCCGCCGCCATGCCCAGGCGCTGCACCACCTGCAGGCGCGTGCGGCGCAATTCCTCGGTGCGCGCACGCACCATGTCCTCGAGCACTTTCTTGCGGTCGTGCATGAAGCGATGGGCCAGTTGCGCATCCAGCAGGTTGCGCACGCGCATGAGGAGTTCATTGCGATCGAAGGGTTTGGTGATGTAATCCCGCGCCCCGGCGGCCAGGGCGCGCAACAGGAAGTCCTTGCCGTGCTTGGCGGTGAGCATGACGATGGGAGGCAACAGAGGGTCATTGAGGCTCTTGAGCTGCTCCATGACCTGAAACCCGTCGAGGTGGGGCATGTTGATGTCCAGCAGGATCAGGTCTGGGCGGGCGCTGCGGTAGAGATCGACGACATCGCGTGGGTCATCGACGAGGACCAGGCCCTGGTAGCCCTGGCCGCGCAGCATGCGATCCATCAGTTTCAGGTTGGTGGGCTCGTCGTCCACGATCAGGATGCGTTCTTGTGTCAGTGCCTCGGTGCTCATGAAGATTCTCCAGCGGGCGCAGGGGTATCGATCGCTGAGGTGTCCTTGAGATGTCGCTGCACGGTTTCCAGGAGCCGCTCCACCTGCAATGGCTTGGTGAGATACTCCGCGAAGCCCGCGGCTCGCCCGTGCTCGATGTCCCGGGGCATGGCATTGGCGGTGACCGCGATCACCGGGATGTCCCTGAGATAGATGTCGCCCTGGAGCACGCGCATCACCTGGTAGCCATCCAGTTCGGGCATGTTGATGTCCATGAGGATCAGGCGCGGTCGCCGCGCCATGGCCAGCTCGATGCCCAGCGAGGGCGTGTGTGCGGTCAGCAGGCTGATGTGGGGCAGGCGGCCGAGGATCTGCGCCACCAGCTTGATGTTGGAAGGGTTGTCCTCGATGTAAAGCACGAGATGCTGGTCACTTTCTGCTGGCGCAGCCGTTGCGTCCGAGGCCAGGTCCCGCTCTTGAGCCGGGATCGGTCTGTCATCGGAGATGGACTCCAGGGGCAGCTCGATCCAGAAGGTGCTGCCCTCACCCGGTTCGCTTTGCACGCCCACATTGCCGCCCATCATTTCGACCAGGCGCCGGGTGATGGTCAGGCCGATGCCAGTTCCCTCGACGCCGCTGCGTTCGGCACCCAGGCGGTTGAAGGGCTCGAACAATCTGGCGACCTGTGATCGAGTCAGGCCCTGGCCCGTGTCGCTCACCAGGATGCGCAGCCATGCGCCGTCTCGAACCGGCTGGATGTCCAGGCTCACGCGGCCCCCTTGCCGGTTGTACTTCACCGCGTTGGACAGCAGGTTGAGCAGGGCCTGCTTGAGCCGTGTGCGATCGGCACGCACCCACACGCCCTCCATGCCGCCATGGTTGACGCGAACATCACGTTTGGCCGCCAGGGGCTCAATCAGACTGATGCATTCCTCGATGACGGGACAGAGCGCCACCGGCTCGATGGACAGATCCAGATTGCCGGACTCGATGCGTGCCAGGTCCAGGACCTCGTTGATCAGTTCCAGCAGGTGCCGTCCCGCCTTGAGGATCTCGTGGAGGTTGTCGACATGTTCCGCCGGCAGCGCATCGTCGTATTCCATGAGCTGGGCAAAGCCCAGGATGGCGTTCATGGGGGTGCGCAGCTCATGGCTCATGCTGGAGAGGAACTCGGACTTGGCGCGGTTGGCCCGGTCGGCCTCCTCCCGGGCGGCGATGAGGGCCAACTCCGCCTGTTTGCGTTCATCGATGTCCTGGACCACACCCAGCATCTGCAGCGGCCTGCCCTCGGCATCGCGTGTCACCGCCCCCTTTTCCAGCAGCCAGCGCACGGTGCCGTCGGGCCAGATCACCCGGTGTTCGATCTCGTAGGGTTCGTCGCGTTCCACACAGGCGTTGACGGCGTCGATCACCGATTGCCGGTCGTCCGGGTGTACGGCATTGAGGAAATTCTCGTAGGAGGTCTCCAGGTCGCCCTCCGGATAGCCGAACAAGGGGGCGATGCGCTCGGTCCAGAACAGTTCGCCGGTGACGATGTTCCATTCCCAGGTGCCGATGTTGGCGTAGGCCTGGCCCCGGCGCAGGCGCTCCTTGTGCAGTTCCGCGGCGGCCTCGGCCTGCTTGATGGCGGTGATGTCGTGGAAGCTCCAGACCATGCCGCCGGGTTTCCCGTTCCAGAACAGGGGTTTACAGTAACGTTCGATGACGCGTCCGTCCGTGAAGTGCAGGATATCGTGGGACGCCTGGCCGGAAGCGTAGAGGGCCTCCACCCCGGCCAGGAAGACCTCCGGGTCAGCGACCCGGCTGCGGGCATGGGAAAGCAGGTGATGGTCATCCTGACCCTGGAACAGGTCCTGATCCGGGATGCCCCAGATCTCCTGAAAGCGCTGGTTGACAAAACATACCCGCCGGTTTTCATCCACGGCGAGGATGCCGTCCTGGGTGGACTCCAGGGTGGCGATCAGGCCTTGCTCGCTCTCGATCAATGCCTGCTCGGCGCGCATCCGGGTGAGCGCGCTGCTGATGACGTCGGCCAGCAGTTTGAGCAGCGAGAGTTCCTCCTCGTGCCAGTCGCGGCGCTGGCGCACGGCGTCGTAGCCAAGGAATCCTATGGTCCTGTCGTGTCGCAGTAGGGGGAAGGCAAACAGGGACTGGATGTCCTGTGTCTGGAAATGCACCTTTTCCATCGCTGCCTCGGCGGGCAGTTGGTCCACGTCCGGGATGATCACCTGGCCCTGGGTACTGATCTGTTGCCACCACCAGGGCGTCTCATGCACGGGCATGTCCTGCACCTGCTGTTTCTGCGGTGCGATGCCCGGCGCGCACCATTCATGGGTGTTGCTCATACGGGCGCCGTCATCGCTCACTAGGAACAGGTAGGCCCGGTCGGCGCCGATGAACTCACCACTGACGCGCAGTACATCCTCGATGGCCGTGTCGGTTTCATGCAGGGAGAGGGACAGGAAACGGGCGGCCTGGTGGATGATGAGTTGCTGCATGTCTCGCTGCCGCCGCAGGGACAGTTCCGCCAGCTTGACATGGGTGATGTCCGTGCGGATGGAGACATACTGGTAGGGTATTCCCTGTTCATCCATGAAGGGGACGATGGTGGATTCCACCCAGTAGAGCGAGCCGTCCTTGCGGCGGTTGCACAGCACGCCCTGCCATATGCGACCCGAGGCGATGGTGCCCCACAGGCCGTGGTAGAACTCGGGCGCGTGCTCGCCGGACTTGACGATGCGGTGGTTCTGGCCGATCAATTCCTCGCGCCGGTAGCCACTCACCGCGCAGAAGCGGTCATTCACGTAGAGGATGTCGCCGCGCCGGTCGGCGATGCTCACGATGGCATGTGTATTGATCGCCTGGTGTTCCCGCTCCCGTTCATATAGGGCGTTCTGCAGGCGGCAGCGCATGGCATTGGCCTGGCGCGCGCGCCTGGCCCGGGCAGTGACCGCGGCCACCAGGTGATCCGGCGGCACCGGCTTGACCAGGAAGTCGTCGCCGCCGAGATTCAGCGCCAGCAGTTGCTGGCTCATGTCGGTCTCGGCGGAGAGAAACAGGATGGGCAGGTTCAGCTGCTCGTCCCGCTCGCGCAGCACTGCGGCCAGTTCCGGGCCGCTGATCTCCGGCATGTACACGTCCAGCACCACCACGTCCGGTCGCGTGCTGTCCAGCACCTCCAGGACCCGCATGGGCTGGTCCAGGGTGGTGACCTCCATACCGGCGGCGCGCAGCACTGTGGCCTGGGCCTCCAGCAGCAGGGGTTCGTCGTCCACCAGCAGCACCCGGTAGGGTTCCGGCGGCTGTCGGTGGGTGAGGGCGTCCAGCAGGCTGGTTAGGCGCGCCTCGTCCACTGGCTTGGTGAGGTAACGGCAGGCCCCTGCGCGCAGTGCCGCCAGCCGGGTGGGCAGATCGTCCCGCACGGAGACGACCACCACCGGGATGTTGTCTTCCCGACGCAGGTCCAGTCGGGTCAATGCCTGGGCGCCGGCGTGCTCGCCTTCCGGGAACACCATGTCCAGCAGCACCGCGGCGGGCCGTTCCGCATCGCTGTCCTCCCAGTCCTTGTGAAAGGCCGGCAGTTCCAGGAAGACCCGGGTGCGGTAGCCGCCGTCCCGCAGGGTCCGGGCCAGTGATTCGGCCTGTGCGGCGTCATCGTCCACCACATAGACCAGCGGGACGTCAGCCTCGCGCCTGACAGGGGCGTGGCGGGGTCGCGCCGAGACCTCCGGTTCTTTGGCGGAGACGATCACTTCCGCCACCCGTTCCAGGGCCAGGCCGATGGACCGGATATCCGCATCTCCGGGTTCGGGGTCCCGGTGGATCAACTCCTGTACCAGCCTTTCCAGGGCGCGGGCGGCGTCGGACAGGGTGTGCAGGCCGAAGCTGCCCGCCGCGCCAACGAGTCCGTGGGCCAGGCGTGCCAGGGACTGGGCCTCCTCGGCGGACCAACCGTTCCTGGCCAGATGGGAGTAGTGGGCCTGCATGGCGGAGAGGCGCTGCTCGAGCCCGGCGATGAACTGCCGGTGCAGGTCGGCCAGTGGCTTGTCGAGGTCATCGTTGTTCAGGTCGTTCATCGCGTCGCCCGTGTGTTGAGGGCTTGTAGTTGTGTGGGTCCTGAGCGCCCGTGGTCCATATCAGCGGGGCAGGGCGCGCGTCGTTTGTCCTTTCTTCCTGTGCGTCTGGCCGTGGCTTCACCGAAGTCTGGCTCATGGGGCTGCAGCTTGAGGATGCCAGCTCCAGCCGTGAGCCAATCTTGCCATAAAAATATAAAAAGTGGTAATAGTGAAAAAAATGTTTTATAACGTGGCCAGAGCGGGGAGGGTGTCTCTCGGCCTTATCGCGTGGGCCGGATTTCCAGGCCCGGGTTCTCCTGTCCTCAAGTTATCGGCAGATACGGCCGATACATGAGCTGGGAGCGCGGTTAAAAGGCCTGCCAGAACCAGACGTGTGAGTGCGTTCGGGCGTCAATCTCCTGGCGCGGCGCGGCCGGAATGCCTTCGGAGGGTTAGGCGCCGGAGTCGCAAGTGACTGGATATAAAGACTTATTCATTATAGGGCATGGATATTGCTAGTTTTTATTCATGCCACAGATGTCTGACGAATCGGAAGGAATTGCCATGCAGAGCATCGTGCTGCCGGACAGCCTGGACATCAGCTACGCGGCCGAATTGCACGCCCTGTTGCGGGACGGCCTGGAGGCCGGTGAGGGAGTGGAGCTGCAGGCGGCCGGTGTGAGCCGTCTGGACACCGCCGGGGTGCAGCTGGTTGCCGCGTTCCTGCACGAGGCCCGCGCACGGTCGCTGCCGGTGCGGCTGGTGGAGCCTTCCGATGCGCTGGTTTCGGCGGCCGAGCGCCTGGGTCTGGCAGCGCTGATCCCGGCGCCGACCGGTACGCCCTGACCTGCCGGGATGAGGGTTGATCGAGTGTCTTGTGTAACAAAATAAGCGGAGAAATCACGGTGGCAAAGATTCTTGCGGTGGATGATTCGACCTCCCTGCGCCAGATGGTGGCCTTCACCCTCAAGCAGGCGGGCCACGAGGTGGTTGAAGCGTCGGATGGGCGTGATGCCCTCCAGAAGGCCAAGGGCGGCCGGGTGGACCTGGTGCTTTCCGATGTGAATATGCCGGGCATGGATGGCATCTCGCTGGTGAAGGAGCTGCGTACACTGCCCAGCTACAAGTTCACCCCCATTCTGATGCTGACCACCGAATCGAGCCCCGAGAAGAAGCAGGAAGGCAAGGCGGCGGGTGCCACGGGCTGGATCGTCAAGCCCTTCAGCCCGGACCAGCTGCTGGCCACCGTGAAACGGGTGCTGGGTTGAACTGAAACCGGGGTACGCGCGCCATGAGCATCGACGTCAGCCAGTTCGTACAGACCTTCCTGGAAGAGAGCTTCGAGGGGCTGGATGTGATGGAGGCCCAGTTGTTGGATCTCCAGGGCGATGACGTGGAGGCCGTCAACACCATCTTTCGTGCCGCCCACTCCATCAAGGGGGGCGCAGGCACCTTCGGTTTTGCCGCCGTGGGCGAGTTCACCCACGGGGTGGAGACCCTGCTGGACGAGATGCGATCCGGGCATCGCAGTGCAACCCCGGAGCTGGTGAAACTGCTGCTGGAATCCGTGGACTGCATCCGCGAGATGCTGCAGGCGGCCCGGGACGGCGCCGAGGTGGACGCTGCGCGCATCGCCACCGTGGGCGCCGCCATCGAGGCCTCCCTGGGCAAGGGCGAGGCCGCAAGCGCGGATGGCGAGGCGGCTCACGGGGAAGTGAATGTCTCATCGGGCTGGCACATCCGCTTCGTGCCCGAGCCGGAGGTGCTGCGCACCGGCAATGACCCCCTGCGGCTGTTCGCCGCCCTGGAGGAACTCGGTCCTCTGCAGGTGCAGTGTGATCTGGATCGTCTGCCACCCTTTGCGGACATGGATGCGGAGGCCTGCTGGCTGGCCTGGGATCTGCGCCTGGAAGGCGATGCCAGCCGCGAGGCGGTGGCCGAGGTCTTCGAGTGGGTCGAGGATCAGTGTGAACTGCTCATCGAGCCCCTGCGGGAGGACGAGGGTGCAGGGGCCGAAGAAGATGCACCGGAGTCAGTGAGCCCGCCGCCTGTCTCCGGCGCCACTTCCGGGACGCCGGTGCCGATTGCGTCTGTACCCGGGTCGGCCGTCCCGGCTTCGGCGGCCAGCGCCAAGTCACGCCCCGCCACCGAGAGCAGCTCCATCCGGGTAAACATCGACAAGATCGACGCGCTCATCAATATGGTGGGTGAACTGGTGATTACCCAGTCCATGCTCAGCCAGGTGGGTGAGCGCCTGGAGGGCAGCGCCGGGGCAGACAATCTGCCCTGCCTGGAGAAGCTCCTGGAAGGCCTGGCCCAGCTGGAGCGTAATACCCGGGAGCTTCAGGAAAGCGTCATGGGCATCCGCATGCTGCCCATCAGCTTTGCCTTCAACCGCTTCCCGCGCATGGTCCATGACCTGGGCGCCAAGCTGGGCAAGCAGGTGCAGCTGAAACTCTCCGGGGAGCAGACCGAGCTGGACAAGACGGTCATGGAGAAGATCGGTGATCCGCTGGTGCACCTGGTGCGCAATTCCATCGACCACGGCATCGAGACCCCCGAGGTGCGCGTCGCCGCCGGCAAGCCGGCGGCGGGCGAGGTGCATCTCAATGCCTTCCACAAGGGCGGCAATATCGTCATCCAGATCAGCGATGACGGTGCCGGATTGAACCGCGACCGGATCCTCAACAAGGCCGTCGAGCGGGGCCTGGTGGCGCCGGACCAGGTGCTCAGCGACGAACAGATCCACGACCTGATCTTCGCGCCGGGTTTCTCCACCGCCGAGCAGGTGAGCGATGTCTCCGGCCGGGGCGTGGGCATGGACGTGGTGCGCAAGAACATCAAGGCCCTGGGCGGCTCCGTGGAGGTGCAGTCCCGGCCCGGCGAGGGCAGCACCTTCACCATCCGTCTGCCCCTGACCCTGGCCATCCTGGACGGTCAGCTGGTGGAGGTGGACGGTGAGCGCTACGTGGTGCCGCTCATCTCCATCGTCGAGTCCATCCAGGTGCGCCCCGAGTTCGTCAAGTCGGTGGCCGAGCGGCGCCTGGTCTACCGCCTGCGGGACGAATACATCCCCATCCTGTTCCTGGACGCCCTGCTGGGCGCCGGTGCCCGCCCGGAGCGGCAGCTGACCGACTCCCTGCTGGTGGTGGTGGAGGCGGAAGGCCAGAAGCTGGCCCTGGTGGTGGACGACCTGCTCGGTCAGCAGCAGGTGGTGATCAAGGCCCTGGAGACCAACTTCCGGCGCGTGGAGGGGCTCTCGGGCGCCACCATCCTGGGTGATGGCACCGTGGCCCTGATCCTGGACGTCTCCGGTCTGATGACCCTGGACAAGCAAGCGGGAGGGCAGCCGGGATGGCGCCCGTCCCGGGAACACGAAGCGGCATGAGGACACGCACATGAACATGGGACAGGCCCTGGAAAGCGATTTTTCCGGCGTCAGCGGCGAGGGGGATCAGTACCTCACCTTCATCCTGGCCGGCGAGGAATACGGCATCGACATCCTGCGGGTCCAGGAGATCCGCGGCTGGACCAAGACCACGCCCATCCCCAACGCGCCCCATTACCTCAAGGGGGTGATCAACCTGCGCGGCACCATCGTGCCCATCGTGGACCTGCGCGAGCGCTTCGGCCTGGAGCGCCTGGACTACGGCCCCACCACCGTGGTGATCGTGGTGCGGGTGCAGGGGGAGAGCCGCGACCGGGACATGGGCATCGTGGTGGACGCGGTCTCCGAGGTCTACAACTTCAACGCCAAGGACCGCCAGGCGCCGCCGGACCTGGGTGGTGCCATCGATGACCAGTTCGTGCAGGGGCTGGCCACGGTGGAGGAGAAGATGATCATCCTGCTGGACATCGACCGGTTGCTGAACACCGGCGCCCTGGCCGCGGCGGAGCAGGCGGACTGAGGGGCCATGCGGGTGATCGCCGTCATGAACCAGAAGGGAGGTGTGGGCAAGACCACCACGGCGGCCAACCTCTCCCATGGCCTGGCCCTGGAGGGGCGCCGGGTGTTGGCCATCGACCTGGATCCCCAGGGGCATCTGGCCGCCAGTTTCGGCGTGCATGGCGCTGAACAGGGGCTGGACGCGGTGCTGCGCGGCGAGGCGGATTTGGACGTGGTGCGGATCAAGGTGCGAGAAGGCGTGGACCTGGTGCCGCCGGGACCGAGGCTCAACGAGGTGGACGGACTCACCGAGGGCGGCGTGGCCCGTGGCTGGCTGCTGCACAACACCCTCGCACAGCTGGATGACGAGGACTTCGTGATCGTGGACTGCCCGCCGTCCTCCGGGCTGTTGGGCATGAATGCCCTGCTGGGCGCCGAGGAACTGCTGATCCCCGTCTCAGGCGATTACCTGGCCCTGGTGGGCCTATCGAAACTCATGGCCCTGCTCAAACGCCTGGAGGCGAAGACCGGTCGCGAGACCCGCAAGTGGATCCTCATCACCCGCTTCCAGGAGCGCCGTCGCCATGCCCAGGAGGTGCGCGAGAAGATCCGCGCCTATTTCCCGGGGCAGGTGCTGGGTACCCCGGTGCGCGAGGCGGTGGCTCTGACCGAGAGCCCCAGTTTCGGCAAGACGATCTTCGAGTACCGACCCAATTCCCGCAGTGCCGATGAATACCGGGCCCTGGCCGTGGACCTGATGAACGGCTGGGCCTGCTGACAGGTGCAAGGGTGAAGCGATGAGTGCAAAGACAACGACAAAGATGGGCAACGACCCCCTGGCCTGGCTCCAGGATGCGCCCGATGCGGCCCCTGCCGTGACGACGGCACCCAAACCCGTGGAGCGGCGCAAGCGGGCGCGGCGCAAGTCCGATATCTCCCGGGAACAGCCGGAGGGACTCGCGGTGGATGCCCTGGAACGCAGTTTCGAGCTGCTGGCCGACCAGGGTGAGGCGCTGGTGGCGCGTTTCTATGCACGCCTGTTCCAGGACCACCCGGCGGTGCGCCGGCTGTTCGACAACACCACCCCCGCCGAGCAGCAGCGCAAGCTGCTGGCGGCCCTGAAGCTGGTGATCAACAACCTGCGCAAGCCCGAGGCGCTGCAGAAGGTGCTGCGGGAACTGGGCGCCCGTCATCAGGGTTACGGCGCCCTGCCAGCCCACTACGGGGCGGTAGCCACCACCCTGCGCGAGGTGATGGCGGAGCTGGCGGGCGATGCCTGGAACGAGGAATTCGACAATGCCTGGCGGTCGGCTCTGACCGCGATTGGTGAAATCATGCTGAGTGCCTACGGCACGACGGAGGACGGAACAATGGTCGCGAGCAAGAAGGTGATGGAAGAACAGGTGGCCGGTGCCGATGTGGCGGCCGAACTCAATCGCATGCGCTCCGCGGTGGACGGGGCCATGACGGCGATCATGATGGTGGACCGGGACCTGGTCATCACCTACGCCAACAAGTCCACCATCGAGCTGCTGGGCCGCAATCAGGCGGAATTACGCAAGATCTACCCCGGCTTCGATGTGAACAAGTTGGTGGGTACCTGCATCGATGATTTCCATGCCAATCCGGCCCATCAGCGCCGGCTGCTGGAGGACCCCGCCAACCTGCCTTACCGCACCGACATCCAGGTAGGCAGCCTGCGCTTCAACCTGAACGTCACGGCCATCATGGACGCTCAGGGCAATTACATCGGTAACACCCTGGAGTGGTCCGATGTGACTGAAGAACGGCGCAAGGAGCGGGAGGTGGCTCGCCTGCAATCAGCCATCGACGGATCCACCTCCAACATTATGATGTGCGACGACGATCTGAACATCGTCTATGTGAATCCTGCGGTGATGGCCATGTTCCGCAAGCGGGCCGCCGAACTGCGCCAGGCCTTCCCCGGTTTCGACCCGGAGAACCTGCTCGGGCAGAACATCGACAAGTTCCACAAGAACCCGGCCCATCAGCGGGCCCTGCTCAAGGATCCGAATCGTCTGCCTGCCAAGGCGGAGATCAAGGTGCTGGACCTGGAGTTCGAGGTCAACGCCACCTATGTGAGCGGCCCCAACGGCGAGTACATGGGCAACATGGTGGAGTGGAAGGACATCACCGAGATGAAGGACGCGGAACGCCAGATCCGCGACCTGGTGGCTGGTGCCGCCCGGGGTGAATTCTCCAACCGCATCGACACCGGGAAGTACCAGGGTTTCTTCCAGCAGTTGGGTGAACTGCTCAATGATCTCATGGACATCAGCGAGAAGGGCCTCACCGACGTGGCGGAAGTGATTCGCCGCCTGGCCCAGGGGGATCTCACCGGCAGCATCGACGCCGAGTACCATGGCCTGTTCGGCCAGCTCAAGGAAGACGTCAACGGTACGGTGGAGAACCTGCGCAACACGGTGGAGCAGATCCGCGAGGGTGCCACCAGCATCAGCACCTCCGCCTCGGAGATCTCCCAGGGCAACACGGATCTCTCCCAGCGCACCGAGGAGCAGGCCTCGTCCCTGGAGGAGACCGCCTCCAGCATGGAGGAGATGACCTCGGCGGTGAAATCCAGCGCCGACAACGCCCGCCAGGCCAACCAGCTGGCGGCCGGTGCCCGGGATCAGGCCGAGCGCGGCGGTGAGGTGGTGGGCCAGGCGGTGGCTGCCATGGCGGAGATCAACAGCGCTTCCAAGAAGATCGCCGACATCATCAGCGTCATCGACGAGATCGCCTTCCAGACCAACCTGCTGGCCCTCAATGCCGCCGTGGAAGCGGCCCGCGCCGGCGAGCAGGGACGCGGCTTCGCGGTGGTGGCCGCCGAGGTGCGCAACCTGGCCCAGCGCAGCGCCCAGGCCGCCAAGGAGATCAAGTCCCTGATCAAGGACAGCGTCGAGAAGGTGGAGGACGGTTCCCGCCTGGTGGGCGACTCCGGCAAGACCCTGGAGGAGATCGTCACCGCGGTGAAGAAGGTGAGCGACATCATCGCCGAGATCGCCGCCGCCGCCCAGGAGCAGTCCGCCGGCATCGAGCAGGTCAACAAGGCGGTGACTCAGCTGGACGAGGTGACCCAGCAGAACGCCGCCCTGGTGGAACAGGCCGCCGCCTCCAGCGAGGCCCTGGATGAACAGGCCCGGGCGCTGACGGAACTGATGGCCTTCTTCCATACCGGTGAAGTGGAACCCGCGCCGCGCATGCCGGCGGCCCGTCAGGCCCAGGCGCGACAAGCTCCGGCCCGCCAGGCTGCCGGTCGGCCTGCCACTCCCGCGCGTCCTGCCCAGCGCAGTGCCCCGGCACCCCGTGCCCGCACCCGTCCCGTGCCCCAGGATCAGGGCGAGGATTGGGAAGAGTTCTGAGCGCGTCCCGCCGGACGCATCCGTCCGGCGGGTCTGATCCAGGGGAGAGGCGCTACATGGCAAGCGGTATGGCGGCAGCGCGCAGTACGGGCAGGTCAATGGAGGCTGGCGAGGCGGGTGCCCGGACGGGGGACTTTGAGTTCACTGACCGGGATTTTCGCTTCATCGCCCGTTTCATCGGTGAGCACGCCGGGATCGTCCTGAGCGACGCGAAACGGGATCTGGTCTACGGCCGTCTGCAGCGGCGCCTGCGGGCCCTGGGACTACGGCGGTTCTCGGATTACTGCGAACTGCTGGAGCAGGGTGACGGCGAGGAACTGGAGCATTTCGTCAATGCCCTGACCACCAACCTCACCTCGTTCTTCCGCGAGCCCCATCACTTCGAGTACTTGCAGAAGGATCTGCTGCCCCGGCTGCTTCGAGAGCGGAGCGAGCGCCGGCTGCGCATCTGGTCGGCGGGCTGTTCCACCGGGGAGGAACCCTATTCCATCGCCATGGTGGTGGCGGAGACCGTGCCCGAGGACTGGGACGTGCGCATCCTGGCCACGGACCTGGACACCAACGTGGTGGCCACCGCGGCGGCGGGCCGCTACGGCGCGGATCGCGTCGAGGGCATCAGCGAGGCCCGGCGCCGGCGCTGGTTCCTGCGTGGCAAGGGGGCGAATCAGGGCATGGTACGGGTGCGCCCGGAACTCCAGGAGTTGATCCGCTTCCGTCCGCTCAATCTGCTCGATCCCTGGCCCATGCGCGGTGCCTTCGACATCATTTTCTGCCGCAACGTGGTGATCTATTTCGACAAGTCCACCCAGCGGGTGTTGTTCGATCGCTTTGCCGGGCAGATGCGTCCCGATGGCCATCTGTTCATCGGCCATTCCGAGACCCTGCACAAGGTCTCCGAGCGGTTCCAGCTGCTGGGCAACACCATTTACAGGAGGGTCGGCTGATGGCACAGGGCGTGGTGACCCGTCTGTCCAGGGCCAACAGCGCGCGCCCCCCGCCGCCTGTACTGCCCGGTTACGAGCACATCAACCGCTACTGGGATCCGACACACGATCGCTACGCGGCCAAGATCCTGCCCGGGGAGTATTACGTGACCCTCTATGGTGAGCTGATCACCACCGTGTTGGGTTCCTGCGTGTCCGCCTGCGTGCGCGACCGCAAGCTGGGCATCGGCGGCATGAACCACTTCATGTTGCCCCACAGCGAGCGGGTGGAGGCCTGGGGCGGGGCCAGCGCCGCGGCCCGTTATGGCAGCTATGCCATGGAGACCCTGATCAACGACATTCTGAAAAACGGCGGGCGCCGGGAGCACCTGGAGGTGAAGATCTTCGGCGGAGGACAGGTGCTCGCGCAGATGACCGATGTGGGACGCAAGAATATCGCCTTCGTGCGCGAGTTCATCCGCGTGGAGGGCTTGAACCTGGTTGCCGAGGACCTGGGTGGGCCGCACCCCCGCAAGGTGGTGTTCTTCCCCGACAGCGGCCGGGTGAGGATCAAGAAGCTGCGCGCCATGCACAACGAGACCATCGTGCAGCGCGAGACCCGTTACATGGCGCAGTTGCAAGAAGCGCCGGTGCAGGGTGAAGTCGAACTTTTCTGAGAACTGAGGAGCATGCGTGTCCGGACCCATTCGTGTACTGATCGTCGATGACTCGGCGCTGATCCGAAAGCTGCTCACGGAGATCCTGAGCAGCGCACCGGGTATCGAGGTGGCGGGAACCGCCTCCGATCCCTACATGGCCCGGGACAAGATCAAGGCCCTGAATCCGGACGTGCTGACCCTGGACGTGGAGATGCCGCGCATGGACGGCATTACCTTCCTGCGCAACCTGATGCGCCTGCGTCCCATGCCGGTGGTGATGGTGTCATCCCTCACGGAGCAGGGGGCCGATGTGACCCTGCAGGCCCTGGAACTGGGGGCGGTGGATTTCGTCACCAAGCCCAAGCTGGATGTCTCTCACACCTTAAAAGACTATGCCGAGGAGCTGATCGAGAAGGTCAGGGTCGCCGCCGGCGTGAAGGTGCGCGCCCTGACGCGTCTGCCCGATCCTGCGCCGTTGAAGACCACTGACGCGGTACTGCCCAAGGCGGCACCCAAGCATTTCCGTACCACCGATCGCATCCTGGCGATCGGTGCTTCCACGGGCGGTACCGAGGCCATCAAGGAGGTGCTGCTGCGCCTGCCGCCGGACGCGCCGGGCACCGTGATCGCACAGCACATCCCGGCCGGGTTCAGTGCCGCGTTTGCCGAGCGCATGAACCGCCAGACCGGCCTGACGGTGAAGGAGGCCGCCGACGGCGACCTGGTGATACCCGGTCACGTGTTCATCGCCCCGGGCGACCGCCACCTGCTGCTGGTGCGCGATGGTGCCCGCTATGTCTGCCGGCTCAATGACGGGGAACCGGTCAACCGGCACAAACCCAGCGTGGACGTGTTGTTCCGCTCCGTGTTGCAGGCGGCGGGGAGCAATGCCGCCGCGGCGCTGCTCACCGGCATGGGCGCGGATGGTGCCCAGGGGCTACTGGAGCTGCGCGAGGCGGGCGTGCATACCATCGCCCAGGACGAGGCGACCAGCGTGGTCTGGGGCATGCCCGGTGAGGCCGTGAAACGGGGCGGCGCCTGCGAGGTGCTGCCCCTGGAGGCCATCGCGCAAGGGCTCTTGCGCGCCGCCCGTGGACAGTCAATGGCCGGCACCGGATAGGGGGAAGGATGTTCGACGAGCTCAAGATAGGTGCCCTGCGTCGCGCGGGAGAGGCCTGGGGACGCTGGCTGGTGGCGGGTCTGGCGCTGGCGCTGGTGGTGATGTCACTGCTCTCCGGCGCTTGGGTGCAGATGCTGCTTGCATTGGCCGCAGGTGGGGCGGCCATGCTGTTCTGGCCGCGAATGCTCCCCGGGTCTGGGGATAGTGCCCTCTCCAATGAACAGGCGCCCTGCGCCCGGGTCCTCGAGGAAGTGGGCCAGACCATTCAAGGCGAGGCCAGCCACGTGGAGGAGGAGGTGGGGCGTGTCACGTCCATGATCGGTCACGCGGTTCAGGAACTGTCCTCCACCTTCACCCGCATGCATGAACTCTCCAACCACCAGGCCGCACTGCTCCGCGACAGCATCCAGTTTGAGGATGAGGGCGGTGAGCCCGTGAGCCTGTCCACGTTCATGAGCGGTTTCGCCTCCCGCTCTGACCACTCCCTGCAGCACTTCATTGACACCCTGGTCGAGGTGAGCAAGCTGAGCGTGCAGACCGCCCATCACATGGACGACATGCTGGGGCACCTGGACGGCATCTTCCGGCTGCTGGAGGAATCCAGTTCCCTGGCGGACCAGACCAACCTGCTGGCCCTGAACGCCAGCATCGAGGCCGCCCGCGCCGGGGATGCGGGCCGGGGTTTCGCGGTGGTCGCCACCGAGGTCCGCGCGCTGTCGCAGCGCTCGGCGCAGTTCAACGAGCAGATCCGCGCCAAGGTCAACGAGACGCGCCAGGCGGTGGCCAAGGTCCAGACGACCGTGGACCAGATGGCCTCCCGGGACATGAACGAGACCCTGGGAGAGAAGGAACACATCCAGGAGATGTTCTCCCGCGCCGAGGCCCTGAGCGGTCGTCTGCAGTCGGCCCTGGACACGCTCTCGGACATCAGCCCGCAGCTGGAAACAGCGGTGGCCACGGCGGTGCGTGCCCTGCAGTTCGAGGACATGTCTTCCCAGTCGTTGGGCGCGGCCTCCCGAAGCCTCGCCCATGTGCGCGAGTTGTGCGGCGATCTGGAAACCCCCGGTGACACCGAGGCCCTGGTGCAGCGTGTGCGCTTGCGGCGCGAGGAATGGGCGCAGTCCCGCCACCGCCCGGTGTCCCAGACCTCCGTGGATGAAGGCGAAGTGGAGCTGTTTTGAGGCAGTGTTGTCGGGCCAAAGTCCGGCCTACGAATGGTTTACAGATCAGGAGCAGCTATGGGTATCAAGCGAAGCGAGGATTCCAACGGCAAATGCATTGTCATCCACGTGGACGGTCGTTTCGATTTCTCTCAACAGCGGGCGTTCCGGGATGCCTATCGG
This sequence comes from Thioalkalivibrio sulfidiphilus, assembly GCF_000377945.1. GTDB lineage: Bacteria > Pseudomonadota > Gammaproteobacteria > Ectothiorhodospirales > Ectothiorhodospiraceae > Thioalkalivibrio_A > Thioalkalivibrio_A sulfidiphilus_A. Next base: position 30,252 of record NZ_KB898935.1, read on the forward strand.
GACATGGCCGGCGGGCAGGTGGAGTACGTGGTGGATCTGAGCAAGGCGAGCTACATCGACAGCGCAGCCCTGGGTATGCTGCTGCTGTTGCGGGAGCATGCCGGTGGAGACAAGGCCAGGGTGAGCATCCAAGGCTGTTCCGCCGATGTGCGGAGAGTTCTGGATATTGCCAATTTCGGCCGCTTGTTCAACCTGAATTGATCCCCATGCTGCAGGACATGCCGGACACCGGAGCGCAGCAGCAGGCCGACCGCGGTATCGCCCTGGTGGTGGATGACGAAGGTGCCAACCGGCGCCTGCTCCAGGCCCTGCTTCAGCGGCAGGGCTTTCGCACCCTCTGTGCCAGCACCGGTGAGCAGGCCCTGGAGCTGTTCGCCGCCGAGTCCGTGGACCTGGTGTTCATGGACGTGATGATGCCGGGCATGGACGGATACGAGACCACGCGCCGCATCAAGGCCATGGCAGGGGAGCGCTTCGTGCCGGTGATCTTTCTCACCGCCCTCAAGGACTCCGAATCCCTGGCCCGCTGCACCGAGGCCGGGGGGGATGATTTTCTCAGCAAGCCATTCGACTTCGCCATCCTGGATGCCAGGGTGCGGGCCATGGAGCGCATCCGTGATCTGCACCGCCGTCTTGCTGCGCAGCATCAGGTGCTGGCCGAGGCCCGGGAACGGGATCACGTGGAGCAGCAACTGGCGGAGCGCATCTTTCACCGGGTGGTGGCCGCGCGCAACGTGGCCACCGACGAGATCGGTATCCTGCAACGGGCTGCGGCCACCTTCTGTGGCGACCTGGTGCTGTCCGCCTATCTGCCCGACGGCGGGCTGCGGGTCCTGGTGGGCGATTTCACCGGCCACGGGCTGGCGGCGGCCATCGGCGCCCTGCCGGTCACGGAGATCTTCCATGCCATGACCTGGGACGGCGCGGATGACCTGGAACTGCTCACGGAGATCAACCGCCGGCTCTACGACCTGCTGCCCGCGGACCGGTTCATGGCCGCCTGCCTGGCGACCCTGTCTGCACGGCACAACGTCCTGAGATTCTGGAACGGCGGCATGCCGCCCGCCCTGTTGTGGGGACCCCAGGGCGTACGTTCACTGCCGTCCCGCGGCCTGCCCCTGGGCATCGTTCCGGATCTGCCGCGGGATGGCGCCCTGGAGCAGATCAGCGTTCTGGCCGAGGAGCGCCTGCTCATGCTCAGCGATGGTCTGACCGAGGCCGAGGACGGGGCGGGAGCCATGCTGGGAGAGGGGGCTGTGCTGGACTGGCTGCGGCACATCGATGACCCGCAACGGCTGCTGCCCGATCTTGCCCGGCTCCTGGAGGCCCACTGTGACGGGATCCCGCAACGGGATGACATCACGGCGGTCGAGTTGCCCATGAATGCATGTACCGATGCCTGTCCGGTGCGGCGGGATCTGGAGTGGCCCGCCGAGGGCGGTTGGCGCTGGTTCATGGAATGGAGCGGCAGGCATCTGCCGGCCTCCCCGGGCTTGCTGGATGCCCTGCGGCCCCTGGGCCTGCTGGAGGGGCTGGAGGCCCATCAGGCCGCCCTGGAGGGCATCGTCAATGAGCTCTATGCCAATGCCCTGGAGCACGGGGTGCTGGAATTGCCCTCGGCCATGAAATCCCTGCCGGACGGCTTCGAACTCTACTACGCCGAACGGGCCAGGCGGCTGGAAAAGGGTGTGCGCGGGCGCATTTGTGTCGAGGTGCGTTACGAGGCCCTGGATGCCGGCGGCCGCTTCATCGTGCGCGTGGGTGACAGCGGCCAGGGTTTCGAGCCTGAACCGCCGGTCCCGCCAGAGGAGGCCCTGTTGCGCCCCTGGGGGCGGGGAGTCTCCCTGGTGCGAGAATGGTGTGAGTCCGTGCAGTACCTGGGCAATGGCAACCAGGTCGAGGCGGTTTACCGCTGGTCCTGAGACCGCTCCCCACGCCTGGGCATCTTCAGGTCGGCCCAGGGATGAGAGCCAGCTCACACATTGATTCATGGTTTCGATGAATCTGCCCGATACTTGGCCGTGTCTATTGAAAAAATATTAAAAATGTTAATCATTGCATTTATGGCAAAGCGACACGATCAAGCAAGGGATTTCTACACCACCCGAGAGGCGGCCAAGGTCCTGGGTGTGTCTCTCACCACCGTGCAGCTCTGGGTGGAGGCGGGCATCCTGCCGGCCTGGAAGACGCCGGGAGGGCACCGGCGCCTGGCCAGGGATGCCGTGGATCGGCTGCAACGGGAGCAGCAAAGCGCCAAGCAGCCGGCCCTTGGTCGGCTCAAGGTCCTGGTGGTGGAGGATGAGCCGGTGCAACGGGAACTCTACCGCCTGCAGTTCGCCCGCTGGGGCCTGAACCTGGATCTGCGCCTGGCGGAAAACGGGTTCGATGGCCTGATTCAGGTGGGTCGTGAGGTGCCGGACCTGGTGATCACCGACCTGGACATGCCGGGCATGGATGGTTTCCAGATGATCCGTCACCTGTTCCGCCAGGTGCCGGGCATCGGCAAGGTGGTGGTGGTCAGTGCGCTCTCGCCCGAGGAGATCAGGGCTCGCGGAGGTGTGCCGGAGCAGATTCCGGTTTACGCCAAGCCCGTGCCCTTCGCCGCCCTGCGCAAGCTCATCGAGCAGGAACTCACTGAGCGCGCCTTCCCGAGACGCGCCTCATGAGTGAACTGCCGGCCCTGCGTGTCCTGGTGGTGGAGGACCACCCGGTCAACCGCGGCCTGCTGGCCCGGCAACTGGGGCTGCTCGGCTGCCAAGTGGAGGCCGTGGCCGATGCCGAGACCGCATTGGAGGCATGGCGTCGCAGCCGTCATGACCTGGTGCTTACAGACCTGAACCTGCCCGGCATCGACGGCGCCGAGTTGGTGCGCCGGCTGCGGTCGGAGACGGCGGACCGGGGCGAGGCGCCCGTGATCATCGCCATCACCGGCACCTGGGAGCCGGAGCGTCAGGCCCCGCTGCAGGCGGCCGGCGTAGACCAGATCCTGGTCAAACCGGTGGATCTCCACGAGTTGCGTGCCATTCTCATGCGTTGGCAAGAAGGCGAGCCAGACCGGGTCCCCAAGGCCATCGCCAAGCCCGTGCAGCCGGCAGCGTTACCGGTGGCTTTCGATCGCCGGGTCCTCTCCGAACTGCTCGGCGAGGCAGCGGGCGAGGATTCCAGGCGGCTGGTGCAACTGTTTCTGGATAACGCGATGCAGGGGTTGGCGGAGGCCGAGGCGTCGCTGGCGGACCGTGACAGGGAACGGCTCAGGCAATTCCTGCATCGCCAGCGTTCCGCCGCCGCCGCCGTCGGCGCGCTCGGATTCGTGGACCAGGTGCTGGGCCTGGAGCTGGCCCTGCGCGAAGGGGATTGGGACACGCTGGAACGGCAATGGCCACGGTTGCACGAGGCCCTGTCGAGTCTTGAACGCATGTTGCGGGGCAGGGATGCCAAAGAGACAGCGATGTCGTCACGGGGCACCCATGTCCGCGGTCGGGATTGATCCGCTCTGCGGCGCCCGGGTGCTGCTCCTGGCCCCGGCGCCGGAGGTGCTGGCGGCCCACGTGGATCTGCTGGCAGGGCTCGGCTGTGAGCTGCATGTGGAGCACGACACCGGCCAGGCCCTGGCCGGGCTTGCCGACCTGGATCCCCACGTGATTCTCCTGGCCCTGGACGACAGCCAGGATGCGCTCTCCGCCCTGGCCAGCGCCATGGCGGGGGAGACACCCGATCTCTCAAGGCCTGTGCTGTGCCTGACCGACGCGGAGCGCTGGTCCGAGGCGCCCGCCTCTGACATGGAACTGGATGTCCTGCCTGGGCCGTTGAGCCCTGTCCAGCTGGCGGTGGCGCTGCGGGCGCGGGTGCGACAGGCGCGGGCCCTTCGGGACCTGCGCGACAGGCTGGACGAGAGACACCGCGAGTGGCAGCGGGTGCGCGAAGCACTGGACCGGCACGCCATCGTGAGTATCGCCGACCGGGCCGGCAACATCACCCATGTCAACGACCTGTTCTGCCGCATCAGTGGATACAGCCGGGAGGAACTCCTCGGACGCAACCATCGCCTGATCAAGTCCGGGGAGCATCCGGACGGGTTTTACCAGGATTTATGGCGCACCATTGCCGGGGGCGAGACCTGGCAGGGGGAGATCTGCAACCGTCGCAAGGACGGTTCCCTTTACTGGGTCAGCAGCACGATCACCCCGGTCCTGGACGGGCAAGGCAGACCCTGTCAGTACATCTCCATCCGCACCGATATCAGTGCACTGAAGACCGCCGAGATGGGCCTGCGTCGTCAGCACGAGATGCAGCGCATGGTGGCCCGCGCGGCCGTGGGCTTCATCAACAGGAACATCGACGAGGCCTTCATGCAGGCCTTGCAGATCTGCGGCGAGTACGTGGGCGCCGACCGGTCCTACCTGTTCCTGTATTCCGATGACGGGACTACGGTCACCAACACCCATGAATGGTGCGCGCCGGGCATCACGCCCCAGAAGGATCGTATCCGCGATGTCTCAATCGCGGAGATGGGCTGGATCGCGCAGCGGCTCGCGACCGATAGCGAACTGGTCATCTCGGACGTCGCCTGCCTACCGTCTGAGGCGACGCGGGATCGCGCCTTCCTGGAGGCCCAGGGGATCCGTTCTCTGCTCCTGGTGCCGGTCCGCCATCGGGGCGTGACCATCGGCTTCATGGGTTACGACGCCGTGTCGGATACCCGGGAGTGGACCACGGAGGAGATCTCAGGCCTGCGGGTCCTGGCGAACATGCTGGCCAACGCCCTGGTGCGTCACAGGACCCAGATGGCCCTGCGGGACAGCGAGGCGCAGCTGCGTCTGCGCACCGAGGCCATCGAGGCAGCCATGAGCGCCATCGTGATTGCCGATGCCCGCCAGCCGGACATGCCCATCATCTACACCAACGCTGCCTTCAAGCGCATCACCGGCTATGGAGATGACGAGGCACTCGGGCACAACTGCCGCTTCCTGCAGGGCGAGGATACCGGGCAGCCGGCGCTCGATGAACTGCGTGCGGCCGTCCGGGCAGGGCGTCCGACCAAGGTGCTGTTGAGGAATTACCGCAAGGACGGTGCCCTGTTCTGGAACGAACTGAGCCTGGCACCGGTACGGGATTACGCGGGTGAACTGTCCCATTACATCGGCGTTGCCACCGATGTCACCGACCGGGTCGCCGCCACCGAGGCCCTGGAGCGCAGCGAAGAGCGTCTGCGCATGAGCCAGGTGTACGCCAATATCGGTACCTGGGATTGGGACATCCGGTCGGGTGCCCTGTTCTGGTCCGAGCGCATCGCCCCTTTGTTCGGCTATAACGAGGGATTCACCGAAACCAGCTATGAGAACTTCATGGCGGCGGTGCATCCCGAGGACCGGGACAGCGTGGTGGAGGCGATTCGGCGCTGCATGGAGGACGGGCAGGACTACTTCGTAGAGCATCGCGTGGTCTGGCCCGACGGCAACATTCGCTGGCTGCTGGAACGAGGGGACGTGGTGCGCGGCGAGCAGGGCGAGCCATTGCACATGCTCGGGGTGGTGCAGGACATCACAGACCGCAAGCAGGCTGAGCTGGCCCTTGAAGAGCAGCGGCAGCTGCTGCTGGAAGCCCAGCGCCTGGCGCGATTGGGTAGTTGGAGTGCGGATATCTCCAGTGGTGTCGTGCTGTGGTCTGACGAGATCTACCGCATCTTCGGGCGCGACCCTGACCAGTTTCAACCCAGTGTCGAAGCCTTCCATGCCTCGGTACATCCCGAGGACCTGCACCTGGTGCATGAAAGCGAGCGCCTAGCCGAGCTCACGGGCAATCACGACGTGGTGCACCGTATTTTGCGCCCCGATGGGGAGATCCGCTATGTGCACGAGTTGGGTCGGGCGGAGTGGGATGAGGCGGGTCGTATGGTCCGTATGGTGGGCACGGTTCAGGATATCACCGAGCAGGTCGATGCGGAGAATGCCCTGATCCGGGCGCGCGAGGAGGCCGAGCAGGCCAGTCGCGCCAAATCGGAATTCCTGTCCAGCATGAGTCATGAGCTGCGCACCCCGATGAACGCCGTGCTGGGTTTCGCACAATTGCTGCAATACGACGCCCGACTCGAGCAGGATCAACAGGACAGTATCCACGAGATCCTGCGCGCCGGACGCCATCTGCTGGAGCTGATCAACGAGGTGCTGGATCTGGCCAGGGTGGAGTCGGGACGCATCGACCTGTCCCTGGAACCGGTCGAGCTGTGCGCTGTGGTGGAGGACTGCCTGGGGTTGATGGAGCCCCTGGCCCGGGAGCGGCGACTCACCGTGGAACACCAGGGCCTGTCCGGCGTGGTGGTCCGGGCGGACCGGGGGCGTCTCAAACAGGTGCTGCTCAACCTGATCAGCAATGCCATCAAGTACAACCGCGATCAGGGCCGGATCGACCTGCGCGTCGCCAGCGCCGGCGCGCAGCGGGTGCGTGTGCTGGTGGAGGATACCGGTCCGGGCATCCCCGTTGAGTTGCAGGCCCGCTTGTTCGAACCCTTCAATCGGCTGGGGGCCGAAGGCAGCGACGTGGAGGGCACCGGCATCGGCCTGACCATCAGCCGTCGCCTGATCGAGATGATGGGTGGACAGATTGGTGTGGATAGCAAGCCTGGCAAGGGCAGCCGGTTCTGGGTTGAACTGCCCCTGGAACAGCAGGAGGTGTCGGAACACGCTCAGTCGGACGCCGATGAGGATTCAGAGACACTGACCGATGACGGTCGGCAGCATCTGCTGCTGTACGTGGAGGACAACCCCGCGAACCTCAAGCTGGTCAGCCAGATGCTGGCGCGGCGTCCGCATATCCATCTGCTCACCGCCCATACCCCGGAACTGGGGCTGGAACTGGCCATGGCCAGGCAACCGGATCTGGTCTTGCTGGACATCAACCTGCCGGGCATGGATGGCTACCAGGTGCTGGAGGTGTTGCGGGCTGACAGTCGGCTGCGCCATGTGCCGGTGGTGGCCATCAGCGCCAACGCCATGGAGCGGGACATCGAGCGTGGGCGGACGGCGGGCTTTGCCGAGTATCTGACCAAGCCCCTGGACTTGATGCGTTTCAACGCGGTGCTCGACCGTCTGCTGGGCACTGCGGCACCGGGCGGGCAGGCGCCATGACCGCCTGGGTCACGGATCATCTGCCTGCGTTCTACGGGCTCTATGGCCTGGCCCTGTTTTCTCTGGGTGTGGCGGCACTGGTGCTGCCCCGTTCCGGCAAGGGCTTGTCCGTGGCGCCGCACCTGCCCTGGCTGGCAGCCTTTGGATTGTTGCTGGGTCTGGTGAAGGTCCTCGACGTGGACATGATGTTGGCCCCTTCGGGCGTCCTGGCCTGGTCGTCCACACTCATCTCTGCGGGCGCCTTCATCGCCTTGCTGGAATTCGGGAGACGCCTCTGGAACACCGGGTCTGGTCGGATCCGCCTGTCAGCCGTACCGCTCTATGGCGTGCTGATGCTCGGCGTCACGGGATTCATCGGGTGGCTGCCCGATATGCGCCTGGGCGTGGAGGTGGGGGCACGCTACCTGCTGGGTTTGCCGGGCGCCTGGCTCACGGGCGCCGCCCTTCTGCTGGCCTGGCGCGAGGCCCTCAAGAACAACGCAGCAAGCCTCATGGCCCCGTGGTTGTTGGCGGCGTCAGTGGCCATGATCTTCTTCGGTGTGCTGATTCCCGTTACCCCGAATGCCGGGACCCTTGTGCCGCCCTGGCTCCCCACTGATGAGGATTTCCTTCGCCTCACGGGCATGCCTGTGCAGTTTCCCCGTGCGTTCTCTGCGCTGATCCTTGCGGCTGCGTTCGTCATGCTGATCCGTCAGGTCAGCCAGCGTACCGCAGAGAGCCTGCATCGGGTGGTGGATAACCTCAACGGCTTCGTCTACCGCTGTCGCAACGACCGCAACTGGACCGTGGTGTACATGAGCGAGGGTACCGAGCGGCTGACCGGCTACCCCGCGGACGACTTCCTGAAACGGGACGGCGTACATTTCGGCACATTGATTCACCCCGACGATCAGGAACGGGTCTGGGAACAGGTCCAGGCGGGCCTGGCCGAGCGCAGACCCTACGAGATCGGCTACCGCTTCATCGATCGGCAGGGGAGGGTGCGCTGGGTTTATGAGCATGGTCAAGGTGTGTTCGACGCGCACGGGTATCTGCTTTACCTGGAAGGCCATGTGCAGGACGACAGCGCTCGCCGCCAGGCGGAGGCGGAGATGCGCGTCAAGAACGCCGCCGTGGACTCCTCCATCAATGCCATCGCCATCGCCGGACTGGATGGCCGCCTGCAGTATGTGAACCCCGCCTTTGTGAAACTCTGGGGCCTGCCCGATGCGGATGGGGCCATCGGGCGATCCGCGCTGGAGTTCTGGGAGCAGCCGCAGGCCGCCCAGGCGGTGATCGAGGCCCTGATGGCGCGGGGCTATTGGCAAGGCGAACTGCTGGCCAGGCGCCAGGACAGCAGCACCGCGGAACTGCAGCTCTCGGCTCACCTGGTCAAGGATGAGAATGGCGGCCCCTTGTGCCTGATGGCCTCCTTCGTGGATGTCACTGCCCACCGGGAGGCGGAGCGTCAGATACAGCGGGAACGGGATTTCGCCACCAGCCTGCTCAACACGTCTCCCGTGATCGTGCTGCTGCTGGATCCCCAGGGCAATATCCAGTACATCAACCCCTTCTTCGAGCGGCTCGCCGGCTACAGCCTGGAGGAGGTGCGCGGCAAGCCCTGGTTCGAGACCTTCCTGCCTGAACGGGACCGGGCGAGGATCCGGGCGATCTTCGAGGGTGCCATCACGGACACGCCGGCCAGGGGGAACATCAACCCCATCGTCACCCGCGCGGGCGCGGAGCGGGAGATCGAATGGCATGACCAACTGATGCGCGATGCCGATGGACATACCACCGGGCTGCTGGTAATAGGCCTGGATGTCACGGAGCGCCTCGCCGCCAACCAGCAGGCGAAGATGCTGCAGTGGTTGGTGGATAGATCTCCGCAACCCATCGGCTGGGCCAATCTGGATGGTTCGATACAGTATCTCAATGAGGCCTTCCGGGCGCTGATGCAGGTCCCTGATACGATCCCCAACAGCGATCTCCAGGTACGCGCATTCTATGACGCAGAGGGTGTGGCCTTGCTGGAGTCCCGTTGTTTGCCCGAGGTGCTCGAACAGGGGCAGTGGACCGGGGAGCTGACCCTGCACTCACCCTACGGGCCAGTCGTGCCCACCCTCCACAGTGTCTTCAGTCTGCAAGATAGCGACGGCCAGGTGATCGCGATCGCCAACGTGATGACCGACCTCACCGAGCTCAAACGTGCCCAGGCGGCCACCCTGGAGAGTGAATCCCGCTACAGGCTCCTGTACGAGCTTTCCTACGAAGGCATCGTCTACGCCGATGTGGAGACCCTGGGCTTCGTCGCGGCCAATCCCCGTTTTGCGGAGATGCTCGGATACGACCCTTCGGACATACCACGCCTGGGTGTCAGGGACATCCACCCGGAGTCCTCGCTGGCCTGGGTCATGGAGCGCTTTCAGGATTTGGCCCGCGGCCGGATCAAGATCGCCACCGACATCCCCGTGCTGCGGCGGGACGGCTCGGTGTTCTATGCCGATGTGACCGCCAGCATGATCGCCCTGGAGGGTCGGATGTTGCTGGTGGGCATCTTCCGGGACGTGACCCAGCGCCGCCGGGAGGCGGAGCTGATCCGGGAGATGAACCTGCAACTGGAGAGTCGTGTCAGGGAGCGTACCCGGGAGCTGGAGATGTCCAAGGCCTTCGCCGAGGCGGCCAATCTGGCCAAGTCGGAGTTTCTCTCGCGCATGAGTCACGAGCTGCGCACCCCGCTGAATGCCATCCTGGGCTTCGCCCAGTTACTGGACACCGATCCGGTGCAACCCTTGCATGGGAACCAGGCGGAGAGCGTGGCGGAGATCCTGCGAGCTGGAGAACACCTGCTGGCCCTGGTCAACGAGGTGCTGGATCTCAGCCGTATCGAGAGCGGCCATCTGGACCTGCAGCTGGAGGTGGTGGATCTGGGCGAGGTCGCCCGGGCCTGCCTGTCCCAGTTGCGGCCCCTGGCCATCCAGCGTGGCATCGCGCTCCCTGGTCAGGCCTGCGCCTCGACCTGGGTCCGTGCCGACAGGCGGCGACTGACCCAGGTCCTGTTGAACCTGGTATCCAATGCCATCAAGTACAACCGCGACGGCGGGCGCGTGGACATCGAATGCCTCGTGCAGCCCGACGGGCGGACACGCGTCAGTGTGCGCGATACCGGCCGCGGTATTGCCCGGGACGACCTGCCGCGTCTGTTCCGGCCCTTCGAGCGCCTTGAATCCGCCTACGAAGGCATCGAGGGCACGGGGATCGGCCTGGCCCTGGCGAAGCGGCTGGTGGAGGCCATGGGCGGGGCGATCGGGGTGGACAGCGTACCGGGGGAGGGGAGTTGTTTCTGGTTTGAGCTGGAGGCGGTGGGCAGTACAAACGGAGGCGTCGTCGCGGAGACCCCCTCGCAGGCCCTGCCGGCCTCCGCGCATGCTGTGCGCAAGGTGCTCTGTATCGAGGACAATCCAGCCAACCTGAGACTGGTCAGCAAACTGCTGGCGGCGCGACCCGATGTGCGTCTGCTGGAAGCGCGGGATGGCCGCAGCGGGGTGCAGCGTTGTCTCTCCGAGCGCCCCGACCTGGTCCTGCTGGACATCAACTTGCCGGACATGGATGGCTTCGAGGTGTTTCGCCTGCTGAGGGAGAACATCGAGACCCGTCACATCCCGATCATTGCCGTCACCGCCAATGCGATGCCCGGCGATCAGGAGCGGGGCAGGCAGGTGGGTTTCGACGCCTATCTCATCAAGCCCCTGGATGTCACCCGTTTCTTCGAGTGCCTGGATCGATACCTGGATTCACCCTAGTGTCCTGAGTCAGAGATTCGTTGCATTTCAGAGCCCCGCACAAGACCCAAGGCAAGGCGCGGGCCGCAGGCAATGGCAAGCCCTTGGCAAGGACCGCAACGCCGCATTGGGTCTTGTGCGGGGCTCCCTGCGGGCGGGCCTGTCCGGGCGCTCGGCCGCGTTGCTCTCGCTCGAATGGGCCTGCCCGTCCTTCGCTCGTGCGCCTTGCCGCGCATCCCGTACAGGCCCGCTGAAATGTAACGAATCTCTGACTCAGGACACTAGCGTCCTCGGCTTGCTACGCGCACCTGACTCCAACAGGCTCCCGGGCGGGCTTGTGTCTCATTTTCAGAAAGTGTGACAATCGTCACGGTTATAAGACCTCAGTGAGTTTGAGGCCATGAGCGATTTTGACAACGATGTTCCTGAAAACCTGTCGCGCAAGGTCCTGAACAGCCTCGAGGACCGCATTGCGGTCCTGGATGCCCGGGGTGAGATCATTGCGGTGAACCGCGCCTGGCGGGCGTATGGCGAGGCCCATGGCCTAAGCCCTGACCGGGGCGCCTGCGGTGGCAATTACCTGTCAGTCTGCCAGCGCGCCGCCCGGGAGGAATCGCTGGGTGCGGCGGAGGTGGCCGAAGGTCTGCAGGGGGTCATCGAAGGCAGGCTGTCCCGGTTCGAAACCCTGTATCCCTGTCACGACGGCCACGAACTGCGCTGGTTCCTGATGCGGGCCACGGCTCTGTCCCCTTGTGAAGGCGACGCCCGGGTCGTGGTCAGCCATGTGGATGTCACCGCGTCCCATCGGCTGGAACTGGACCGGGCGGCCCATGACCGGGAAAACATCCGGGTGGCGGAGCAGTTGCTGAAGGCGCGCCAGGCCGCCGAGCGCGCCAGCGAGGCCAAGACGGCGTTCATCTCCAACATGAGTCATGAGCTGCGCACCCCGCTCAATGCCATCATCGGCTTCGCGCAGCTCATGGAGCTGGATCCGCTCGGCGAGGATACCGCGGCCAGTCTCAGGGAGATCGTGCGGGCCGGCCGGCACCTGCAGGCCCTGCTGGACGAGGCCCTGGACCTGACCCGTATCGAGCAGGGCAGGGTGGAGTTGCACTGCGAGCCGGTCAACCTGCGCACCGTGCTGCTGGAATGCTTCTCCCTGACCGAACCCGATGCCGCCGCCCACGGCGTTAGCCTGGAGGCGCCACCCGAGGACTGCGCGTCCCTGTGGGTCACGGCGGACAGGCGGCGTCTGTGCCAGGTCCTGCTGAACCTGCTCTCCAATGGCATCAAGTACAACCGGCCCGGGGGACGGGTGGATGTCCATTGTCATCGTCACCGTGACGGCCGCGCCGAGATCATCATCACCGATACCGGCGTCGGCATTCCCGAGGCCCGCCAGTCCGAGTTGTTTCAGGCTTTCAACCGCCTGGACCAGGAAGGCGGCTTCATCGAGGGCACCGGGCTGGGTCTGGCGATCAGCAAGCACCTGGTGGAACTGATGGGGGGCGGTATCCAGGTTACCAGCGCGCAAGGGAAGGGCAGCAGCTTCAGCCTGTTCCTGCCCCTGGCCGGCGATTCCGGCGCGGCCCTTGGCCGGGAGGCGTCGGGGCCCCGTGCGGCACTCGGGGGGCCGGCCGGCCGACGGCACAAGGTGCTGTACGTGGAGGACAATGCCGCCAACCTGCGCCTGGTGGAGGCCCTGCTATCGCGCCGGGAGGATCTGGAATTCCTGGGTGTACAGGACCCGGCCGAGTGCCTACCCCTGGCCCGGCGGGCACGGCCGGACCTGATCATGCTGGACATCAACCTGCCCGGTACCAGCGGCTATGCGCTGCTTGAGGCCCTGCGTCAGACCCCCGGATTCGAGCGCACGCCCATCATTGCCGTCAGCGCCAATGCCATGCCCTTCGAGGTGGAGCGGGGTCTGGAGGCGGGTTTTGCCCGCTATCTGACCAAACCCCTGGACATCGGCCTGTTCATGGAGACCCTGGACGAGTTGCTCGAGGCCCCTGACGAGGGCTGACGTGGCACGTCTTGCCGGGCCTGCCTGGCCCGGCTGTACCCACCCGGCGGCGGGGTGTTACACTGCGCCCCCGCTCGTTGACCGGTCCAGGCCGGTTGACTTGCAACCCTTCAATGGTGACCCGCATCGGTCCCCTCGCGACAATAAGCTGTGAACCCCGCCAGGCCCGGAAGGGAGCAACGGTAACAGTGGACTTGGGCGCCGGGGTGTGGCTGGTGCGGGTTGCCACCTTTAAGGGCAGTGGCAAGTCTCAAGTGGCTAGTGGCAAGGAAAGTCAACCGACTTTCTCCCTCCCCCTCATGGGGGAGGGCCGGGGTGAGGGTGGTTTTCCTTGCCACTTGCCACTTGCCACTTGCCACTTGCCACTTGCCACTTGCCACTTGCCACTGCATTCATCGCCACTGTTCCATTGAGCCAAGGTGTGCCGCCTGCGGTATCATGGTCCTCCCATGCCTACCCAGAACACGTAGCATCCCAAATGTCTTATCAGGTTCTTGCCCGCAAATGGCGTCCGCGCAGTTTCGAGGAGATGGTGGGCCAGCCCCATGTGGTGCGCGCCCTCTCCAATGCCCTGCGCGACCAGCGTCTGCACCATGCCTACCTGTTCACCGGGACCCGGGGCGTGGGCAAGACCACCGTGGCCCGGGTGCTGGCCAAGTGCCTGAACTGCGAAACGGGCGTGACCGCCACACCCTGCGGCCAGTGCAGCGCCTGCCGTGAGATCGACGAGGGGCGCTTCATCGACCTGATCGAGGTGGATGCCGCCTCCCGCACTAAGGTGGAGGACACCCGCGAACTGCTGGACAACGTCCAGTACGCGCCCACCCGGGGCCGCTACAAGGTGTACCTCATCGACGAGGTGCACATGCTCTCCACCCACAGTTTCAACGCGCTGCTCAAGACCCTGGAAGAGCCGCCGCCCCACGTGAAGTTCCTGCTGGCCACCACAGACCCGCAGAAGCTGCCCGTGACCATCCTCTCCCGCTGCCTGCAATTCAGCCTCAAGGCCATGCCCGCGGACATGGTGGGCGCGCACCTGAGGAAGGTGCTGGAGCAGGAGGGGGTTGATTTCGACCCGCCGGCCATCCTGCGCCTGGCCCGGGCCGCCTCGGGCAGCATGCGCGATGCCCTGAGCCTGCTAGACCAGGCCATCGCCTACGGCAGCGGCGCCCTGCGTGACGACGACGTGCGCGAGATGCTCGGCGCCATCTCCCAGGATCACCTGGAGCGCATGCTCCAGGCCCTGGCGGCCGGTGACGGCCCCGCCCTGATGGGGGCCGTGGACGACCTGGCCCAGCGGGCCCCGGACTACAACGCGGTGCTGGGAGAACTGGTCTCCCTGCTGCACCAGGTGGCCCTGGCCCAGCAGGTCCCCGAGGCCCTGGACGAGGGGGCGGTGGATGTGGCGGCGGTGCAGGCCCTGGCCCGGAGCCTGGCCCCGGAGGACGTGCAGCTCTATTACCAAATCGCCCTGCTGGCCCGTCGCGACCTTCCCCTGGCCCCGGATCCCCGGGCGGGCTTTGAGATGGCCCTGCTGCGCATGCTGGCCTTCCGGCCGGCGGGCGCCGGGGAGACCACGGCAGCTTCGTCCGTGCGCAGCCGGCCAGCGCCGGCACCCCGTAACGAGACCCAGGCACGGGCACCGGTCGAGCCCGCGCGCAGCGCGACGACACCGGAGCCGGCACCTGCGGTGCGCGAACCCCGAGTGCCCGAATCCATAGCCTCTCGACCGGCCCCGACCCCGGCCTCGACCCCGGCCTCGACGACGGCCCCCGGTGGGCTCGACTGGGTGGCCACGGTGGCGGCCATGGGGCTGGGCGGCCCGGTTTTGAACCTGGCCAACCACTGCGCCGTGGGCCGCTACCAAGATGGCGAGCTGGTGCTGAGCCTGGCCGCCCGGCACGAGACCCTGAAATCCGCAAACAGCGAACGGCGCCTGATCGAGGCGGTCAGACAGTATCTGGGTGAAGACCTCAAGGTACGCATCGAGATCGGCGAGCCCACGGCGGAGACCCCGGCACAATCCCAGGTACGCGCCTCGGAGGAACGTCAGCGGGCGGCGGAGGCGGCGGTGGCCGGCGATGAACTGACCGCCCGTCTGGGCGAGGTCTTCGGTGCCCAGGTGGTGCCGGGCTCCGTGAAACCCGTGTGAGCCCCGAACTCGGGGCGGCAGGCGAGAGGCCTTGCCGCCATACAACGAACAACCCCAGCAAGACAGGTGATGAGATGATGAAAGGTGGACTTGGCAACCTGATGAAGCAGGCCCAGAAGATGCAGGAGCAGATGGCCCGCGCCCAGCAGGAGCTGGCCAACATGGAGGTGACCGGGCAGTCCGGCGGCGGTCTGGTAAGCGTGGTGATGACCGGCAAGCACGAGGTGCGCCGGGTGGCCATCGATCCGAGCTTGTTGGCGGACGACAAGGACATGCTGGAAGACCTGGTGGCCGCGGCCATCAACGATGCCGTGCACCGCGTCGAGGAGACCACCAAGGAACGCATGGCGGGCCTGACCGCGGGCATGAGCTTGCCCCCGGGTTTCAAGCTGCCGTTCTAGTCGCTGCGTGAAGTCCTCGCTGCTGGATGAACTGATCGACGCCCTGCGCTGCCTGCCGGGCGTGGGGCCCAAGTCCGCCCAGCGCATGGCGCTGCACCTGCTGGAGCGGGACCGCCCCGGCGGCGAGCGCCTTGCCGCCGTGTTGCAGGATGCCATGGCGCGCATCGGCCACTGCAAGGTGTGCCGTACACTCACGGAACACGAACTCTGCCGGGTCTGTGCCGATCCCGGGCGCCAGCGGGATGTTTTGTGCGTGGTGGAGACACCCGCCGATGTGCTGGCGGTGGAGCAGGCCACGGGATTCCGCGGCCAGTACCACGTGCTGCTGGGGCATCTCTCGCCCCTGGACGGGATCGGCCCCGAGGAACTGGGCCTGGACCGGCTCGAGGCCCGCCTGGACGAGGGCGAGATCCGCGAGGTGATCCTGGCCACCAGCACCACTGCCGAGGGCGAGGTCACCGCCCACTACATCGGCGAGCTGGCCCGGGCCCGGGGCATCCGCAGCACCCGTATCGCCCACGGCGTGCCCCTGGGCGGAGAGCTGGAATACGTGGACCGCGGCACCCTGTCCCACGCCTTCGAGGGCAGGCGCGAATATTGATTAAAGCGCAGAGACAAGAGACAAGATACAAGAGGCAAGTGGGAGGTCTTTCTTGTATCTTGCCTCTTGGATCTTGTCTCTAGGAGTCATGCAATGACGACCTGTATCTTCTGCAAGATTGCCAATGGTGATATCCCTGCCGAGATCGTCTACCAGGACGACCAGGTGCTGGCCTTCCGGGATCTCAATCCCCAGGCGCCTCTGCACGTGCTGGTGATTCCCCGCAAGCACATCGCCACCATCAATGACCTGACCCCCGAGGACGAGGCCCTGGTGGGCCGAATGTACCTGGCGGCGCGTCAGGTGGCCGAGGAGGCCGGTTTGGCGACGCGCGGCTATCGTACCGTGATGAACTGCAACTCCGAGGCGGGTCAGAGTGTCTATCATTTACACTTACATGTGTTGGGTGGCCGCTCCATGCAGTGGCCGCCGGGCTGAGGCCGACGGGATAACGGCGAAAGGATACGGCGTAACCCGAGGCGCGACCGGCAGGGGGAAACCCCGAGGGGAGGGCTGAACAATGAACAAGGCACGCATCTGTACCTGGGCCATGCTGGCCGGTGTCCTATGGGGTACGGCGGTCATGGCCGAACCTGAATCCACCGGCTACCAGGCGGGTGTGTTCCTCGAGACCTATCCCGACCGCTGGCAACTGACCGGCCGTCATCACGATCCCCTGCTGACCACGCCCACCAGCCGGACCATCCTCAACGCCCAGCTGGACAACTTCCTGCGTGGTGATGCCGGCTACCTGTTCGGGGTCGATGGCCGCATGCAGTGGGCCAAGGCAGACCCGCTGAGCGAATTGCCCGTGCATCAGGATGCGGATTTGCGCAGCCTGCAGTTCCAGGCTCTGGGCGGCTACCGTTTCGGGGCCCATGGCGATCCGGTGCGCTACGACCTGCGCATGGGTCTCGGTTACCAGGGTTGGAGCCGGGAGGCACTGCCCGGCAGCGGCCTGGCCGACGAGGATCTGGGCTTGCTGTACACCCAGTTCTCCGGCGGTCCCCGCTTCGCCAGCGGCGGCTGGCAGGGTTTCCTGGAACTGGGTGTGCGCATGCCCGTCTCGCTCACGGACTCCGGCATGTACGGCCGGGCGGATCCCGCTGAGGCCAATGGCCTGCGCAGCTCCGGTTTCATCAGCTTCCAGAATCAGTTCCAGCTGGGCGACAGCAGCGCCCTGCGCCTCGATCTCTACTACGACAGCCAGCGCTACGGCCTGCCCAACGCCCGGGGCAGCGATCTGTATGGAGATGACGCCTTCAACGCCCGGGATCGCGACGTGTTCGGGGTGGAGATGGGGGTGAGGTTCTGAGGGGGGGATTCAAGATTCAAGATTCAAAATTCAAAATTCAAGATTCAAAGGGGTGAAGCGAAGTACCTTTGAATTTTGAATTTTGAATTTTGAATCTTGAATCTTGAATTTATTTCTTCATCGCCAGATAACTGCCGTAGCGCTCGCCACTGATTTCTCCCGCTTCGACCGCCGCCTTGATGGCGCAGCCGGGTTCCCGGTCGTGGTTGCAGTTGTGGAAGCGGCACTGACCCAGGTAGGGCCGGAACTCCACGAAGCCCCGGGCCAGTGCCTCGGCGGGCAGGGGCGGGGGGGTGAAGTCCCGCACGCCCGGCGAGTCGATCAGATCACCTCCGCCCGGCAGGTGATAGAGGCTCGCGGCCGTGGTGGTGTGGCGGCCTTCTCCGGTGGCTTCCGAGACCTCCCCGATGCGCAGACTTTCCCCGGGCAACAGGGCCTGGATCAGGGATGACTTGCCCACGCCCGACTGTCCCACCAGGATGCTGGTCCTGTCCTTGAGCTCCCCACGCAGATCATCGAGTCCCAGGCCGGCACTGGCGCTGGTGTGCAGCACCGGGTAACCCAGTTGCCGATAGCGTTCTTCCATCCCGGGTTGCGGGTCCGAGGGATCCGGTTCCAGGTCGGCCTTGTTGAGCACCAGCAGTGCCCGGGCATCCAGGTGTTCGATGGCGACCAGGTAGCGGTCCACCAGGGGCCACTGGGGCGGCGGGGGGCGGGCGATGACCACGACTACCTGATCCAGATTGGCGGCCACGGGCCGGGTCTGGCCCCGGGGGTCCAGGCGTTGCAGGAGGTTGTGCCGGGGCAGGATGGCGGTGACCACGTCATTGCCCGAGTCGCTGGGACTCCATTCCACCCGGTCGCCGCACACCGCGTCCTGCAAGCGGCGACGGCTGGTGCAGCGTCGGCGCTGGCCCGTCTCGTCCTCGATCACCAGCTCCGCGCCGAAGCGGGTGACCACCCGTCCCGTGTGAGTCACGCGTGATCCGGTCCCTGGGTCTGAAGGGTTTGGAGGGTGTCGGGACGGATCACGGGCTTGGCAGGCTCAGAATCTGTAGAAGTTGCTGTTGAGGTATTCCACCACGGCCATCACGTCCTCATCAAACCAGCGCAGGCCCAGGGTGCTCTCGCAGCGCCGAACCTGGGCGATGAGCTGATCCCGGGAGCCCACCATGCGGTTGGGGCGGGTGTACAGGGCCGTGCCGTTGCCGCCCACCATGCTGGTGTGGCAGCTGACGCAGTTGGCGGCATGCAGTTGCTGGCCGCGCTTGACGTCGGCCTGGGCCGTGGCGCCGAACAGCAGGGCCAGGATGGCGATCACGGCGGTGAGGGTGAGGGTCGGTTTCATGGGTGGGTCCTCCTGGAAGCGCGTGCAGCCTGCTGACACAGGCACAAATCTTAGTGTAAGACTAGGGCATTGCCGGTGCCGAGTACACAGCCCAATGCTCTCGGTCCCGTGCCGCCCCGCCTCGAACACCCCCGGGGGATGCGTGTACACTGCCTCCCGAAGCCATATGCTGCACAAAGGACGTCCATGAATCCCAATCCCGACAACCTGGCCTGGATCGATCTGGAGATGACCGGTCTGGACACGGACAACGACTACATCATCGAGATCGCCACCCTGGTCACTGACAAGGACCTGAATATCCTGGCCGAGGGCCCGGTGATCGCCGTGCATCAGAGCGATGCGATCCTGGCGCGCATGGACGACTGGAATCGGGATACCCACGGCCGCTCCGGGCTCATCGACCGGGTCAGGATGAGTCTCCATACGGAGATCGAAGCGGAGCAGGAGACTCTGCGTTTCCTGGAAAAATACATCCCCCGTCGCGGCTCACCCATGTGCGGCAACAGCATCTGCCAGGACCGCCGTTTTCTGGCCCGCTGCATGCCGGACCTGGAGGCCTTCTTCCACTACCGCAACCTGGACGTGAGCACCCTCAAGGAACTGGCACGGCGCTGGGCGCCGGGTGTGGCCAATGCCTTCACCAAAGAATCCAATCACCAGGCCCTGGACGACATCCGCGCCTCGGTGCAGGAACTGCGGCATTACCGGGAACACTTTATTAAGGTGTGAAGTGGGAATTGGGAAGTGGGAATGAAAGGCAAGAAGGCGAGCTTGGCTCGCCTTTTTTGTCAGCGTAGCCCCGGTGGTAGGTCGGGCTTTAGCCCGACAGCACGGCTTCGACCGGACACCGCTGTCGGGCTAAAGCCCGACCTACGCCTACGGGACAGGTGTCAACGCGGGGTGCCGGTCTCCACGGGCACATCCGGGGCGTTGCCCCAGTCGGACCAGGCGCCGGGATAGCCGCGTACCCGCTCGAAGCCCAGGTGCCTGAGCATCAGCCAGGTGTGGGCGGAGCGGTGGTGGGTCTGGCAGTAGACCACCACCTCCTTGTCGGGGGTGATGCCCAGGCCGGCCAGTTCCTCGCGCAGCTCATCGGCGGGGCGCAGACGCAGGTTGCGGTGGATGTCCATGGCCCGGGTCCATTCGTAGTGCACGGCACCGGGAATGTGTCCGCCGCGGGCGGCTCGCATGTCGCTGCCCTGGTATTCACCTGCGGTGCGGGTATCCACCAGGCACAGGCCAGGGTCGTCGAGGTGCTCGAGGATCCAGGCCCGCTCGGCCACATCCTCGCCGGTGTAGTGCCAGGTATTCCGGGTAGGTGCGGGCGGCGCGACAGGCCGGCTGTCGAGCGGGTGGCCTTCCTGGGCCCAGGCATGCAGGCCGCCGTTGAGCAGGCTGGCGTGGTGGTGACCGTAAACGGCCAGGGTCCAGATCAGGCGCGCGGCCTTGCCGCCGCCCTCGTCGTCGTACGCGATCACCCGGGTGCTCGGGGTGATGCCCAGCTCACCCAGGACGGCGGCCAGGGTGTCGGCGTCCGGCAGCAGGCCCTTGACGGGATCGCGACTGGCCACGATGCGCCCGTAGTCCAGGTGCAGGGCGCCGGGCACATGGGCCTGGGCGTAGGTCTCCGGTTTGCACAGGTCCACGACGCACATGCCCGGTGTGCCGAGCAGGTGTTCCAGCTCGGCGGGTTCGATCAGCAGGGGTGTTGGCCGTGGTGTCATGGGCGTCTCCGAAAGCTGAGGGAAGAATGTCTTGTGATCAGAATTGCGCCGGTGGCCAAACAAAAAATTTTTTGCCACAGAGGTCACAGAGTCATTTATGCGGTGGTTTCTCTGTGTCCTCTGTGAGCTCTGTGGCAAATCGCTTTTCTGAGCGCTACACCCAGCCTGGCGGCGCAAGTATGGTGGGCTTTCCGTCCATGGCCGGATCCCGCTCCGGGTAGTCCAGGGTGTAGTGCAGGCCGCGACTCTCACGGCGCTGCATGGCGCAGCGGATGATGATGTCGGCCACCATCACCAGGTTGCGCAGCTCCAGCAGGTCGTTGGTGACCCGGAAGTGGCTGTAGTACTCGTCGATCTCCGCCATCAGCAGGTCCACGCGATGCTGGGCACGCTCCAGGCGCTTGGTGGTGCGCACGATGCCCACGTAGTCCCACATGAAGCGGCGCAGTTCGTCCCAGTTGTGGGAGACCACCACCTCCTCGTCGGAATCGGTGACCCGGCTCTCGTCCCAGGCGGGGATGGCGAGCGCCGGCAGTGTGGCGGTGTCCCGGGACAGGATGTGCTCGGCGGCGGCCCGGGCGAACACCAGGCATTCCAGCAGGGAGTTGCTGGCCATGCGATTGGCGCCGTGCAGGCCGGTGTAGGCGGTCTCGCCGATGGCGTAGAGGCCCTCCAGGTCGGTGCGGGCATCCAGGTCCGTGACCACGCCGCCGCAGGTGTAGTGGGCGGCAGGTACCACGGGGAGCGGCTCCTTGGTCATGTCGAAGCCGAATTCCAGGCAGCGCTCGTGGATGGTCGGGAAATGGCCTTTCACGAAGTCCGCCGGCTTGTGGCTGATGTCCAGGTACACGCAGTCCGCGCCCAGGCGCTTCATCTCGTGGTCGATGGCCCGGGCGACGATGTCCCGGGGGGCCAGTTCGCCCCGGGGGTCGAAGCGGTGCATGAAGGGCTGGCCGTCGGGCAGCAGCAGCCGGCCGCCCTCGCCGCGCACCGCCTCGGAGATCAGGAAGGACTTGGCCCGGGGGTGGTAGAGGCAGGTGGGGTGGAACTGCATGAATTCCATGTTGGCCACCCGGCAGCCGGCGCGCCAGGCCATGGCGATGCCGTCGCCGGTGGCGCCGTCCGGGTTGCTGGAGTAGAGGTACACCTTGCTGGCGCCGCCGGTGGCCAGCACCACGCAGGGGGCATGGAAGATCTCCACGCCGTTGGAACGATCCAGCACGTAGGCCCCCACGCAGCGGTTGGGGCCGTCCAGGCCCAGCTTCTCGCGGGTGATCAGGTCCACGGCGATGTGCTGTTCGAACAGTTCGATGTTCGGGGCGCGCCGGGCCTGACCCACCAGGGTGTCCTCCACGGCCTTGCCCGTGGCGTCGGCGGCGTGCACCACGCGCCGGTGGCTGTGGCCTCCCTCCCGGGTGAGGTGCAGCTGGATGCTGCCGTCGGGCAGGGTCTCCTCGGTGAAGGGCACCCCCAGGTCCTGGAGCCAGCGGATGCTGGCCGGGCCGTGTTCCACCGTGTAGCGGACCGACCGCTCGTCACACAGACCGGCACCGGCCGTCAGGGTGTCCCGCACGTGGGCCTCCAGGGAGTCCTTGTCGTCCAGGACCGCGGAGATGCCACCTTGGGCATAGAAGGTGCTGCCCTCGGTGATGGGACCCTTGCTGAGCACGGCCACCCGACGGTGGGGGGCCAGGTGCAGGG
Organism: Thioalkalivibrio sulfidiphilus; assembly: GCF_000377945.1. Lineage (GTDB taxonomy): Bacteria > Pseudomonadota > Gammaproteobacteria > Ectothiorhodospirales > Ectothiorhodospiraceae > Thioalkalivibrio_A > Thioalkalivibrio_A sulfidiphilus_A. The sequence goes on from NZ_KB898935.1 coordinate 52,408, forward strand.
CCAGGGACAGGCCCGCCGCGCCGCTGCCGATGATCAGCACGTCATGGTGGTGGACAGCGGACTTGGCTTGAGGCGGGGTCATGATTTGAGTTATTTTGTCACAGTTTTTGCGGCCTTAGCGTGGCAACCACGGGTCGCGCCACATGGGTTCGCCCGCTCGGGCGGGCATTCATCAGGCAACTATCCGCCAGAACTTACCGCTGGTTTTCAGGTCAATCGCTGGTAGGGTACAGGACGTGCCCTGAGAGGGGGAGTGCCCGCATGGGCAAGAAGGTCACCGACGAGGAGCTGGTCAAGCGTGTTCAGGCCGGAGACAAGAAAGCTTTTGACGCCCTTGTGCTCAAGTACCAGCACAAGATCGTCAATCTTGTCTCACGCTATGTGCACGACCCCTCTGCCGCCCTGGATGTCTCCCAGGAGGCCTTCATCAAGGCCTACCGGGGGCTGTCCAATTTCCGTGGTGACAGTGCCTTCTACACCTGGCTCTACCGGATCGCCATCAACACGGCGAAGAATTATCTCGTCTCCCAGAACCGGCGCACCCCCGACTACGAGGTGGACGCCCAGGACGCCGAGCAGATGGGCGGTGAATCCGCTCTCAAGGAATATGCAACCCCCGAGGGTGAATTGCTGTCACAGGAGATACAGGCCGCGGTGCAGCGCACCATCGAGACCCTGCCTGAGGACCTGAAGACCGCCATCACCCTGCGGGAACTGGAAGGCATGAGTTACGAGGAGATAGCGCAGACCATGGGATGCCCGATCGGCACCGTGCGCTCGCGCATCTTCCGGGCCCGGGAGGCCATCGACCGGACCCTGCGGCCCCTGCTGGAGTGATCCCGGGGACGCCCATGGTTATTTTCAATCGAGTAGAGAGTGTACGCCCATGACCGCCACGAAGAATGAACGCCTGTCCGCCCTGGTGGACGACGAGGCCGACAGCTTTGAGGTACGACGCCTGGTGGATGAGCTTGGCAAGCATCCCGAGGACCTGGCCCAGTGGGGCCGATACCACCTGATCGGCGACGCCATCCGCGGCGGTCTGAGTCGCTCGGCCCCGGCAGACTTCGCCAGTCGGGTGAGCGCCCTGATCGAGCAGGAACCGGCCCTGACGGGCGTGCCCCATCAGGCCAGCCGCGGCCTGCTCAAACCGGTGGCCGGCGTTGCCATGGCCGCCTCCGTGGCGGTGGCTGTGCTGGTCGGTGTCATGAACGTGGGCGGTACCCCGGACAACAGCCTGCCGGCCCCGGTGCTGGCCGATCGTTCCGCGCCCAATCAACTGGCCGCGCAGGGCATCAGGCCGGTGGCCGAAGCCGAGCGCTCCGTGGCGATCAGCAGCGTGCCGGTGAGCCGCGAAGCTCCCCGCCTCAGCCGCCTGGAGACGCCCGATGCCCGGCTCAACAGCTTCATCGTCAACCATGCTGAGCATGCCGCCGGGCAGGGCCTGATGCCCGTCGTGCGTGTGGTTGGCTACGAAACCCCCGGGGAATAAGGCATGGGTCTGCGGGGACTCACCCGGTACGTACTGGCCGTGGGCCTGCTGGCCTCCAGTCATGCCTGGGCCGACGAGCACCGGGCCGATGCACTGCTGGATCGCATGATCGAGGCGGTCAGGAGTCTCAGTTACGAGGGCACCTTCGTCTACATCCACGGCCAGAAGACCGAAACCATGCAGATCGTCCACACCCGGGACGAGCGTGGTGAGCGGGAGCGTCTGCTGTCCCTGACCGGCGAACCCCGCGAGGTGATCCGCGACGAGGACGTACTCACCTGCGTCTGGCCTGCCAGCCGCTCGGTGGTAATCGAGCCCCGGCGCAGCCGTCTCGGTGGTCTGCCCGCCGCCATCCCGGACCGTCAGTTCGGTCCCGACTCTCCCTACCGCTTCCAGGTGGAAGGGGAGCAGCGCATCGCCGGCCTGAGCTGCCGCACCCTGCAGATCATCCCCAACGACGACCTGCGCTACGGTCACCGCCTGTGCATCGATGAGGACTCGGGCATGCTGCTCAAGTCCGAGATGCTCGATCACCAGGGCAACACCATCGAGCAGTTCATGTTCACCAGCATCCAGTTTCCGGATTACGTTCCCGACGACCGTTTCATTCCGGTCATGAAGGGTGAGGGCTTCACCACCCACCGGGTGGATGCCCAGAGCGAGATGAACCCGGATCCGGGCTGGAGGGTGCGAGATATCCCCGACGGTTTCCGAGTGGCAACCGTGAGCAAACGTCCCATGGCCGCAAATCTCAACCCGGTACAGCACCTGGTGCTGAGCGATGGGCTGGCCACGGTCTCGGTGTTCATCTCCCGGGCCAGCAGCCTGGACGACCTCTACATGGGCCTGACCCAGTCCGGTGCCCTACACGCCATGGCGGTGCCCGCCGGCGAATACCAGGTCACGGTGGTGGGCGAGGTGCCCGAGAGCACAATTCGCATGATCGCCGACTCCGTCTACCACGAGGCCCGTCCGTGATCGAGGAGCAGGCCCGGGTCATCAGTGTCGAACAGGGGCATGCCTGGGTGGAGACCCAGCGTCGTTCCACCTGCGGCAGCTGCGCCGCCAACAAGGGTTGCGGCACCTCCGTGATCGCCAAGGTGGTGGGCAACCGGCGCAGCCGGGTGCGCGCCATCGACCCCGTCGGCGTGCGCCTGGGTGACGAGGTGGTGGTGGGCATCGAGGAGGCGGCCCTGGTGCGTGGCTCCCTGGCAGTCTATACCGTGCCCCTGATCACCCTGCTGGTGGGTGCCCTGCTGGCCCGCTGGCTGTGGCCGGCGGCCGGTGAGCCGGTGGTGGTGCTGAGCGGCCTGGCGGGACTGGCCGCGGGGCTGGTGTGGCTGCGGCTGTTCGCCGGCCGGGTCAGTTCCGATCCCCGTTACCAGCCCGTGATCCTGCGCCGCCTGCACAGCCTGCATCCCCGCGCCAATGGTGTTTTGGCCCCCTGATTGTCATAATCCCCACTGGGTTTATTCCCCGGACCGGTTTCCAGATGATGGTTTTCTCGCGTAGTACCCTGCCTTTCGTCCTGTTGTTCATCACCCTGGTGTTTTCCGCGGCTGCCCAAGGGCGCGCCGCACTGCCGGATTTCGTCCCCCTGGTGGAGGACAACAGCCCGGCGGTGGTCAACATCAGCACCAGCCGCAAGATCGCCCGCGGTGGGCGTGATCATCCCCAGTTCCGCATCCCCGACATGCCCGATGACGGCATGCTGGGCGACCTGCTGCGGCGTTTCTTCGGCGAGGGCGGCGAGATGCCCGAGCAGTTCGACACCAGCTCCCTGGGCTCGGGCTTCATCATCTCCCGGGACGGCTACGTGGTGACCAATCACCATGTCATCGAGGATGCCGACGAGATCATCGTGCGCCTGAGTGACCGGCGCAGCTTCCCCGCCACCGTGGTCGGTTCCGACCCCAAGAGCGACGTGGCCCTGCTCAAGATCGAGGCCAGCGACCTGCCGACCCTCAAGCTGGGTAACTCCGAGCAGCTCAAGGTGGGCGAGTGGGTGCTGGCCATCGGCTCGCCCTTCGGCTTCGACCATTCCGTGACCGCGGGCATCGTCAGTGCCAAGGGCCGTGCCTTGCCCACGGAGAACTACGTGCCCTTCATCCAGACCGACGTGGCCATCAACCCGGGCAACTCCGGCGGTCCGCTGTTCAACATGAAGGGCGAGGTGGTCGGCATCAATTCCCAGATCTACAGCCGCACCGGCGGTTTCATGGGCCTGTCCTTCGCCATCCCCATCGAGATGGCCATGGAAGTGGTCGAGCAGCTCAAGACCCAGGGCTACGTGAGCCGGGGCTGGCTGGGTGTGCTGATCCAGGAGGTCACCCGGGAACTGGCCGACTCCTTCGGCATGAGCCGCCCCACCGGCGCCCTGGTGGCCCGGGTGCTGCCCGACAGCCCGGCGGAGAAGGCCGGCGTGCGGGTGGGCGATGTGATCCTGACCTTCAATGGCGTGGAGGTTACCCGCTCCAGCGCCCTGCCGCCCCTGGTGGGCCGTGCCCCGGTGGGCAAGGATGCCCGGGTCGAGATCCTGCGCGACGGCCGCAAGCAGACCCTGCGGATACGCATCGCCGAACTGCCGCCGGACGACGAACTGGCCAGCCGTACGCCGGCCGAGCCTGCGGCCCCGTCGGCCCCGGAAACCCACTTCGGCATGACCCTGGAGCCGGTGCCTGCCGAGCTGCGCAAAGACCTGGACCTGGAGCAGGGCGGCGTGCTGGTGGCCGGGGTAGGCGAGGGCGCGGCCCGGGATGCCCGTATCCAGCGCGGCGACGTGCTGGTGATGATCAACAACCAGCGCATCGAATCCCCCGCGCATTTCGCCGAGCTGGCGGGTAAACTCACCCCCGGCAGCAGGGTCCCCGTGCTGGTGCAGCGTCGCCAGGGTCCGGTCTTTCTGGCACTGAAGGTGCCGGATTGACCCCGTGGCACGGACGCTGATCCTCTACAGCCGGGCCGGATGTCACCTGTGCGAGCAGATGCACGCGCAGCTTGCCGCCATTGATCTCCCGGACGATGTTTCCCTGAACACCGTGGATGTGGACGCGGACCCTGCGCTGCGCGCGCGTTTCAACGTCAAGGTGCCGGTGCTGGCCCTCGACGACGAGATCCTGTGCTGCCATTTCCTCGATGAAAACGAATTGCGACAGGCCCTGAGTGATGGCTGAACCCCGACAAAATTACATCCGCAACTTCTCCATCATTGCCCACATCGATCACGGCAAGTCGACCCTGGCGGACCGCTTCATCCAGACCTGCGGTGGCCTGGACGAGCGTGAGATGTCCGAGCAGGTGCTGGATTCCATGGACCTGGAGCGCGAGCGCGGCATCACCATTAAGGCCCAGAGCGTGTCCCTGGACTACCACTCCCGCAGCGGCCAGGTCTACCAGCTCAACTTCATCGATACCCCCGGGCACGTGGACTTCTCCTACGAGGTGTCCCGCTCCCTGGCCGCCTGCGAGGGCGCGCTGCTGGTGGTGGATGCCTCCCAGGGCGTCGAGGCCCAGAGTGTGGCCAACTGCTACACCGCCATCGATCTGGACCTCGAAGTGCTGCCGGTGCTCAACAAGATCGACCTGCCCGCCGCCGACCCGGAGCGGGTGGCCGCGGAGATCGAGGAGATCATCGGCATCGAGGCCAAGGACGCGGTGCGGGTCAGCGCCAAGACCGGCCAGGGGGTGGACGACCTGCTGGAGGCCCTGGTGGCACGCATCCCGGCACCGGCGGGCGATCCGGACGCGCCCCTGCAGGCCCTGATCATCGACTCCTGGTTCGACAACTACCTGGGCGTGGTGGCCCTGGTACGGGTCATGAACGGCACCGTGCGCCCCAAGCAGAAGATCATCGCCATGTCCACGGGCCGCACCCACCTGGTGGACCGGGTGGGCGTGTTCACGCCCAAGCCCAAGGACCGGGAGGAACTTGCCGCCGGCGACGTGGGTTTCGTGATCGCCACCATCAAGGACATCACCGGGGCCAAGGTGGGCGACACCCTCACCGGCGCCGACCGGCCCGCCGAGTCGCCACTGCCAGGCTTCAAGGACGTGCAGCCCCGGGTGTTCGCAGGCATCTTCCCCATCAGCGCGGAAGACTACAACGACCTGCGCGACGCGCTGGACAAGCTCAAGCTCAACGATGCCTCCCTGCACTATGAGCCCGAGACCTCCCAGGCCCTGGGCTTCGGTTTCCGCTGCGGCTTCCTGGGCATGCTGCACATGGAGATCATCCAGGAGCGCCTGGAGCGTGAATACGACCTTGACCTGATCACCACGGCGCCTACCGTGGTCTACCAGGTGGAGACCACCAAGGGTGAGGTGCTGGAGATCCATAACCCCTCCCAGCTGCCGCCGGTCAACGAGATCAAGGAGATCCGCGAGCCCATCATCCGCGCCAACATCCTGGTGCCCCAGGACTACCTGGGCGCGGTGATCAGCCTGTGCGTGGAAAAGCGCGGCGTGCAGACACGCATGCAGTACACCGGCCGCCAGGTGGCGCTCACCTACGAGCTGCCCCTGTCTGAGGTGGTGCTGGACTTCTTTGACCGGCTCAAGTCCGTGAGCCGGGGCTACGCCTCCTTCGACTACGAGATGGCGCGCATGGAACCGGCGCCGTTGGTGAAGGTGGACCTGCTCATCAACGGTGACCGTGTGGATGCGCTGTCCGTGATCGTGCACAAGGACCAGGCCCAGAGCCGCGGCCGCCAGCTGGCCGAGACCATGAGCGAACTGATCCCGCGGCAGATGTTCGAGGTGGCCATCCAGGCGGCCATCGGCAGTCATATCATTGCGCGCACCAACGTGCGTGCGCTGCGCAAGAACGTCACCGCCAAGTGTTACGGCGGCGACGCCACCCGCAAGCGCAAGCTGCTGGAAAAGCAGAAGGCGGGCAAGAAGCGCATGAAGCAGATCGGCCGTGTGGAAGTGCCCCAGGATGCCTTCCTGGCGGTGCTGCGTGCCGATACCAAGAGCAGCTAGAAACAGGCAGTCAGGAACAGGCAGCCGAGAACTGCAGGGCTGAAAGACTTAAGGGGAGCAGTGCATGACCTTCGATCTTGAACTGGTGCTGGTGCTGGGCACGCTCGTCACGGGCGTGGTCTGGCTGCTGGATGCGCTGTGGTGGAGCAAGGCCAGGAAGGCGCCGGTGCCCGTGGAGGGAGAGAGCCGCAATGCCCGTCCCCCCGAGCCCTGGTACGTGGAGTACTCCAAGTCCTTCTTCCCGGTGCTGATCATCGTGCTGGTGCTGCGCTCCTTCGTGGTGGAGCCGTTTCGCATCCCCTCGGGCTCCATGATGCCCACCCTGCTGGTGGGCGACTTCATCGTGGTCACCAAGTACAGCTACGGCATCCGCCTGCCGGTAACCCGTCAGCTGATCATCCCCACTGGTCTGCCCAAACATGGTGACGTGGCGGTATTCCGCTATCCTGAGAATCCCAGAGAGGATTACATCAAGCGGGTGGTGGGACTGCCCGGGGACCGGGTGGCGTTCTACAATAAGACCCTGTTCATCAACGATCGCGCCGTGACCCAGCGGGAGATCGGGACCTACGAGGGCAGCGGTTCCGGGGACGTGATGACCGGTGCGACCCTGGCCGAGGAGACCATCGGCGATGTCACCCACCAGATCCTGATCTGGCCCAACCGGCCATCGGTGCAGGGCGAGATCCTAGTCCCCGAGGGGCATTACTTCGTGGTGGGTGACAACCGGGACAACAGCAACGACAGCCGCTACTGGGGGTTCGTGCCCCAGGAGAACCTGGTAGGCAAGGCCGTGATGATCTGGATGCACTGGGATTTTGCTGACCGCTCCTCGGATCTGAGCCGGATCGGGACGCGGATACGTTAATCACGTCAAGGGGGAGATGAACATGAACCAGCTGCCTGCCATGCACCTGCATGCCCTGGCCTTCCGCAAAGAGCGCGGCATCGCGCTCATCCCGCTGCTGTTCGTCGCGGCGGTACTGGTGATCTTCGGCACCGTGGGCCTGCGCCTGTTTCCCATCTACAGCGAATTCATGACGGTGAACTCGGTGCTCAAGGACGTGGCCGCCGAAGGTGCCGCAAACCGCAGCATGCGCGAGATCTGGGGCGCCACCAGCCGGCGCTTCCAGGTCAACAGCGTGGACAATGTGCGCCAGGAGCACCTCAAACTGGAACAGCGGGGTGACAAGCGCGTCCTCGTGCTGGACTACGAAGTGCGCACCAAGATGATCTCCAACATCGATGCGGTGGTCAGCTTCAAGAAGGAATATCCCCTGGGCCCATGAGCCGGATTCCGCTTCTCGATCTCCTGCCCGAGCGGCTGCACGACTCCGAACTGCTCACCGAGGCGCTCACCCACCGCAGTGCCGGAAGCCCCAACAACGAGCGCCTGGAATACCTGGGTGACGCGGTGCTCGGGATGGTGATGGCGGAGCATCTGTTCAAGGCCCATCCCGAGGCCAGCGAGGGCGATCTCAGCCGGCTTCGCGCCACCCTGGTGAACAAGGACAGCCTGGCCGTGATCGGCAAGGCACAGGGTCTGGGCGGGCAGATCAATCTGGGGCAGGGGGAACTGAAAAGCGGTGGCGCCCGGCGCAACTCCATCCTGGCCGATGCGGTGGAGGCGGTGATCGGCGCGGTCTACCTGGACAGTGGTTTCGATGCCGCGCGGCGCTTCGTGCTCGCGCTCTACGCCGACCGGCTGGAGAGCCTGCCTGCGCTGGACGCCCTCAAGGATCCCAAGACCCGGCTCCAGGAATGGCTGCAGGGCCGCAGCCGAGAGCTGCCCGTCTATGAAGTGACCTCCGTGACCGGCAAACCCCACGAGCAGCGCTTCCGCGCCCTGTGCCGTATCGGCGACAGTGAATACTCGGGTGAAGGCACCAGCCGCCGGCGCGCCGAACAGGCCGCGGCGGAATGCGCATTGAAGGCGCTGGAGACCAGTGGCAAGAGGCAAGAGGCAAGTTGAAGTCAGTCTCGCCCGACCCGGCACCCAAAGCATCATGTTTTCTTGTATCTTGTATCTAGCCCGCATATCTCACCGGTCGGACACCGGCGGATGCGTAACTGCCTGAAACGTATGTGGAATACACTGAAATGATCGGCACCCTCAGCATGACAGCCTGTTCCCGCCGGTGTCCTATCGCGGTTCAGGCTCGTCTTCGCGCCCGTATGCTTGCTCTTCACTCAACCCATAGCTACTGCTATGGGTTTCGCTCCAGAGCGGCGCCTACGGGCACGAATCCTTCGCCTGCTCCCGCGATCCCGGTGAGATATGCGGGCTAGTCACTTGTCTCTAGCGCCTTCCTGGAGCCCCATCATCGAAACCCAGTCCCCATCCCGCTGCGGCTACATTGCCATCGTCGGACGCCCCAACGTGGGCAAGTCCACGCTGCTCAATGCCCTGGTGGGCGAGAAGATCGCCGCCACCACCCGCAAGCCCCAGACCACCCGTCATCGTATCCTGGGCATCGTCACCCGGGGCGCGGATCAGCTCATCCTGGTGGATACGCCGGGCATCGATACCCGCTCCGAAAAGCTGCTCGGCCGGGTCCTGAACCAGGCCGCCCAAGCCGTGTTCGCGGACACTGACGCGGTGCTGTTCGTGGTGGAGGCGGACCGCTGGGAGAGCGGCGATGCCCAGATCCTGGAGATGCTCAAGCAGGCCGGCGTGAAGAAGCTGGTGCTGGCCATCAACAAGGTGGACCGTCTCGAGCGCAAGGAGACCCTGCTGCCCTTCATCGAGCGACTGCGGGGCCTGCATCCGTTCTCGGACATCGTGCCCATCTCGGGGCTGCGCGGCGTGAACCTCGAGCCCCTGGTGGACGTGCTCATGGGCTTTCTGCCTGAAGGTGTGCACCTGTTCCCGGAGGATGAACTCACCGATCGCAGCCAGCGCTTCAGGGTCACCGAGGTGATCCGCGAGGAACTGCTGGAACGCCTCGGGCAGGAGGTGCCCTACGCCACGGCGGTGGAGGTGGAGTCCTGGAAGGACACGCCCACGGTCACCCACATCGACGCGGTGATCTGGGTGGAGCGTGACAGCCAGAAGGCCATCGTGGTGGGCAAGGGCGGTCGCATGATCAAGAGCGTCGGCACCGCCGCCCGCCACACCCTGGAAGAGATGCTGGAGCGCAAGGTGATGCTGCGCCTCTGGGTGAAGGTCCGGGAAGGCTGGCAGGCGGACGTGGACTCCATCCGGCGCATGGGGATTGATACTTAGAATTCAACATTCAAGATTCAACATTCAAAGGGGGCAGCTATGCTGGAGATTCAGGCCGTACGGCCCTGCTCAGCCCCTTTGAATGTTGAATCTTGAATTTTGAATCTCGATTTCATTACCCCGTGAACAGAGTCCACACCACCGGCTTCATCCTGCATGTGCGTCCCTACCGGGACAACAGTCACATCCTGGATCTGCTCACCGAGGCCGAGGGACGCACCGCCTGTCTGTTCCGCGGCCGCAGCCAGAAGGCGCGCAGTTTCGCTCGCTACGAACTGGCCTGGCAGGGACGGGGCGAACTCAAGACCCTCAGCCTGCTGGAGGAGCAGTCTGCCGTGGTGCTGGCTGCCCAACGCCTGGCCTGCGGCTTCTATGTCAACGAACTGGCCCTGAAGCTGTTGCCGCGCCAGATCCCCCTGGAGGGTTTTTTCGAGGACTACGCCCACACCGTCGCGGCGCTGGCCCGACCGGACGAGGATCTGGAACCGCTGCTGCGGGGCTATGAGCGCAGCCTGCTGCATTACCTGGGTGAGGGGCTGGAAAGCATCGACCTCGCGGCGCTGGAGCCCGAGGCCTGCTATGTGTACGAGGCCCAGCGGGGCTTGCGGATTGCCGGACCCGGGGAACGATCCCGGGGCGCCTGTGTCCATGGCGAGACCCTGCGTGAACTGCTGGGCGGGGGTGTGCAGACGCCCAGGGGGCGCCAGGAGGCCAAGCGCCTGCTGCGTGGTCTGCTGGACCATCATCTCCAGGGCCGCCGGATCATGAGCCGCGCGCTGTTTCCCGGCGCAGCGGGACAGAGACAAGAGAATCGAGAACCATGAACACGCAAACCGCCCTGCGACTGGGCGTTAACATCGACCACATCGCCACCATCCGCCAGGCCCGGGGCACGTCCTATCCTGATCTCGTCGAGGCGGTGCGCATCGTCGAGGAGGCCGGCGCGGACATCATCACCCTGCACCTGCGCGAGGATCGCCGTCACATCCAGGACCGCGATGTGGAAGTGCTGCGCGAGCGCATCACCACCGGCATGAACCTGGAGATGGCCGCCACCGAGGAGATGCAGGCCATCGCCCTGCGCATCCGCCCCGAGGCCTGTTGCATCGTGCCCGAGCGGCGCGAGGAACTGACCACCGAGGGAGGGCTGGACGTGTTGGGTCAGGAGGCACGACTCAAGGCCTTCTGCGCGCCGCTGCTCGCGGCGGGTATCGAGGTGTCCCTGTTCGTGGAGCCCGACCTGGCGCACCTGGATGCCGCCTTGCGCATCGGTGCGCCGGTGGTGGAACTGCATACCGGTGCCTATGCCAGTGCAGCACCGGGGCCGGATCGCGAGGCGCATCTGGAGCGCATCGTGGCCGCCGCAGCCCACGGCCACGCACGGGGCCTGGTGGTCAATGCCGGGCACGGCCTCGACTACGAGAACGTCCTGTCCATCGCGGCGATCCCTGTGATGCACGAACTCAACATCGGCCACGCCATCGTCGCCCGTGCGCTGTTCACGGGGATCGGCGAGGCGGTGCGCGCCATGCGTGCCGCCATGGACCGGGCACGGCGGTGAACCCTGCCATGAGGATCCTGGGTATCGGCACCGACCTGGCCAGCATCCCGCGCATGGCGGGTCTGCTCGAGCGCCACGGCGAACGCCTCGCCCGGCGCATCCTGCATCCCGTGGAATGGCCCGGGTATCACAACACCGCGTCCCCGGCGGCCTTCCTGGCCCGCCGCTTCGCCGCCAAGGAGGCGGCGAGCAAGGCGCTGGGCGTCGGGGTGGGCGCACACATGCGCTTCATGGACGTGGGCGTGGATCATGATGCGCGGGGGCGCCCGTTGCTGGTCTTCTCCGGGCGCGCCGCCGAGACCGCCGGGCGTCTCGGGGTGAAGGAGTCCCACATCAGCATCACCGATGACCGGGATTACGCGCTGGCCTTTGTGATTCTGATGGGGTGAGTTTAGTACTTTGTGCTTTGTGCTTTGGAAGATCAAAGCACCAAGCACCAAGCACCAAGCACAAGCTACCCCTTCATCACCTCCATCTCCTTCAGCAGGGCGTCGCCCTGTTCCGAAAGCGTCTTCAATTCCTTTTTCCAGGCCTCCAGCAGGGCGGGGACGTCATCCGTGCGCCCGTCCTTGAGGGCCGCTTCCAGGGCCTGGCTGCGGGTGTTCAGGCGTGGCGTGCCGCAGTACCGTGAGCCGCCGTGTATGCGGTGCACCAGTTCCAGCAGTGCCTCGTTGCTCATGGATGTCTCAGTGATCTGCTCCAGGGCCTTCTGCGCATCGCGGATCAGCATGTCCAGCATGTCCCGGGCCAGCTGTGGATTGCCGCCGGCCCTTTGCAGGGAAAGCACGGGATCGTGTACCGGGTGCGGCATGTCCCGGGCCGGGTCGACGTTGCGACGGCTGGAGCGGCGCACGCCCTTGTGACTTTCCTGCACACACTCGACCAGGTCCTGCTCCGAGATTGGCTTTGAGAGCACCTGGTCAAAGCCCTGCTGCAGCAGGGAGATGTGCATCTCGGGGCGGGCATCGGCGGTCACCGCGACGATGCGCGCCGTGGGATCCTCCGCGCGGATCTCCAGCATGGCCTCGATGCCGTCCTTCACCGGCATGTGTACATCCATGAGCACCACGTCCGGCGTGTCCTCGTGATAGGCGCTCACGGCGGACGCACCATCCTCCACCTGCCGAACCTCCGCGCCCTGCTGCTGGATGATCTCCGCCAGCAGGCGCCGGTTGACGGCGTTGTCATCGGCCACCAGGAAACGCAGACCGTTCAAGGGTATCGTGTCCTCCGCGAGGTCTTCCTCCACGTCCCGGCTGGCGGTGCCGGGGCGCAGCCTGCGCTGGATGGCCTGATTGAGGGACTGGACCGAAAGCGTGAGCGGCATGAAGCGCGCCCCCTGGGCGAGCAGGCCCGCCTGGGTCTCCTCCGGCATGAGGCTGTTTCTGGCGATCAGGGTGCGCGCCAGCAGTGACGGGTGCAGACGCAGTTTCTCCAGGTCATCACCGGACAGGGAGCGCACCCAGATGATGCCGATGCCCTGGGGGTTGAGGTCCAGCTGCTGGATGTAGTCATCCAGCGATCTCCCTGCCCGGGTGCCGAGGTTCATGACCCTGAGGGTTTGCAGCAGCGCCGTGCGCACTTCCGTATCGTCGCACCAGACCGTGACCTGGCCCAGGTCGCCCGGCAGCGGCGGCGAGGGCAGCGGTACGTCGCTGTCGTACAGCGGCAGCAGGAGCGTGAACAGGCTGCCCGTGCCCGGGGCGCTGTCCACCAGGATCTGTCCACCCAGCAGTTCCGTGATGCCGCGTGTGATGTTCAGGCCCAGGCCTGCGCCGCTGTGACGGCGCACCTCCGGGTGTCTGGACTGGAAAAAGGGCTCGAAGATGTGCGGCAGGTCTTCCGGTTCGATACCGGGCCCGAAATCCCGCACGCAGATCTCGAGCTGCCGGGTACGCCCTTCCTGACGCACGCCGACATGCACGTTCACCTGACTGTTGGCGGTGAATTTCAGCGCGTTGCTGAGCAGGTTGGTGATCACCTGTTTGAAGCGCAGGTGGTCGGATGTGATCGAGGCGGGTGTCTCGGGGCTCATGATCAGGGTGACATCCACCTGGCGGTCGCGCAGGGAACGTCGGCAGATGCCGATCACTTCCGAGAGACACTTACCCAGTTCGAACTGATTGCGGTGAATGGTGATGCGCCCGGATTCCAGACGGGCCACGTCCAGGAGGTCGTTGACCAGCTTGAGGGTGTCCTTGCTGGAGGTGTTGATGATCTCCAGCCAGCCCAGATCGCGATCATCCAGGTTGCCGTATTGTTCAAGCAGTTCGGAATAGCCCTGGATGGCGCTCAGGGGCGTGCGCAGTTCGTGACTGATGCTGGCGAGCAGGTGCGACTTGCGCTGGTTGGCTTCTTCCGCATTGCCCCGGGCAATGGTCAGCTCGCGATTCTTCTGATCGATGAGTTCAAGCTGTTCCTGCAGATCCCGGGTGGCTGACTGGATGCGTTCCGCAAGCCTCGCGTGGGCGCGCTGGATGTTCTCGGCCATGTTGTCGATGCCGTGGGCCAGCTGTGCCAGCTCTCCGCCTGCCTTGACCCCGGTGCGGGCCTCCAGATCGCCGCGTCCGATGCGCCGCACGGTCTCGGCCATCTGCTCCAGGGGCGCGGAAATGGGCCGTTCCAGGCGATAGATGACCAGCCCGGTGATGCCCAGCAGGACGATGATGATGGCGATGCTTCGCAGCAGCCACTCCGTCTGGGTGATGGCGGTGGGCACCGTGGACAGACTGATCCTGACATGCCCGATCACCCGTTCCGTACTGCGCCGGTCCGCCTCTGCGGACCCACCGATGAAATCGAAGCCATCCAGGCTGGTGAGCACGATCGGTGCCTCGAACAGGCGCACCTCATGACCAAACAGCAGCGCCGACAGGGTGTGCAGTCGGCGGGACTCCTGGATGTCGCGGACATGGGTGTAGAGCAGGTTGTCCCGGTCGTCGCTGATGCGGATGCTGATCAGATCCTGTTCCTCACGGACCCGGGTACTCGCAGAGCGCAGGTAGGCCCGGTTCCCCGACAGCACCCCGTACTCCGCGGCCGGCGCCAGGAAGGCCACGATGATCGCGCCACGTTCCTCAAGTCGTTGATTCAGCTCCATGATCTTGATGGCCGTCCAGTAGCCGGTGAGCACCATGGCCACCACCATCGAGGGCAGCAATGCCAGGGCCAGCAGACGGTGTTTGATGCGCCAGTTCTTCATCACGGGGTTTCTTTGACTCGTATGCGAAGGGAGCGGGCCACCTGCGGGTTGACGGCCACGGTGTAGCGTTCGGTGTGTCGCTCGGTGTGCTGCCATCGCTGCGCTCGCAGGGCGTCGGCGACCAGTTCACCCGCCTCGTCACCCAGCATCTCCGGCGAGGAGAACACCGACATCAGTGCACCGGCCCGGTTCATGGCCTCGGAATAACCGATCACCGGGGTGTTGCTGCGATAGGTGGTCAGCATGATGCGCACGATGGTGTCGCGATTGAAGATGCGCGGATCCGGCACGGCGAGGATGGCCTGGTTCTCGCGGCTGGCCTGGGTAAAGACATCCACGATGTCCGCTTCCCGGGGTACGGCGTATTCCCGGAACTTAAGCCCAGGGGCGCGGTCGGGGTGTCCGAGTCGGTGTTCACCGCTCAGGTAACGCCCGTCGCTGCTGACGATACCCACCGACTCGATGCCGGTCAGGCGCTGGCTGATGATCTCTGCCATGCGTTCGAGGGAGACCTCCATGAAAATGGCCGAGAGTCTGTCCCTGTCCGTCCGCCCACGGGTCATCTGCAGGAAGCTCTCCTCCGGGATGGCGATGGCCAGGATCCGGGCCTGATGACTGGCCTCGAGGCCGAGGCGCAGTGCATGAACGCCGGAGGTCACGATCAGGCACTCCGTGCAGTCAAAGTGACCAATCTGTGTGCGTGCGCCCTCGTCAGTGGCGATAGCCCTTGTCCGTGACGCCGGCACGTTCCCGATCTGGCGTTCCATGGAGAGCAGGATGCGCTGGTGCAGGGTGCCGTCGTCGCTGGCCAGAAGCAGCACGCGCGTCGGGGCCGGTTGAGGTTCGGAGGCGAACCCGCACAGTGGCATGAACAGAACCAGCGCCGGCAGCATCAGGCCGGCGACGAGTGATGTCCATGTGGCGATGGGTGCTCGCATCATCCTTGGGTGGTTCGATGTCCTGCTGGCTAGAAGTCTAATGACAGGCTGGCGAAGCTTCGGGTTTCGCGACGGTTGACCTGGTAGATGTCGGCGTTAGACGGCGTTCTCCCGTCATAGCCCCGTGCCAGCAGGTCCTGGACCGTGATCCCGATTCGCGCCTGGCGATTCAGGGTCCAGAGGGCGGAGACATCCAGGAAGCCATCTTTGGCATCACTGGGGTCGCCATCGATCCAGTTTATCTCGGAATAATGATAGTAGACCCCTGAAAGACGCAGCTGGTCTGTGACTCGCGAGGAGATGGTTGCTGTGATGATGCTCCGAGGGACAGCCTCGCCATACCGTCCGTCCCGACCGCTGCTGTAGTCGTCCCGGTTGAAGTGATAGGTCAGGCCACCGTGCAGGCGGGTTCGGTCCGAGAGCCAGTAGTCCAGCTGCATCTCGATGCCCTGGTAACCGACGCCGCCACGGTCGGCAAAGGAAATGGAGCCTGGACCTGAGCTGTCGATCAGGCCCCGGATACGGTTGCTGAAGAGTTTGGTGTCCATGACCAGGCCGCTTTGGCCGAGGCTCGCGTGATGACCCAGTTCGTAATACTCGGTGGTTTCCGGCTTCAGGCCGCCTTCCGCCACCAGCACGGGGATGATCATCGGGATGCCGAATTCATTCAGGTCATAGACGCGCAGAGCCAGTTCCTCGGTCAGCACCGGGGTGCGGGTCGCCCTCGCGGCGATCACCCGAAAGGTGTGTTCAGGATGAACCTGGAAATTCACGGCGGCTCGGGGTGAAACCTGTTCGCCGAAAATGTCACTGTGTTCGTACATCGCGCCTAGATTGACGGTGGTGATTCCGCCAAGCTCCTGTTCGAGGTTGGCGAAGATCCGATAAAGATCGTCACTTACCGGGCTGCGCTCACTGAAGTAGGTGGGTGAGGCCACGCGGTCGTGTCGCAGGCTGCCGCCCCAGACCACCCGGGTGGCTGTGCCGATCGACTGGCGACGTTCGAATTCCAGGTCGTGGCGATCGGTACGCACGTTCTCGTCCAGGGGAATGGTCAGGCCCAGAAATTGCACCGAAAACTCGTCCTTGGTGCTGTATTGCTGGTAGTAATACTGGGCGTTCCAGCTGTCACCCACGCCGCTGTCCTGATCAAGCCGCAATTGCACGTGGGCACTGTCGGTGGTGAAGCGGTGTTCAGGATCCAGGTCATCGTCGCGGCCCCGTGACTTGCGGGATTTCCCGAAGCCGGCGCGGGTACTGAAGGTGTGCTCCGGCGTCATGCGATAGTCCATGCGCAGATTGGCGAACTGTGCCCGCTTGTCGCTGAAGGTATCGGGGAAACCATTGTCCTCCTGGGTAGAGAGGGTCAGTCGGTAGTCAATATTTTCGCCGCTGCCACTCTGGCGCGCGATCAGGTCACGGACGCCGTTGGTGCCCACCCGGGTTGTGACATGTCGCCCGACAGTCTCGGCGGGGTGACGGGTGATGATGTTGATGATGCCCAGGAAGGAGCTTGGACCATAGGTCGCGGCGTTGGGGCCGCGGATGACCTCGATGCGCTCGATGTCCTCGATGGCCAGTCCCAGATCGGTCCAGAGCACCCCCCCGGAGAAGGGCTGATACACGGAGCGCCCATCCACCAGGATCTGCATGCGCCTGGAGAAGCGTTCCGGCAGGCCTCCATAGGTGACCACAGGCTCGTGGTTGGAATGCCTGGCCACGATCATGCCCGGCACCAGGCGCAGGATGTCCACCAGTTCCCGGGCGCCGGAGGCCTCGATCAGCTCCCGGTCGATGACGGTGACGGCGGCGGGGGCCTCGGCCACCGGCTGCTGCAGGCGGGTGGCGGTGAGCACCACCGGCAGGTCCATGAAGAAATCGTGTTCCGTGGGCAAGGGGTCCTGCTGGGCCTGGGCCATGGGCAGGGATGTGAGGGCTGCGCCCAGTATCGATATGACTACGCGAGTCAGCTGGTTAGCGGGTTTCATGGGTCCGGGACGCCCCCTGTGCGTCGTGTTTATAATGTCGGCTCTCGTCCCTGACGGTCCCTGAGCGAACATGAAGTCCTATCCCACCCTGGAAGCCTTCGTCGGCAACACCCCCCTGGTGCGCCTGCAGCGTCTGCCGGGGCAGACGACCAATACGATCCTGGCCAAGCTTGAAGGCAACAACCCCGCCGGCTCCGTGAAGGACCGCCCGGCGCTCAACATGATCCGCAAGGCGGAGGCGCGCGGCGAGATCCGCCCCGGGGACACCCTGATCGAGGCCACCAGCGGCAATACCGGCATCGCCCTGGCCATGGCGGCGGCCATCAAGGGCTACCGCATGGTCCTCATTATGCCGGAAAACATGAGCGCGGAACGCCGGGCCGCCATGAAGGCCTATGGCGCCGAGATCATCCTGGTGTCCCGGGAGCAGAGCATGGAGGGGGCCCGGGACCTGGCCAAGCAGATGGAGGCCGAGGGCAGGGGCCGGGTGCTGGACCAGTTCTCCAACCCGGACAACCCCCTGGCCCACTACGAGGGCACCGGCCCGGAGATCTGGCGGGACACGGGCGGCGAGGTCACCCATTTCGTCAGCGCCATGGGCACCACCGGCACCATCATGGGCACCTCCCGCTACCTTAAGGAGCAGAACCCGGCGGTGCAGATCGTCGGCGTGACCCCCGCCGAGGGCTCCAGCATCCCGGGCATCCGCCGCTGGCCCAAGGAATACCTGCCCAGCATCTTCGAGGATTTCCGCGTGGACCAGACCCTGGAGGTCACCCAGGCCGAGGCCGAGGACACCATGCGCCGCCTGGCTGCGGAAGAAGGCATCTTCTGCGGGGTCTCCTCCGGGGGCGCCGTGGCCGCCGCCCTGCGGCTGTCCGCCCATGTGGAGAACGCCACCATCGTGTCCATCATCTGCGACCGGGGCGACCGCTATATTTCCACCGGAGTATTTCCCGCATGACCCCGATCATGGTGTTCGACATCGAGACCGTCCCCGACGTGGAGGGCGCCCGGCGCATCCACGGCTTCGAGGGTCTCTCCGACGAGGACACGGCCAAGGCCATGGCCCAGCTGCGGGTACAGAAGACCGGCAGCGAGTTCCTGGCCCACCACCTGCACCGCATCGTGGCCATCTCTGTGGTCCTGGTCACCCGGGACCGCCTGGCGGTCTGGTCCCTGGGTGACGAGGACGCCAGCGAAAAGGAGCTACTCACCCGCTTCTTCGAGGGGGTGGAGCGCTACACCCCGACCCTGGTCACCTGGAACGGCGGCGGCTTCGACCTGCCGGTGATCCACTACCGGACCCTGCTGCACGGTATCAGCGCCGCCCGCTACTGGGAGATGGGCGACGACGACCGGGACTTCCGCTACAACAACTACCTGTCCCGCTTCCACTGGCGCCACGTGGACCTGATGGACGTGCTGGCCGGCTTCCAGGCCCGGGCCAATGCCCCCCTGGACGAGGTGGCCAGCCTGCTGGGCTTCCCCGGCAAGATGGGCATGAGCGGCGCCAAGGTCTGGGACGCCTACCTGGCCGGCGACATCCGCGGCATCCGCAACTACTGCGAGACCGACGTGCTCAACACCTACCTGGTCTACCTGCGCTTCGAGCGCATGCGCGGCCGGCTCACGGAGCAGGCCCTGGAAGTGGAGCTGGAGCGGGTGCGGCACATGCTCGCGGAATCCCCCGAGGCGCACCTGGGCGCCTTCCTGGACGCCTGGCAGGCGGGGAAGAGCGCCTGATGGGCCGCAGGGCCCGTTCCGCGCCGGTGCCCCAGGCCCCGGTGGAGGTCACTATCGAATCCCTCACCCACGAAGGCCGCGGCGTGGCCCGGGTGGAGGGCAAGGCCCTGTTCGTGGACGGTGCCCTGCCCGGGGAACGGGTCAGCGCCCGCCTGGTGGCCCGGCACCGGCGCTACGACGAGGCCACGGTGGACCAGGTGCTGGCGGAATCCCCCGACCGGGTCGAACCCCGCTGCGTCCATTTCGGCCTGTGCGGCGGTTGCAGCCTGCAGCACATGAGCGACGCCGCCCAGGTCCACGCCAAGCAGCAGGCGGTGCTGGAGGTCCTTGAGCACGTGGGCAAGGTGGTGCCGGCGCACATTCAGGAGCCCCTGCGGGCCCACGCCTGGGGCTACCGGCGCAAGGCGCGCCTGGGGGTGAAATACGTGCCCAAGAAGGGTGGCGCCCTGGTGGGTTTCCGGGAGCGCTACAGCCACTACCTGGCGACCCTCGAGGCCTGCGAGGTGCTGCACCCCTCCGTGGGCAAGCGCATCATGATCCTGCGGGATTTCCTCTCCACCCTGGACGCACGGGACCGCATCCCCCAGGTGGAGGTGGCGGTGGATGACGAGGACCGCACCGCCCTGGTGTTCCGCAACCTTGATGCGCTGAGCGAGGGCGACGTGGAGCGCCTCAAGGCCTTTTCCGCTGAACAGGACGTGCAGGTCTGGCTCCAGCCCAAGGGGCCGGACACGGTCCATCCCCTGTCACCGGAGCAGCCGGAGCCCCTGTTCTACGCCCACCCGGATTTCGACGTGCGCATCCCCTTCGGCCCCCTGGACTTCGTGCAGGTGAACCGGGACATCAACCGCGCCATGGTGCCCCGGGCCATCGAGCTGCTGGAGGTGGGGCCGGAACACCGGGTACTGGATCTGTTCTGCGGCCTGGGCAACTTCAGCCTGCCCCTGGCCCGGCGCGCCGGCCACGTGGTGGGCGTGGAAGGGGAGGCCGTCATGGTCGCCCGCGCCCGGGAGAACGCCGAGCACAACGACATCCGCAACGCCGAGTTCCATGCCGCCGATCTCGCCGCCAATGATGTGGTCAATGCCCCCTGGGCCCGGGCCGGCTTCGACCGCATCCTGCTGGACCCGCCCCGCGCCGGTGCCGCCGGCGTGATGAAACTCCTGGGCCGTCTCAACGTGCCGCGTATCGTCTACGTCTCCTGCAACCCGGCGACCCTGGCCCGGGACGCCGGCACCCTGGTGCATACCCTTGGCTATCGCCTGGAGGCTGCGGGAGTGATGGATATGTTTCCCCATACCGCCCATGTGGAGTCCATGGCGGTGTTTGTGAAGGGGTGAGGGTGGTGGTGTGTGAGGGGTTAGGCGAGAAGGGATAGGGGAAAAGCGAACCGCGAAGGGCGCGAAGGGATGCGCGAAGGTCGCAAGGTAATCTCGTTCCCGATGGTTTCGATTCCACCCGCATGTAAGGACGCGCCCGCCGTGCAGTTTGCCTCACCCAGTCTGAGCCGCTAAAGTCGGACAAATGTCGTGGACTGGGTGAGGGTCCCCACCACATCAGAAGTGACGATAAATGCCTAGAGGCGCCCATCTGTGCAAGCAGGATCTTGTCCTTGTCCTGCTGCTAGCCTGACTCCGCACGACTACCGGAAAAAGCAGGATGAAAGATTATCGCAAAGCAAAGAAGTTGGTGGATGTCTCTGTCGGGGAGTCGGTGCGGATCCTCCGGGAATTACAGGAACTGAGCCAGAACGATCTTTCCGAGCTCACGGGCATTCCTCAATCCACCATTTCTGCGATTGAAAATGACCGGGTCAATCTGGGCGTGGAGAGAGCAAAGATTCTTGCCAGGGCCCTTAAGTGCCATCCCGCGGTTCTCGTTTTTCCGGGCTGGGATATCCGCCAGGAGTCTGCGGCATAGAGATGTCAGGGTCTGGCCATAAGGGGTGGGTGACAAATCAAACGATTTTTCACCCACCCCTTTTGGCTTCATATGATTTCCACCGATCAAGGCAACCATGAGCCAAGAAAACCACGCCAGAGAAATCGCCCTCCAATGGATCGACGCGGTGGAACGTACCGCCCGTGCCTTGGACCATCCCGCCCACATGGACCTGGTGTCGAAACGCGTCCGGGTGCTCGGCATTCCCGGTTTCGAGGCCATCGGCTACGACGACTGGTTCCGCCAGTGCGAGCATGAGTTCAAGGACCGCGTGCTCAAGGACGTCAGCTACACGGGCCTGCGCATGAGGGCCGCCACGGACAGGCAAATCATGTTCCAGACCGTGGAGCGGGTGGAGGCCAACGACGGCACCGTCATACGTCGCGCTCTGGAGGTGGTGCTGGACAAGGAGTCGGATGGCAAGTGGCGCGTGCTGCAGCAGCGCATCATGCTCGATCACGAGGCGATGCATTACGGATTACTGGATGCCTCTTCGAGTTGAGTGTCTGGGAGGATGAGCCCTTTGGTCCTTTTTCGAACCGAAAAGGACGCCTGAAAAGGCGAACAACACCAACCAGTCGTCACTCGTACCTCGGTTCGCTTGATCGGGAATTATGGGGGATATTACGGGGGTACTTAACCCAATCATTGCATAAATTTGACGCAACCAGGTTTCAGGCTGCTTGCTTCAAGGTATTCAGGTAATGCAACAGCTCGGATTTCACGGCGGGGTTAGCGCTCATGGTCAGCGTCAAGGCGCCCTGGGGTCTTGTCAGGCGCCCGGCGCGCTGGATCAGTTTGCGCCGCAGGGTGCCGAGTTGTTCGAAACACCACAGCGGCGCGCGCTTCTCAGTCGTGTTGCGGACCTGTTCATGACACAGCATCTGCATTTCCCGGTTGAGATTGTGCGCCAGCACG
>NZ_KB898936.1:0-13354 GCF_000377945.1 Thioalkalivibrio sulfidiphilus
ACCCAGCCGTGAAATCCGAGCTGTTGCATTACCTGAATACCTTGAAGCAAGCAGCCTGAAACCTGGTTGCGTCAAATTTATGCAATGATTGGGTTCAGTGATGTATCTGATCCTGCTGAATAATCCAATATTGGCTGATTCAACGCTTCTAGGCTGAGTATTGAGAAGTAGGTATTCTGAGATGATAAAAATATCGAGGTTCGAGTGATGTTCAAGTTTTCATCGAAGTTTGGAAAGCAAGATGACGTTGCAAGTCCGAGAGGGCATATCGACCGATATGAGGCAGGTGAATTAATTGGATGGGCCTTTGATCCCGATAGGCCCGATGAAGCAATTTCTCTGCAAATCTTCGACGGACAGGACCTCCTCGGCGAGGGATTGGCAGATCGTTTCCGTTCTGACCTTATGGAGGCTGGGATGGGAAATGGGCGCCACGGTTTCACAATCCGGTTGCTAATGCCCATGGACCATAAGAAGCCTCACCGTATTCGGCTCATTGACGCAGAGACGGGGCAGGTGATCAGGACCCCCGAGTTTGTTCTTAAAGATAGTGAATCATGGCTCGCTCACATTGATGGGGTGGACGGCTGTGTCCTGAATGGGCGATTTAGCTGCGAGAACGCCCCAAATTCTGCAATCCGATTTGCTGTGCATATTGACGGTCAACGAGTTGGGGATGGGGAGGCGCACTGGGACGCTGAGCAGCGTAATTTCCGTTTTCATTACCAGATACCGGGTGACTATTTTGATGGGATGCCACACATCATCTCAGTTGCTCTAATGGATCATAAAGAAGGAGAGGCATCTTGTGTCGAGGTTCTGCGCCCGATTTTGACGCCATGGCAATACTTGGCAACTGATGCTGATTCATCCGAGCGCCTGTACGCAGGACTCCCAGCAACAGTGTCACGCCGACTCACCACATTCCAATCCAGCATGCGCAGGATAGTCGCTGAGGGGGCTGATCCAGATGAGATCAACAATCTCATGACAGCGCTGGCTGTGCTCAATGAGGGCTACGAGCATCGCAAAAACTATCCACCACTGGCGTTGCCGACAGTGGTAGATCCGGATGTGTCCATCATCATTCCCGTCCACAACAAGTTCGAGCTGACCTATCATTGCATTGCTTCACTGATACTGAGTGATAATGCATCCAGCTATGAGGTGATCGTTGTAGATGACTGCTCGACTGACAAGACCACGGAAATCAGCGACGTGGTGAGCAATGTACGAGTCATTGTCAACGAGGAAAACCTTGGCTTTCTGCGCAACTGCAACAAGGCTGCGGAGATTGCCAGAGGGCGGAACATACTGTTGCTGAACAACGACACCGAGGTTGGTAATCGCTGGCTCGACGAGATGCTCGATGTTTGTGCGCGCTTCGAGAGAGTGGGCGCGGTGGGCGCCAAGCTTACCTACCCTGACGGCAAGCTGCAGGAGGCGGGAGGGGTCGTCTGGGATAATGGACAACCCTGGAACCTGGGGCGCAACGGCAACCCGCACGATCCCCAATGGAACTACGTACGGCAGACGGACTACCTCTCGGGTGCAGCACTGCTGGTACCTCGTATCGTCTGGGACGAGGTCGGCGGGCTCAGCGACGAATTCGCGCCGGCTTACTATGAGGATACCGACCTGGCCTTCAAGATCCGGGCTGCCGGTTACCGTACCTTCTACTGTCCTCACGCCGAGGTGATACACTTCGAAGGCATGAGCCATGGCAGAGATGTGTCCCAGGGATTCAAGAAATACCAAACCATCAACGCGCCCAAATTCTGCGAGAAATGGGTAGATGCCTATGCCCACAACGGTCGCGTGGGTGAGGCGCTATGGCGTAACAAGGATCGTGGTGTCAGGTTCCGTGCTTTGGTGATTGACTATGCGACCCCGCAACCTGATAAAGACGCCGGTTCATACGCCGCTATTCAGGAAATGCGGCTGCTACAAGCGCATGGTTTCAAGCTGACATTTCTGCCGGAGAACATGGCTCACATCGGTCGTTATACGGTTGACCTCCAGAAGATGGGTGTCGAGTGTATCCATGCGCCTTTCTACATTTCGGTCAAGGATTTCCTCAAGTCCCGTGGTCATGAATTCGACTTGGTTTACATAACCCGATACGAAGTCGCGGAACGGCATATTGGTCATGTACGGGAATATAGCAAGGCTAAGGTGTTGTTCAACAACGCGGATCTTCATTTCCTACGAGAGATTCGCTCTCATCTCGCCAAGGGTGTAAAGGATCTGAGTGGGCCGCTGGCTACGCGAGACCGTGAACTCGCCTTGATGTGTCAAGTCGATGCAATCCTGACATACAACGAAACGGAACAGGCGGTGATTGCAAGTCATAACTTGCGTGATGACAATATCTTCAAATGTCCATGGGTGTTAAGGGCGCGTGGGCATAAGACACCATTTGAAGAAAGAGAGGGCATCGCGTTTCTGGGAGGATATCGTCACCATCCCAATGTCGAAGCAGTGGAATTTTTTGTTGAGAAGGTCATGCCGAAGCTGCGGGCAAAGGCAAAGGGTATCCGTTTCTACATATATGGAAGCCATCCGCCTGAAAGTTTCGATAAGCTCGCTGCCGATGATGTCATCCTGAAAGGATATGTAGAGTCTCTGGACGATGTATTTGAGACTTGTCGGGTTTTCGTTGCACCGTTGATCTCTGGTGCGGGCATCAAGGGTAAAGTGTTAGAGTCCATGTCCTATGGTGTGCCGAGCGTTCTGTCACCTATTGCGACCGAGTCGACTGGTCTGACCAACGGTCTTAGTGCAATGATTGCGGATTCACCTGACGAGTGGGTAAAAAAAATTCTCGCCCTCTACAATGACAAAGATAAATGGAGTGAAATCTCTGGCAACGCACTGCGTTTAGCCCAGGATAATTATTCGTTCGAGCATGGATGGGGGTTGATGGGCAAGGCTCTGGGATACCTGGGTTTCTTCTCTGCCAAGCCGGATGCCTACGCGATTGCGAAATAAGCAAGTTATGTTCATCAATTGGCCCGACACCGATCACACTGTTTATTTTAGGATAGCCACGTGAGAAAGATCATTCTTCACTATCACCTATTCAAGAATGCAGGAACGTCCGTAGACGAACTGCTGAAGATGAATTTTCCCGGTCGCTGGGTGACTAGGGAGTTCGACGGTGGACCGAAGGCGGCCAATCCTGCAAAAGTTGCGGAGTGGATTCAGGAGGAGAAGGACGCAATCGCCTTTTCATCCCATACGGCCATGCTTCCGCCCCCGAAGCTCAAGGGGGTCCAGATATTCCCGGTGCTGTTCGTACGTCACCCCCTCGACCGAATCGTCTCCGCGTACGCCTTCGAGCAGAAGCAGGGCGGCGACAGCTTTGGGGCAGTCCTGGCCCGCAATACCACCCTCAAGGGCTACATCGAAGTCAGGCTTGCCCTCGGCCATGATCGGCAGTGCCGCAACTTTCACGTGGCGCGTCTTTCACAGTACTTCCGTGGGCAGGATGGCGACGAGGTTGAGCTGGCCTTGCGCGCAGTACAGGAGCTGCCCTTCGTTGGACTTGTCGAGGACTTCGATGACTCGATCGAACGTATGGGTGAATGGCTCAAGCCGCACTTCCCTGATTTCAGGGTGACGTCCGTCGCCAAGAATGTGACTCGAGACCGGAGTGTGCCTCTAGAAGATCGACTAAGGAAACTGCGGGAAGAAGTTGGTGACGACTGCTTCACGCAGCTATTCAAAGCTAATGAGGGGGACATCGCCGTTTATGAGTGGCTCGCTGATCAACGCAAGCATGTGGAATGCTAATCATGAGCTGATGGCCACTTCATTTGGGATAACCTTAGTTGTCTTAATACGAAGCGCAATCGTCTATCTGAATCTCCTTCATGATTTATTATGAAATACAGGCTCACGGGCATGTAAACAGCCTCATTTCTTTGGTGGATACCTTGTCTCACCCTAGGAATATCGTCTCAATATCCATCGATAACGAAATGATATCAATAGACGACATCAGAGATCGTTGCTCTGACATTTGTTTGCAGGGGCTATATGTATCGAAATCCGCTCCTTTGAGTTGGGGTGGGTTCAGCATTACGAAGAGGATGTATGAGTCACTGCTGCAAGCCCTAGGTCGGGATAACTGGCAATGGTACGTTAATCTGAGCGGACAATGCATTCCTCTAAAGTCTCAGTCATTTATACATTCGTTCCTGGAAAGAGAGAGGCACCGTAACAGCTATCTGGCCTACTGCTACGGTTTTGAATGTAAGAAAGATCCTGTTTTCTATGTTAGTGAACGAGCCGATAATATGCGTGAGTACCGTTATGGTCGTGTGCGATTTCTCGCGGACCCAGAGCTGGGCACTTGGATTGAGTCTGGTCTCTTTGATCCTGCCAGACGAGTTGCCCAGAGACAGTCTGTTTTGTTTGATGAGCTTTCCAAAGGGCTCTTCCGGCTTCAGAGACATCCGAGTACGAAGCTGCGTGAACTAGAGGGCGAGTGGAAGCGTCAACCGCAGATATTTGGTCGGCAATGGGTGATTCTTCATCGCAGTGTTGTAGAGCGTATTGCAGCGAGTGTGTTTGTTGAGGGCGTATTAGAGTCTCTGAGGTATGCTTTCATCTCAGATGAGAGTTTCTTTCAAAAGGTACTTTACTCCAGAAAGCTTGGCCTTGTTAGTAATGTTTCACGAGACAATAGACGTTACTTGCTAGGTCAGCCCTCGAATCTAAGCACTGAGAACATACGCGAAATCGTGAAATCGGACGCACTCTTCGGCCGCAAAGTTAACATTAGCGAATCGAACGAAGTCTACAGGTTGGCGAGGGAGTTGTTTCCATGAGTCCATGCGAGCTTTTTCGCTCTAATCCTAAGAGGTGGTCGTATGCAACGTGGGTTGACTTGGACAAGAAGTACTTCTACGTCGAGACGCCGAAGGTGGCATGTACCAAGATCAAATCGATACTGCAAGTCATATCGGGTTATTCGTTACCTAGTAGGCTTAATAGCATACACTACAGGGAGCATAAAAAGGACTTCGTGCGTAGCATAGTAGATTATCTTGATGAATGCGAAGCTATACTATCGAATCCGTCGGTCTTGAAGTTCTGCTTTGTACGCAACCCGGTTAGCCGGATTGTGTCTGCATACAAAGACAAGATCTTGACATCTGAAGGTAAATTCTGGGATCGCTATAGGAGTTCAATTCGAGCATTCGGTGGTCTTCCAGAAAATGGGTTCATATCGTTGGAGACATTTGTAAGCTGGGTAGAGTCTGTTCCTGATGCTGAAAGGGATATTCATTGGAGATCTCAGTTCGCTTTGCTGAGGCCTGATGTTATCAATTATGATATGCTTGGAAAGCAAGAGACTTTCGACGAAGATCTTGAAAGGATTCTGCAGGCCATAGGAATAATGGAGCCAAGGAACTGGGTACGAGGGCGGCAGAATGAGTCAGCGACGATATATCTTCAGAAAGAGTTGTCGTCCGTATTGCCTGTTATATATAGGATTTATAGCAAGGATTTTGATGCATTCTCATATTGAGAAGTCGGTGGAAGCGCGCGTTGTGTTGTCGTTAGGGAACATCTGATTATGTCCCGCTACATGGGATAATCACTGACCCATCCTCACGGAGCAACAGGGCGCACCATGAAACAGTTAGGCTTGAACGATTCGGGCTTTTCGAAACACCCCAAGAAGACACGCAAGGCACAGTTTCTGGTCGAGATGAGCCATAGAGGGTTTTTAGAGGGGCTTGGGGTCAGGTCTTGCATTTTGCCCACGGGCAATAACGGTGGGTAATGACTCGACATGACGAGAGATCCCTCCCCGGGCGTCATCATCGCAGGCTTCCACCGTAGCGGTACGTCAGCGTTGGCCGGGCTGTTCCATCACGCGGGTATGCATCTTGGGGACCGTCTGGATCTCCCGCACTGCTCCAATGAGGCTGGACACTTCGAGGATCTCGACGTTGTGCGGATCCATGATGCGATCCTTGAACGGCAGGGAAGGAATTGGCAGTTCGCAGAGCCGACGGCACCACGGATGGAGGGGCGAGATTGGGTGGCAATGCATCGCTACTCGCTTAATCGGAAGTCTAAAGGAAGACCCTGGGGGATGAAGGACCCCCGTCTTCTTCTGTTCGCAGACGCCTGGCGACGGGTTTTGCCAGAGGCGTCGTGGATCGTCATCTACCGGCATCCTGCCCAGTGCCATGACTCGCTGGCGCGCAGACATGCGCGTGCCCTGTTGCTCGGGCAGGGAGAAAAGGAGACAGCGCTGCGCTTCTGGCGAGAACCGGATCTCGCCTGGCGCATGTGGCTCGCCTATCACACGCATCTCCTGCCAGCGCTCGAGCAGGTGTCTTCACCCGTGCTGGTGCTCTCTCATCAGGCGTTGCTGGATGAACGGTCAGGTGCGGTGCTCGTGGCAGCATCCGCCGTGGCGGGGGTTGATGTGAGTTCCCAGGCGGAACACCTTCACCCGGAACGCAGCGGATCGGGAATGTGCCAGCCACCGCTGGATGAGGCTCTCGTGATTGAAGTCGACGCCATGTGGGCTCGGTTGGCCCGTCTTGCCGGGGACTTCGCGGATCGACGTGACGCCTGTGTTCTGCGCGGTGGGGAATCGCGGGATGCCGGTGTCCCGGTGCGGGGCTGGGAGGAGATCGGGGAGCGTTTGCGCGCGAAGGAGACGGATCCGAATGCGGAGCACGAGGTTTGTCCCGGTGAGCCGGCGACGGAATGGCATACCCCGTTCGACGGGCCGAAGGTCGCACTCCGGCAGGCGGAGTATGCGCCCGATCCGGTGACGAAACTCGCGATCCTGTCAGCCGGTATCCGGCAGTTCCCCCGCAATTTCTGGCTGCATCGAGCGCTGGGCCTGTTCTATCGCATGCGCGGAGCGATGGCGGAGGCGAGGGAATGCCTTGAGCACGCTGCCGGGCTCGATCCCGCACAACCTGTGATCTGGTGTGAGCTTGCATCCCTGGCATTGACCGAGCGACGTTTCGAAGATGCGCTGGACAGTCTGATCAACGCTTGGCCACTGGTTGTCTCTAGGCCGGAACTGCTAGGCGAACTCTGTCTCTTAGCGGCGCGCATACATGAGGAGCGCAGGAACAGGGCGGAAGCTCTAGCTTACGCCGAGGCGGCCGTGGAGCTGCGGCCGGACTGGCGGCAGGCCCGGCGCTACCTGGACCGGTTGCGCAGCCCCGACGATCCACGCGCTTACCTGGATCGACTGCAAGCCGCTTGGTGTGCGGGCGAGACGGACGCTGGTGTGGCCCTCCCCCTCGCCAGGAGCCTGCTCCAGTACGGACGCACGTTCGAGGCGAGGCAGGTCATCGAGGACTTCCTCGGGCGGGAGCCCGGCCACCGGGTCGGTCAGGAGATCTTTATCGCAATCCTCCGGTCTCAGAGCGAGATTGAGCACGCACGGGTGCTAGAGCGTGGTCTGTGGTTGTCGATTTTGACTGAGCCAGGGACGCTCGAACGTGTCATGGGGCTCCGAGATGGTCTTGATGAGTGGGCAGCATTTAATTTAGGTGAGAAACTGCACAATCATTGCCAGCGTATACTGGGCAAACAGATCACTGCTTGATCAGATGCGAATTTATCGACACAGACAATGAATCTTCTTTTGCACGTTGGTATGCCCAAGTGTGGCTCTAGTGCCCTCCAGTCTTACCTCAGTAGCGCGGCATTCCAGGATGTATCATCTGGAAGCGTTGCCTATGTGGCATTGCAAACTGGTGGAGCGTTATTTTACGGCGATGGTCTGAGAGAGCGCGCAGATACGTCTGTCCATGGTTACTGGACATCACATTCAGCAAGTGTCATTGCTGATCTGAGTGAAGTGCAGCGGGAGACGGTGCGGAAAAAGCTGGCAGTGCTCGCTCAATCATACAATACCGTCATTATGTCAAATGAAGGTTGGGGTCCACATCTCCAGCATTTCCCGAATGACGGTCTATTTGCGGAACTGGCTGAAGATGGCTTCGACATCACGATTCTGGCTTATGTTCGACCACAGGTGGAATGGATGAACTCTGCCTGGTGGCAGTGGGGTGCTTGGACCGAGGCTCCATTGCCGCGCTGGGTGAATAGTAGTAGACCGAAAGCACAATGGGCATCTTTGATGGATGCATGGGCGGGCAAGCCTTGGGTCAAACATGTGCATGTTCGTCTTTTGACTGGGGACGTGATTGAGGACTTTATGAGCTATCTGGGCTTTAACGTACAGGGTGGATATCGCGCCAACTATAGTCTCCCTGGTGTGGTTTTGAGGCTCTTCCAGCGCAACCGTGAGCTGCGTCCCGGTCCCCACGATTCCGCGATTGAATTTGCCCTCGGTCGTCAGTTGCATTTTGATCAGGGTAAGAGTCCCTGGGTGATTGGACCAAAGCTGGCCGAACAGTTGCTCGTTTTTTATCGCGAGGATAATCAGAAGCTCATGGAGCTACTGCCTGTGGATCAATCCGAAACAATGCGGGCAGATCCGCGCTGGTGGAGCATGGAACCCTATCTGGAGCGTAAGGTCTCCCCTGCGGAGGGTAAGGTTATCGAGTCTGATGAACTGGAGCGGCTTGCGGTGGCGGCTTTAGAGGCGATCTATCGGCTGGACGGCGAAGTGCGTCAGCTCCGGACCGCTCTCGATCGACGTGAGAATAATCAGGGCGGGCAAGATACGCTGGCGTCCTCGCAGAATCTCATTCATCCGGTGCGCACGAAACCGTGAATAGCCCAGTGATTTACCTCCATATAGGAATGAACAAAACGGGTAGCAGCGCGATCCAGGGATTCTTTTCCAGATATGAGCACGAATTGCAGAATTTCGGTATTTTATATCCGCAATCTGGGCGTCAGGGTATCGCTCATTATGGATTGAGTAGAGTGCTTGGTTTCTATCATGGCCAATCTGATACCTCAAATGATCAGGAATCTGCTCGGGACAGCCTCAAACACTCCTTGTCTCGAGAAATCGAATCATCAGGTGTGGAAACGGTTGTCCTGAGTTCTGAGAATTTTGTAATACCCCGATCTGCCGAGGTGGTTAAAGCATTCCTGTCATCTTTCGATGTGCGAGTTGTCGTATATCTGCGCAGACATGATGCTTGGTGGGAGTCTGCCTACGCCCAAGCGGTCAAGATGGTCGCAAGACCACCATGGGGACCGGGGCCAGAAGAATATGTTGCATATCATCAGCGTAAGAATCCAAGCTACGGTAACTACCGGACTCTACTTGATCGATGGGAAAAAGTATTCGGTACTGATAACATTCTAGTTCGTCCCTACGAAACACAACAAAACGGAACCAATGTTGTTGTCGATTTTCTGTCTTCTATTGGTCATGAGGATGTTGCAGAAAAGTTAGCGACTCAATCGGAACGGGTCAACGAAAGACTTGGACCGTCACAGTTAACCATGCTCGACCTATATCAGAGACTAGATGTAAGCGATGATATTCGATCACGATTGTTGCAACATGCCAAGTCAATGCAAGTCGATGGTGTTCGTAGGCCATTGCTTCCGCCGGGATTGCGTAGGCAATTGATTGAACAAAACTTGGAAGATTACGCATACATAGCAAAGAAATATCTGGGGCGAGAGCACGGTATCCTGTTCTACGATCCCCTCCCTGATCCAGAAGATGATTGGATTCCACCTGATCAACTCTCGGCTATCGATATCGTTCAAGAAACACTCAAGGCATTGGGTCTTGGTCGCGATGAGATATAAGGTCTTGCATGAGGCAGTAGGATGGGTCAAGCGAAGTGGACCCATGCGGAATCTGAACGAAGATTAGTGACAAATGACAAATGACAAATGACAAATGACAAGTGACAAGTGACAAGTGACAAGTGACAAGTGACAAAAGGATCTGCATAACCTGTCACAAGTCACCTGTAACCATCTTACCGTCATCGGAGCATGACATTTGATCTTCCTGGTCGAAGAACAGCCCAACCCCTCTACCGATTATTTCGTCCTTCCCGCTCTGGCGCATGCCGGAGTCGAAGTTCAGCGCTGCGGCTTCTCAGATATCCCATCTGCCGATGAATTGATCGGCGCTACGGTGGTGCTGGTTCGCTATGTATCACCAGCGTGGCGACGATTGATTGAATCCTGGCGATCCAGGATCGCTCGGATTGTGTTTTTCATGGACGATGATCTCTTCGATATATCCGCTCACAGAGGCTTGCCTTGGCGCTATCGCTGGAAGCTCGCGCGGCTCGCGGCATGGCAAAGAGACTGGTTACGTCGGCAGAACGCGGTGCTCTGGGTGTCGACTGACTATCTGGTCCACAAGTACCGGGACTGGAATCCGCGACTCGTGCCGCCATCACCTCTTGCGGCCCCCGCCGCGCACGTCGCGGCTGAAGGCGAGTGTAGGGTCTTCTACCATGGCACGGCCTCCCACAGTGCCGAAATGCGTTGGCTGCGTCCGATCATCGCGGAGGTGTTGAACCGTGATCCGCGGCTCTCCTTCGAGATCGTCGGAGGAGATAAGGTGGAGCGGCTCTACCGCAAGCTCCCGCGCGTGAATGTGGTACGGCCCATGAAGTGGCCGGCCTACCAGGCCTTTCTGTCGGGCGGTACCCGCCACATCGGGCTCGCGCCCCAGCTTGATCATCCTTTCAACCGGGCCCGCTCGTACACGAAGTTCTTCGACGTCACTCGTTGCAGCGCGGTTGGGGTTTACGCGGCCGGGGGCGCCTGTGCGCAGGTGGTACGGGACGGAACGGATGGGTTCGTGGTCAGGATGGAACCGGATCTTTGGGTGGAAGCGATCCTGCGGCTAGCTGGCGATGAACCTCTCCGTCAGCGAATGCGGCATAATGCGCAGCAGCGGGTGGAGGCGCTGGGGATGGCCGCCCGCGAGGCATACGAGGGCCTGCTGTAGGGCAAGATTTTTCTTGGGGGCGATTTTCCCTGTTCGGTCAGGGATTCCGGGGGTTCCCCGTGGAGTTGATTCGGAGTGAGCATGCAAGGCAATAAGAAGTCGAGCAACGTGGTGTGGCATCACGCCACGGTGACGCGCGTGCGGCGCGAGGAACTGAATGGCCATCGCAGTGTGATCCTTTGGTTCACCGGGCTCTCGGGGGCTGGCAAGTCGACATTGGCCCACGCGGTGGAGGAACAGCTTCACCAGAGGCGGTGCCGGACCTTCGTGTTCGACGGCGACAACGTGCGCCACGGGCTGTGTTCCGACCTGGGGTTCTCCGCGGAGGATCGAGAGGAGAACATCCGCCGGGTCGGGGAGATGGCCAAGCTCTTCCTGGAGGCAGGTGTGATCTCGTTGACGGCGTTCATCTCACCCTTCCGCTCCGACCGCGAGCGGGTGCGCTCGCTGGTGCCCCACGGGGACTTCCTGGAGATTTACTGCCGCTGCCCGTTGGAGGTATGCGAGGCCCGGGACGTGAAGGGCCTTTACAAGCGGGCCAGGGCAGGGGAGATCAAGGATTTCACCGGCATCTCCTCGCCCTACGAGGAGCCGGAAGTGCCGGAGCTCGTAGTGGATACCGGCAACCTCCCGCTGGAGGAGAGTGTGAACCAGGTGCTCGATTTGCTCGAGGAGCGTGGGATCATTGCGAGTGCGCGTTAGGTGTGTGGCGCGTGCCGGGTGACGGGGATTGATGGGTGCGCTTCGCTTCACCCATCCTACGAAGGGTGGTCAGGGAGTGGGGAGTCATGCGTAGGATGGGCAAAGCGCAGCGTGCCCATGCGGAAGGTTAGCGCGTGCCGGGTGACGGTGGAATGATGGGTGCGCTTCGCTTCACCCATGCTACGAAGGGCGGTCAGGGAGTGGGGAGTCACGCGTAGGATGGGCAAAGCGCAGCGTGCCCATGCGGAAGGTTAGCGCGTGCCGGGTGACGGTGGAATGATGGGTGCGCTTCGCTTCACCCATCCTACGAAGGGCGGTCAGGGAGTGGGGAGTCACGCGTAGGATGGGCAAAGCGCAGCGTGCCCATGCGGAAAGGGGATTGATGGGTGCGCTTTGCTTCACCCATCCTACGAAGGGTGGTCAAGGAGTGGAGAGTCACGCGTAGGATGGGCAAAGCGCTGCGTGCCCATGCGGAAAGCGAGTAAAGAATGCCCCAAGCCCGGTAACAAGTGGCGGGTGACAAGTCACTTGTCACGCCCTTCGCTCACTCGTCACCGGTCACCACCCTTTCCTCCTGATCACACAGAGACTTTGGAGACATGCTTGATGTTCAATCCCGATGACGTGGTCCGTCTGGCGAAGGCGGCGGGGGACGCCGTGATGGCGATCTACCGCCGTGACTTCGCCGTCTACGAGAAGGATGACCAGAGCCCGCTGACGGAGGCTGATCTGGCCTCCCACCGGGTGCTGGTGGAAGGCCTCGGGCGGATCACCCCGGAGATTCCCGTGCTCTCGGAGGAGTCGGTCGAGAGTCACTCCGCAGACCGCCTGGTGTGGTCGCGCTACTGGCTGATCGATCCCCTGGATGGGACCAAGGAGTTCGTGAAGAAGAACGGCGAGTTCACGGTGAACGTGGCCCTCATCGAGGACAGCATGCCTGTCTTCGGCGTCGTCCATGCGCCTGTACTCGGCGTGACCTACTGGGGCAAGGCGGGTGAGGGTGCCTACAAGGAGTCGGATGGTGACGGACCCGGCCGGATCAGTGTGTCCTCTCCGCCCGAGGGGCGTGAGGGCTGGCGGGTGGTGGGCAGCCGGTCGCACCAGTCCGAGGAGTTCCGGAACTTCATGGAGCGCCTGCCAGACGCCGAGATGGTGGCCATGGGCAGCTCGCTGAAGCTCTGCCTGGTGGCCGAAGGGGCAGCGGACCTGTATCCGCGCCTCGGGCTGACCAGCGAGTGGGACACCGCTGCGGCGCAGGCCGTGGTAGAGGCCGCGGGAGGCCAGGTGTTGGAGTAT
Source organism: Thioalkalivibrio sulfidiphilus (assembly GCF_000377945.1). Classification (GTDB taxonomy): domain Bacteria; phylum Pseudomonadota; class Gammaproteobacteria; order Ectothiorhodospirales; family Ectothiorhodospiraceae; genus Thioalkalivibrio_A; species Thioalkalivibrio_A sulfidiphilus_A. Next base: position 12,899 of record NZ_KB898936.1, read on the forward strand.
CCCGGGCTTGCGCCGCTGCGTTACAACACGCGACCGGAGACGCTGCTCAATCCGCATTTCATCGTGTGCACCCGGCCGTCGGAGGTCTGGACCAGGAGGCCGTGACGACGAAGGCGGTGACGAGTGACGGGAGACAGGTGAGGAGACACACGTCACGCCCTTTGGTCACTTGTTGCCCGGTTTCCGCATGGGCACGCTGCGCTTTGCCCATCCTACTCGATGCGGTGAGGTGTCAGAGGAGAGGAAGCGAGGCGTAGGATGGGTCAAGCGCAGCGGACCCATGCGGAATCGTGGTTCCACAGGTAACGGGTAACGAGTGACAGGTGACGGGTGATGACGAGAAGAGCGGTACGCTCCGCTCTCCACCTAACTCCTAACTCCTAACTCCTAACTCCTAACTCCTAACTCCTAACTCCTAACTCCTAACTCCTAACTCCTAACTCCTAACTCCTAACT
>NZ_KB898936.1:13454-71986 GCF_000377945.1 Thioalkalivibrio sulfidiphilus
CCTAACTCCTAACTCCTAACTCCTAACTCCTAACTCCTAACTCCTAACTCCTAACTCCTAACTCCTAACTCCTAACTCCTAACTCCTAACTAACAACGAGCGTACATACCTTGGTTGCTGTTCTCGGCGTCTGTTCCCGGAAGTTGAGCCGCGATGGCGCCGCGGCGGCGTTGCTGGGGGCGCAGTTGAAATATGTCGCACCGGGACGGGCCCCCGCCGGGGTTTCGGCCATGGTCGGCTGGGGTCGAAAGACGCCTGCACTTTGCGCCCGCGTCCTGGCCGAGAAGCACGGCCTGCCTTTCATCTCCGTCGAGGACGGCTTCCTGCGCTCCTTCGGTCTCGGCGTGACAGGTGCGCGGGCCCTCTCGGTGGTGGTGGATGATCTGGGCATCTATTTCGATGCCCGTTCTCCCTCGCGGCTGGAGCAGTTGCTGGAAAAAGGGGACTTCGGAGCCGAGCTGATCCGGGATGCCGAACGCGCCCTGGAGCTCCTGCGCTCCGATCACCTGACCAAGTACAACACGGGCACGGACGTGCCGCCGGGGACCTTTGCGCCCGGCGTTCCCCGCGTTTTGGTGGTGGACCAGACGGCAGGCGATGCGTCCATCGCCGGGGGGTTGGCCGCCGCAGATTCGTTTGCCCGGATGCTCGACGCGGCGGTGACCGAAAATCCCGGTGCGGAGGTGTGGATCAAGACCCACCCAGATGTGCTGGCCGGAAAACGCGAGGGGTGCCTTGGCGGGGCGCGCGCGCGTTCCGATGTCCGCTGGATCTCGGAGGACTGGCATCCCCATTCGCTGCTGGCCCATTTCGACCGCGTCTACGTGGTGAGCTCCCAGATGGGTCTGGATGCCCTGATTGCGGGGCGTCCCGTCACCTGCTTCGGTGTGCCGTTCTACAGCGGCTGGGGGCTGACCGACGATCGTGTGACCTGTGAGCGCCGCACCGCAAGGCGCAGCCTCATCGAACTGATCGCGGCCGCCTACCTGCTCTATCCACGCTACCTTGATCCAGAAACAGGCGGGGCGGGGGATTTTTTCCAGGTGGCCCGTTTCATCCGTCGCCAGAAGGCGGTCCGAGCAGGGTTCCCGAAGCGGGTCTTCTGCGTCGGATTCGAGTTCTGGAAACGGCGCTACGTGCGTCCATTCCTGCCGGCGGATGAGGTGCGGTTTTCGCGCTCCGTTGCCGCCCTTGCCCGGTCGGATGTGACGGAAAAGGATGTGCTGCTGTGCTGGAGTGCGCCATCCCCGGAACTGCTTGAATGTGCGGAGACGATGGGCATCCCGCTGTGGCGCATGGAAGACGGGCTCTATCGGTCCGTGGGTCTGGGTTCCGATCTGATCCGGCCGATGTCGCTGGTCGTCGACAAGCGGGGCTTGTACTTCGATCCGCGCGGGCCATCCGATCTCGAGCAGCTGCTCGATGCGGGCTGCTTCACGCCGGAGGAGCTGGAGCGGGCCCGGGAGGTCCGCGAACTGATCCTCAGGCATGGCCTGACCAAGTACAACATCGAGCCCCGCGAACCCGTGAGCTGGCCGAGCGGCGGGAGGCCGGTGGTGCTCGTGCCGGGCCAGGTGGAGGACGATGCGTCAATCATGTACGGCTGCGAGTCGGTGCGCACGAACCTGGGACTGCTGGAGGCGGCGCGGGCGGCCTGCCCGGAAGCGTTCATCGTGTTCAAGCCCCATCCCGACGTGGCGTCCGGCAACCGACGCGGGTACGCGCCTGAGGCCACGGCGTTGCGCCATGCGGACCTGATCGAAACGCGGGCGAGTGTCGTTTCGTGCATAGAGGCGTCGGACGCGGTGCACACCATGTCCTCGATGGCGGGTTTCGAGGCATTGCTGCGTGGGAAGAGGGTGGTGGTCTATGGTCGGCCCTTCTATGCGGGCTGGGGACTGACGGAGGACAGGCTTTCGATCCCTCGGCGAACGCGCAAGCTTACGCTGGAGGAGTTGGTCGCAGGTGCTTTGTTGCGGTATCCCCTGTATTGGGACTGGGAGCTTAAGGGGTTTACGAGCTGCGAGGTGGTGTTGCGGCGTTTGATTGAGGAACGTGACGCGTTGGCTGCAACGGGTGAGCTTGAAAGACTCAGGACAGGTTGGTTGCGACGACAAGGGCGTAAAATTCGTGCGCTGCTGGCTGGTCTCAGGTCGGTCGCTTGATGGGTGCGCTGCGCTTCACCCATCATACGGGTTCGGTTGGGTTTGTAGGATGGGCAAAGCGATAGCGTGCCCATGCGGTTATGTTCAGTCTGCTTCGCTGCAATCAGGTACGCTTTCTGAGCGACGCGTAAACTTTGCCTTTTTCTCGTTTCCCAACGGCAAGAACATATACAAGTAACTCGTCATCCACAACTTCGTACACTAGCCGGTAACCTGCTGAGCGAAGTTTGATTTTGTACACCGAGTCGTAACCGCTTAACTTATCCGCAGGCACTCGGGGATTGTCTAATCGTTCTGCCAACTTCTTCTTGAATTGGCTCCTGATAGGTGCGCCAAGCTTTTCCCATTCTTTGAGCGCGGCTGGAAGAAACCGCAGCTTATAGATCATCCAACGACACCGCTATTGCTTGGTCTTTGTCACCACGGCGTTCCTCGACAAGCTGCGCGAGCTCGTAGTCTTCGAGCATGTCTATCAGTGCTTCGTAGGTTTCCGCAGGAATGAGGTAGGCTGCTGGTTTGTTGTGATTTAGCACAGCGATGGGCGATCCGCTGGCCTGGGCAAGCAATGCGGATGGATTTTTCTTTAATTCTGAAATGCTTACGGAGAAATCTGCTAAAACTTGACGCATATTAATAGACCACTATTTAGACCTAATTATGGGTTTTATGTTAGTGCAAATTGAGCGGCGGTACAATCAGCGGCGCAACACAACAATGACAATCTGATGGGCGCGCTGTGCGCTTCGCCCATCCTACGGGTTCGGGGTGTTTGTTGGTTTGTAGAGATGGGCAAAGCAGAGCGTGCCCATGTGGTTATGGAACCCGATGGGCGCGCTGCGCTTCGCCCATCCTACGGGACTGGATTTGGGATATTGGTCGGGTGTAGGTGGACAAAGCACCGCGTGCCCAGGCGGCCCCGAGACGTTTCCCTGGCCTTGTATCGCAACCTGTAGGTTTGCCAGGAGTTATAAGGTGTGTACAATAAACGTGTACACATTGCCGGGTCCAAGGTTATCGCAATGAAAACGATCAATGTTCGGGAAACCAGGGAAAGGCTTTCTCACCTCTTGGATGCTGTGGCTACCGGTGAGGAGATTGTCATTCTTCGACATGGAAAGCCTGCCGCTCGCTTGACAGCGCCACAACCTGAGCCGGTTCGCTTCCTCGACCGCTCCTCGCTCAGGAGCGCGTTGCCGCCGTCCAAGGAAAATGCCGCCGCTGTAGTACGTCAGCTTCGGGACGAAGAGCGTTACTAATGCTTTACTTTGATACCAGTGCTTTGTTGCCCTATTACCGCCAGGAGCAGGCCAGTGAACAGGTTCAGGCACTGTTGCTCGCTCAGTCGGAGCCAGTGCTCATCAGCCATTTAACTGAGGTGGAAGTTGCCAGTGCCTTGGCGCGATGGGTGCGTGTGGGGGAACTGAATGAGCCTGATGCCAACCGGATTGAAAGTGCGTTTTGTGATGATGTTCGCCAAGGACGTTTTGTGCGTTGTCCTATTGATACCGCACATTATCAACGCGCCATCCATTGGATTGGCATGCACAAGACAAGCCTGAGTACCCTGGATGCGCTTCACCTCGCCTGTGCCGAGTATTATCAGGCCTGTTTGATCACAGAAGATGATGCGCTATTGAAAGCTGCTTCCTTCTTTGGTTTGGATGCCAAGCGTGCGGATGGTTAGAAATATAATGGGCGCGCTGTGCTTCGCCCATCCTACGGATTCGGCGTGTTGGTTGGATTTGTAGGATGGGCAAAGCGATAGCGTGCCCATGCCGGTAAGGTCTGATGGGCGCGCTACGCTTCGCCCATCCTACGGATTCGGGGTGTTGGTTGGATTTGTAGGATGGGCAAAGCAAAGCGTGCCCATGAGTCTTGAGGCCCAATATCCACCATAATCTAACTACCCACTCAGCAGACAAGGAGGTCTGTTATGACTGGCTATCGAAGGCTTTATATCCCCGGCGGTTGTTACTTCTTCACGGTTGTCACGCAGGATCGCAGTCCCATTCTGACTGCACCTGCCGCGATTCATCGGTTACGCGAAGCGGTCCGCAGGACCATGGCTGCGCATTCGTTTCAGATCGATGCCATGGTGATCCTCCCTGATCATATTCATGCAGTATGGCGCCTTCCGGATGGTGATCAGGATTTCCCCGTGCGCTGGCGCAAGATCAAACATTTCTTCAGCATTGGCCAGGCTCCAGGTTTACAGCGGAAATCTTTGGCAAGACGCAGGGAGAAGGGTGTCTGGCAGCGCCGGTATTGGGAACATGCCATTCGGGATGAACTGGATTGGCGACGGCATGTTGATTATGTGCATTACAACCCTGTGAAGCACGGCTATGTGGCCAGTCCTGGGGATTGGCCACACAGTTCATTTGCCAAGGCTGTGCGTATGGGGTGGTATCCCGAAGGGTGGGGGACTTCGGTACCCGTGGTATTGAAGGGCATGAGGTGTGTGGGGGAATGATGATGGGTGCGCTGCGCTTCACCCATCCTACGGGTTCGCCGAATTTGTTGGATTTGTAGGAGGGACAAAGCAACGCGTGCCCATGCGGTCGAGGAAACCAGATGGGTGCGCTGCGCCCATCCTTCTCTGCTCGGTTTGCCATTCCATGGATTAAGGCATATGCTAAGCATATGCCATTTTGGGTGGAGGATTCTCATGTCTGCAGAGCGTCATGTCAGGTTGTTTCGTAATGGACGTAATCAGGCCATTCGGATCCCCCGGGAATTTGAACTCGATGTGCAGGAGGCGATTATCCGACGCGAGGATGATCGCTTGATTATCGAGCCCGTACGGAGAGTGAGTTTGTTGGCCGTGTTGGCAACCTTGCCGCCAATCGAGGAGAAATTTCCGGATGTCGATGCGGGGTTGCCGGCGTTGGATGATATTGATCTATGAGTTCGCCGCGTTATTTGCTGGACACAAATATTATTTCGGAGCTGGTTCGCCATCCGCAGGGCGTTGTGGCCAAGCAGATTGCCGCAGTTGGCGAAACAGCGGTGTGTACATCGATCGTGGTAGCCGCCGAATTGCGGTTTGGGGCGGCGAAGCGGGATTCGGTACGCCTGACAAATCAGGTGGATGCAATCCTGGGGGCGATGGATGTATTGCCGCTTGATGCGCCAGCCGATAGCGCATATGCGCGATTGCGAGCGGCGCTTGAGAAATCCGGTCGGCCGATCGGTCCTAACGATATGTTGATCGCCGCACATGCCCTGGCTGCGGAGTGTGTTCTGGTTACGGCTAATGCGGATGAGTTTTCCCGGGTGCCGGGTTTACAGGTGGAAAATTGGCTTGCCGGTTTGGTTGGTGAATAGTGCGCATGATGGGTGCGCTGCGCTTCACCCATCCTACGGGTTCGGCATGGTTGATGGGCTGTAGGATGGGCAAAGCAACGCGTGCCCATGCGGTCGAGGAAACCCGATGGGTGCGCTGCGCTTCACCCATCCTACGGGATGATCGTCACGTTGGCGTCACGTTCATCGGTTGTTGTTCTGCTGAAACAAAAACGGCGACTCGGATTGTTCCGTAAGTCGCCGTTTTTGCATCATTTTTGGTGGGCGGTAGTGGGATCGAACCACTGACCCCTGCCGTGTGAAGGCAGTGCTCTACCGCTGAGCTAACCGCCCAGAAAGCGCTGCATCATAGCCATAGTTCCGGCTTGCGTCAATGCCTCCGCTAGGGTGCGGGCGCCCGATCAGGCGCCCGCTTTTTCCTCGCCGGATGTGCTGGCTTTTTCTTCCGCCTCGATCCACTCCTGCACCGCCTTGATGGAGGCGTCGGTGGAGCGGAACACGTACTTCTCGCCGATCACGTCGTACAGGCCGGTGCGCTTCATGAGGTCCAGGACCTGGGCCTTGACGCCGGCGATCACCAGGGTCACGTCGCGTTCGCGTAGGCGGCGGGCGAGGCCACGGATGGACTCCTCACCGGAGGCGTCGATCTCGTTGATGCCCTTGGCCACGATGACCAGGTAGCGGGCGTTGGGATGGCGCGCGGCCAGGTTGAGGATGGCGTCCTCGAAGAAGGCCACGTTGGCGAAGTAGAGCGAGCCGTCGAAGCGCATGATGCAGACCTTCTCGGTGGTCTGAAGGCCGTAGAGCTGGGCGTCGCGCAGGGTGCCGTCCTCGTAGCGGGCTAGTTCGGAGACCCGGGGGTGCATGCGCCGGTACAGGAACAGGATGATGGCCAGGCCCGCTCCGGCAATGATGCCGAAATCCAGGTTCGGGGCCGCGGCCAGGGTGACGATGAAGGTGATGATGGCAGCCACACCGTCGTGCTTGTGCGCCTGCCAGGCGTGGTGCACGGCGTGGAAGTTCACCAGGCCCACCACCGCCATCATGATGATGGCTGCCAGCACTGCCTGGGGCAGGTGGTAGAGGAGGGGGGTGAGGAACAGCAGGGTGGCCAGTACCACCAGGCCGGTGATTACCGAGGACAGGCCGGTCTTGGCGCCTGATGTCAGGTTCACCGCCGAGCGGGAGAAGGAGCCGCTCACGGGGTAGGCCTGGCTGGCGCTGCCGACGATGTTGGCCAGGCCCTGGCCCACCAGTTCCTGGTTGGGATCCAGGCGCTGGCCGGTCTTGGCGGCCATGGCCTTGGCAATGGCGATGGCCTCGGTGAAGCCCACCAGGGCGATGACGAAGGCGGAGGTAATCAGGGCCGTGAAGGTGCTCCAGCCGAGGCTGGGTATGCTTAGGCTGGGCAGGCCCTGGGGCACGTTTCCGACCACGGCGCCGCCGCCGTTGAGCAGCACGCTGTCCTCGCTGCTGCGTGCGATGCGCCAGGTGGGGCCGCGGGTTTCAGCGCCCTCGGGGACGGTCTCGCGCTGGTAGTAGAGGGTGGGCTCACCGGGCACGGCGCGCAGTTCCAGGTCGCGCAGGCGACGCTCCAGCAGGGTGGCCCGCTCGCGTACCTCCTGGGCCTCCAGGCGGGTGCGGTCCATCTCGTAGCGCAGGTTCAGGGCCTCCATGCCTTGCAGGCCGCGCAGTTCCTGTTCTGCCCGACGTACTTCATCCTCCAGCAGGTCGGCCCGCTGGTCGTATTCCTTGGCCTCGCGCACCAGTTCGCGCACCTCGGCGTCCGCCAGCGCGTCCAGGGGCACCTGCAGCTTGCGCTCGAAGCCGGTGGCCCAGCTGATGATGATGGCCACCGCCACCACCAACAGCACGCCTGGGAAGCGAGGGTAGTACTTTTTCAGTGCCCACATGGCGACGATGGCGCCGACGCCCATGGCCAGGGTGGGCAGGTGGGTGTCACCGACGCGCAGCAGCATGTACCAGATGTTGACCATGAAGGCATGGTCGGTATCCAGGGGCAGGCCGAAGATCTTGTTGAGCTGGGACAGGCCGATGATGATGGCCGCGGCATTGGTGAAGCCCACGATCACCGGGTGGGAGATGAAGCTCACGAGGGCACCCATGCGGAACACGCCCATGGTCAGCTGGATCAGGCCGACCAGCAGGGCCAGCACGATGGCGAGCGCGATGTATTCCGACGAACCCTCCGCCGCCAGGGGGATCAGGGCGGCGGCGGTGAGCAGGGAGACCACGGCCACCGGGCCGGTGGCCAGCTGGTTGGAGGATCCCCACAGGGCGGCCACCATGACTGGCAGGAAGGCGGCGTACAGGCCATAGACCGGGGGCAGGCCAGCCAGCTGGGCATAGGCCATGGACTGGGGGATGAGCACCAGGGCCACGGCGATGCCGGCCATCAGGTCGGCCCGGACGTTCGTTCCGGTCAGGGGAAACCAGTTCAGGAAGGGAAAGATGCGCTTGATCATGGAAGGAAGTCGCCTGGTTATTTTGAATTCTTTTGCACAGCCCCCGGCCATCGCGGGTCAAGCGCGACGCGCCAGGGACGTTTCCGGGTCCAGGAGCCTGTCGGGCTTAGGTTACACCTACTGCGCCGGTGGGAGAGCGAGGCTCGCTACGGGCACCTAAGTCTGACCGGCTCCTAGGCCGGTGAATCTTTCAGTGTTCTGTGGACGCTCGACCCTCTGCGGGGCCTTGTCTGCCGTGGTGCCTGGCTTCTAGCCAGGGGGCGCGGCTCGGTGTCGGCATCGCGCTTGCGCCGCGCAACGGCCCTTGTCCGAGGGGGCGGGAGCCACTGTGCGCAGCGCCCGGCACATGTCCCGAGCACATCGTGGGCGCACATATTAACAAAATCTGATCTAAGGCTGAATCGGCGGGACCGGTCGCCCGCCGGACCGGGTCAGGTTCGTAGGATGGGCACGCTGCGCTTTGCCCATCCTACGGGGGTGCGGGTCAGTCGCGCAGTTCATAGACTGCGGCCTCGCTTTCCTTGGCAATGGCCGCCTCGGTCTCCCGGGTCATGACGATGATGCTGATGCGCCGGTTGATGGGGCTCTCGGGGTTTGCCTTGTCGAACAGCACCGTGGAGGCCAGCCCCACCACCCGGCCGATCTTGGCCTCCTCCATGCCACCGGCCACCAGGGCGCGCCGTGCGGCATTGGCCCGGTCCGTGGACAGCTCCCAGTTGCTGTAGTTGGGGCGCAGGAACGGGCGGGCATCGGTGTGCCCGGTGATGCTGATCTTGTTGGGCACCTGGTTGATGAGTCCGCCTAGCTCCTGGAGGATGGCGGCCGAGTAACTGCGCAGCTGGGCGCTGCCCAGGTCGAACATGGGGCGGTTTTCCTTATCCACGATCTGGATGCGCAGGCCCTCGGGTGTGATGTCCAGCAGCAGCTGGTCCTTGAAGGGCTCGAGCGCCTGGCTGCGCTCGATGGCCTCTTCCAGGGCCTGCATCAGGGCTTCCAGGCGTTCCTTCTCCTGCTGCGCAGCCAGCTCTTCAAGGGTCTCGGCGTCCAGGTCAGCCAATTGCTCGGGGGCCATGTCAATGGCGCCTTCGAAGTCGATCAGCGACGGTGAGGTGCCGGTACCAGCTTCAAAGGCGGGGGTGGGGCTGGCTCCCATGAAGGCTGAGGGGTTCTGAAAGAACTCGGAGATGGCGGCCTTCTGCTCATCGTCGGTGAAGCCGAGGATCCACAGCAGCAGGAAGAACGCCATCATGGCGGTGGCGAAGTCGGCGAAGGCGATCTTCCAGGCCCCACCGTGGTGGCCGCCCTTCTTGATGATCTTCTTGACGACGATCGGCTGCTTTTTGTCATCCAGCGCCAAGGCGCATCACTCCTTGGTGCCGCGCAGATGCTGTTCCAGTTCCTGGAAGCTGGGGCGCAGGGTGGAGGCCATGGTCTTGCGGCCGAACTCCACCGCCACCTGGGGGCTGTAGCCCTGCACGTTGGCCAGGATGCAGGCCTTCAGGCAGGCGTAGAACTTGGCCTCGTCCTCGGCGCGGCGCTCCAGGGCCGTGCTCATGGGGCCGACGAAGCCATAGGCCAGCAGGATACCCAGGAAGGTACCCACCAGGGCAGCGGCCACCTTGCCGCCGATCTCCTCGATGGGGCCACCCAGGGAGTCCATGGTGTTCACGATGCCGAGCACCGCCGCCACGATACCGAAGGCGGGCAGGGCATCCGCCACCCGCTGCACCGCATGCCCGGGCTCGCCCACCTCGTGATGATGGGTCTCGAGCTCGATGTCCATGAGGTTGTCCAACTCGAAGGGGTTCATGCTGCCGCTGACCACCAGGCGCATGTAGTCGGAGATGAACTCCACCACGTGATGGTCCTTAAGGATGCTGGGATATTTCTGGAAGATCGCGCTCTCGTGGGGCTCCTCGATGTCCGGTTCGATGCCCATCAGGCCTTCCTTGCGGGCCTTGGTGAACAGGTCATAGAGCAGGGCGAGCAGGTCCAGGTAGTGGCTTTTCTTGTACTTGGGGCCGCCCATCAGGGCGGGGATGCCCTTGAAGACCTTGATGATGGTCTTCATGGAGTTGGAGATGACAAAGGCGCCTAGTGCGGCACCGCAGATGATGACCACCTCGTAGGGCTGCCAGATGGCCAGCAGCTGTCCGCCATGGGCAACGAAGCCGCCGAACACGGCGACCACGACGATGATGGCGCCAAGGATCAGGTTCACGAACAGACTCTCCCGTGTCGTTGATGCGTTTGGGGCGCACAGGCCGGTGGATCGGCTTGAGTGTCCCGGCGCCGGAGCCAATAATACCCAACAAACCCTCACGGCGGGTACCGGTCAGATGCGGTTTTCCACCCTCCGTCGCTTACGGAACATGCCCCTTGGACAAGCCGATAACCCCTGCCGTCTCGCATCTTGCCGGTGAAGCGGCGGCCGCCAGTCCCGACGAACTCCCCCTGCTCAAGGGCACCGCGGCCCGGGTGGCGGAGCTCTCGGGCGACAGCCGAAGCTCGGTGAAGACGCTGGCCGCCGCCGTGATGGGCGATCCCGCCCTTGCCCTGCGCCTGCTGCACAAGGCCAATGCCGTGCCACACCGGCATTTTCGCAATGAGGTCTCCACCCTGGAGGACGCCGTGCGCATGCTCGGCACCCAGGCGTTGATCCGCATGGCCACGGATGCGCCGGTGGCCGACGAGCGCCTGGATGCAGCCAGTCTGCCGCGCTACCGACGCAGTGCCGGGCAGGCCCTGCTGGCCGCGCGCCTGGCCACCGAGTGGGCCGAGAGCCGCCATGACATGTCACCCCCGGAGGTGGCCCTGGCCGCCCTGATGTACAACCTGGGAGAGCTCTTTCTGCTGGCCCATGGCGATCGGCGTATCGGCCGTTACCTGGAACTGGTGGGCGACAGCCACGTGCTGCCCCACGAGGCGGAATATGTCTCACTGGGCGAGAGCCTGGAGGAGCTGGGGCTGGTGCTGGCGCGGCACTGGAAGCTGCCGGAGATGGTGCGTGAATCCATGCGTGCCCGGAACGCGCAGCACCTGCGCACCCTGGGCGTGATGCTGTCCGCGCAGATCGCCCGGGACGCCCTCTCCGGGTGGCGCCATCCCATGCTGACGGCGGACCTGCGCCTGGTCGGGGCCTTCCTGGACGAACCCGCCAAGCGGGTGGTCGAGCGCATCAACGACGTGCTGGAAGGCTTCAACGGCGATGCGGCCTATTACGGACTGGAGCCGTTGCCGGCGCTGGTGCTGGACGAACAGGGCCGGAGCATCGCCCAGGACGAGACCTGGCAGGCCCATTTTTGTCTTGCACCCAGGGCCGACGATTTCGCCGCCTGCCTCAAGGCCCTGCGTGGCGGGGCCGCGGACAGGACCCAGGTCCTCAAGGCCCTGGTGCGCGGCCTGCACCACGGGCTGGGGCTCAACCGCGTGGCCTTCGCCGCCCTGTCGGCGCAGCGGGAATACCTGGTGGGGGAGCATCTCCAGGGCACGGACTTTGAGCCCGAGTTCAACCGTTTCCACCTCCCCCTGGCGGAGGCCGGCCTGTTTGCCCGCCTGATGGACAAACCCGCCGCCTTCTGGCTCAAGGCCGACAACCAGGCCAAGGCCTGGCCCCAGGTGCCGGAGCGGGTCCGGGATCTGGTGGGGGTGCGCAGCTTCTTCGCCATGTCCCTGTTCGTGGGGGACAAGCCCCTGGGGCTGGTCTATGCCGATCGCCGCAGCAGCGAGTGCGAACTGGACGCGCGCAGCTACGAGGCCTTCCGTCTGCTGGTGCGCATGGCCGGGCAGCGCATCGAGCAGCTGCTGTAGGCTCAATGGCAGTGAATTCCAGATGAGCGGATATACCGGACTGACCCGCATCAATACCCTTCCCCCGGCCTTCTGTAATACTGCGCTCCTGATTCAAGAATCCTGATCGGCGGCCGATTCATTCTGATAGGGCGCCATCGCGCAACATCCCTTAATCCTGATCATGGCCAGCCCCGTGGGCGGTCAAGCAGCCCTTTTGCGGAGAAGACATGAAGAAAAACCTGCCCGTGACCGGTAAGGAGATCCCCATTCCCCAGGGGAGAACCCTTATTTCATCCACCGACCTCAAAGGGATCATCACCTACGCCAACGACACCTTCGTGCAGGTGAGCGGCTTCAGCTGCGAGGAACTGCTGCACAAGAACCACAACGTGGTGCGTCATCCGGACATGCCGCCGGCGGCCTTCGAGGATCTCTGGAAGACGGTAAAATCCGGCAAGGCCTGGATGGGCATCGTCAAGAACCGCTGCAAGAACGGCGACCACTACTGGGTGGATGCCTACGTCACCCCGGTTTACGAAAACGGCCAGATCGCCGGCTACGAGTCGGTGCGCGCCATCCCGCGCCGGGAGGACATCGGCCGTGCCGAGCGTCTCTACCAGAAGCTCTGGAAGGGCAAGGTGAATCTGGCCCGGCGTTTCTACCATGGCGTGATCCCGCGCATGGTGGCCGGTCAGTTGCTGATCCTGCTGGTGGCCTTCCTGCTCGTCTCCGCGGGCCTGGGCCTCGCAGGCACCCTGGGCGTGTTCGCCGGCGCGGGTGTGCTGTCCGCCGCCCTGGCCGTCTGGTTGCTCAACCCCGTGACCCGGGTCGCGGCACAGGCGCGCAAGATCGTCGACAACCCGGTGATGGAGGCGGTCTACACGGGCCGCCGCGGCGAGGCAGCCCAGATAGAGACCGCGCTGCATTTCCTGGAGGCGCGCCTGCGCACGGTGCTGGACCGCATCAGCGTGAGTGCCGAGGACCTGGAAAAGGCCGGTCGCGAGACCTCCAGCACGGTGCACGAGACCGTACAGGGTATCGACCGCCAGCGGGGCGAGACCGATCAGGTGGCCACCGCCATGAACGAGATGAGCGCCACGGTGCACGAGGTGGCCTCCAACACCGCGCTCGCCGCCGAGTCCGCGCGCCAGGCGGACAACGAGGCCCGCGCCGGCAAGGCGGTGGTGCACGAGACCGCCCGCGCCATCGAGAAGCTCGCTGACGAGGTGGAGCAGACCGCCCACGCCATCGAGAAACTGGAGAAGGACAGCGACGAGATCGGCAAGATCCTGGACGTGATCCGGGGCATCGCCGAGCAGACCAACCTGCTGGCGCTGAACGCCGCCATCGAGGCGGCCCGGGCCGGCGAGCAGGGCCGGGGCTTCGCGGTGGTGGCCGACGAGGTGCGCACGCTGGCCAGCAAGACCCAGGAATCCACCCACACCATCCAGGAGATGATCGAGCGCCTGCAGGCCGGCGCCCATCAGGCGGTGCAGGTGATGGAGTCCAGCCGCAACCAGGCCCGCAAGGGCGTGGAGCAGGCGGAGGAGGCGGGCCAGTCCCTGGACCGCATCGCCGAGGCGGTGACCCGCATCAACGACATGAACGCCCAGATCGCCACCGCCGTGGAAGAGCAGAGCGCCGTGGCCGAGGAGATCAACCGCAACGTGGTCAACATCCGCGACGTGGCGGAGAACAACAACGAGATCGCCGCGCGCACCGAGTCGTCCAGCGAGCGGCTGGTGAGTCTCTCCCGGGATCTGCATGCCCTGGTGCTGCGCTTCGGGGCAAGCCGATAATGCCGTGAGGCGTGAGGCGTGAGGCGTGAGGCGTGAGGCGTGAGGGAGTATCTGTTCGTCTATGGCACCTTGATGGGGGAGACGCCGGATGCCGGTGTGAACCGCCTGCTGCGCAGGTACTGCGAGGACGCGGGGGAGGGCTGGGTGCCCGGGCGGCTGTATCGCCTGGGCTGGTATCCGGGGCTGGTGCTTGAGACCCGCTCGAGGGCCAGGCGGGTGCCGGGGCGCTTGCTCAAGCTCAAGGCACCGGCACGCTGCTGGCCGGTGCTGGATGCCTACGAGGGCTATCGGCCCGAGGCACCGGCGCACGGCGAGTACCGGCGCTGCAGGGTCCGGGTAGAGCGAGTGCCCGGCGGTCGGCCGCTGCTGGCCTGGGTCTATGTCTACCAAGGGCCGCTGTCACGGGGCGAGCCCATCGAGCGCTGGCCACCGCCTGTGCACGCCCGTGTCATGCCGTCGTGAATGAGAAACCCGGGTTTGCCGCAGAGGCGCGAAGACGCAGAGTTAATCTGGGAAAAATCGACAGGATTAACATGATTAACAAGATTTGAGACTTTGTCTCGCAACGATCAGTGTTCGGGTTTTTTGCAATCCCATAAATCATGTTAATCTTGTCAACATTTCTGTTTTCTCAGTGACGCGATGGGCGCGCTGCGCTTCGCCCATCCTACAGGCTACGCCTCACCCTTCACGCCTGACCCCTCACGCACGGCCATACGTGCGCTTCACATACGCATCCACCAGGGCCTGGAATTCCTCGGCGATGTGATCGCCTTTCAGGGTCACGGTCTTTTCCCCGTCCTCGTAGACCGGCGCCACCGGTACCTCGCCGGTGCCGGGCAGGCTGATGCCGATGTTGGCGTGCTTGCTCTCGCCGGGGCCGTTCACCACGCAGCCCATCACCGCCACGGTCATCTCCTCCACGCCGGGATAGGTCTTGCGCCAGTTGGGCATCTGGTGGCGGATGTAGGTCTGGATGTCCTGGGCAAGCTGCTGGAAGTACTCGCTGGTGGTGCGTCCGCAGCCGGGGCAGGCCACCACCGAGGGCAGGAAGCTGCGCAGGCCCAGGCTCTGCAGGATCTCCTGGGCGACGATCACCTCCTGGGTGCGGTCACCGCCGGGCTCCGGGGTCAGCGAGATGCGGATGGTGTCACCGATGCCCTGTTGCAGCAGCACGGCCAGCGCGGCGGTGGAGGCGACGATGCCCTTCACGCCCATGCCCGCCTCGGTGAGGCCCAGGTGCAGGGGGTAGTCGCAGCGGCTGGCCAGCTCGGTGTAGACCCGGATCAGGGGCTGCACGCCGCTGACCTTGGCGGAGAGCACGATGCGGTCGTGGGGCAGGCCGATGGCCTCCGCCTGGGCGGCGCTGTCCAGGGCCGAGGTGATCAGGGCCTCGCGGGTGACCTCGTCCAGTGCCAGGGGCTCGGGACGGGCGGCGTTTTCGTCCAGCAGGCGCGCCAGCAGGGCCTGGTCCAGGCTGCCCCAGTTCACCCCGATGCGCACCGGCTTGTCGTAGCGGCAGGCGATCTCGATCATCTGCGCGAACTGGGTGTTGCGCTTGGCACCGCGCCCCACGTTGCCCGGGTTGATGCGCAGTTTCGCCAGGGCCTCGGCGCAGGCGGGATGCTTGGTGAGCAGCTTGTGGCCGTTGAAGTGGAAATCCCCCACCAGGGGCACCGGGATGCCCATGGCGTCCAGGCGCTCGCGGATTTCGGGCACCGCCGCGGCCGCTTCCTCTGTGTTCACCGTGATGCGCACGATCTCCGAGCCGGCCCGGGCCAGTTCCGCCACCTGCACGGCGGTGCGTACCGCGTCGGCGGTATCGGTGTTGGTCATGGACTGCACCACCACGGGGGCGTCGCCACCCACGGTGACGTTGCCCACCCGGACGGGGACGGTGCGGTGTCGATTCACGGACGGTGTCTGGCTCATGGCGGCGGGTGTCGCAGGGGTTGGAAAGGCAGGCATTCTAACGTATTTACCGCCGGACTCGGCCAGGGTGCCCTGCCGGTTCGGGCCCGGATCCTGTGATGCCAGGCGGTTGCGAATGCGTCGGGTTTCCGGCGGGTGCCGCCGGGCGGGGACGTCAAAAGCCTGTCACGGCATTCGGGGCTATGCTCCAATCTATTGAATCTCATCGGAATATTTTTCGATTATCCGTTGGCACGCGGATTGCTAGTTACCACTCACTCAAAGGAGCGCTTGCAAGACATGGCCAAGAGAGACGAACTCAATCTGGACGTAGATACCCCGCCTGCCAAGGGCGGCAAGATGAAGCTGATTCTGATCGTGGTCCTGGCGGTGCTGCTGGGCGGCGGCATTGCGGGTGGTGTGCTGTTCTTTCTCATGGGGGGTGAGCCCAGGGAGGAGGTCGAGGCCGGTCCGGCCGTGCTGCCGCCGCCCATCTACAAATCCCTGGAACCGGCCCTGGTGGTCAATTTCCAGGGCCCGGGCCGGATCCGCTACGTGCAGGTGGGCGTGGTCATGTCCGCCCGGGATCCCAAGGTCATGGACGCGGTGGACGCGCACATGCCGGTGATCCGCAACAACCTGATCATGCTGCTGAGCGGCAAGACCTACGAGGAACTCAACACGCGCGAGGGCAAGGAACAGGCCCGCGAGGAGGTGCTCGACACCATCCGCCGCGTGCTCGAGGAGCGTACCGGCGAGGCGGGGATCGAGTCCGTCTACTTCACTTCATTCGTGATGCAGTAGGAAGCCCATGGCCCAGAGTGACCTGTTATCCCAGGAAGAGATCGATGCCCTGCTGCACGGCGTGGACAGCGGGGACGTGGAGACCGAGTCCGATCTCCAGGCCCACGACGGCGTGGCGCGGGGCTACGACTTCACCAGCCAGGACCGCATCGTGCGCGGTCGCATGCCCACCCTGGAGATGATCAACGAGCGCTTCGCGCGCCAGATGCGCATCAGCCTGTTCAACCTGCTGCGCCGCTCCGCGGAGATCTCCGTGGGCGGCATCAAGATGACCAAGTTCTCCGAGTACGTGCACACCCTGTTCGTGCCCACCAGTCTGAACATGGTCAAGATCAAGCCCCTGCGCGGCACCGCCCTGTTCGTGGTGGACCCGAAGCTGGTGTTCATCCTGGTGGACAACTTCTTCGGCGGCGACGGCCGTTATCATGCCAAGATCGAGGGCCGTGAATTCACCCCCACGGAACTGCGCGTGATCCGCATGACCCTGGACCAGGCCTTCACGGATCTGAAGAAGGCCTGGGCGCCGGTGATGGACCTGGAGTTCGAGTACATGAATTCCGAGGTCAATCCCCAGTTCGCCAACATCGTCAGCCCCACCGAGGTGGTGTGCGTCTCCTCCTTCCACATCGAGCTGGACGGCGGTGGCGGCGACCTGCACGTGACCATGCCCTATTCCATGATCGAGCCCATGCGAGAACTGCTGGACGCGGGCATCCAGAGCGACCGATCCGACGTGGACGAACGCTGGATCCGCGCCCTGCGCGACGAGGTCAAGGCGGCGGAGGTGGAGCTGTCCTCGATGCTCACCGAGACCACCCTGAGCCTTCAGGACGTCATGCGCCTGAAGCCCGGCGACATCATCCCCATCGACCTGCCCGAGCAGGTCCTGCTGCGAGCCGAGGGCATCCCGGTGCTGCGCGGCAAGTTCGGTGTCTCGGACGGGCACAACGCAATCAAGGTGACCGAGCGCATCCGGCGCGCGGACTGACATTTTTACAGGCGGGAGTCAGCAGTCATGAGTGACGACAAGAAACCGGAAACCGATCAGGACGCCATGGCCGACGACTGGGCCGCCGCACTGGCGGAACAGGCCGAGACCGAGGCCAAGCCCCAGGATCAGCCCGAGGACAAGCCCGCCAAGGGCAAGGGTGCCAACGCCGAGAACGAATCGGTGCAGAAGGCCAGCTTCGATTCCCTGGCCTCGGAGAGCCGCGGTCCGGCGACCCAGGAGGACGTGAACTTGGACGTGGTGCTGGACATCCCGGTGACCATCTCCATGGAGATCGGCCGCACCCGGATGCCCATCCGCAACCTGCTGCAGCTCAACCAGGGTTCCGTGGTGGAACTGGACCGGCTGGCCGGCGAGCCCCTGGACGTGTTCGTCAACGGCACGCTCATCGCCCACGGCGAGGTGGTGGTGGTCAACGAGAAATTCGGCATCCGCCTCACCGACGTGATCAGCCCCACCGAACGGGTCAAGAAGCTCAAGTAAGCCGCGATGCTGCCACGTTCCTGCCTGTCCCGTTTCTTCATCCGCCTGCTGGCGGTATCCGCGCTCTGCCTGCCCGCCACGGTGCTGGCCGAGGGTGCGGGCTCGCCCCTGGCCGGCGGCGGCGCCGCCTACCTGGCGCAGCTGGTGGTGGGCCTGATCATCGTGCTGGCGGCCATCGTGGTGCTGGCCTTCTTCATGCGCCGCATCACCGGCGTGCAGTCCCGTCTGGGCAGCGAGTTCCGGGTGGTGAGCGGCATCTCACTCGGTGCCCGTGAGCGCATGCTGCTGGTGCAGGTGGGTGACAAGCAGCTGCTGGTGGGCGTGGCGCCGGGGCGGGTGCAGACCCTGCACGTGCTGGATGAGCCCATCGCCACCGAGCTGCCCAAGGCCCCGAGTGCCTCGGAATCTCCCTTCGCCAGCCGGCTGCGCGCCGCCCTGAACCGGGGACAGTCCTCGTGAAGCTGCTCATGTCTTTGCTGGGCGTCGCGGCCCTGTGGCTGCTCGCCGGGCCGGCGGCCGCCCAGGGCCTGGACGTGCTCAACGTGACCACCGCCCCCGACGGGTCGCAGACCTACTCGGTCACGTTGCAGATCCTGATCCTGATGACGCTGCTGAGCCTGCTGCCCTCGGCGCTCATCATGATGACCTCCTTCACCCGCATCATCATCGTGCTGGCCATCCTGCGCCAGGGCCTGGGCACCACCCAGACGCCCTCCAACCAGATCCTCATCGGCCTGGCCCTGTTCCTGACCCTGTTCGTGATGACCCCGGTGTTCGACCGCATCCACGTGGAGGCGATCCAGCCCTACATGGAGGAGTCCTTGTCCATGGAGGAGGCGGTGCAGACCGCCAGCCAGCCCATCCGACAGTTCATGCTGGCCCAGACCCGGGAATCGGACCTGGCCATGTTCGCGCGTATCAGCGGACGCCAGGGCTTCGAGTCCCCGGAGGACGTGCCCTTCACCCTGCTGATGGCCTCGTTCCTGACCAGCGAGCTGAAGACCGCCTTCCAGATCGGCTTCATGCTGCTCATCCCGTTCCTGATCATCGACCTGGTGGTGGCCAGCGTGCTGATGTCCATGGGTATGGTGATGCTCTCGCCGCTGATCATCTCGCTGCCCTTCAAGATCATGCTGTTCGTGCTGGTGGACGGCTGGGCGCTGATCATGGGCACGCTGGCCGCCAGTTTCTTCACCTAGGAGTTTGCAGACATGACACCCGAAATGGTCGTTGACCTTGGACAGCAGGCGCTGATGGTGATCGTGCTGCTGAGTGCGCCGGTGCTGCTCACCGCCCTGGTGATCGGTCTGGCCATCGGCATGATCCAGGCCGCCACCCAGATCCAGGAGATGACCCTGTCCTTCATTCCCAAGCTGCTGGGCATGTTCGCCGCGCTGCTCATCGCCGGGCACTGGATGCTGGACCTGGTGGTGGATTACACCCTGCGCATGTACGAAAGCATCCCGGCGCTGATCGGCTAGCAGAGGCACACGGGCGAACCATGCACTTCACCAGCGCCGAAATCACCGCCTGGATCGGGTCACTGCTGTGGCCCTTTCTGCGTATCGGCGCCATGCTGCTGGCCGCGCCCCTGTACGGCGCGGGTACCGTGACCGTGCGCGTGCGGGTGGCCATCGCCTTCATCCTCGCCCTGGTGGTGGCGCCGCTCATTCCGCTGCCGCCGGCGGTGGAGCCCCTGAGTCTGGCCGGGCTGGTGATCAGCGTGCAGCAGATCCTCATCGGGCTCACCATCGGCTTCGTGCTGCAGATGGTGTTCGCCGCGCTCACCCAGGCGGGCGAGGCCATCGCCCTGTCCATGGGTCTGGGCTTCGCCTCCATGGTGGACCCCCAGTCCGGCGTCCAGGTGCCGGTGGTGTCCAGCTACTTCGTCATCATGTCCACGCTGCTGTTCTTGGCCCTGAACGGCCACGTGGCCCTCATCGAACTGACCTTGCTGAGCTTCCAGGCACTGCCGGTGGGCGTGGAAGGTATCACCCGCGAGGGACTCTGGGCCCTGGTGAGCTGGGGCAGCACCATGTTCCTGTTCGCCCTGCTGGTGGCCCTGCCGGCGGTGGCCTCCATGCTGCTGGTGAACCTGTCCATGGGCGTGATCACCCGCGCCGCGCCACAGCTCAACATCTTCGCCGTGGGCTTTCCCATGATGATCCTGCTGGGCTTCATCCTGCTGATGCTCACCACCCCAGTGCTGCTGCCCCAGTTCACGGAACTGCTGGCCAGCGGCTTCGACCTGATGGGCATCCTGACGAGGCAATAGGCCATGGCTGAGAACGACGACAGCTCGCAGGAGAAAAGCGAACAACCTACCCCCAAACGCCTGCGCGAGGCGCGGGAGAAGGGGCAGGTCGCCCGTTCCCGGGAGCTCAACACCACCCTGGTGCTGCTCGCCGGGGCCGGCGCCATGCTGGTGCTGGGCGGCGGCATGCTGTCGCGCATCCAGGAGCTGGTACGGCGCAGCTTCACCCTGGAGCGGGAGGTGATCTTCGACACCGGCATGATGCACGCCCTGCTCACCCTGCGCATCAGCGAGGCGTTGCTCATGCTGCTGCCCCTGTTCGGCATCCTGCTGGTGGCGGCGGTCGCCGGGCCCATCGCCATGGGCGGCGGAGGCTTCTCCGGCAAGGCCCTGGCGCCCAAGTGGAACAAGCTCAATCCCATTGCCGGGCTCAAGCGCATCTTCTCCTGGCAGGGACTGATGGAGTTCGGCAAGACGCTCGCCAAGTTCATGCTCATCGCCGCCATCGCCGGCTCCCTGCTGTGGGGGCTGTCCGGTTCCCTCATGGGCCTGGGTTACCAGTCCCTGGAGCAGGGCCTGGGTCGCGCCGCCTGGATCGTGGGCTGGACCTTCCTGCTGCTGGCCGCCTCGCTGATCCTGGTGGCGCTTATCGACGTGCCCTTCCAGTTATGGAATCACAACAAGCAGCTGCGCATGACCAAGCAGCAGGTCAAGGACGAGTACAAGGAGACCGAGGGCAAACCGGAGGTCAAGAGCAAGATCCGTCAGACCCAGATGGAGATCGCCCGCCGGCGCATGATGGCCGAGGTGCCCAAGGCGGATGTGGTGGTCACCAACCCGACCCACTACGCCGTGGCCCTGCGCTACGACCAGAATGGCTCCGGTGCCCCGAAGGTGGTGGCCAAGGGCGCCGACCTGGTGGCCGCCGAGATCCGCGAACGGGCCCGCGAGGCCGGCGTGCCCCTGTTCCCGGCACCGCCCCTGGCCCGCGCCATCTTCTACAGCACCCGCCTGGATCAGGAGATCCCGGCGGGACTCTACGTGGCCGTGGCCCAGGTGCTGGCCTACGTCTACCAGCTCAAGGCCGCAGGACGGGCCGGGGCCCGCGCCCCCGTGCCGCCCGGCGACCTGCCCGTACCCGATGAACTGTTGCGGCGCGCGCCGCCCGGGGAGTACTGATCCATGGCTGCCTTTCTCGACAGTCTGAAGAACGTGGGGCGTGCCGGCATGGTCACGCCGTTGCTGCTCATGGCCATGCTGGCCATGATGGTGATCCCGCTGCCGCCGCTCGCGCTGGACGTGCTGTTCACCTTCAACATCGCCCTGTCCCTGGTGGTGATCCTGGTGGCCATCTACACGCCACGGCCCCTGGAGTTCGCGGTATTCCCCACGGTGCTGCTGGTGGCGACCCTGTTGCGCCTGGCCCTGAACGTGGCCTCCACCCGTGTGATCCTGCTCAACGGCCACACCGGCACCGACGCCGCCGGCAACGTGATCCAGGCCTTCGGCGACTTCGTGGTGGGCGGCAACTATGCCGTGGGTCTGGTGGTGTTCCTGATCCTGGTGATCATCAACTTCGTGGTGGTCACCAAGGGCGCCGGGCGCGTCTCCGAGGTGAGCGCGCGCTTCACCCTGGATGCCATGCCCGGCAAGCAGATGGCCATCGATGCCGACTTGAACGCCGGCATCATCACCCAGGACGAGGCCCGCAAGCGCCGCGAGGAGATCGCCCAGGAGGCGGACTTCTACGGTTCCATGGACGGTGCCAGCAAGTTCGTGCGCGGCGACGCCATCGCCGGCATCCTGATCCTGGTGATCAACATCATCGGCGGCCTGACCATCGGCACCCTGCAGCACGGCATGGCCCTGGCGGATGCCGCCACCAACTACGTGCTGCTGACCATCGGCGACGGCCTGGTGGCCCAGATCCCCTCCCTGCTGCTGTCCTCGGCCACCGCCATCATCGTCACCCGCGTGTCCGCCGCCCAGGACATGGGCAAGCAGGTGTTCCAGCAGATGTTCGCCAGCCCCCGTGCCCTGTACGTGGCCGCCGGCGTGGTGGGTTCCCTGGGCCTGGTGCCGGGCATGCCCAACATGGTGTTCCTGTCCCTGGGCGCCCTGATGGCCGCCAGCGCCTATCTCACCGCCCAGCGCCGCGCCGCGGAGGAGGCGGCCCTGCTGGAGCCGTCCATCGAGGCGGCCGCCGCCGCGCCCAGCCCCGAGACCAAGGAACTGTCCTGGGACGACGTGCCGCCCGTGGACCTGGTGGGCCTGGAGGTGGGCTACCGGCTCATCCCGCTGGTGGATCGCAGCCAGGGCGGCCAGCTCATGGGCCGGATCAAGGGCGTGCGCCGCAAGCTCTCCCAGGAGCTGGGTTTCCTGATCCAGCCGGTGCACATCCGCGACAACCTTGATCTGGGTCCCAACAGCTACCGCATCGCGCTCATGGGCGTCACCGTGGGCGAGGGCGAGGTCTTCCCGGACCGGGAGCTGGCCATCAATCCGGGCCGGGTGTTCGGCCAGATCGCCGGCACCCCCACCAAGGACCCCACCTTCGGCCTGGACGCCGTGTGGATCGATCCCGCCAGCCGCGAGCAGGCCCAGGGCCTGGGCTACACGGTGGTGGACGCCGGCACCGTGGTGGCCACCCACCTGTCCCAGCTGCTCAAGGAGCATGCCCACGAGATGCTGGGCCACGAGGAGGTGCAGCACCTGCTGGACGTGCTGGGCAAGCACTCGCCCAAGCTGGTGGAGAACCTGGTGCCCAAGACCCTCTCGCTGGGGGTGGTGCTCAAGGTGTTGCAGAACCTGCTCGCCGAGCAGATCCCCATACGCGACATGCGCACCATCGCCGAAACCTTGGCGGAACACGGTGCCAAGAGTCAGGATCCCGGCGTTCTCACCGCCGCCGTGCGCGTGGCCCTGTCCCGCTCCATCGTGCAAAACATCATCGGTACCGCGCCGGAGCTACCTCTGATCGCCCTCGATCCCTCCCTGGAACAGATCTTGCAGAAGTCCTCCCAGGGCGCCGGTGGCGGCGGTCTCGGCATCGAGCCGGGGCTCGCCGAACGGCTGCAGAAGTCCATCGCCGAGGCGGCACAGCGCCAGGAGATGGCCGGAGAACCCTCGGTGGTGGTGGTCTCCCCGGATATCCGCGCCTGGATGTCCCGGTGGCTCCGCTCGGCGGTGCGCGGCCTGCACGTGCTGGCCTACACCGAGATCCCGGACAACAAGCGCATCCGGGTGGTGGCCACGGTGGGACGGGAAGGCAAGTAGGAAGGTTGAATTGGGAAGTGAGAAGTAATGGCAAACATAGCGAGCGAGGTGTGAATCGGCAGGCTGGGGGTTGTTCCCACTTCCCGATTCACACTTCTCACTTCAAAGAACGATCGAGTGACATGCGATGAAGATCAGACGATTTTTTGCACGGGACATGCGCCAGGCCATGCGGATGGTGCGCGAGGAGCAGGGCGACGATGCGGTGATCCTCTCCAGCCGCAAGGTGGAGGGGGGCATCGAGATCGTCTCGGCGGTGGACTTCGACGAGGAGCTGCTGAGCGACATGAGCCGAGAGCCGGCACCTGCCGCTGCGAAGGCCGCGCCCGAGCCGCCCCTGGCCGCCCTGCGCGAGGCGGCCCCGGAGGTGGTGGAGCCCATCATGATCCCGACCCCCGCACCCGCCCCCGAGGCGCGCCCACGCCGTGAGCCCGCCCGGGAGATCGTCTGGTCCCAGGATCCGGCCCTGGTCGCCATGCAGCAGGAGATCGAGACCCTGCGGGGCATGCTCCAGGACCAGCTGGCCAGCTTCGCCTGGAACGACCTGAAGCGTCGTGATCCACACCGCGCACAGCTGATCAAGCGTCTCGGCGCCCTGGGTCTCGACGAGGCCCTGGCCCGCGAGATCGCCGAGGGCGTGCGCCAGATCCAGAGCCCGGAGCAGGCCTGGCGCGAGGGGCTCTACGGTCTGGCCACCCGGATTCCGGTGGCCGGCGAGGCCCTGCTCGAAGGGGAGGGTGTCATCGCCCTGGTGGGACCGAGCGGCGTGGGCAAGACCACCACCGTGGCCAAGCTCGCGGCCCGTCACGTGCAGCGTCACGGGCGCGGCTCCATCGCCCTGGTGACCACCGATGCCTATCGCATCGGCGCTTATCGTCAATTGCAGACCTTCGGTCAGATCCTCGGCGTACCAGTCCATTTGGCGCAGACAGGGCGCCAGTTGGGCGATATCCTATTGGGGCTTGGCGACAAGCAACGGATCTTCGTGGATACCGCCGGCATGAGCCAGCGGGACCTGCGCCTGGCGGAGGAGTTGGCTGGGCTTGCGGCCATACCGCGGCTGCGCACGCTGCTGGTGGTGGCCGCCAATGCCCAGCAGGCGGTGCTGGAGGAGACCTTCCGCGCCTTCGCTCACCTGCCGCTCACCGGCGCCGTGCTCACCAAGGTGGACGAGGCCGCCAGCCTCGGTCCGGTGCTCTCCGCCCTGAGTCACGGCGATCTGCCCCTGCTCTACGTGAGCGATGGGCAGCGGGTACCGGAGGACCTGCAGCCGGCCCGGGTGCAGCGCCTGGTGAGCCGCGCGGTGTCCCTGGCCTCGGACCGACAGCAACGCGCCCGCGGGCATCGCCCGTCCATGGCGCCCCGGAAAGTGAATCGACACGCCCATGCCCAGATACAATGACCCGATCAACGATCAGGCCGAAGGCTTGCGCCGCATGAGCGCACCCCGCCCCGTGCAGGTGATCGCGGTGGCCAGCGGCAAGGGCGGCGTGGGCAAGACCAACGTGTCCGTGAACCTGTCCGTGGCGCTCGCCCAGGGCGGGCGCTCGGTGATGCTCATGGACGCGGACCTGGGGCTCGCCAATGTGGACGTGCTGCTGGGCCTGCAGCCCCGGGCCAATCTCTCCCACGTGCTCAAGGGTGACCTGGGCCTGGACGAGATCCTGGTGGAAGGGCCCGCCGGCATCACCATCGTGCCCGCCGCCTCCGGCGTGGCGCGCATGGCCGGGCTGGATCCGGCCGAGCACGTGGGCATCATCCGCGCCTTCAGCGAGCTGAGCCGTCCGGTGGACGTGCTCATCGTGGACACCGCCGCCGGCCTGCACGACAGCGTGCTGAGCTTCTGCCGCGCCGTGCAGGAGGTGCTGGTGGTGGTCTGCGACGAGCCGGCCTCCATCACTGACGCCTACGCCCTGATCAAGGTGCTGAGCCGGGATCATGGCATCAACCGCATGCGCGTGGTGGCCAACATGGTGCGCGGGCCCGACGAGGGCCGGCAGCTGTTCGCCAAGCTGGTGACCGTGTGCGACCGGTTCCTGGACGTGACCCTGGACTACGCCGGGGCCATCCCCCATGACGAGTATCTGCGCAAGGCCGTGCAGCGCCAGAAGGCAGTCACCGAGGCCTATCCGTCCAGCCCGGCTGCGCGCGCATTCAAGGAATTGGCCCGTAAGGCCGATACATGGCCCATACCCGCCGGTGGAAGCGGGCGCATCGAGTTCTTTGTTGAGCGCCTGGTGGGTTCGGGCTCTAATGACAGGGAGGCCCTGTCATTAACGGACTAGCCGCCATGTACTCGAGCGAACTCCTGGACCGCAACCGCCTGGTGGATGCGCATGTGCCGCTGGTCAAGCGCATTGCCTACCACCTGCTGGGGCGGCTGCCCTCCAGCGTGCAGGTGGACGACCTGATCCAGGCCGGCGTGGTGGGCCTGCTCGAGGCGGCCCAGCAGTACGATGCAACCCAGGGGGCCAGCTTCGAGACCTATGCGGGGATCCGCATCCGTGGCGCCATGCTCGACGAGGTGCGACGCTCCGACTGGACGCCGCGCTCGGTGCACCGCAACGCGCGCCGGGTGAGCGAGGCCATGCGCCTGGTGGAAAACCGCCTGGGCCGTGAGGCACAGCCTGCGGAGGTGGCCGCGGAACTGGGCGTGAGCCTGGACGAGTACCAGCACATGGTCAGCGATGCCGCCTCCTGCAAGGTGTTGAGCTTCGAGGATATCTTCGAGCCGGACTCCGAGGGCGAGGACCTGCTGCCCGGGGACGAGCCGAGCCCCTTCGAGGCCCTGCAGTCCGATGGTTTCAGGGCGGCGCTGGCACGGGAGGTGGGCGCGCTGCCGGAGCGTGAGCGGCTGGTGATGTCGCTCTACTACGACGACGAGCTCAACCTGCGCGAGATCGGCGAGGTGCTTGGTGTCAGCGAATCCCGGGTCTGCCAGCTCCATGGCCAGGCCCTGGTGCGGCTGCGGTCACGCATGAGCGACTGGACCGGTCATTCGGGTGAGCAGGAATGAATTATCGACCTGCGCGGCAGTGATGCCGCGCGGGGCGTGAGATTGGATCACTTCAACCCCCGGTACCCCCAGGGTCAGCCGGATGCAATCTGAATTAGGCGGAGGTCAGTGTGGACAAGAACATGAAGATCCTGATCGTGGACGATTTCTCCACGATGCGACGCATCATCAAGAACCTGCTTCGGGATCTCGGCTTCAACAACACCAGCGAGGCCGATGACGGCAGCACGGCCCTGCCCATGCTGCAGAACGGCAATTTCGACTTCCTGATCACCGACTGGAATATGCCCAACATGCCGGGCATCGACCTGCTCAAGGCCGTGCGCGCCGACGACAAACTCAAGACCATGCCGGTGCTGCTGGTGACCGCCGAGGCCAAGCGCGAGCAGATCGTCGAGGCCGCCCAGGCCGGGGTCAACGGCTACATCATCAAGCCGTTCACCGCCGAAACCCTGCGCGAGAAGATCGAAAAGATCTTCGAACGCATCAACGCGGGGGGCTGAGCGTGATGGACACGCCTGGAGTGGAGGAGAAGGCCGCCGAGCTCAAGGCCCAGCAGCTGGAGAAGGCCCGTCAGCTGGTCAGCCATATCGAGGCCGGTGACGAGGAATCTGCCGCCCGGCTGATCGAGGAGCTGGGTCGCATGCACGAGAGCCTGCTGTTCCAGGAACTGGGCAAGCTGACCCGTGACCTGCACGAGGCCCTCAATGCATTCCGTCTGGACTCGCGTCTCTCCGAGCTGACTCAGACCGACATCCCGGACGCCAAGGAACGACTCAACTACGTGGTCAGCCTGACCGAGGATGCGGCGCACCGCACCCTCAATGCCGTGGAGGCGAGCCTGCCCATGTCGGAGCAGCTCTCCAGCCGGGCCGGCGATCTGGCCCAGAGCTGGCAGCGTTTTCGTGCGCGCGAGCTCTCCGCCGAGGAGTTCAGGCAGCTGAGCGGCGAACTGGGTGAGTTCCTGGCCGTGGTGCACGGCGATGCCGAGGCGATCCGCCGTAACCTGTCCGACGTGCTCATGGCCCAGGACTTCCAGGACCTCACCGGCCAGGTGATCCGCCGGGTCATCAACCTGGTGCAGGACGTGGAGCAGAACCTGGTGGGCCTGGTGCGCATCTCCGGCGAGCGTCTCTCCACGCCGGACCAGAAAAAGATGCAGGAGAAGCGCGCCGAGGATCAGAACAAGGGCATGGGGCCGGCGGTGCCGGGCACGGCCGGTGCCAGCGACGTGGTCAGCGGCCAGGACGACGTGGATGACCTGCTTTCCAGCCTGGGATTCTGAGCGCGTTGCCAAGCGCATAACGAGAAGGGGTAGGGGATGAGTCTGGATACCGATGACGAGATTCTGCAGGACTTCCTGGTGGAGGCCGGGGAGTTGCTGGAAGGACTCAACGAGCAGTTGGTGGAACTGGAGCGCAACCCCACCGACCGCGACCTGCTCAATGCGGTGTTTCGCAGCTTCCACACCATCAAGGGCGGTGCGGGCTTCCTCAATCTCACCCACCTGGTGGCGGTGTGCCACCGGGCCGAAGACGTGTTCAACGTGCTGCGCCAGGGCCAACGTCAGGTGGATGGCGCGCTCATGGATGCGGTGCTGCAGGTACTGGACGTGGTCAACCGCATGTTCGGCGAGATCCGCGGCGGCGTCGAGCCGGGACCCGCGGATCCCGAGCTATTGACGCGTCTGGAATCCATGACCGGGCCCGCGGACGCCGCGCCTGCACCGCCTCCCGTCGCCGAGGCGCCTCCGCCCGCCCCCGAGCCTGCCCCGCCTGCATCCGCCAGCCCTGCCGTGCCGGCCGGCGATGGCGACATCACCGACGAGGAGTTCGAGGCCCTGCTCGATGCCATGCAGTCCGGTGGCAGCGCGCCCGCCCTGGCCTCAGCACCGGCCGCTTCGCACAAGAGCGACGAGATCAGCGAGGACGAATTCGAGCACCTGCTGGACGAACTGCATGGCAAGGGCAAGGCGCCTGCCGAGAGCAAGGCCGCAGCCCCGGCCGCAGGCAAGTCCGCGGACCCCGATCTGATCAGCGAGGACGAGTTCGAGAACCTGCTGGACGAACTGCACGGCAAGGGCAAGGCCCCGGTCGTGGCGTCTGCCAAGGCCGCGCCCGCCGCTGCTGCGCCTGCCCCTGCCGCCCCCCCCGCGGCTGCCGCCGCCCAGGCACAGCCCGCCGCAGAGACCTCGGTGCGCGTGGACACCAAGCGTCTGGACGACATCATGAACCTGGTGGGTGAACTGGTGCTGGTGCGCAACCGGCTGGCGACCCTGCGCTCCAAGATGTCCGATGAGCAGGTGGCCAAGGCCGTCAGCAACCTGGACATCGTCACCGCCGACCTGCAGGCGGCGGTGATGAAGACCCGCATGCAGCCCATCAAGAAGGTGTTCGGGCGCTTCCCCCGAGTGGTGCGCGACCTGGCCCGCAGCCTCAACAAGGAGATCGATCTGGAACTGCGCGGCGAGGAGACCGACCTGGACAAGAACCTGGTGGAGGCCCTGGCCGATCCGCTGGTGCACCTGGTGCGCAACGCCGTGGATCACGGCATCGAGTCCCCCGAGGAGCGGGTGGCCGCCGGCAAGTCCCGCACCGGGCACGTGGTGCTGTCCGCCGAGCAGGAGGGCGATCACATCCTGCTGACTATCGCCGATGACGGTAAGGGAATGGACCCGGACGTGCTGCGCGTAAAGGCGGTTGAGAAGGGGCTCATGGATGAGGATGCGGCCCAGCGCATGAGCGACCAGGATGCCTTCAACGTCATCTTCATGGCGGGCTTCTCCACCAAGGACGCCATCTCCGACATCTCCGGGCGCGGCGTCGGCATGGATGTGGTGAAGACCCGTATCGCACAACTGAACGGCACCATCGAGATCGATTCCAAGAAGGGTCAGGGCAGCACCCTGCGCATCAAGGTGCCGCTGACCCTGGCCATCCTGCCCACCCTCATGGTGGTGCTGGGTAACCAGCGTTTCGCCCTGCCGCTGGCCAATGTGAGCGAGATCTTCGACCTGGATCTGTCCCGCACCAACCACGTGGACGACCAGGAGGTGATCATGGTGCGCAACCAGGCCCTGCCGCTGTATTACCTGCGCCGCTGGCTGGTCCGCCACGATGCACCCGTGGCGAACCGCGAGACTCAGCACGTGGTGGTAGTGTTCGTGGGCAACCGGCGCGTGGGTTTCGTGGTGGACAGCCTGATCGGCCAGGAGGAGGTGGTGATCAAGCCCCTCGGCGCCTCGCTGCACGGCCTGCCGGGTTTCGCTGGGGCCACCATCACCGGCGATGGCGGCATTGCCTTGATCCTGGACGTGCCCAGCCTGCTCAAGGCCTATGCGCGGCGTTTCTGATGACAGCATCCATGCCGCGTGACGCGCGTGCGACACGCAAGCGGCAACATTGAGGAGATGGTTTAGATGGCGGTACGTGCACTGGTGGTGGACGATTCGGGATTCTTCCGACGTCGTATCGTCGAGATCCTCGATGCTGATCCGGGCATCGAGGTGGTGGGTACGGCCGCCAACGGTCAGGAGGCCATCGACGAGGCCGCCAAGCTGCGTCCCGACGTGATCGTCATGGACATCGAGATGCCCGTGATGGACGGCATCACCGCCGTGCGTCGCATCATGGCACGCCAGCCGACCCCGATCCTAATGTTCTCCTCGCTCACCTTCGAGGGGGCCAAGGCCACCCTGGATGCCCTGGATGCCGGTGCCGCTGACTTCCTGCCCAAGCGCTTCGAGGACATCTCCCGGGACCAGCAGGAGGCACGCCAGGTGCTTTGCCGGCGGGTCCGCACCCTCGGCATGCGCCGGGCCCGTCCTGCCCCGGCAGTGCCCGGTACGGCGGCCACGGCCACGGCAAGACCCGCCACCACGGCCCCCGCGACGGGTGCCGTGCCTGCGCGCGTCGATCGCAGCCCGGTACGCATGCGGGATTTCCGCGCGGTGCTGATCGGCACCTCCACCGGCGGACCGGTGGCGCTGCAGAAGGTACTCACCGCACTGCCGGCCAATTTCCCCTTGCCCCTGCTGCTGGTGCAGCACATGCCGGCCAGCTTCACGCCGGCCTTTGCCCAGCGCCTGGATTCCCTGTGCGCGATTCGCGTCAAGGAGGCCGCCGACGGTGATGTCTTGCAGCCGGGCCTTGCCCTGCTGGCACCCGGCGGCATGCAGATGGTGGTGGAGTCCCGGGGCGGTCAGCAGCGGGTACGAATCGTTGAGAGCGAAGCGGGCCAGCACTACCGTCCCTGCGTGGACGTGACCTTCAAGTCCGCCGCGCCGGTGTTCGGCGGCCAGGTGCTGGCGATCATCATGACCGGCATGGGCGCCGATGGCCGCGAGGGCGTGCGTGCGCTCAAGCAGCTGGGCGCCAAGGTCTGGGCCCAGGATGAGGAGAGTTGCGTGGTCTACGGTATGCCAGCCGCGGTGGCCGAGGCCGGCCTGGCGGACCGTGTCCTGCCTCTGTCCCAGATCGGGCCCCTGATGGCCAACGGTGTCTGATGCCTGAGTCATATCACAACGAGATGAGCCCATGGACATCCTGAGTCTCATCGGCGTGTTGCTGGCCCTGGTGGCCATCATCGGCGGCTCCATCGCCAAGGGTAGCGGTCTCGAGGCCCTGTGGAACGCGGCTGCCTTCGTGATCGTGGTGGTGGGCACCATCGCAGCCGCCCTGATGCAGACCCGGCTCAAGGTGTTCATGCACGCGCTCAAGATCTTTCCCTGGGTGTTCATGGCGCCGCGCATCGAGACCGAGGCGGCCATCCAGAAGCTGGTGAACTGGAGCCAGATCGCGCGCAAGGAAGGCCTGCTGGGACTTGAGACCCTCGCCGAGCAGGAACCGGACCCGTTCTCCGCCAAGGGCCTGCAACTGCTCGTGGACGGCACCGAACCGGAGGCCATCCGCAACATCCTGGAGGTGGATCTCAACACCCGCGAGCAGTTCGACCTGCAGGGTGCCAAGGTCTACGAAAGCATGGGGGTCTATGCGCCCACCCTGGGCATCATCGGTGCGGTCATGGGTCTGATGGCGGTGATGCAGAACCTGGCTGATCCGAGCCGCCTGGGCGCGGGCATCGCCGCCGCCTTCGTGGCCACCATCTACGGCATCGCCTCCGCCAACCTGTTCTTCCTGCCCGTGGGTAACAAGCTCAAGAACACGGTGCAGAGTCAGAGCGCGTATCGGGAGATGATCATCGACGGGATCATCT
Organism: Thioalkalivibrio sulfidiphilus; assembly: GCF_000377945.1. GTDB lineage: Bacteria > Pseudomonadota > Gammaproteobacteria > Ectothiorhodospirales > Ectothiorhodospiraceae > Thioalkalivibrio_A > Thioalkalivibrio_A sulfidiphilus_A. The sequence goes on from NZ_KB898936.1 coordinate 44,970, forward strand.
CCATCGCCGAGGGCGAGAATCCGCGCAACATCGAAACCAAGCTCAGGGGCTACATGCTCTGAGGCCGGATCCGATCCTGCCCCGGGCGCGACCCCGAGACTGACACGATATGTCGAGACGCAGCAGAAAGCATCACGAGGAGCACGTCAACCACGAGGCGTGGGCGATCCCCTATGGGGATCTGATCACCCTGTTGCTGGCCTTCTTCGTGGTGATGTACGCCATCTCCTCGGTGAACGAGGGCAAGTACCGGGTGCTGTCCGATTCCCTGGTCGCCGCATTCCGGGCGCCACCCAAGTCCACCGAGCCGATCCAGATCGGCGAGGTCGGCCGGCCCGCGCCAGAAATGGAACAGCAGCAGACCCGCAGCCTCGCGCCGCTAGATCTGGGGGCGGCACCCGCGCAGCCGGGCGTCATTGACCGGGGCATGGATGACCTGCTGCGCGATGCGGAACTGGACGCCGACGAACTGCAGGCCGCTGCCGAGGGCATGAGCCGTCTGGCGGACGAGATCGAGCGGGCGATGCTGCCGCTCATGGACGCGGACCTGATCCGCATGCGCCGGGATCGTTTCTGGATCGAGGTGGAGATCAACACCAGCCTGTTGTTTGCCAGCGGCAGCGCCCAGCTGTCCAGCGAGGCCGTGCCGGTGCTGCAGCGTCTGGCCACCATCCTGCGGGATTTCCCGGCGCGCATCCAGGTGGAGGGGTTCACGGACACGGTGCCCATCAACACGCCGATCTTCCCGTCCAACTGGGAACTCTCCGCGGCCCGGGCCGCCAGCGTGGTGAACCTGTTCAGCCGCAATCAGCTGGACCCGACGCGCATGGCCGCCATCGGTTACGGGGAGTATCGCCCCATTGCCGACAACGACACCGCTGAGGGACGTCGCCAGAACCGGCGCGTGACTATCGTCGTACTGGCCGAGCGCCGGCCACGCACGGATCGAGCCGTCGAGGCCGAGGATCTGCGCGATGACCTCAACGAGATGGTCGATCCCCAGGACCGCAACGGAGGCACGTTCTGATGCGCGTCTGGGCCGTGGCCAATCAGAAAGGCGGCGTGGGCAAGACCACCACCGCGGTGAGCCTGGGCGGACTGCTGGCTGCCCGCGGCGAGAACACCCTGCTGGTGGACCTGGATCCCCACGGATCGCTGACCGCCTATTTCGGCATGGACCCGGAGAGCGGTACCGCCGGTGTCTATGACCTGTTCCGCCAGACCACGGCCGGCAGCGTGCATCCCGAGACCCTGGTGCACGAGACCCGTTTCCCCCACCTGCACGTGATGCCCGCCTCCACCGCCATGGCCACCCTGGACCGGCAGCTGGGCGGTCGCGAGGGCATGGGCCTGGTGCTGCACCGCGCGCTGACCGCGATGTCGGACCGGTTTGACACCGTGATCCTGGATTGCCCGCCCATGCTGGGTGTGCTCATGGTCAATGCCCTGGCTGCCTGCAACCGGCTGCTGATCCCCGTGCAGACCGAGACCCTGGCACTCAAGGGCCTGGAACGCATGCTGCACACCCTGGACATGATCCAGCGTTCCCGGCGCATGAAGATGGATTACCTGGTGGTACCCACCATGTTCGATCGTCGTACCCGGGCCTCGGTGCAAAGCCTGCGTAAACTTCGCGCCGAACATGCCGATACCCTCTGGGAGGGCATGGTGCCCGTGGATACCCAGTTTCGCGAGGCCAGCACGGTGGGCATCCCCCTGCCGCTGATGCAGCCCGATGCGCGGGGCGTGGAGGCCTACGACTGGCTGCTACGTCGCCTGGAACGAGATGAAAAACAGCACAGGGCCGCCTCATGAACCCACAACGGGACCCGGTACTCCTGGAGGAGCGCGAGGCGCTGACCCGCTACCTGGACAGCCTGCTTCAGGAGATCCCTGAAGCACCCCAGGAATCAGAGTCGCAGGCGCGTACCGAAATGCCTGTACCCGCGCCTGTGAAGGCTCCGCCGACGCCGCCTGTGGCCGAGGTCAGGACCGAGGTGCCTGCCCCCGTACAGGCACCCGTCGTCGAACCGTCGCAGGCACAGTCTCCGTCGCCCGAGGTTGGCCCGCCGGAATGGGGGCGTGAACGGTTCCAGTGTCTGGGCTTGCGGCTTGCCGGCCTGACGCTGGCGGTACCGCTGGTGAAGCTCAACGGCATCATCGAGATGCCCGATGAGATCACGCCCATGCCCGGCCATCAGCCCTGGTTCCTGGGCCTGGTGAGGCACTTGGATCGACAGGTCAAGGTGGTGGATATCGCCCGCATCGTGCTGCCGGAGGGACGCGAGTACGCCCCCATCGAGGCGCGGCACGTGGTGCTCATGGACGACAGCCAATGGGGTATCGCCTGCGAGGGCATCACCGAGGTGATGACCCTGGAATCGGACGCGGTGCGCTGGCGAAGCAGTCGTGGCAAGCGTCCCTGGCTGGCCGGAACGGTCATCGAACAGATGTGTGCCATACTGGACGTGGACATCCTGGCCAGAGATCTCGCCACCGGTCAGTGGAGTGTATCCACCGCGCCCGCCCCGGCCCGAAGGCGCTGATGCATCGGGCACCGCTGCCGGATTTCGCAATGATAACAAGCCAGGGGTTCGTCCCCTGATCATCCACAGGACATGAGAAGCCAGAGGACAACACGATGAAACAGGAAGCCAAGGCCAGCGCCCGGGGACCGACCGCCCAGTACGTGACCTTCCGCCTCGCGGAAGAGACCTATGCGATCAACGTGATGCAGGTGCAGGAAGTGCTGCGTGTCAGCGAGATCGCGCCGGTGCCGGGTGCTCCCCATTATGTGCTGGGTATCGTCAACCTGCGCGGCAACGTGGTCACCGTCATCGACGCCCGTCGTCGCCTGGGCCTGGAGCCCCGGGAGCCCGATGATGCCTCGCGGGTGGTGATCATCGAGGTCAGCAACCAGGTGGTGGGTATCCTGGTGGACAGCGTGGCCGAGGTCATCGAACTTGGCGCCGCCGAGATCGAGCCCGCGCCCAATGTCGGCAACGACGAGAGTTCCAAGTACATCCAGGGCGTGGCCAGCCGCGACGGCGAGCTGACCATCGTGGTGGATCTCAACAAGCTGCTCTCGGAAGAAGAGTGGGCGGAGATGGCCAGTCTGTAAGCCCGGCCCGAAACCGCCCGCAGGATCCTTACAGGATCCGGGAGGTTGAAAGTCATGGTGGATTTCGATCCGGTGCCCCCCGTGCACCCCAGCTGGCCCAGCCGGCCGGTACCCGAGGAGGGCGACGAGAAGGGCAGGTATCCGCGCTCACCCACACCCGAGCCCAGGGACGAGGACGAGGAACAGGCACCGGAGGAGGAGACGCCGCGTCGACCGCCTCCCGATGATTCGACCGGTCGTAACATTGACGAGTACGTATGATCACTCCCCTGATGCTGCTGGCCGTTGCGGCCCTGGTATTCGCCGCCATCGCCGCAGGTGTCGCCCTGTGGGCCATGGTTCGGGTGCGCCGTCTCGGCCGCCGGGTGATGATCCAGGAGACCGCCCTGCTGTCCCTGCGCGGCGCGCTGAGCGCGGTGTGCTCCAGCGAGATGGCCACCGACCAGAGACAGGCGGAGGTGGAGCGCCGGCTTCGCCAGCTGGCGGAACAGCAGGAGCAGCTGCTGCTGCGAGATCCAGACCAGGGCCCCTACCAGCATGCCATGCGCCTGGCCTCCCAGGGCGCCAGCCGCGAGGAACTCATGAAGACCTGCGGCCTGACCCGCGGCGAGGCAGACCTGCTACTTGCCCTGCATGGTGGCAGCGGAGTTGCCCGCAAGGGGTGATGCATAAGCTGTGAGGGGTTCGATGGGCGCGCTGCGCTTCGCCCATCCTACCAAGCACTTCCCACTCCTCACTTCTCACTTCTGTACGGCGTTCTCCCGCTCAGGAAATACACGAACGCCAGCACTTCGGCGACCGCCACGTAGAGGTTTTCCGGGATTTCGTCGCCCAGGGGGACCTGGGATAGCGCCGCAGTGAGCAGGGCGTCCTCGTGCACGGGCACATCGTGTTCGCGGGCGATCTCGAGAATGCGTTCGGCCACCTGGCCGACGCCGCTGGCGGTGATACGAGGGGCGTTGCGGCCGCTGTAGTGCAGGGCCACGGCCTTGCGGGGTGGTTTGCGGCGTTCGCTCATGCGTGATCGTCCAGCAGGGGGCGCTGGGGCCTGGCCTCGGTCGGGGCAGGGGGGGCGCCGGCATGGCAGCCCAGGTCCTTCACCTCGAGACGCCGGTTCTCCAGGGACTTCATCAGGCGCGGCAGCTCGGCGCGGATGCGTCCCACGGTCTCCTCGTTCTCCGCCCAGAAACGGGTGCGTACCTGATCGCCGGTAACAGAGATGCGTACCCGCACAGGCCCCAGTTCCGGCAGGTCCAGGGCGAACTCTGCCCGCCAGCTGGCCTGTTCTTCAGCTTCCGGCTGATCCGGTTCTCGTTCCAGCAGCAGGTGCACCAGGTCGATGCCGTTGCCGCTTCGCAGGGGCAGTTCCATCAGCCAGCGGGGAAGCCCCGACTCCGAACTCTCCGCGCTGCTCCACTGGTGCAGTGCGAGCCGGGCCAGTGCCGATTCGGCCCGGCTGCGCAGGGTCTCCAGCAGCGCCTCGCGACCCAGCAAGGCCGGTGGGGTCTCGATGCGGGGCTGGGGCGAGGGTAAGGCGCCGGGTCTGGGCGGCGGTGTGTCCACGGGGCGGGTGCCTGGCAGGGCGGCGGACGGCGGGCCGGGAAGCGCGCGCAGCCGGGTGGCCAGGGACAGCAGGGCAGACTTGAGATTGGCGGCCGGGCCGGCGGCGCTGCCTGCCGCGACGGCGGCAAGGCCGGCCTCGTGGAACAGGCCCGAGGCCTGCACGGCCTGCCGCAGGCCCTCCGGGCGGGTGGCCTGATCGGCGGTGGGCAGTTGCCGGAAAAGCTGCTCGACGGCATCCCGGACACCGGGGGGCAACTCCGCGAGACGCGCGGGCTGTTGCTGCAGGGCCCAGAGGGCGGAGAGCAGGGCGGTCTGACCGCCCTGAGCGGGCAACAGGCTGGACAGCCAGCTGGCGGCCCCGGGGAGCGCGATGCCCGGGGCAGGGTGGGCTGGGGCAGGGCGGGCGGAGGCATCGGCTGCGACAGCCGGCAAGGCTGCGCCGCCGCGCTCCACCAGGGCCAGTACTGGCTGAGCGCCGGCGCGCACCACCTGCAGGGTCAGGCGGTTGCCCTCGGCGGGTGTCTGGGGGAGTTTCAGGGCGAGTTCCAGGCCGCCAACCCGCACCAGGGTGCCCTCGCCGGGCGGGGCAGGTTTCACCACGGTGGCCTGCAGCAGCTGACCCACCTGCCAGTCGAGACCGGCGGGACGGGGTGAGGCCAGGGTGACTTTCAGGGCCGGCGGGGGGATCTGCATCAGGCTAGTGTCCTGTCTGGTAAATATCTTGCCATTTAGCGCGGCTGCGCGGGCATGTGGCAAGGCACGCTTGTGCAGGAATGGCCACACCCATTTCAAGCAAGCGTAACACCGCCACATGCCCGCACAGCCACGCCCGGAGGGAGCCCCGCAAATGCGCCAATGCGGCGTTGCACACCTTGCCAAGGGCTTGCCATTGCCTGCAGTGTGCGCCTTGCCTTGGCGCTTTTGCGGGGCTCTGAATGGCAAGATAGTTACCAGACAGGACACTAGTATACTGCGCGGTGGCCGTGCGGGGCAGTCAGGATCCATGCCCTTGCAAAGCCGGGGCCCTGGTGTCATGGTGACGCGCGACTCACAAACCCGACAGGATTCGATCAACGATGGTGAATGTGCTGTTTGTCTGCATGGGCAATATCTGCCGCTCTCCCATGGCCCACGGCGTGTTCGAGCGGCAGGTGAATGAGGCGGGTCTGGGCCACCTGGTGCGCGTGGATTCGGCTGGCACCCATGCCTATCACGTGGGATCCCCGCCCGATGAACGCGCCCAGCGCACCGCCATGAGCCGCGGTGTGGATCTGAGCCGGCAGCGGGCGCGCCTGCTGGAGGCCGATGATTTCGAGCGCTATGACTACGTGCTGGTCATGGACGAGGAGAACCTGCACAACGCGCTGCGCATCTGCCCCGAGGGGTATCGGGACCGGGTGCGCCTGTTGCTGGAATTCGCCGAGGCACGTGACGAGCGGGAGGTTCCGGATCCTTACTATGGCGGCAATGCCGGGTTCGAACGGGTGTTCGACATGGTCGAGGATGCGGTGGAGGGGCTCATGGCCCATCTGCGCCGGCAGCACGGTCTCTAGCCCGCATATTTCACCAAGGCGGCCATTTGGCCGCCCTGTTTGCTTTTACCTGACGATCAGGAATCCTTGATCAGCCCGGAGTCTGCTCCTTTGGCTTCTCCGACGCGCCCGATTCCCGGGACGCTGCCTTGTCGGTGCTTGTGGGTGCAGACACCGGTGCAGATGCCGGTGCCGGGGACGCGGCTGAAGGCGCGGGTGCCTGAGCCGCTGGTGCGGGTGGCCGATTGCCGGATTCACCACCGCCGCCCTGGGCCGAAGCGGGACGCGCCTGGTCCGAGGGCGGGGCCTCGCGGGGTGCGCTGCTGGCCGCGGGCGCTACCGGTTTTGGTGTCGCCGGAGCGGGTGCCGGGCTGGGGGCGGGTGCGATCTGGCCGCTTGGAGCCGCAGCCGGGGGCCTGGTCACCGGTGCAGGCGACGGTGCAGCGGCGCCGGCCGCAGCGGCCGGCGCCTCGCTCCGGGGTGCCGGCTTGGGGCCTGCCTCGCCGGAGGGCTGGGTCGATGCCTGGCCTGTGCCTTGGCCCGTGCTCTGGGTCTGGGGCTGGCTCACGGGTTGTGACGGGGGCTGGCTACTCGAACCCGACGGGGCCGCAGGCTGCTCGGCGGCAGGCCTGCTTTCCCGGGCCGGGGCGCGGGATTCACCGCGTTCACTCGCCTGGGGCTTGTCAGACTCGCTGCGGGGACGCTCGGCGGGCTTGCGCTCACCGCCCTGGCCGGCTTCGCCAGAGGGGGCGGCGCCACGGGATTCCCCGCCGTTGCCGCCCTCGTCACCCTGACGCTGCTGGTCAGCGCCGCGCTCGCCACCGCCGCGGCGGCGGCGCCGTCCGCCGCGCCGCCCGCGGCTGCGGCCACCACCTTCTCCGCCGGTTTCCTGTCGCTCTGCGCTGCTGTCAGCGGTCTGGCTTGTCTCGCGGACAGGTTTCTCGCGTGCGGGTTTTTCGATGGCAGGCTTCTCGGCGGCCGGTGCCTTCTCGGCAGTGGGCTTTTCCAGAGCCGGTCTTTCCTGCGCGGGTTTTTCCTGGCTGGGGCGGGGGCGGCCTTCGCCCGTATCCTCGCGGCGACGATCCCGGGTGCTGCTGCGACGACGACCGCGGCCGCCGCGTTCAGCCTCGCTGTCCCGGGTATCACGTCCGCCACGGCCGGTGCTGCTGCGCCGGGTGCGGGACTTGCTCTCTTCGGTTTCCGTCTCGGCCTCGCTGCGCGGGGCTCCGGCGAACAGGCTGCTCCAGATGCGCGCGAAAAAGCCGGGCTGGGCCACGGGCACCTGTGCCCGTGCGGGGGCCTCCACGGGTTCCGGGCTCACCGGTGCCGGGGTGGCGGGGCGGATGGTCTGCACCGCGGCGCGTTCCACCGGAGCGCTGAGCGGGCGCACCGTGATGGGCTCGGGCAGTTCCTCCTCGGGCAGCATCTGGTAGCTGCTCTTGCCGCGCAGTTCCTCGGGCATCTCGTCCACGCGGATCCGGCGCACGTTGAAGTGGGGCGTGACCATGTCCGGGGTGGGCACCAGGGTGACCATCACGTCGTGGCGGCGCTCGATGCCGTTGACCGCATCGCGCTTCTCGTTGAGCAGGAAGGTGGCGACATCCACCGGCAGCTGCGCGAGCACGCGGCCGGTCTTGTCCTTCATGGCCTCTTCCTCGATCAGGCGCAGCACCGACAGGGCCAGGGACTCGACGCTGCGGATGTGGCCATGGCCGCTGCAGCGGGGACAGACGATCTGGCTGGATTCGCCCAGGGAGGGGCGCAGGCGCTGGCGGGACATCTCCAGCAGGCCGAAGCGGGAGATGCGTCCCACCTGCACCCGGGCGCGGTCCATTTCGAGCGCGTCGCGCAGGCGGTTTTCCACCTCCCGCTGGTTCTTGGCGGGACCCATGTCGATGAAGTCGATGACGATCAGGCCGCCCAGGTCCCGCAGGCGCAGCTGGCGGGCGATCTCATCGGCCGCCTCCAGGTTGGTGTTGAGCGCGGTCTCCTCGATGTCGCTGCCCTTGGTGGCGCGGGCGGAGTTCACGTCGATGGAGATCAGGGCTTCCGTATGATCGATGACGATGGCACCGCCGGAGGGCAGGGAGACCTCCCGCTGGAAGGCCGCCTCGATCTGGCTCTCGATCTGGTAGCGGTTGAACAGGGGCACATGCTCTTCGTAGAGCTTGAGCTTGCGCAGGTTGTTGGGCATCACCTGCTGCATGAATTCCTGGGCCTGCTGATAGACCGCCGGGACATCGACGATGATCTCGGCGATGTCATTGCGCAGGTGGTCGCGCAGGGCGCGGATGATGACGTTGCTTTCCTGGTAGATCAGGAACGGACCCTTGCGCTTCTCGGCGGCCTCGGTGATGGCGGCCCACAGGGTCTTGAGGTATTCCAGGTCCCACTGCAGCTCTTCCACGCCACGGCCGACGCCCGCGGTGCGGGCGATCAGGCCCATGCCCGGGGGGACTTCCAGCTGGCTCAGGGCCTCGCGGATCTCGCTGCGGTCCTCGCCCTCGATGCGCCGGGAGACGCCGCCGGCACGGGGGTTGTTGGGCATCAGTACCAGGTACCGGCCGGCCAGGCTGATAAAGGTGGTCAGTGCCGCGCCCTTATTGCCGCGCTCTTCCTTTTCCACCTGGACGATGAGTTCCATGCCCTCCTTGACCAGGTCCTTGATGGATCCCTGGGGGCTGTCCTCATCGCCGGCGCCGGGCAGGCAACTGCGGGCGATTTCCTTTAGGGGGAGGAAGCCATGGCGCTCGGCGCCATAGTTGACGAAGGCGGCCTCGAGGCTGGGCTCAACCCGCGTGACGACGGCCTTGTAGACGTTGGCCTTTTTCTGCTCCCGGGAGGGGACTTCGATGTCCAGGTCGTAGAGTTTCTGGCCATCTACCATGGCCACACGCAGCTCTTCGGGCTGCGTGGCGTTGATCAGGATTCGCTTCATGTAGGGTTTCTCGGAGGGTCGGGGTCGCCACACCGCCAGGGTTGCCGGGATCTCCGGCTTCTGTCTCCACGGGGTCGAGCGTGCGGGCGCGCATCAACAACAGCGCGCACAGGCACCACCATGAGAGCGTCAGTCCCATGGGTCTACCGGTGATGGAGGGGTGGGCAAGGTTGATCAATGAGAGCGCTCGGTTGCTATGCGTTCTTGCTGTGATCCCGGACGGTGAGGCCTGGCGCGGGGCCGGGAGATCGCCGTCCGGGGAAAATCGGTCGGTCACGGGGGGGAGGGCGTTTCGAAGGACACCGCAAGGAATAAGCCGGCGCGGAGGAAAACTGCCGATCTATCCCACGTGACACTTCATGATACCAATCTGCAACAATGCGTTCAAACCCTTGATGGATCGGTTATTATCCCGATCCGCCTCAGCCACCCCGCGCCATGAAATCAGCCGATTCCCCACCCTCCAAAGTCACCCTGGTCCGGGTCGGATCCGGTCAGGCCGGCCAGCGCCTGGACAATTTCCTCCTGGGGCAGCTCAAGGGGGTGCCCAAGAGCCATGTCTATCGCCTGCTGAGGAAGGGGGAGGTACGGGTCAACAAGGGACGGGCGAAGCCCGATTACCGCGTCCAGGAGGGGGACCAGGTGCGCATCCCGCCGGTGCGCCAGGCCGCGAGCCCCCCGGATGACAGCCAGATGCCCCTACCCAGGGACCTGGCTGAGACCCTGCGCCGGGCGGTGCTGCTGGAGGACGAGGACCTGCTGGTGCTCAACAAGCCGGCGGGGCTCGCTGTGCACGGCGGCAGCGGGGTGAAACTTGGGCTCATCGAGGCCATGCGACGCCTGCGGCCCCAGGCCGAATTCCTGGAACTGGCCCACCGGCTGGACCGGGAGACCAGCGGTTGCCTGGTGCTGGCCAAGCGCAGGGAGGCCCTGCTGGCCTTCCACGAGGCGCTCAAGTCCGGCGGGGTGGACAAGCACTACGTGACCCTGCTGGCCGGTGTCTGGCAGGGCGGCCCGCGCCGGGTCTCCGAGACCCTGGCCCGCAAGGGCCCCCGCACCCAGGTGCGCAAGGTGGAGGTCGACGAGGACGGCAAGCACGCCGAGAGTTTCTTCTTCCCGCGCCGGCATTTTGTCGACGCCACCCTCATGGGGGTTGAGATCGGCACCGGCCGCACCCACCAGATCCGGGTGCACGCCGCCCACGAGGGCTTCCCCGTGGCCGGCGACAGCCAGTACGGCGATTTCGAGTTCAACCGGCGCATGAAACGCCTGGGGCTCAAGCGCCAGTTCCTGCACGCCGAGACCCTGAGGTTCCAGCTGCCCGGCCATGAACGTCTATATAAGATCCACGCCCCCCTGCCGGCGGATCTGGAGGCGGTGCTGGAACGGCTCGAGCCTTTGGATGTCTGAAAGCGGGTGAACTTCTGCCGCAGAGACGCGGAGACGCTGAGAACTCCATGAATCAAGTCTGTGGGTATACAGGAACGACTGCGATTCAACAGAACCGCGGTCATTTCATCATTCATTTCTCTGCGGCTCCGCGTCTCTGCGGCAAACGCACCTTATGAGCATCATGTCATCCAGACCCTACCAACTCCTGGTGTTCGACTGGGACGGAACCCTGATGGATTCCGCCGCCCGGATCGTGTCCTGCCTGCGCGGGGCGATTGCCGATACCGGTGCCGAGGACCGGGACGAGCACGCACTGCGGGACATCATCGGTCTGGGGCTGGAGGAGGCCATCGCGACCCTGTATCCGGGTTCGGATGCAGGCTTCGTGCATGAATTTCGCACCGCCTACCGGGTGCATTTCCTGGAACGGGATGCCACGCCTTCGGCCCTGTTCCCGGGCATGGCGGAACTGCTGGCGGACCTGGAGTCGGCGGGCTACTGGCTGGCAGTGGCCACGGGTAAGTCGCGGCCGGGACTGGAACGGGTGCTGGAAGAGACCGGGCTCGGCCGGCATTTTCTCGCCACCCGCTGCGCCGATGAAACCTTTTCGAAACCCCATCCCGCCATGCTCAACGAGATCATGGATGAGCTTGGGCTGATGCCCGCCGACACGCTCATGATCGGCGACAGCGAGTACGATATGCTCATGGCCAGCAACGCCGGTACTGACCGTCTCGGCGTGACTTATGGGGTGCATGGTGGGCAGCGATTGGCCCGGCACGCACCGGTGGCCCTGATGGATGATCTGCGGCACTTGCCCCAGTGGCTCTCTGGGAGTGGGAAGGGTGAATTGGGAAGTGCGAAGTAAGCCTGGTGCTTACGGCATTCCGCGATGGCCCAGAGTCTTTTTCCCACTTCCCCATTCCCACTTCTCACTTCAAAAAAGGTTTGACTCTATGTCTCAAGACAACTGGGAACGTGATGCTCTGAAACAGATCGCCCTGGCGGGCATCCAGGAACAACGCCGGGCACGGCGCTGGGGGATCTTCTTCAAGCTGCTGGGCTTCGGCTATTTGTTCCTGCTGCTGATCATCTTCATGAGCGGCCCCATGGGTCCCGGGGCGAAGAAGCCCGGTCCGCACACCGCCCTGGTGGACATTCAGGGGATCATCAGCGAGAGCAGCCAGGCCAGCGCGGACCTGGTGACCCAGGGTCTGCGCCAGGCATTCAGGGACAAGAACACCGTGGCGGTGATGCTGCGGGTGAACAGCCCCGGCGGCAGTCCGGTGCAGTCCGCCTACATCAACAACGAACTGCGCCGTTTGAAGGCCGAGCATCCTGACATGCCGGTGTATGCCGTGATCAGCGACGTGGGTGCCTCGGGCGGTTACTACGCCGTGGTGTCGGCGGATTACATCTATGCCGATGCCTCCAGCGTGGTGGGTTCCATCGGCGTGCGCATGGATGGCTTCGGCCTGGTGGAGGCCATCGACAAGCTGGGCATCGAACGACGGCTCATGACCGCCGGCGAGAACAAGGGCCTCCTGGACCCCTTCCTGCCCGTCGATCCCCGTGAAAAGGCCCACGTGCAGCGACTGCTGGACAACATCCACGCCCAGTTCGTGGACGCGGTGAAGACCGGCCGCGGTGACCGGCTCAAGGGCAGTGATGAGGAGTTGTTCAACGGCCTGATCTGGACCGGCGACGAGGCCCTGGCGCTGGGCATCATCGACGGCCTGGGCAGCCCCGGTTACGTGGCCCGCGAGGTGATCGGCCAGGAGAACATCGTGGACTTCACGCCCCGCCAAGACATCTTCCGCCGCCTCGCGGACAGCTTCGGCGCCGCCATGGGCCGGGCGATCGTGAATCTCAGCGAACCGGTGATCAGGTGAAGGTGGTCAGAGACGTAGGATGGGTGAAGCGCAGCGCACCCATCACACCCTGTCAGCATGGGCACGCGTTGCTTTGCCCATCCTACACAGACTGAGTCAGGAATCCGGCATAAGAACGGATTTGCCGCAGAGGCGCCGAGACGCAGAGTAATGAAGGATTTTTCTCTGCGCCTCAGCGTCTCTGCGGCGAAATCTGGTTATTCCACTACCCAGCTCTCAATTCTCTATCGGCGTGATCTCCACGATGATGCCCATCATCGGGTGATCCAGGTAGTGCACTTCCCTTGAGCGCATGCGTCGGCGCTCGCTGATGTAGCTCTCCGCGAACTGACCGCCCTCCAGGGTCCACACATGGTCGCCGGGCAGTGTCTCCTGTGTGGCGCGACGGTAGAGCAGGTCGGTCTGCAGGTGCAGGAAACGGGCGAGGCTCAGGGTCACTGTGCCGTCCACCTCGTAGAGCGGGTTCGGTGCCTCGGGCTCCACGGGGGGGCGGTCCATCATGGGCGACATCACCGGGGCGATCTGCCACGGGGTGAATTCCGGCGTCTCCTCGGGCACCTTGCGGCCGAGCAGGGGGCCGGCCTGGATGCGCACCGGGATGGCGGCCTCGGGGGCAAGCCCGGGCTGTTCCCAGGCGAAGCTGGCGATCACCTCGTAGATGGGGGCCTGCTCCAGCCGGGTGACCACGTCGCGCAGTCCGAAGGGCGTGCCCGAGGCGTCCCTGAAGCGGCTTTCCGGAGGGGCCTCCCCGAGCACCAGCGCCTCTTCGAGGCGAGGTACGGAGGCGCTCTGCCAGACCTCGCTGTGCAGTGCCTGCCGGTCGGTGTGGCGCACCAGCACCATCTCCACCCGGAACATGCGCGGCTCCTGGGCCGGCGCAGGGGCGGGCAGCACGACGGCGAGACACAGGGCGGCGAGCAGGCTGTGTCGGCTCAGGTTTCGGGTCAGTCTGTGCAGCATGGGCATGTCCGTGTCGGTGCGGAGGCGCCTCAGGCGGCCTCCCGCTTGATGGCTAGAGTGTTCAGGATACGCTTGACCGCCTGGATGCGCTGCTCCAGGTCCTCCATGGGCTCGAAGAAGCGCAGTCGCTGCTCCGGGTCCATCTTGTACTTCTTCGGGTCCGACTGGATCAGCTGGATGAGCCGCGCGGGATCCAGATTGGGGGTGGCCTGGAAGCTGAAGCGACCGCCCTGGGGACCCACCTCCAGCTTGCGCACGCCCAGCGGTTCCAGGCGCAGGCGCAATTCGGTCACCGCCATCAGGTTCTTGGCCTGGGCGGGCAGCAGCCCGAAGCGGTCGATCATCTCCACCTGCAGTTCCCGCAGGGCCTCCTCGGACTGGCAGCTGGCGATGCGCTTGTAGAGGATCAGGCGCGTGTGCACGTCGGGGACGTAGTCGTCGGGCAGCAGCGCGGGCACGCCGAGATCCACCTCGGTGACCTCGGCCATGGGACGGTCCAGGTCCGGCATCTCGCCCTTCTTCATGGCCTTCACCGCACGCTCCAGGAGCTCGTTGTAGAGGGTGAAGCCGATCTCCTGGATCTGGCCGCTCTGGCCCTCGCCCAGGAGTTCGCCGGCGCCGCGGATCTCCAGGTCGTGGGAGGCCAGGGTGAAGCCCACGCCCAGGTCTTCCAGGGACTCGATGGCCTCCAGGCGCTTGACCGCGTCCGGGGTCATGGCCGAGGGGTGTGGCGTGATCAGGTAGGCGTAGGCCCGGTGGTGGGAACGGCCCACCCGGCCGCGCAGCTGGTGCAGCTGGGACAGGCCCAGCTTGTCGGCGCGGTCGATGATGATGGTGTTGGCGGTGGGCACGTCGATGCCGCTTTCCACGATGGTGGTGCACACCAGCACGTTGTGGCGCCGGTGGTAAAAGTCCAGCATCACCTTCTCAAGCTCGCTCTCGCGCATCTGCCCGTGGGCGATGCCGATGTCGGCGCCGGGCACCAGTTCGGCGATCTCCCGGGCCTTTTTCTCGATGGTCTCCACCGCGTTGTGCAGGAAGTAGACCTGTCCGCCGCGGCGGATCTCACGGGTGATGGCCTCCTGGATCAGCGCGTCGTTCCACTGGCTGATGAAGGTCTTGATGGCGTGACGCTCCATGGGCGGCGTGGCGATGATGGACAGATCCCGCAGGCCCGAGAGCGCCATGTTGAGCGTGCGCGGGATGGGCGTGGCGGTCAGTGTGAGCATGTCCACCTCGGCGCGCAGGGCCTTGAGTCGTTCCTTGTGGCGCACGCCGAAGCGGTGTTCCTCGTCGATGATGACCAGGCCCAGACGCTTGAACTTCACGTCCCCCTGGATGAGCTTGTGGGTGCCGATGACGATGTCCACGCGCCCGTCAGCCAGGCCCTCCAGCACGGTCTTCTGCTCCCTGGCGCTGCGAAAACGTGACAGGGATTCGATGCGGATGGGCCAGTCGGCGAAGCGGTCGCTGAAGTTCTGGTAATGCTGCTGGGCCAGCAGGGTGGTGGGCACCAGCACCGCCACCTGCTGGCCGCTACTGGCGGCCACGAAGGCGGCGCGCATGGCCACCTCGGTCTTGCCGAAACCCACGTCGCCGCACACCACCCGGTCCATGGGCCGGGGGGAGGCCATGTCCTCCAGCACCGCCTCGATGGCTCGTGCCTGGTCCGGGGTCTCCTCAAATGGGAAGCTGTCTGCAAAGGCCGCGTAGCCGGTGGCCTGCACGTCGAAGGACTGGCCCTGGCGGGCAGCACGCCTGGCGTAGATCTCCAGGAGCTCGGCGGCCACGTCCCGGGCCTTTTCCGCGGCCTTGCGGCGGATCTTCGCCCATTGCTCGCCGCCCAGCTTGTGCAGGGGGGCGTGTTCGGTGTCGGCGCCGGTATAGCGGCTGACCAGGTGCAGGGAGGACACCGGCACGTAGAGCTTGTCGCCGCCGGCGTACTCCAGGGCCAGGAACTCCGCTTCCTGGCCGCCCACGGCCAGTTTCTGCAGACCCAGGTAGCGGCCCACGCCGTGTTCCTCGTGGACCACCGGGGCGCCCGGATGCAGGTCGGTGAGGTTGCTGATGACCGCGTCCGCGTCCCGGGTGGGACGCTTGCGCCGGCGCTCCTGGCGGGCCCGCTCGCCGAACAGGGCGGGTTCGGTGATGACCGCCAGTCCGCAGCAGGCCATGCGCATGCCGTCCTCGACGGGCGCGACGGTGATGGCCAGGCGTACGTCGCCGTTCACAAAAGCCTGCCAGTCCTCTACCGGGGTGGGTGTCAGTCCGAAGGGGCGCAGGCTGTCGATGAGGAATTCCCGGCGTCCGGCGGACTCGGCGGCGATGAGCACGCGGCCGTCGAAGCCGTCCAGGAAGGTCTTGAGCGAGGCAGCCGGATCGGACTGGCGGATGTGCAGGCGCAGGTCCGGGAGGGCGCTCACGTCGAAGTTGACCGCACCGGCGGTGGTCTCCAGCTGCTCGGGGCGTTCCACCCGGATGCCCGGGCGCCCGGTGAGCTGGGCCTTGAGTTCCTCGGCGGTGAGAAAGATCTCCTCGGGCGAGAGGATGGGGCGCTCACGGTCGTGGCGGCGCTGCTCATGGCGGTCCGCCGCCTGGGTGAGAAACTCCGCGGCGGTGTCCTCGATGCCACCCACCTGGATCAGGCGAACGTTGCCGGGCAGGTAGTCGAACAGGGTGTCCAGCTGCTCGAAGAACAGGGGCAGGTAGTACTCGATGCCCGCCGGGGCCGTCCCCTGGCTCACGTCCCGGTAGATGACACTGGCCTGGGGGTCACCCTCGAAGCGGGTGCGGTAGCGCTGGCGGAAGCCCTTGATGGCCTCCTCATCCATGGGGAACTCATGGGCCGGCAGCAGGCGCACTGTGTCCACGGTATCGAGGCTGCGCTGGGATTCGGGGTCGAAGCTGCGGATGGACTCGATCTCGTCATCCAGCAGGTCCACTCGGTAGGGCACCTGGCTGCCCATGGGGAACAGGTCGATGAGCGAACCGCGCACGGCGAACTCGCCGTGCTCCATCACCTGGCTGACGCAGTGGTAGCCCGCCTGCTCCAGGTTGCGGCGCAGGGCGTCCCGATCCAGCCGGTCGCCGTTGGCGAGCATCAGCACACGTCCCTGGAGCCAGGCCCGGGGCGCGATGCGCTGCATCAGGGTATTGACCGGCACCACCAGGATGCCCCGGCTCAGGTCCGGCAGGCGGTAGAGGGTCTCCAGGCGCTGGGAGATGATGTCCTCGTGGGGGGAGAACAGGTCGTAGGGCAGGGTCTCCCAGTCCGGCAGGGTGAGCACCGGCAGGGTGTCGTCGCCCAGGAAGAATTCCAGTTCCCGGGCCAGGGTCTCGGCCTCCCGGGTATCCGGGGTGATCACCACACCCAGCCCCTTGTGTCCCGCCAGGGCGCGGGCCATGGCAAGGCCCCGGGCGGCGCCATAGAGGCGGCCCCAGCGATGCTGGCCGGGCTTGTCGGGCAGGGCGGGCGGGGTAAGCGGGCTGTACAGGACGGACATCAGGGGCGGTCGGATGCGGGCAAAATGGCCGCCCATTTTACTGCACCGGCGGGGCCGGTGCAGTAACAGTGGCAAGTCTCAAGTGGCTAGTGGCAAGGAAAACCGTGCCGGGTCACACATCGGTGATGATGGTGATGCGGGTTTCCTTGCCACTGGCCTCTGCCTTCAAGACTTGCAGGTCTTGAATCCGATGATGTTGTAAGCCGGGCACCAGCCGATGACGGCGGTCACCAGGGGGATGATGCCGATCCAGCCCCAGGGGGTCTGGGGTCCGACGAACACCAGGGCGATCAGCACGAGGCCCACCACGGCGCGGATGATGCGGTCGGCGGAACCCATGTTCTTCAGTGTTTCCAGGCTCATGATGTCTGTCCTCCGGTTGGGAATGACAGGGAGCATAGTCCAGGATGGGGCGGGGTTCAGTGATCTTGTCACTGCTTCGCAGGGTGAACGCGCAGGAGGCCCGACCCCGGGCCGAATGCCGAGGCTTGGGCTGTTCGGCCCGGGGTCGGGCCTCCTACGACATCTGACGGTGATCAACCCTTGGCGAGCCGCTCCAGGGCAGGGCGGTCGAGCAGGTCGATCTGGCCCCGGGAGAGGTGCACCCAGCCCTGGCGCTCGAAGTCCTTGAGGGCGCGGCTGACCACCTCCCGGGCGCTGCCCAGTTCCACGGCCAGGTCCTGGTGGGTGCAGTGCAGGGCGTCCTGGCCATGGGCCAGTTCCAGCAGGCGCTGGGCCAACCGCACGTTGAGGCGGCCGAAGGCCACCTCGTCGATCAGGGTCATCAGTTCCGCGATGCGCTGGCCATAACCCTGGAACACGAAGCGGCGAAAGCCGGGGGAAGACTCGATGCCTTCCATGAACCGGGGCGCGGGGATGGCGATGCCATTGACTTGGGTCTCGCAGATGCCTTCGGCGCCGTAGCGGTTGCCGCCCAGCAGGCAGGAGGTGGTGAGCACGCAGGACTCACCGGTCTGCACCCGGTAAAGCACGATCTCCCGCCCGCTGCTGGAGGTCTGCTGCACCCGCACCGAACCCTCGGTGACCAGCAGGTATTGTTCGCAGACGCTGCCGGGCCGGAACACCACGGCGCCTTCCGGCGCCTGGATCTCCCGCGCATCGGCCAGCACGCCGAGACCCGTGGGGTCATCCACCTGATCGAGGGTCGGGAAGTGCCTTGTCCAGTGGGGCTTTTGTGCTGCTGTCATGGGTCGGTTGTCCGATGCTGTGAAAGCGAGCCGTAATGGTGGCCAAGGTCAGCATGAAGGGCCAGAAGGGTTTTACTTCAACCAGGTTTTCTTTGCGTCCTTGGCGAAACCTTCGCGCCCTTTGCGTTCAAAGGCTTTGAATCCCGATCAATCCCGGTAACGCCTGAGCAGATCCTGGTAGGCGTCGATGCGCCGGTCACGCAGGTAGGGCCAGATGCGGCGCACCTGCTCGGCGCGGGCCATGTCCACCTCGGTCACCAGCACGGTCTCCTGGTCCGTGGGGGCCTGGGCCAGGAACTCTCCCTGGGGGCCACACACGAAGCTCGATCCCCAGAACCGGCTGCCGGCGGTCACGCCGCTGGGGTCCGCCTCGAAACCGGTGCGGTTGACGCTCACCACCGGCAGGCCGTTGGCCACGGCATGGGCCCGCTGGATGGTGATCCAGGCCTCCCGTTGGCGGGCCTGTTCGTCCTCGGGGTCTTGGGGGTTCCAGCCGATGGCGGTGGGGTAGATCAGCAGTTCCGCGCCGGCCAGAGCCATGAGCCGCGCCGCTTCTGGGAACCACTGGTCCCAGCACACCAGCACGCCCAGCCGACCCACGCTGGTGTCCACGGGCTCGAAGCCCAGGTCGCCGGGGGTGAAGTAGAACTTCTCGTAATAGCCGGGATCGTCGGGGATGTGCATCTTGCGGTAGGTGCCGGCGAGCCGCCCGTCCGTATCCAGCACCACGGCGGTGTTGTGATAGAGCCCTGCGGCACGACGCTCGAACAGGGAGCCCACGATCACCACGCCGTGCTTCGCCGCGGCCTCCGAGAGGGCCTGGGTGCTGGGGCCGGGGATGGGCTCGGCCTGGTCGAACACCTCCGTGTCCTCGGTCTGGCAGAAGTACAGGCCGGTGTGCAGTTCCTGCAGCACCACCAGCCTGGCGCCGGCGGTGGCCGCCTCGCCGATGGCCTTGAGGCTCCTGGCCAGATTGGCCTCACGGTCGGCGGTGTTGGCCTGCTGCACGAGTGCGATCTTCATGGGGCTCGTTTCCAGGGTGTGGCTTGGGAAAAGAAATTTTCGACGCAAAGGCGCAAAGACGCAAAGTTTCGCAAAGATCGATGAAGTATTGATCAAAAAACTTTGCGGACCTCCGCGTCTTTGCGCCTCTGCGTCGAGGTTATCCGCACTAGGCCAGCACGCCCTCCGGCAGCTGCATGGTGACGCAGTGCAGGCTGCCGTACTGGCGGATCAGGGTGCGGCAGTCGATGCCGATGATCTCCCGGTCCGGGAACACCTCGCCCAGGCGTTCAAGGGCGACGGTGTCCGTGGGGTCGTCGTAGGTGGGCACCAGCACCGCGCCGTTGATGATGAGGAAATTGGCGTGGGTGGCGGGCAGGCGCCGGCCGTCCTCGTCCCGGATGGGGGCGGGCAGGGGCAGGGGCACCAGGCGGTAGGGTTCGCCGTCAGCGGTACGCAGGGCCTTAAGTTCCGCCTCCATGGCCTTGAGCGGTCCATGGTGGGGATCGTCCCGGTCCTCGCAGGTGACATAGGCAATGGTGTCGGGGGTGCACAGGCGCGCCAGGGTATCCACGTGGCCGTCGGTATCGTCTCCCGCAAGAAAGCCGTGTTCCAGCCACAGTACCCGTTGCACGCCCAGGGACTGCTTCAGCACCTGCTCGATGCCGGCGCGATCCAGTTTCGGGTTGCGGGTGGGGGTGAGCAGGCAGCCGGCGGTGGTCAGCAGGGTGCCCTGGCCGTCGGATTCGATGGAGCCGCCTTCCAGCACCAGGTCCACGGTCTCCACGGGGAGGTCGCCGAAGATGCCCTGCGCCTTGAGACGCACGGTGATCCGGTTGTCCTCGTCGGCGGGATACTTGCCGCCCCAGCCGTTGAAGGTGAAGTCCAGCAGCTTGAGACGGCCATCCTCCAGCACCGTGATGGGGCCATGGTCGCGGGCCCAGGTGTCGTTGGCCGGGGCGAGTGCGGTGATCACCCGCCCCATGTCGGCGCCGGCGGCCTCGAGCCGTTGCAGGACGTGCTTGCGGTGGGCCTCGTCCTGGCAAACCACCAGCAGGCGCTCGAAACGGGTGACGGCGGCGCCGATGTTGGCGAACACCGCATCGGCATCATCAAGCAGGGTGGACCAGTCGCTACGGCCATGGGGCCAGGTGAGATGGACGCCGCTCTGGGGCGCCCACTCGGCGGGCAGGACTCGGGACATGGAGAAGACTCAGCGGGCGTCGGGGCGTTCGCCGCGCACCACGGTGTGCAGAACGAAGGGACCTTCGAAGAACACGGAATAACCGTTGTAGTCCCAGCGGCTGATGGGGGGCTCGCCCACGGCGGGATGGCGGGTCTCGGGTTCGCCGAAGCGGGCCAGCACGGTGCGTTCATGCATGCCGCGGGTGGGCTGTTCGTCCATCTCCACCACCACCGGCTTGCCGTCGATCAGCAGCACGTCGGCCGTTGCGGGCAAGCTGGCAAGCACGAGGGCCGACAGGCCGAACAGGAATCCGCGTACAATGAACATGATGCACTCCCGCATGCTGGGTAAGGTCGATGCACTGACTATAGCATTGGACCCTGCTTCAGGAAACCATCCCAGGTTGTTGAGCCGACAACATTTTTCACCGCCGGTTCCTTGACACCCGTCACGGTGTCGAACCGCACCACATCAGCGACGGAAACCCGCCATGGAGTTCGACCCTCCACTCATCGAGGCGACGCTGCTGCGCCGCTACAAGCGTTTTCTGGCCGACGTGCGCACCCCGGACGGCCGTGAGTTCACCGCCCACTGCCCCAATACCGGCTCCATGATGGGTTGCATGGAACCCGGGTCCCGGGTGTGGCTGAGCCATTCCCCGGATCCCAGGCGCAAGTACGCCCACACCTGGCAACTGGTGGAGTCAGGGGATGCCCTGGTGGGCATCAACACGGGCCTTTCCAACCGGCTGGTCGAGGAGGCCATCGGCAGAGGCCTGATCGCTGAGCTGGCCGGTTGGCCCGGTCTGCGCCGGGAGGTGCGTTACGGGGATCAGGGCAGCCGCATCGACCTGCTGCTCGAGGACGGGGATCACCGCTGCTATGTGGAGGTCAAGAACGTGACCGCCGCGGTCAGTGAGGGCGTGGCCATCTTCCCCGATGCGGTCTCTGCCCGGGGCAGCAAGCATCTGGAGGAACTCATGCTTATGGTCCGTAAAGGCCACCAGGCGGCGCTGGTGTTCTGCGTGCAGCGGGGCGACGTGCATACGGTGCGGCCCGCCGATGCCATCGATCCCCTGTACGGACAGCGCCTGCGCGAGGCGGCGCAGGCCGGTGTGCGGGTGCTGGCCTGTGGCGCCCGTGTCTGGCCCGGCGGTGTGCTGCTCGAGCGTGTGCTCGACGTGGATCTGAGCCGCGCCGGATAAAAAGCCATGAATCCATGCCCAATTCCCCGTGTCGCCGCTGTATCGGCCCGCCCGGCTGTGATTTAATCCGCGCATGTTTCGTCCCCTCGAACTCTACATCGGCCTGCGTTACACCCGCGCCAAGCGCCGCAACCACTTCATCTCCTTCATCTCCCTGATCTCCATGGCGGGGATTGCCCTGGGGGTGACGGCGCTGATTACCGTGCTGTCGGTGATGAACGGCTTCGAGAAGGAGCTGCGCGAGCGCATCCTCGGCATGGTCTCCCATGCCACCATCAGCGATTTCTCCGGGCGCCTGGCGGACTGGCAGACCCTGGCGGCACGCATCGAGGGCGAACCCCGGGTACTGGGCGCGGCCCCCTTCATCCAGGCCGAGGGCATGCTCCAGGGCCAGGGTCAGGTGAGCGGCGCCCTGATCCGCGGCATCCTGCCGGAGCGGGAGAAGCACGTGTCCCGTGTGGCCGAGCACATCAAGTTCGGCAGCATGGAGGCGCTTCGCGGCGGCGAGTACGGCGTGGTGCTGGGCAAGGAACTGGCGGCGAGCCTGGGCGCCGGGGTGGGCGACCGGGTGACCCTGGTGACCCCCCAGGCCACGGTCACCCCCGCCGGTGTGATGCCCCGGTTGCGGCGCCTCCTGGTGGTGGGCGTGTTCGAGGTGGGCATGTATGAATATGACCGTAGTACCGCCTTCATGCACCTGGACGACGCGCGCCGGGTGTTCCAGTACGAGGACAACGTCACCGGTCTGCGCCTGAAGATGGACGACATGATGCGCGCCCCCTTCATCGCCCGGGACCTGGCCGATCGTCTGGGCGGGCGCTACTGGGTCAGCGACTGGACCCGCCAGCACGCCAACTTCTTCCGCGCCGTGCGCACCGAGAAGACGGTGATGTTCATCATCCTGTCGCTGATCGTCGCCGTGGCTGCCTTTAACATCGTCTCCACCCTGGTGATGGTGGTCACCGACAAGCAGGCGGACATCGCCATCCTGCGCACCCTGGGCCTGTCGCCCGCCTCGGTGATGGGGGTGTTCATGGTGCAGGGCACCCTGATCGGCCTGGTGGGCACCGCCTTCGGCATAGCGGGCGGCGTGACGCTCGCGCTCAACGTGGAGACCATCGTGCCCGCCATCGAGCAGATGCTGGGCATGCAGTTCCTGCCCGCCGACGTCTATTACATCAGCGACCTGCCCTCGGATTTGAAGGGCTTCGACGTCATGCGGGTCGGCGTGCTGGCCTTCCTGCTCACGGTGCTGGCCACCCTTTACCCGGCCTGGCGGGCCTCCCGGACCCAGCCCGCCGAGGCCCTGCGGTACGAGTGACATGGTGGATACCGATTTCCATAACGGCCCGGTGATCGAGGCCACGGGACTGAGCCGCATCTTCGACGAGGGCGGCCTCAAGGCCCGTGTGCTAGAGCACGTGAATCTGACCGTACAGCCCGGCGAGCGGGTGGCCATTGTGGGTGCCTCGGGCAGCGGCAAGAGCACCCTGCTGCACCTGCTGGGCGGTCTTGACAGGCCCACGGCGGGCACCGTGAAGGTGTGCGGCGTGGACATGAGCCGCCTGGGTGATGCCGCCCGGGGACGGTTGCGCAACCAGCACCTGGGCTTCATCTACCAGTTCCATCACCTGTTGCCCGAGTTCACGGCGCTGGAGAACGTGGCCATGCCCATGCTCATCCGAGGCATGCATCCCACCGCCGCCGCCGACCGGGCCCGGCACCTGCTGGAGCGGGTGGGCATGACCAATCGCCTGGAGCACAAGCCCGGCGAACTCTCCGGCGGCGAGCGCCAAAGGGCGGCCATTGCCCGCGCCCTGATCACCGAGCCCCAGGCGGTGCTGGCCGACGAGCCCACCGGCAACCTGGACAGCAAGCGCGCCGAGGACATCTACCAGCTGATGATGCGCCTCAACCGTTCCTCCGGCACCGCCCTGGTGATCGTCACCCACGACATGCGCCTGGCGGAGAAGATGGACCGGGTGCTGACCCTGGTGGACGGTAGATTGGGGTGAGGGTAGATCGGCGTGAGGGGTGAAGGGTGAGGGGTGAGGCGTAAAGCACTTACCCCTCACCCCTCACCCCTCACTCCTCACTCCTCACTCCTCACTCCTCACTCCTCACTCCTTACCCCTTACCCCTTACCCCTTACCCCTTACCCCTTACCCCTTACCCCTTACCCCTTACCCCTTACCCCTTACCCCTTACCCCTTACCCCTTACCCCTCTGCCTTCTTGCCGCGCCGACGCCAGTTGATCCGGCTCAGGATGTGCAGGCGCCACAACACCCGGACGGCTACGTAACCGGCGATCGCCGCCACGGTGGCCATGATCAGGCTGCCCACCAGCAGGGGCTTCCAGATGATCAGCAGCTCCTGGGTGAACCATTGCAGGCTCAGTTCAAAGGAAAAGCCCACCCGGGGCAGGTCCAGCACCTTGCGGCCGATGGTGTAGGCGGTGTAGTAGATGGGGCCCATGGTGAGCGGATTGGTGATCCACACCAGCAAGACCGAGATGGGCAGGTTCACCCGCAACATGATGGCGATCAGGGCCGAGATGATCATCTGGAAGGGCAGGGGCAGCAGGGCGATGAACAGGCCCACCGCGAAGGCACCGGCCACGGAACGCCGGTTCATGTGCCAGAGGTTGGGGTCGTGCAGCAGGGTGCCCAGGAAGCGCAGCGACTGGTGATCTCTCACACGATGGTAGGCGGGGAACAGTCGCTTGATGATCTTCTTGGCCATGGACGGCGGTCGGAGGTTTGAGTTTCAATCCATCGTACAGGTCATGGTAGACCGGATTCGTGACATCCCAAGGAGGGGATCATGCCGATACTGGCCCTGGGCTTCCTGCTCGGCGTCTGGTTGCTGCAACTCCAGGCCCATCTTCCATCCTCCGTTTGGATGTTATCAGCCGTACCCGCCGTGCTGCTCGGCGGGGCGCTATTGTACAGTCCGGGCGCCCGGAGTCACCGTGTCATCGTTCGGGCACTGCTGTGGCTGCTGGTTGCCGTGCCTGCCGGCTTTGCCTGGGCGTTGTTCGACGCGGGCCGTCGCCCGGATCCGCCGTCCGCGGATCTGCGTCACGACGGGATCTTCGAGGGCCGCATCGTCTCCCTCCCCGTGGTCTATGACCATTCCACGCGCTTCCTGTTCGAAATTCCGGCTCCCGACGGGACGCAAACACTTCGCCTGCGGGTCTCCTGGTATGGAAGGGTTCCGGATCTGAGGCCGGGTGAAACCTGGCGGCTGCACCTGCGCCTGCGTGCGCCCCGCGGCTTCATGAACCCCGGGGGATTCGACTACGAGGGCTGGCTGCGCCAGCAAGGGGTCTGGGCGGTGGCCACGGTGCGCGCGGACCCGGACAACCAGCGACTGGAAGCGGCCCGTGGTCTGTCCGGCGGCGTGGACCGCCTGCGCCAGCGCATCATCGAAGGGCTGGACCGAACGCCGGGGGAGGCCCGCTTCGCAGGTGTGCTCATGGCCCTCGCGGTGGGCCATCGCGCCCGGATTCCCGACGAGCACTGGTCGGTGTTCCTGGCCACGGGCACCAACCACCTGATGGCCATCTCGGGCCTGCACATCGGCCTGATGGCGGGCCTGGGTTACGGCCTGGTCAATCTGCTGTGGCGTCGCCAGCCGGTCCTCGCTCTGCGTCTCCCGGCCCAGCGGGCGGGCGCCCTGGCGGCGGTCCTCACCGGGGCCTTCTATGCCATGCTCGCGGGTTTCGCCGTACCTACCCAGCGGGCCCTGGTGATGCTCTGCGTGGTCATGCTCGCCGTGTGGCTCGGGCGCACCGGACAGCCATGGCGCGTGTTGTCCCTGGCACTCATCGCGGTGCTGCTGTGGGACCCCGGTGCAGTGCTGGGGGCCGGGTTCTGGCTCTCCTTCGGCGCTGTGGCGGTGATCCTGCTCTCCCTGACGGGGCGCCTGCGCCCGCCCATGGGCTGGCGGGCCGCCGCCCGCATCCAGGTGCTGGTCGCCCTGGGGCTGACGCCCCTGCTGCTCGTGTTCTTCAGCCAGACCTCGGTGGTGGCGCCCCTGGCCAATCTGCTGGCGGTGCCCTGGGTGGGGCTGCTGGTGGTGCCTCTGACCCTGTTCTCGGCGGCGCTCACGCTCCTGCATCCGCTCGCGGGCCTGCCCGTTGCCTGGCTGGCGGATGGGCTGATGGGTCTCATCTGGATCTGGCTCGAGTTTCTTGCCAGCCTGCCCTTTGCCCGCTGGTATGCCTCGCGTCCTGCCTGGGCCCTGGCCCTGGCGGCACTGGGGATTGCCCTGTGGCTGCTGCCACGGGGGTTGCCGGGCCGGATGCTGGCGCCGGTGCTGTGTCTGCCGCTGCTCTGGCCGCCGTCGCCGGAACTGCCCGAGGGCGGGTTGCGCCTGACCCTGCTGGACGTGGGGCAGGGGCTTGCCGCGGTGGTCCAGACTCGCCATCACACCCTGGTCTATGACACCGGGCCCGGTTTCCCCTCGGGCTTCGACACGGGACAGTCGGTGGTGGTGCCGTTTCTGCGTCACCAGGGCGTGGCGCGGGTGGACCGGCTGCTCATCAGCCACGGCGACAACGACCACGCGGGCGGGGCTCAGAGCGTCATCGACCTGATCCCGGTCAAGAAGGTCCAGGGTACCTGGGGCCTGCGCCAGACCCGCGTCCCGGCAATCCCTTGCGAGCGGGGCATGGCCTGGCGCTGGGACGGTGTGGATTTCCGCATCCTGCATCCGCCGCCCTACTGGGGTGACGACAACATCTCCTCCTGCGTGTTGCAGGTGGAGGGGCCGGGTGGCAGGGTGCTGCTGCCCGGTGACGTGGACGGTCTCGGCGAGGTGGTGCTGCTGGATTTCGCGGCAGAGGGCTTGCGTAGTGATGTACTGGTACTACCCCATCACGGCGCTCGGGACGCGGCCAGCGACACCTTCCTGGACCGGGTGTCACCCACTCTGGCGCTGGTGGGGGCGGGATTCAACAACCGTTTCGGCCATCCCGATGCATCGGTGCGCGAGCGGCTGGACATTCGCGGCATTCCCTTGCGCGGCACGGCGGAGGAGGGCGCCATCCGCGTGGATCTGCTGCCCGGAGAGCCGCTGCACAGCCCGCCGGGATGGCGCATCACGGCACGGCGCTACTGGCACAGCGAGTGAGTTCAAAATTCAAGATTCAAAATTCAAAGGCGATGGCGGAGGTAGCTCAGGCATTGAAGCTACCCCACCCTTTGAATGTTGAATTTTGAATCTTGAACCCAGATTGTCCATTAGCCATTTTTCTTGAGGATGAGGCAAACTGTGGGCCATCGCGCCGCGGCTGCGGGCGCACGGGTTTCTAATGGATACCATTAGAGAAAGCCATTGCGGATCAACTGGATAGATAAAGGTCATGGCGAAATCAGTGCTTCAGGGAGAAGGATTCTCGGTCAGTTTCAGCAACCGTGAGGTCACGGCCTGGGGCGGCTTAGCGCTGCTCAAGCAAATGCTCGACAGCATGGGGTTTCGGCAAGCGGCAGCCGGCTGGGGTTTGCCCGAG
>NZ_KB898937.1 GCF_000377945.1 Thioalkalivibrio sulfidiphilus
CCCGAATGTTTCATGAATTCGTGCGATGATCGCGCAGGATATTGGCCGCACAGGGGATTTTCCGAGGGAGCGCCGTATCGGGCTATACGGCCGACTGAGAAAAATCCCCTGTGCGGACAAGAGACAAGCGAGGGCGTGCGAAATTCATGAAACATTCGGGCTAGAATACCGGGCGCATCCTGCTCACGAGACCGAATTCCATGATCGACACCTCCCTCCCGGACACCACCGAGCCCCTCACCCTGTCGCTGGTGGTGCCCATGTACAACGAGGAAGACAACGTCGCCCCCTTCGTGGAACGGGTGCACGAGGTGCTGGCCGACTACAGCTATCCCTGGGAACTGGTCCTGGTGGACGACGGCAGCGCCGACAGCACCAACGAGCGCATGCGCGCCCAGCGGGAACGCTTCGGCCATCACGTGCGCATCCTCACCCTGCAGCGCAACTTCGGCCAGACCGCCGCCATGCAGGCGGGCATCGACGTCGCCCGGGGCAGCGTGATCGCCCTCATGGACGGCGATCTGCAGAACGACCCCGCCGACATCCCCGGCATGGTGCAGCGCCTGGTGGACGAGGACCTGGACATGGTGGCCGGCTGGCGCAAGAACCGCCAGGACGACCTGTGGCGGCGTAAGATCCCCTCGCGCATCGCCAACAAGCTGATCCGCTCCATCACCGGCGTAAATCTGCACGACTATGGCTGCAGCCTGAAGGTATTCCGCACCCACATCCTCAAGGGCGTGCGTCTGTACGGCGAGATGCACCGCTTCATCCCCGCCTGGTTCGCCACCCAGACCTCGCCGAAGCGCATCCGCGAACACGTGGTCCAGCACCACGCCCGCACCCGGGGCACCTCCAAGTACGGCATCTCGCGCACCTTCCGGGTGCTCCTGGACCTGCTGGCGGTGTACTTCTTCATGCGCTTCAAGGCACGCCCCGGCCACTTCTTCGGTTCCATCGGCCTGGTCTTCGGCGGCCTGGGCGCATTGATCCTGGGCTACCTGTTCATGCTCAAGGTGTTCTGGGACGCGGACATCGGTACCCGCCCACTGCTGTTCGTGGGTGTGATGTGCGTACTGGTCTCGGTACAGTTGCTCACCACCGGCGTACTCAGTGAACTTACCGCCCGCACCTACTTCGAATCGGGACAGCAGCGCTCCTACGTGGTGCGCTCCAGCGTGCACGATCAGGCCGGCGAGTCCGACTGGCATCACGGGCGTGGCTGAGGCCCTGTCGGCACAGGACGCGCGCCGCTACTGGTTGGCGGCGATTGCGGTCACGGCCCTCTACACTCTCTATCGCCTGGTCCTGCTGGCGAACTTCCCCTACGACCTCTACGGCGACGAGGCCCAGTACTGGACCTGGGCCCAGGCCCCCGACTGGGGCTATTACTCCAAGCCGCCGGTGATCGCCTGGCTGATCACGCTCACCACCGCCCCCTGCGGTGACGGCCTGTTCTGCATCAAGCTCGCCTCGCCCCTGCTGCATGCGGCCACGGCACTCATCCTGTTCGCCCTGACCCGGCGCCTGTTCGACGCCCGGGCGGCCTTCTGGGTGGCGGCCCTCTACGGCCTGATGCCCGCCATCTCCCTGTCCACCATGATCATCAGCACCGACGCGCCGCTGCTGTTCTTCTGGGCACTCGGGATCTACGCCCTGGTGCGCGCCCTGGACGAGGGACACTGGCGCTGGTGGCTGCTCACCGGCCTGGCCCTGGGCCTGGGGATGCTCAGCAAGTACAATATGGTGATCTTCGCCCTCTCGGGCCTGGTGTTCGTGCTCGCCACACCACGGCACCGGCACTGGATCACCTCGCCACGACCCTGGGCTGCGGCGGCGCTGGCCTTCCTTATCTACCTGCCCAACCTGCTGTGGAACGCCGCCACCGGCTTCGTCAGCTACCAGCACACCCAGGAGATCTCCCAGGTGGACCGGGCCCGCTGGTCCCTGCAGGGGCTCGGGGACTTCATCGGCTCTCAGTTCGGGGTGTTCGGCCCGATCCTGTTCGCCGTGTTGCTGTTCCTGCTGCTGCGCCGGCTGCCTGCCCTGTGGCGGGATGAAAGGACCCGCCTTCTGCTCGCCTTCGTGCTGCCCTGGCTGCTGATCGTGGCCTTCATCAGCCTGGCCTCCCGGGTCCATGCCAACTGGTCGGCGCCCATCTATCTCACGGCACTCATACTGGTGGTAGTCTGGCTGCTGGGGCGTGGCCGGCTGGGCCGCATCCTGCTGGGTGCCACCCTGGCGATTCACTTGCTGCTCTCCGGCGTGATCTATCACTACGACACGGTGCTCAGGGCAGCGGGCGTGGAACTGACCGCGCGCAACGACCCCTACAAGCGGGTACGTGGCTGGTCCGAACTGGGCCAGGCCATCGCCCACGTGCAGGACCTGCACCCGGAAGCCACGCTGATGACCGGCGATCGCATGCTCACGGCACAGCTCATGTATTACGTGCAGCCGCGCATGCAGACCGTGGTGAAGTGGAACCCCGGCGGCCTGATCCGCGACCATTACGACATGACCACCAGCCTGGAAGGCCGTGAGGGCGAGGACTTCCTGTTCCTGCACTCACCCGGCGACCTGTCGCCGGCCATCGCGGCACACTTTGAAAGTCACCAGCGCGTGGCCCGCATCCGCATCCCGGTACACCCGGACTGGGGACACCATTTCGACGTCTATCTGCTGCAGGGTTATCGCGGCACGACCAGTCCCTGAATCGCCGCGGCGGCTCTCCTTACTCGCACACGACAAAAAAACAGGCACCCGAAGGTGCCTGTCAGTGTGTCCTCCCGAATACCTGCGCCGATCAGCGCGGGGCGTCCGGTCCGTAGTTTTCCACCAGATGATCCACGATCTTCTCGCGCTGCTCCGGGGTGAGCCAGGTCATGCCGTACTTGACCATGTCATCCATGACCCAGTTCCAGTCGTTGCGGCCCAGACGCTGGGTCTGGGGCAGCTCGATGGAATGGCAGGCGGCACAGTGGATGTTGAACAGCTGCTTCGGTGTCATTTCATCGGCATGGGCCGGGGTGATCATGTTCCCCGCAGGCACGCTGAAGGCCACCAGCCAAGTGGCCAGAAGTGCCGGGGGGGTTAGCCACAGGGGGAGATGGCGTCGCTTGAACATCTGATGACTTCCTCATTGCTTGTTGATCGTGAAAACGGCGGCCCGAAGATCGGGCCGCCGCACAAGGCCTAAGGGAGGGACTTCGCTCAGGCCGGTTGGACCATGATAGGCACGCGGTGCACTGCGTTGCCTTCGTAGGCACGGGGGTTCCAGGGCTGAATGATGGGTTGAGTGTTGCCCTTGTCATCCACGGCCCGGGCCCAGATCTCGTAGTAGCCCCGGTTGGGGAGCTTGAGATCCATCTCCCACTGCTGCCAGGAGTACTTGTTGTGGGGCTTGCCCAGCTTGGCCTTGGTCCAGTTCAGGCCGAAGTCGGTGGACACCCACATCTCCTTGACCTCATTTTCGCCCGCCCAGGCATGACCGGTGACCTTGGCGGTCTGGCCCACCTTGAACTCGCTGTCGGCCAGCGGCCCGGTGATCAGGGACTTCACCGGCCACGGACCGCCCACCACCATATCCTCTTCCGGCGGACGGGAGCCCGGGGCCACCGGGTATTTGGGCATGCGGTAGGAGTAACCGGTCATGCCACGGCCGTCATGCTCGCGGTCGCGAATGACGATCTTGTTCAGCCACTTGTGAGAGGCGCTGCCGTACCAGCCCGGCACCACCAGGCGTACGGGGTAGCCGTGGGCGGCGGGGATGTCCTGGCCGTTCATCTTGAAGGCCACGATGGTGTGCTTCTCCATGGCCTTGTCGATGGGGATGCCGCGGGAGAAGGGCGGGCGGTCACCCAGCACCGGCTCCTCGCCGTAGTGGCCGGTGTAGATGGCACTGCTCTTCAGGCCGGCTTCCTTCAGCAGGTCGGCCAAGGGCACACCGGTCCACTCGGAGTTGCCGATGGCGCCGTACATCCACTGGTTGCCGCGCACCGGCGGATCAAAGCGACCGCGGCCATTGCCACCGCACTCGATGGGTGCGCGATAGGTGACGGTCTTCATGCGCTGCAGCTGGTCCAGGGTGAAGGAGACCTTCTTGTTGACCTCACCCTCGATCTCCAACTTGTAACCCTGGGGGTTCTTGCGCATGGCGCGCTCGGAGATCAGGTCGTTGTTGCGGATGAAGTGATACTTGATCGGGGTGACCGCGTCCTTGAGATTAGCAACCGGGGTTTCAGCATTCATGGGACGCTGGTTGTAGACGATCAGACCTTCCTTGCCGGAGTCGGCCAGCATGAACTTGGCCTGCTCGTCGGTGATCTCAACCGGCTCGCTGGCCCAGGCGGCGGGAATCATGCCCCGGCCGAACAGACCCTGCATGGCGGCCTCGGTGCCGGCGCCAAAGCCCAGCAGCGCCAGGGCGGCTCCGCCCTTGCCCACCTGACCGAAGAACTGACGACGGGACGAAACCTCGTCGAAGATTTCCATGTCCTGGGGGCTCGCGCCGTGGTCGCGGGTGTAGCTCCGCAGCCATTCCCAGGTACCTTGATCCGTTTTCTTCATTTAGATATCCCTCCAGCCTTGTTGTTTATTGGCTTGTACAGGTTGTGTGGTGTCGCCACGGTTGGTGGGCCGTGACGCCGAGTACATGAGTACTTGGTAATGCACTGATTTCTTTAGACTAAGTCTAATTCTCAGTGCCCAGCTTTTATAGGCCAGCCCTTTTGGGGCGTCAATAGGATGACCCTGCCCCTCCGTTTATTCCATTTTTCGATCCGTTGGTCTCATTCGGCCTCTTTCTGCCACGACTGACCCGATCCGTGCCCCGGTGCCAGCGCCGCCTCCAGGGCGGCCACCCGGGCCTCCAGTTCCGCCAGCCGCTCGCGGCTGCGGGCCAGCAGGGTGGTCTGCACCTCGTATTCCTCCCGGGTCACCAGGTCCATGCGCTGCAGGGCGCTGGCCAGCCCCGCGCGCAGGTTCTTCTCCATCTCCTGTTGAAACTGTTTCGCCGGTTCCGGCATGAGCTCGGCGAGTTTGCGGACCAGATCGTCCAGGCCTTGGGTGTCGCGCATGGTGGGGCTCCTCTGTCTTGAGATATCTGTTACTGGATCATAGAGGAGAAGGTCGGATGTAGCACCGGCAATACATCCCTGTGCAAAGATCCGCAATCCAAATATGCACCATAAAAGTGCAATTTGGACCGATAGATGCACACAGGTGTGGCATCAGACAGGCAAAAACACCACACCAGAGTCACATAAATACAACAAATCCCGCCAACCTACCGATTGGCACGATCAATGCTTTTAGAGAACCAGTGATTGAATCCCGATCACATCCACGATCTTTTTTCGAGACTTAGGAGAAGGGCCATGCATCCCAACCTGAAGAAATCTATGATCAACTCCGCTGTCGCTGGTGCCCTGATGGTCGGCGCCGCCGGTTTCAGCACCGCAAAGGCGGAACTCACTTTCAACGCTGGCGCGTTCAGTGACTACATCCTGTGGGGTGTCTCGGCCTCCGGTGGCAATGCCGTGGTACAGGGCGGTGTAGATTACGAGCACGAATCCGGTTTCTACCTGGGCACCTGGATGTCCACTCTGGGTGATGGTGAAGGGCAGGAGGTCGACCTCTACTTGGGCTACGCCTTCGAAGCCGGCGACCTGGAATTCGATATCGGCTATGTGTACTACTACTATCCGGCCTTGGATGATTTCGATTATGGCGACATCTACGCCTCTGTTGGCTTCGGTCCCGTCTACGCAAGCGTGAACTATGCGGTCCACGCCGACGACAGTGATTACGAAGGCAGCACCGTGTATGCCATTGGCGGTGGCTTGGAAATCTTGCCCAGCGTCACCTTCGATGCCGAGATTGGTTACACCGAACAGAAGTTCACTGGCGGCAGCGACAAGTGGACCTTCTGGACCCTGGGCCTGACCAAGTCCACCGACATGGGAGACATCTCCCTGACCTATGCTCAGACTGACGAGAGCGACATCGATCCGCTGTTTGTGGTGGGTTACAGCATCAGCTTCTGATCCAGATAACCGATCTGTCTGCTGTGAAGGCGGCCCATCTGGGCCGCCTTCTTTTTGTCGTACACACACGCCCGATTGGCGAACCAAGCCCCGCGTGCACCCAGCGCAGACTCGCACCGTATGCGATCACATCTGCACGACGTTAGCGATCGTGGCATTCCATCCTTGTTGAGTACTCGACGTTATTGCGTCATCTCCTTGCACGACAAAGGTGCGCACGCACCAATTTGGTTCGTTCGGACTGGGGGCCGGCTCTAAGCAGAACAACTGCCCCATCGCAGAACCCGCGCCAGCCCTCGCTCTCTGAGGCTTTTGTGACCGGTGGCACACCCCTTGCTTTGTCACACCCCGAGGGGGAAGAACCCCGTTGGTTGAGCAACGCTCAGGAGCAAAAGCAATGAAACTAGTCACAGCAATCATCAAGCCGTTCAAGCTCGACGATGTGCGTGAGTCCCTCTCCGAGATTGGGGTTCAGGGCATCACCGTCACGGAGGTCAAGGGCTTCGGCCGGCAGAAGGGTCATACGGAACTGTATCGGGGCGCCGAGTACGTGGTGGATTTCCTGCCCAAGGTGAAGCTCGAAGTGGCCGTGGACGACGGCATGGTGGACCAGGTCATCGAGGCCATCACCAAGTCGGCCAACACCGGCAAGATCGGTGACGGCAAGATCTTCGTCTTCCCGCTGGAACAGGCCATCCGCATCCGTACCGGCGAGTCCGGCACCGACGCTCTGTAAATAACACCAAGCTGACAACCGTTAGCGGAGGACGCACAAGTGGAAAGTCAAGTCATTGAAGTCGCCTACGCACTGGATACCTTCTACTTCCTGGTATCAGGCGCGCTGGTCATGTGGATGGCCGCAGGTTTCTCCATGCTGGAGGCCGGCCTGGTCCGCACCAAGAGCACGGTGGAGATCCTGATCAAGAACATCTCCCTGTATTCCCTGGCCTGCATCATGTACATGTTCATCGGTTACAACATCATGTACGGCGATGGCCTCAACTCCGTCATCCCCGGCCTGAGCTTCTTCATCGGCGGTGACAACACCGTTGAAGAAGTGCTCGCCAGCGACGGCGAGATCTACTACTCCGGCATGTCGGACTTCTTCTTCCAGGTGGTGTTCGTGGCCACTGCCATGTCCATCGTCTCCGGCGCCGTGGCCGAGCGCATGAAGCTGTGGGCCTTCCTGGCCTTCGCGGTGTTCATGACCGGTATCATCTACCCCATGCAGGGCTACTGGAGCTGGGGTGAAGGCTGGCTGGACGAGATCGGCTATCTCGACTACGCCGGTTCCGGCATCGTGCACATGACCGGTGCGGTCGCGGCCCTGGCCGGTGTGCTGCTGCTCGGCGCTCGTAAGGGCAAGTACGGCCCCAACGGCGAGGTGAACGCCATCCCCGGCGCCAACCTGCCCCTGGCCACCCTGGGTACCTTCATCCTGTGGATGGGCTGGTTCGGCTTCAACGGCGGTTCCGAGCTCAAGGTCTCCGACATCGAGTCCGCCAACGCCGTGGCCCAGGTGTTCACCAACACCAACCTGGCCGCTGCCGGTGGCGTGATGGCCGCCCTGATCACCACCCGCCTGATGTACGGCAAGACCGATCTGACCATGGGCCTGAACGGCGCCCTGGCCGGCCTGGTTTCCATCACCGCAGAGCCCCTGATGCCCAGCCCGCTGCTGGCCACCATCATCGGCGCCATCGGTGGCGTGATCGTGGTGTTCTCCATCATCGGTCTCGACAAGCTGAAGATCGACGATCCCGTCGGTGCCATCTCCGTGCACGGCACGGCCGGTATCTGGGGCGTGTTCGCGGTGCTGCTGTCTAACCCAGATGCCAGCTTCGTGACCCAGCTGATCGGTATCGTGGCCATCTTCGCCTTCGTCTTCATCGCCAGCCTGATCGTCTGGGGCATCCTCAAGGCCCTGATGGGTATCCGCATCAGCGCGGAAGAGGAATACGAGGGTGTGGACCAGTCCGAGTGCGGCCTCGAGGCCTACCCGGAGTTCACCAACAAGTAACTCCCCCGGCCAACTCTCACACAAGTTGGTGATCTTTGACGGGCGCTTCGGCGCCCGTTTTTTTTGCGCAGGCGAACAGGGCTTGAGTACAAGAGAAAAGGAAACTGCCCCGTGTGCGGTATGATGCGCGCACTGGCAATCAACGAGACCGAACTTGGACAACCTGCCCGCTTCCCAGACCGTGCTCGAGGTCCGCGGCCTGCGCGCCGCCCACGTGGGCCCGGTGGACTTCCGCTTGCTGGCCGGCGAGATCTGCCGGCTCTCCGGCGAATCCGGCGCCGGCAAGACCCTGCTGCTGCGCGCCCTGGCCGATCTCGATCCCAATGAAGGCGAGGTGATCCTGGACGGTATCGAACGCGCCCGCATCGCACCCACCGACTGGCGCCGCCAGGTGGCCTACCTGCCGGCGGAACCCCTGTGGTGGGAGGAACGGGTGGGCCTGCATTTCAGACAGGACGGCGACGACAGCAGACTCAAGGCCCTGGGCTTCGAGCCGGAGGTGCGCAACTGGGAGGTGGAGCGGCTCTCCAGCGGCGAGCGCCAGCGCCTGGCCCTGGTCCGCCTGCTGGAGAACAGGCCCCGGGTGCTGTTGCTGGACGAACCCACCGCCAACCTGGACCCGGCCAACAGCCGCAAGGTGGAGCGCATGGTGCGCGAGTACGTCTCCGACCACGGCGCCTGCGCCCTGTGGGTGAGCCACGACCCGATCCAGCGCCAGCGCCTGGGCGGTCGCTCACTGGTCATGGAGGCGGGACGCATGCGGGAGGAGACGCCATGAACGTGATCGCCCTCTCGCCCTGGGACCTGTCCCTCGCCGCTGCCCTGGTGGTGGCCCTGGCCGCGCTCACCGCGCGCATCGGCATGGGCCTGTCCCGCAGCCTACTGATCTCCGGCGCACGCACCGTCATCCAGCTGCTGCTCATCGGCCTGGTGCTCAAGACCCTGTTCGAGAACGCCCAGCTCTACTGGGTGGCGGGCCTCGCGCTGATCATGCTGTCCGTGGCCGGCTACGAGGTGATGTCCCGTCAGGGCCGGCGCTTCTCCGGCTGGTGGGGGTACGGCATCGGCACCTCGGCCATGTTCGTCTCCGCCTTTGCGGTCACGGTGCTGGCGCTCACCACCATGATCGGCCCGAGCCCCTGGTGGGAGCCCC
Organism: Thioalkalivibrio sulfidiphilus; assembly: GCF_000377945.1. Lineage (GTDB taxonomy): Bacteria > Pseudomonadota > Gammaproteobacteria > Ectothiorhodospirales > Ectothiorhodospiraceae > Thioalkalivibrio_A > Thioalkalivibrio_A sulfidiphilus_A. The sequence goes on from NZ_KB898937.1 coordinate 9,221, forward strand.
AGTACGCCATCCCGCTGCTGGGCATGCTGCTCGGCAACACCATGACCGGCATCGCCTTAGGATTGGACCGCCTCACCCAGACCGCCTGGCAGCAGCGCCGGGTCATCGAGGCGCGTCTCATGATGGGGCACGGCTGGGGCGAGTCCATCGGCCAGATCCGCCGCGACGCGGCGCGCAGCGGCCTGATGCCCATCATCAACGCCATGGCCGCGGCGGGCATCGTCAGCCTGCCCGGCATGATGACCGGCCAGATCCTGGCCGGCACCCCGCCGATGGAGGCGGTGAAATACCAGATCCTGATCATGTTCCTGATCACCGCCGGCACCGGCTTCGGCACCCTGGGCGCGGTGTGGCTGGGCTCGAAACGGCTGTTCGACGACCGTCAGCGGCTGCGGCTGGATCGCCTCAAGCCGGGGCGGGGGAAGTGAGGATTTGAACGTCTGCCGCAGAGACGCAGAGGCGCGGAGAACTGAAAGGATCTGACAGGATTAACATGATTTACATGATGTAATACCAACACCGGTCAGGCCGGCTTTTTCAAATCCCGTTAATCATGTAAATCCTGTCACAAAAGATTTTCTCCGCGCCTCCGCGTCTCTGCGGCAATCCCTTCAGCCTTTAACTCAGCCGTACAGCTTCTTGCGGAAGAACTCCGGGCAGGCGATGGCGGCGCGCTGGATGGCGGCGTTGTAGTAGTGGGTCTCGAAGGGCTTCTTTTCCGCCTGTTCTTCCCGCAGGAATGTCACGGGCATGTCCTTGCAGGCCATGGTGGCGGTCCACCAGCCGGAGGGGTAGCTGCACTGGGGGAAGTGCAGGGCGAGGGTGTCCAGGAAACCGGCGTTGCGCAGGCTGTCGTGCATGGGCTTGATGATGGAATCGGTGTGCAGCAGGGGTGACTCGCTCTGCTGCACCAGCAGGCCGCCAGGGCCGAGCGCCTTGATGCAGTCCCTGTAGAAGGCGGTGGAGAACAGGCCTTCCGCCGGGCCCACCGGATCTGTGCTGTCGATGATGATCACGTCAAGCGAGCCGGGTGCTGCGTCCTGCACGTACTTGATGCCATCGTCGAACAGGAGCTTCGCCCGCGGGTCGTCGTTGGAATCGCACAGCTCCGGGAAATATTTTTCGGACAGGCGCGTGACCCGCTCGTCGATGTCCACCTGGGTAGCGGACTTCACCTCGGGGTGCTTGAGCACCTCGCGCAGGGTGCCGCAGTCGCCGCCGCCGATGATGAGCACGTTCCTGGGATCGGAATGGGAATACAGCACCGGGTGAGACATCATCTCGTGGTAGATGAAGTTGTCCCGGTCGGTGAGCATCACGCAGCCATCGATCACCATCAGGGTGCCGAAGCCCACGGTCTCGTAGATCTCGATCTTCTGGAACGGCGTCTGTTCCTCGTGCAGCTTTTCCTTCATGCGCAGCGAGAAGGCCGTGTCCTGATGGATCTCGGTGAACCAGGTGTTGTCCAGTGACATGGGGTCGGGCTCCCAACGGGATGGGTGGAGGCAGTATGATAAAGCAAGCAAACTACATGTCCATGTCGGACCATCCGTCGGACATCCCTCCCAATCCACAGGAATGCCCATGACCGCCTGGACCCTGGACCAAGCCCGCGCCCTCTACAACATCGGCAACTGGAACGGCGGCTACTTCCATATCAACGACCGGGGCCGGGTGTGCCTGCGGGTGCCGGAGCGGCCCGAGCACCCGGGGGTGGACCTCTACGAGCTGGCCCAGTCCCTGCGGGAATCCGGCCAGTCCAGCCTGCCGGTGCTGATCCGCTTCCAGGACATCCTTACCGACCGGGTGCACCGCCTGCGCCAGGCCTTCGACAACGCCCGGGCCGAGACCGGCTTCACCGGCAACTACACCGCCGTCTACCCCATCAAGGTCAACCAGCAGCGCTCCGTGGTGGAACAGATCCTCGAGGCCGGCGGCGATCGTGTGGGCCTGGAGGCGGGCAGCAAGCCGGAGCTGATGGCGGTGCTGGCGCTGTCGCGCCCCGGCGGCGTGATCGTGTGCAACGGCTACAAGGACCGGGAATACCTGCGCCTGGCCCTGATCGGCCGTCTGCTGGGCCACCGGGTCTACATCGTCATCGAGAAGCCCTCGGAGCTGGACGGGGTCATGGAGGCGGCCCGGGACCTGGGTGTGCGCCCCATGCTGGGCATGCGCGTGCGCCTGGCCTCCATCGGCAAGGGCAAGTGGCAGAACACCGGCGGCGAAAAGGCCAAGTTCGGGCTCTCCGCCAGCCAGTCCCTCAAGCTCCTGGAGCGCCTGCGGGACGCGGACATGCTGGACTGCATGCAGCTGCTGCACTTTCACATGGGCTCCCAGATCGCCAACATCCGCGACATCCAGGCGGGCATGGGCGAGGCCGGGCGCTTCTACGCCGAGCTGCGCCGCCTGGGCGCGGACATCCAGGTGGTGGACGCCGGCGGCGGCCTGGGGGTGGATTACGAGGGCAGCCGCTCGCGCAACGACTGCTCCATGAACTACAGCCTGCAGGAGTACGCCAACAACATCGTGCGCGGCATCATGAACACCTGCCGAGAGTACGACCTGCCCCACCCGCAGATCTTCACCGAGTCCGGCCGCGCGCTCACCGCCCACCACGCGGTGCTGGTGACCAACGTCATCGACACCGAGCGCGCCCCCGAGCAGGGCGACCTCTCGCCGCCCGCCGAGGACGAGCCCCTGATCCTGCAGGACATGTGGCAGCTCTACGAGAACGCCGAGGGCATCGCCCCCACCGAGGTCTACCACGACATGGCCCACTGGCTGTCCGAGGCCCAGGCCATGTATACCCACGGGGTGCTGGACCTGGCCCAGCGGGCCCGGGCCGAGACCCTGTACTTCGCCACCTGCCGGCGGCTGGTGAGCGACGCCTCACTGCGCCTGCCGGCGGACATCCGCCACGAGATCCACGAGAAACTCGCCGACAAGTACTTCTGTAACTTCTCGGTCTTTCAGTCCATCCCGGACGTCTGGGCCATCGACCAGATCTTCCCCATCATGCCCCTGCACCGGCTGGATGAACCGCCCGTGCGCCGTGCCGTGCTCCAGGACCTGACCTGCGACTCCGACGGCCACGTGGACCGCTACGTGGAGGCCGGAGGTACCGATACCACCCTGCCCCTGCACTCGCTGCGCGAGGGTGAGCCCTACCTGCTGGGCATCTTCCTGGTAGGCGCCTACCAGGAGATCCTGGGCGACCTGCACAACCTGTTCGGGGACACCGACTCCATCAACGTGGCCCTGGAGGCCGACGGCGGCTACCGGCTGGAGCATCCGGAACGGGGCGATACCGTGGACGAACTGCTGCGCTACGTGCACTTCGATCCCGAGTCCCTGGCCGTCGCCTACCGCGAGAAGGTGGCCGCCGCGGGGCTCGACCAAGACCGGGGCCGGCGCATCCTGGCGGAACTGGAGCACGGTCTGTCGGGATATACCTACCTGGAGGAGTGATCCGCCCTCCTTCGCGGGTATACTCAAGCCTGTCGCGACACGGGGAGGACGCACATGGGCATCATGGACACGGCACTGCTGGTGGGGCTCGGTGGCGTTCTGCTCGGCTATTTGCTGGTGGTGCGCGCCGGCTTTCACCGGGAATTCGCCTGGGGCGTCATCACCCTGATCCCCGTGGTCTCCCTGGCCTTCGTGATGCTCTACTGGCGCAAGGCCCGTATTGGTTTCATCCTAAGCATCCTTGGCCTGATGGTCACTGCCGTCGCCCTCTACGGCGGCGCCGACCGCACCGTGGAACGTCAACTGGCGAAGCTGGGGATTGATGTGGACATCCCCATGCCGGTACAGCGCTTCTGGGAGGTGGAAGTCCCCAACGAGGAGTTGGTGCGGCGCATCGAGGCCGAGACCGGCCAGCCCCTGGTGATGGTGGAAGACAACCCCTACGCCCCCGTGGACATCCAGCCCCTGTCCCCCGCCGGCAGTTTCCGCGTTGAGCAGGCCCCGGCAGTCACCCGGGCCTGGCGCGAGGCCCATCGGGAGGAACTGAGCCGGCTGGTGGGCGAACACATGCGCCTGACCATCAGCCCCGGCGCCACCCGCGAGGGCCTGCTCACCAGCGTGACCGGCCCGACCCTGTTCCTGTCCCAGCGCACCGCCCAGGGCACCATCAGCTTCGAATACCGGATCCGTGACCTGCAATCCATCGAGGTCTGGGACGTGGCGGGCGCCCGGCCACGCATCCCCGAACCTGAGCCGGAGCTGACATCCGAGGGCGAACCGGACATCATCTTCGCCCCGCCCGACAGCGACACCCCGCCGCCGACCGAGGAACAGCCGCCGCTGGACTGGTAAGCCACACGACTCTCAGGAAGCACGCAGCATCATGCAGGTCTACGTCTACAAAAGCCGCCGCAAGCCGGACACCTACATCTACCTGGCCAGGAAGGACGACTTCGAGGTCATCCCCGCGCCGCTCAAGCAGGTGTTCGGCACGCCGGAATTCGCCCTGGAATTCGAGCTCACCCCGGAGCGAACCCTGGCCCAGGAAGACCCTAAGGCCGTGCTCGCCAGCCTGCGCGAGCGGGGGTTTCACTTGCAGATGCCGCCGCAAAACGAAATCCCCCTGTAAGCCTCTAGCCCGCAACAGGCGATGACAGCCGTGGATTTTTGACCCTCACAAGCGCGTCGTTGTATCCTCGATCCAATAACCATTCATAAATGCGTCAGTGCCTCTGCACGAGACGCTCATTCAGACCTCTGGTTTTCCAAGTCACTCAAAACGCTCGGACCCCACCGGGATTGTTCGCGCCCGCCGCGACGAACCCGCCTACAGGGCCGCCCCAAAGGCCCTGGATAAACGCATATCCGCCCCATGGCGACCCTGAAAACAAGACCCGTATTGAACCCGTGCAGGGTCACCAATGGTTTGGTTTCGTTCTTTTTTCTGTCAATGAGGAGATGCCTGTGAAGCATAACAATGCCCTGATTGCCGGCGCCGTGGCCCTGGCCCTCGCCGTGCCCATGGCCGCCAACGCCAATGACATCAACTTCGACTTCTACGGTTCCGCCCGGGTACACGCGGAATCCGTACAGCCCGACGACACCTCGGTGCTGGATTCCTACACCGGCGTGCGCGATGCCTACTCACGGATCGGCTTCAACGCCGACTACGCGCTGAGCGACAACGTGGAACTGTTCGGTCAGCTGGAGCTGCCCCTGGACCTGGCCAACAAGGCGGTACAGGACCCCTGGGATCAGGACCAGGACATCCGTGTCGCCCAGATCGGCCTGCGCGGTGATTTCGGCACCTTCGCCTACGGGCAGATGTGGATGCCCTACTACAACACCATCGCCTACCCGGTGGACATGTTCAGCACCTACTACAGCGGCTTTGCCACCTTCACCAGCTTCCGCCTGGGCGATACCATCGCCTACTACAGCCCGAGCTTCGGCGGCTTCTCGGTAGCCGCTGCCTGGAGCGACAGCAATGGCGCCAACGGTGATGACCGCTACCAGCTCACCGCCAGCTACAGCTTCGGCGACACCACCCTCGCCGCGGGCCTCGACGATTGGGGGGGAGATTTCAATTCACGCATCTGGGGTGTATCGCTCATGCACACCATCGGCGACCTCTACATCGGCGCCAAGTACGAGGTCCATGACAGCGACATCGACAGCGGCTACGGTGCAGATGGCGACAGCGCCGTGAACCTCTACGCCGGTTACACCCTGGGCAAGAACACCTTCAAGCTCATGCTGGCCAACGTGGACAACTACGGTGAGGACATCGTGCATCTCGGGGTGGACCACCAGTTCAACGACCAGCTGAAATTCTTCGCCGAGTACTACTACGAGGAAGAGACCGCCGCCATCACCGAAAAGCGCGGTGGCCGCAATGAAACCGCCTGGGCCGCCAACGGCGGACAGGTGTTTGCCGCGGGCGTGCGCTACGACTTCTGATCTCCTGCGCGAGGTGGGAGGCAAGGGTAAAGACACGACAAGGTCCTTGCCCTCCCGCACTCCGCTTCGCGCAAACACCCACCATCTCTGAACCGGAAGAGGAGCCCCGTTCATGTTCAATAAGATCATGGTACCGGTGGATCTTGCGCATCTGGATGCGCTGGAGAAATCACTCACCGTCGCTGCCGACCTGGCACGACATTACCAAGCCGCACTGTGCTACGTCGGCGTCACCACTTCCCAGCCCAGCACCGTGGCGCGAACCCCCGAGGAGTACCAGCAAAAGCTCAAGGCCTTTGCAGACGGGCATGCCCCGGACAACGGACATGTCCCCGACGCCCGCGTCTACAACAGCCACGACCCGGTGACCGACCTGGACGACATCCTGGTCAGAGCCGTTACGGACATCGGTGCTGACTTGGTGGTCATGGCCACCCACCTGCCCGGACACCTGGATGCCATCATGCCCGCCAACGGCAGCAAGGTGGCTTCACACACCCGGGCGTCCGTCTTTCTCGTCCGCCCGGACGCCTAGCCCGAATATTTCCAAGCCAAGGGAGCTCTCGTGGAAAACAAAACTGACAAATCCCCGGAGAATCCGAACCAGTCCGTCGGCGTGCCCGCACCGGAGGGTGCCGCCAACCTGATCGACACCGATTACCAGATCGGCCAGGACAATTACCAGGCCAGCCCGCTGGGCGTGAACATCGACATCCACGGCGCGGTGTTCGCCATCTCATCCCTGGTGATCATTGCCTTCGTGGTGCTCACCCTGGCCCTGCCCGAGCAGGCCACCTCCGTCTTCGTGGGCATAAGGGACTGGATCAACAGCAACATGACCTGGTTCATGCTGTTGTCGGCCAACGTCTTTGTGCTGCTGTGCCTGTTTCTGATCATCTCACCCCTGGGGCGGATTCGTATCGGCGGTGACAAAGCGACACCGGACTTCTCGCGGTTGTCGTGGTTCTCCATGCTGTTCGCCGCAGGCATGGGTATTGGCCTGATGTTCTTTGGCGTGTCCGAGCCCCTGTCCCATTACGGCACTGCCCTGGGCGGAACCAGCGTCGGTGAAGACGGTATCCGTACCGACTGGGCACCCCTCGGGGCCGCCGCGGGCGATCCAGAAGCGGCCGCGAGGCTCAGTATGGCCGCGACCATCTTCCACTGGGGCCTGCATCCCTGGGCCATCTATGCCATCGTGGCACTGGCTCTGGCCATCTTCGCCTACAACAAGGGGCTGCCCTTGACCGTCCGCTCGATCTTTTACCCCCTCCTGGGTGAGCGGGTCTGGGGCTGGCCGGGGCACGTCATCGATATCCTCGCGGTGTTCGCCACCTTGTTCGGCCTGGCCACCTCCCTAGGTATCGGCGCACAGCAGGCATCGGCCGGACTGGAACACCTGTTCGGCATCGGCGGCGGCAACGTCACCTTGGTACTGCTGATCACCGGCATCACCGCCGTGGCGGTGATCTCCATCGTGGCCGGCGTGGACAAGGGCGTGAAGCGCCTCTCTGAGTTCAACATGGTGCTGGCCTTCCTGCTGCTGATGTTCGTGGTGATCTTCGGACCCACCCTGCTGATCGCCACCGGCTTCATCAGCAACCTGGGCAGCTACCTGGCGCAACTGCCGTTCCTGTCCAATCCCTTTGCCCGTGACGACGCCAATTTCAGCCAGGGGTGGACCACCTTCTACTGGGCCTGGTGGATCAGCTGGTCACCCTTCGTGGGCATGTTCATTGCCCGCGTCAGCCGCGGCCGAACGGTGCGGGAGTTCCTGATCTCGGTACTGCTGATCCCCTCCGCCGTGTCCGTGTTCTGGATGACGACCTTCGGCGGGACCGCCATCCGTCAGCTCCAGGAAGGCTTTGAGGCCGCCGCCTCCGCGGACCTGCCGCTGCAGCTGTTCATGATGCTAAGTCAACTGCCTCTGGCCGAGATCACCTCTTTTGTCGCCATCATCCTGGTGCTGGTATTCTTCATCACCTCCTCGGACTCCGGTTCGCTGGTGATCGACACTATCACCGCCGGCGGCAAGATCGACGCACCCAAACCCCAGCGCGTGTTCTGGGGTGTGATCGAGGGGGCCATCGCCATCGCCCTGCTGTTGGGCGGTGGCCTGGCCGCCTTGCAGGCGATGGCGGTCTCCGTGGGGCTGCCTTTCACCCTGGTCCTGTTGGTGGGATGTTTCGCCATCGTCAAGGGATTGATGTCGGAACCCAGGCCTGCCTGACTCGGGCTCTAGGGCTTTCCCAAAAGGCGGCCTTGGCCGCCTTTCTTTCATCCCACAAGCTCCTAGCCCGCACTCACCTTGGAGCACTGTATGGGTTAAACCCAAAGCGTCGATACAGGCGTGTCCGGGCCGTAGTGCTTGGCGACCTGGGCCAGGAGAAGTTCCGCCGTGGCGATGGCATCCACCTTGGCATGGTGGGATGAATAGGCGGGTAGCCCATAACGGGCGCGACTATCGGCCAGGCGTATGGAGGGCGGACGGACCCCGAAAAAGCCCTTGAGGCGTTGCATGAGCCCACCGCGCTGCTGCCGGGCCTCCAGGGACATGGTGTCGATGACGGGGAACAAACAGCGCTCTCCTCGGCGCCGCAACACGGCGGCGTCCATGAACGGCCGCTCGATCGCCCGGTAATGCACCACCACCACGCGGCCCGCAAGCGCTGCCAGGACTTCATCGAGCACGGCGTCCAAATCCGGCGCAGCGGCAACCTCCGAATGGGTGATGCGATGAAACTTGATGGAGGCCTCCGAGAGGGGAAGTGGTGGCTTAACGACCCAGTAATGCCCCTGTGCGGGACGGATGCGGCGCAGATCGAAGGGCACGATGCCGATACTCACGATCACATCCCGCTCGGCGTCCATGCCTGTGGTCTCCAGGTCCAGGGCCGCCAGGGGCACCTCGCCAATGGGTGTCTCCTCGGACGGCAGCCCGGCGGCATAGAAACGGCGCAGCGCAGGATCCCGGCAGGCCTGGCTCTGCCGAGAGAAGTATTCCTGCCAGGTGGGCAGGTCCTGCCCATTGCCTGTCTCGCCGGACATGGCGTCAGCGGGTCGGGCTGGGGTAACGAAAGCGCAGGAACTTCTGCGCATTGCTCAGCACCTGGAAGGCCTCCTTCAGATTGTGCCGCTCCAGGGGAGATACCCGCTCAGGATCAATGGCGTTGTCGGCAGGCTGGTCGTGCTTGACCTCATAGGCCTGGTGTCGCAGACGCATGATGGACATGAACTCCAGGGCATAGCGCAGCTTGTCCGTTTGTCCCGCGGGCAACAGGCCGGCCTGATCGATATCATCCAGTCGTTCGAAGGCATTCTGCCTGCGCGAGCCGGCGGCCAGGGCATGGACCCGGATCACATCGTTCATGGGCGCCACACCGCGACGTTTGATGTTGATGATGTTGTTCTGTTTGCCGTCCTGCTCCAGCACGAAGGTACGGAACAGGCCCAGTGGCGGCGTGCGGCTCAAGGCGTTGCGCGCCAGGGCGGCAAGGAACTTCGGGCTCTGCCGGGCCCGGGTCGAGATCAGCTCCTGCAAGACCTCCACGAAGCGCTCCTCGCCGTACACGGCATCCAGATCAAAGAAGATGGAGCTGTGCAGCAATCGCTGCGGATCGGGTTGCGCGATCCATTCCTCGAAGTAGCGCTTCCACTGCGACAGGGGCTGACGCCAGAGATCATTGGTGGCCATGATGCCGCCCTTGCAATAGGGGTAGGCGCAGGCATCCAGCCCGTCGCTGACCCTTTCCGCCAGGGCCTTAAAGTAACCGTCATGGCGCTTCGAGTCGAAGTCGTCATGCAGCACCAGGGCATTGTCCTGATCCGTGGTGACCGACTGGTCATTGCGTGCCAGAGAGCCGTGCACCATGAAACAGTAGGGCACCGGTGGCGGACCCAGCTCTTCCTCGGCCAGCTCCACCAGGCGGCGCATCAGGCTGCGGCCGATGGTGGACATGGCGTTGCCGATCATCTGTGATGTGGCGCCCTCGTCCACCAGGCGCACGAACGCCGCGCGGATATCCGGCACCAGGCGCGCCAGCCCCTTCACCGAGGTCCGATTGAAAATATTGCTGACCAGGTAGGCACTGCTGTTGGTCTCGTAACGCACGATGTCCGCCAGGTGCACCACGCCCACGGGGCGCCGCCGGTGCAATACGGGCAGTCGCTGGATGTTGTGGCGCAACATGGCGAGCATGGCCTCGTAGACCGACTCGTCGGACTGGATGGCGATCAGCTGCCCGTGGCTGATGGCGCTGAGCGGCGTATCCGGCGGCGCGCCCCGGGCGACGATGCGTTCCCTCAGATCCTTGTCGGTCACCATGCCGACCAACTGCCAGTGACGTCCTTCCGCATCGGAAAATGCCCGTTCTGTATCATCACTCATCGCGGGTGCGATGAGCAGCACGGACGAAACATCCTCCTCTGTCATCAGACATGCCGCCTCCTGGACGGTGGCGGATTCCTGGATCATCACCGGCAAGCGTGAGATCAGACGGCGTACCCGTGTCACCATCAAGTCATTGCTGCGTGCCGTCTGCTCCACGGTGCTCTGCAGCCGAGACCCGGAAAGCTCTACGAAATCGGCGAATTGATCGTCCTCGTTGCAGAGGCGATCGAACACCGCTTCCGGGATCAGGTAGAGCAAGGTATCTTCGATGGCCTTGACCGGGAAGCGCACCCGCCGGTTACGCAGTAGACCGAACTGTCCGAAGATGTCCCCCTCGCCGAGACGGTTGTACAGTTCGCCGCTGTGCCGGTAGACCTCCACCGCACCACTGCGGATGTAGGGCAAGGCATGGATGGCATCGCCATGGGCGAAGATGCTCGACCCTGCCTTGTAATAGGCGATCTCCACCGAGGCGGCCACTTCGTCCAGCAGCTCATCACTCAGGGTGTCGAAAGGCGGAAACCGCCCCATGTGTTCACGTATTTCCCTGACTTCTGCTTCCATGGTCAATGCGCTTCTCGGTTGAGAATGGATACCTGCCGAGACAGAGGTCGAAGGTAAAACAACAAGGGGGCTGCTTACCAGCAGCCCCCTTGTGTCGAACCCGCACCCGTCAGTACGGGCCCGCTATCACCACAACAGGGTCTCCGGATTCTCCATCGGCTTGTTGTCCAGGGCACGCAGCACGCCCTTGACGCAGCGGACCAGGGTCCACACGAACCACCACAGCAGGATCAGGTAGCCGATGATCAGCATGGCGGTGAGCACGCCCACGATCATGTAGATCAGGCCGAACCAGAAGGTGCGGATCTGGTACTGGTAATGGCTCTTCGCGGCGGCATCCGCCTCGCCGCGCTTCATGTGCGCCATGATCACGCCCACCAGGGCGGTCAGTCCGATGAAGAAGCCCACGAAATAGAGCACGTAGATGATCATCACCGGGCCGCTCTTGAGCTGCTCGGCCGGCGCTTCCTGCATGGGTGATTCCTGTACCTGGGACATGGAGGTTTCCTTGTTGTGTCGTTGTTGTGTCGCGCCCCGTGGCGCCATTCAAGTGTGGGCAGGCAGGAATCAAAATTCAACATTCAAGATTCAAAATTCAAAAGTCAAAAGCAGGAACGCAAAGGGCGCAAAAGGGGCACCAAGAGCGCGAAGTAATTCATGGTGAATAAAAAACCTTTGCGATCTTCGCGCAGACCTTCGCGCCCTTCGCGGTTCGCTTTACAGCACCTGATCAATCGGCACAACGCATGCACTGTATGTCGTAACGGTCCACCCAGCGATTGAGGGCCACGGCGGTATCAGATGTCCGTGGATGCGCGGCACGTTGCCCGGGATCAGGCCGGGATGGGCCAGCCACAGCAGGCCCACCAGCCCGCCCAGCAGGCTGTAGATCAGGGCGGCGAGGATGAACAGACGATTGCGGGGGTGCATGGCCGACTCCGGTGTTGCCTACCACCAGAGCACATAAGATGTATATTAAATACATTGATGATAATCAAAGACAATCGGATCAATCCGTACCACACTTCAGCGATGAAATCGTTTTTCAAACCGCCCGCCCCGGGCTTCGACGATCCGCTCGGCATGCTGCACGCCTGCCACGAGCGCATCCTAGAACGCCTGGAGACCCTCGAACGCCTGCCGGAGCACCTGAGCCGGCGTGGCGCGGACCCGGACGCCCGTCACGCGGCGGAACGCATCCTGGACTACTTCGACCGGGCCGCGCCCCAACACCACGCCGACGAGGATACCGACCTGTTCCCCCTGCTGCTCGGCTGCCGGGGCCGGGCTGAATGGGACACCCGCCTGCCCCTGTGGCTGGAACAGCTCAGCGCCGAGCACCCGGGACTCGAGCGGGGCTGGGCAACACTGCGCCCCCGGCTCGAGGCGGTCATCAGAGGCGACAACGACGCCATGCCCCGCGCCGTCGAGTGGATCGCCAGCACCCGCCGCCATCTGGCCCTGGAAGAAGAACGCGTCCTGCCCCTGGCCCGGCGGCTGCTGAACGCGGACGAAATCCGAGGCCTGGGTCGTGCCATGGCATCGCGTCGCGACGTGGCGCTGAGCCATGGCTGATTTCACCCTGGACCTGCGCGGCCTGGGCAGCCATGCCCACACCCGCGCCTACTACACCCTCAAGGAACTGTGTCCCGGCCAGGTGTTCGAGGTGCTGCTCGACCAGGCACCGGAGATGCTCATGGAGGCGGTGAGCCTGCAACTGCGCCACGGCATCTACTGGCAGACCGATGCCGCCGGCCCGCCCCTGTGGCGGCTCAGCGTGCGCCGCCGGGAAGACGTGGAACCGGTGGACCTGGTGGACCTGCTCACCCGCGACCACCTGCGCATCGACCGCCTGTTCGCCAGCGCCCTGCACAAGGTCAACGCCGAGGACCTCGCCGGCGCGGAGCCGGACTTTCGCGCCTACGTCACCGGCCTGCGCCGACACATCCAGGTGGAGAACGAACTGTTCGTGCCGCTGCTCGACCTGCCCCGGCACCCGTCTGGCCAGGACCCCACCTCGGTGATGCTGCGCGAACACGAGGAGATCCTGGAACAGACGGCCCTGCTGGAAAGCCAGTTCGACGAGGGCGTGGACGCCGGCTGGGAAGTGGCGCCTTTCTTCGCACTCATCTCCGGCGCCCTGGCCAAGCACGAAGGCCGCGAGGAAACGAACCTGTTTCCCCACTGGACGCGGGCGCTGCGCTCACTGCCCGACGGCGGAGTGGAACTGCTGGCCCGGGCGAAGACGATCCTGGCCGGGGATGAATCCTGAAACGCCTCAACGCAAAGTCGCAAAGTCGCAAAGAACGCGAAGGGAATATCGTCATCAGCAGGACGGATATTGGTACCCGTCCCTGACACAAGAGTCATCTTCGACTGTTCCGCAGTTGCTCAAGCAGAACCAGGGGGGCGCAACGCATCCTGAGGCAGCCAGATCCAGCCCTCCGAGGCTGGAATGTGCCCCGGCGGCGGGGCCAGGGTTTCGGGCTGATGGGCGAACAGATGACCGATCAGGGCACAGACCAGGGCATCCCGCTTGTCCTCATGATCCAGGTCCGCCGGCCAGGCCCGCGACGAGGGATCGTTCACGTCTCTCGGGGCGTAGTCATCCAGCAGCGCCTGCACCCGCAGCGATGACCTGCAGGGCGACGGATAGGCCTCGATGGCGGTGAGGCCCGCCCCGTCGCTCCACACCCCGCAGCGCTCGATCCGGGACGCGAACCGGCCCAGCACATGCATGCCCTTGGTGGCCTGGCTGCCGATCATGTCCTTGACCGGTGACAGCGGCCTGACACCCCGCGCGAACAGGTAAAATTCAGCGGCACGGAACAGGTACGGATTGCTGTGTGATGCACCAGGTGCAGGCGCGGCCTCGAACCGGGTCACCAGCGCCTTGAAGGCCTCGGAGAATCCCAGCGGCGTGTCGATGGCCAGCACGACCCGGCTGTGATCCGCCGGCGCGGGCAGGCCGCACAGGGCGAACAGGGCCCCGATCCAGCCGCGTGTGTCTGCCGCCCCATTGATGGTGCCGCGCAGATTGCCCCGCCAGGGGACGCCGAGGCGCTTGCGGTCGGCATCCAGGATCACCAGGGCATCCCGGCTTGCCGGGTTGTGGTCGCAGTTCCAGCCACCCACGTCCCAGCCTATGGAGTAATGCATGGGGTTTCATTCCCGTGCCGACGTTGAATGTCTCATCATCTGTCTGTGCCTCGCATAGTGCATCTGCTCCTGATGAAGCTTTCATCCCTCCGCCCCTTTATCACACGACTTTGCCGACTCCGCGCCTCCGCGCCTCCGCGGCAATCCTTTCAAGCCCCCCTCACCGATTCCGCATGTGATCCGCCAGCTGCCAGAAGGCATGGCGCACCCCCTCGCGCAGCGCCTCTTCCTCCACCAGCTCATCCAGGGCCTGGTTCATGCACAGCATCCACTGGTCCCGGGCCTGTTCGTCGATCGGAAACGGCAGGTGGCGGCGGCGCAGCATGGGGTGGCCGTATTCCTGGATGTAGAGCGGCGGGCCGCCCAGCCAGCCGGAGAGGAACTTGAACAATTTTTCCCGGGAGCCGGCGAGGTCTTCCGGGTGGAGCTTGCGGATCTCCCAGGCCTCGAGGAGGGTGTCCATGAGCTCGTAAAAACGGTCTACCAGGGCGCGGACGGCGGGTTCGCCGCCCATGCGAGTGTAGGGGGATTCGGGATTGACAGAGGACATTCAAAACTCGATGTTGAAAGCTGATCCGTTATCTGCGAAAAACGCGGAATTCACAGAAATTAAACACTCAATCGCCACAATTTGCGTCCATTCGCGTTTATTTGCGGACCCCGGGTTGGTTTTTGGCCGGTTTCCGGCCCCAAAGGCGCGCCAGCATAAAAGAAATCCGACGCTTCTCCTGGCGTTCGGATATAATTTTGCACCTTTTTCTCGTTACCCGCCCAGGCAGGGCCTTCCCAGTATGACCGACAAGCTTCGCAATATCGCCATCATCGCCCACGTTGACCACGGCAAGACCACGCTGGTGGATAAGCTGCTTCAGCAGTCCGGCACCTTCGGTGAGCGGGCCCACATCACCGAACGCATGATGGACTCCAACGCCCTGGAGCAGGAACGTGGCATCACGATCCTGGCGAAGAATACGGCCCTGACCTGGAACGGCTACCGCATCAACATCGTGGACACCCCCGGACACGCCGACTTCGGCGGCGAGGTGGAGCGTGTGCTGTCCATGGTGGATTCGGTGCTGCTGCTGGTGGATGCGGTGGACGGGCCCATGCCCCAGACCCGCTTCGTGACCTCCAAGGCCTTCGCCATGGGCTTCAAGCCCATCGTGGTGGTGAACAAGATCGACCGCCCCGGCGCCCGACCCGACTGGGTGGTGGACCAGATCTTCGATCTGTTCGACCGTCTGGGCGCCACCGAGGAGCAGCTGGATTTCCCCGTGGTGTACTGCTCGGCACTGAAGGGCTTTGCCGGGCTGAGCAAGGACGTGACCGAGGGAGACATGACGCCCCTGTTCCAGACCATCATCGACAAGGTGAGCCCGCCGGCCGTGGATGCCGAGGGCCCGTTCCAGATGCAGGTCTCCTCGCTCGATTACAACAGCTTCCAGGGCCTGATCGGCATCGGCCGCATCACCCGCGGCAAGGTCAAGACCAACACCGCCGTGAAGGCCATCGACCGGGAAGGCAACGTGCGTTCCGGGCGCATCCTGCAGATCCTGGGCTTCAAGGGTCTGGAGCGCGTCGAGGTGCCCGAGGCCCGGGCCGGCGACATCATCGCCTTCACCGGCATGGACGAGCTCTACATCTCCGACACCCTGTGCGATCCAGCCGCCGTGGAGGCGCTCAAGGCGCTCACCGTGGACGAGCCCACCGTGAGCATGACCTTCCAGGTGAACACCTCCCCGTTCGCCGGCAAGGAGGGCAAGTACGTCACCTCCCGCAACATCCGCGACCGGCTGTTCGAGGAGCTCAAGCACAACGTGGCCCTGCGCGTGGAGGAGACCGACGACCCGGACAAGTTCCGCGTCTCCGGCCGTGGCGAGCTGCACCTGTCCATCCTGATCGAGAACATGCGCCGCGAGGGCTTCGAGCTGGGCGTGTCCCGCCCCGAGGTGATCGTGCGCGAGCGTGACGGGGTCCGGGAAGAGCCCTATGAGATGGTGACCGTGGACGTGGAGGAGCAGCACCAGGGCGCCATCATGGAGAAGCTGGGCGGACGCCGCGGCGAGCTGCTGGACATGATCCCCGACGGCAAGGGCCGGGTGCGCCTGGACTACAAGGTGCCGTCCCGCGGCCTGATCGGCTTCCAGACCGAGTTCCTCACCGCCACCTCCGGCACCGGCATCCTGCACCACGTGTTCGACAGCTACGGCCCCTACCGTCCGGGCTCCGTAGGCGCGCGCAACAACGGCGTGCTGATCGCCAACGGCGCCGGCAAGGCCCTGGGCTATGCCCTGTTCAATCTCCAGGAACGCGGCCGCCTGTTCATCGGCCACGGCGACGAGGTCTACGAGGGCATGGTGATCGGCCTGCACAGCCGCGACAACGACCTGGTGGTGAACCCGCTCAAGGCCAAGCAGCTGACCAACATCCGCGCCGCCGGCTCCGACGAGAACATCATCCTCACACCGCCCATCCGCATGACCCTGGAGCAGGCCCTGGAGTTCATCGAGGACGACGAGCTGGTGGAAGTCACGCCCAAGTCCATCCGGGTGCGCAAGAAGATGCTGCTGGAGCACGAGCGCAAGCGGGCGTCGCGCGCGGCGAGCTGAGGCTGCGCCTTGCCCCGACCCGCGCGGGCCGAACTACCCAAGCATGGGTATTCGGCCCGGGGTCGGGCCTCCTACGTCTACACCGGGGCCTCGGGCGATTCCGCCCTACCCTCCTACAGACAAATCCGCCATTCATCCCGGCGGGGGCACCGTTTGTGTCCCAGACCTCATTACTTCTTGCGAATTGGGTGCTAACCTCCTGAAAAACATCGGGAGGAGCCATGCACGCGACCATCGCAGACAGCACGGAGAGCGCGGAAAGCGCCGACAGCTACACCATCGCCAAGCCCCGCATCCTGGTGGTCGAGGACTCCACCACCATGCGCAAGGCGATCCGCCGGCTGCTCAGCAACGACTTCGAGGTGGTGGAGGCCGACGACGGCGACACCGGCTGGGAGCTGGTGCGCGACGATCCCAGCATCCAGGTGGTGTTCTCCGACCTGATGATGCCGCGCATGAACGGCTTCATGCTGCTGCGCCAGATCCGCGAGTCCATCCACAGCCGCATCAGCGAGCTGCCGGTGATTATCATCACCGGGCACGAGGACGACGAGAAGATGCGCCGCCAGGCCATGGCCCTGGGCGCCACGGACTTCATCACCAAGCCCTTCGACTCCCTGCAGCTGCGCGCACGCGCCAAGGCCCACGCCAAGTTCGAGCACACCCAGCGCCGCCTGCAGCAGGCCACCCAGGCCCTGGAGCAGCGCAGCACCATCGACCCGCTGACCGGCCTGGCCAATGCCAACTACTTCCGCGAACACGGCCCGGTGCTGCTGTCCTTTGCCATCCGCCACGGCAATGAGCTGTCGGTGCTGCGCATCGACGTGGACCAGTACGACGAGCTGTTCCGCAAGCGCGGCCGCCAGGTGGCGGACAAGGTGCTGGTGAATATCTCCAAGATCATCACCGGCAGCGTGCGCCGGGAGGACACGGTCGCCCGGGTGGGCCTGTCCAAGTTCGCCGTGCTCATGCCCGGCGCCAATGAACAGGTGGCTCGCGAGGTCGCCAGCAAGATCCACGATCTCAACCAGAAGGCCGGCTACCGCCTGGGCAACACCCGCTTCGCCATGACCGTGAGTGCGGGCCTGGTGACGCCGGCCCTGTACGAGAACCTGCAGTTCGACGAGGTGATCAAGCTGGCCGAGGCACGGGTGGCCAAGGCCATGGCCTCCGGCGGCAACACGGTGGTGTTCGAGGAAGGCCCGCCGGCGGAGAGCCGCGCCGCCCCCGAGGGGCGCCGCGTGGCACTGTCCGTGGAAGAGGCCCTGATCCTGCTGCGCACCGGCGACACCGCAAAGGTCAACGAGCAGCTGGGCCCCCTGCTGCGGCGCATGTTCCCCCTGCTGGTCCACGCCAACCGCCAGCTGCGCCTGGGCATGGACGGCGCGCTGCTACAACTGAAGAACCGCGCCAAGGAGCTGTAGACCAGGGAATCTCGGACAGGATTCACATGATTAACGGGATTGGAAACCAAGAAAGCGGCCAGGAGGCCGCTTTCTTTTTGAAATCATGTTCATCATGTAAATCCTGTCAGATCCTTATTTCCCATCCACCCTGGACAGCATGCGCAACCCGCCTAGCATGCTGGTCAGGCGTCGGCGGATCTCCGCTTCGGTCTCCTCGGGGGGAAGTTCGGGCAGGTCCCAGACCTTGAGCCGTGCCGTGGGTGGCAGCGCCGGACAGCGCTGCCGGGTGTCCACGTCGAGGGGAATCACCAGGTCGGCCCAGGCAAGCTGTTCGGCGTCGAGCCGGTCCAGATCCACGCCGCGCCCTTCCATCCACCCGGCGCCGATCTCACCCATCAGCCGGACCGCAAGGTCCGTGCGCCAATCCCCGGAACCCCCGATGAACAGCACACGCGCCGCCCGCTTGAACATTGGCCCTTTTCTTGCCTCTTGCCTCTGGCAACGTGTCTCTAGCGCATGTCCCTGATCACACCCGTGACGATGCCCAGGATCTCGATCTCCTCGTTCCTGAGGATGATGGGATCCATGTCCGGGTTGGCAGGCTGCAGGCGGATGCCGTCGCGCTCCACGTAGAACTTCTTCAGGGTCACCTGCTCGCCGTTGATCATGGCCACCACGGTCTGGCCGTTCTCGGCGCTCTGGCGGCGCTCCACCACGATGATGTCGCCGTCCTGGATGTTGTCGTCGATCATGGAGTGGCCGCGCACCCGCAGGGCATAGGTGTTGCGCCGGACCATATGGGCGGGCACCGAGACCCGCTCGTCGTCGCTGCACAGGTCAACGGGCAGGCCGGCGGCCACCCAGCCGAGCAGGGGGATCTCGCAGGTATCGACCGGCGCCGCCTCGAAATTCTCCATGCCGGCGGGCCAGACGGGGCGGTTCAGCTTGGGGATCAGCAGGTGCAGTTCGGACATGGGTTTCACCTCGGGGCTGGGACGCATGGTCCGAGCATAACACAAGACCTTTCATTTACAGCAAGTTAACAGAAACTCCTAAAGTTGATTGGGCATTTTGTGGGGCGATGTCCCCGGGTCCATAATGGCAGGCACCCCATGCTTCAGGAGCCAGCCCCATGCGCAGCCTCAAGGAATATCCGGTCAACGAGCTCAAGCTCATCTACCAGACCCTGCACGCCAGCCTGCCCAACGAACCGGAACTCATGGACAGCCTGCTGCTGGAGGACCTGCAGCGTTTCCTGCAGGAGCGTGCCAGTCAGGACGGGGTGGACGTCTCCACCCACAGTCAGTGGGCGGGCTGGCTCAACGACCGCTGAAACTTCCCAGGATCAGGCCTCCCGGGCGACGCATCGGGACAACGCGCCCGCCGGCCCCGGGCGACCATAGAGGTAGCCCTGGAAATAGCGGCAGCCCAGGGCCAGCAGCTTGTCCCGCTGGGCCTCGCGCTCCACGCCCTCGGCGATGACCCTCAGGTCCAGGCTCTCGCCCAGGGCCACGACGGTGCGCACGATAGCCTCGTCGTTGCTGTCCACCAGCAGGTCACGCACGAAGGACTGGTCGATCTTGAGCTGATCCAGGGGCAGGCGCTTGAGATAGGACAGGGATGAGTAGCCGGTGCCGAAGTCGTCCAGGGAGAAACGCACGCCCCGGGCTCGCAAGCGCATCATGATGCCGATCATGTCCTCGACGTTGTCCACCAGCTGACTCTCGGTGAGCTCCATCTCCAGCCGGCGCGGATCCGCGCCACTGTCTTCCAGCACGTCCTGCACCCGGGAGACGAAATCCGGGTGCCGGAACTGACGCACGCTGACATTGATGGCCAACACCAGCCCGGCCATCTCGGGATCGCGGGACCAGGCCGCCAGTCGGTCACAGGCCTGCCGCAGCACCCAGTCGCCCAGGGGCAGGATCATTCCGGTGGCCTCGGCCACTGGAATGAACTCGCCCGGCGAAACCAGACCCCGCTCGGGATGCCGCCAGCGCAGCAGGGCCTCGGCGCCCACCACCGTCCCGGCCGCATCCACCTGGGGCTGCAGATCGAGGAAGAACTGCTCCGTCTGCAGGGCCTCGCGCAGATCCGCCTCCAGCGCCGCCCGGGCGCTGACCGCCGCCTGCATGGAGGGATTGAAGAACCGCAGGCCGTTGCGCCCGGCGGACTTGGCCTCGTACATGGCCAGATCCGCGCGCTTGAGCAGTTCTTCCACCGTGTCATCGCTGTCGCTGAACATGGCGACGCCGATGCTGGCGGTGATGCGGTAGACCACCCGGTCCAGGCTGAAGGGTTCGCTCAGCACCCCCAGCAATTTCTCGCCCACGTGGCGCACCTGGTGCACCGCCTCGCCGCCCTCGGGCTGCAGCCCTTCAAGCATCACCACGAATTCGTCGCCACCCAGGCGCGCCAGGGAATCGTTCTCCCGCACATGCTCGCGCAGCCGCTCGGCGATCTGCTGCAGCAGCAGGTCGCCCATGTCGTGACCCAGGGTGTCGTTGAGATTCTTGAAGTTGTCCAGGTCGATGAACAGCAACGCGCCCTCGTGACCGGTGCGGTCGCAATTGGCCAGGGCGTGGCGCAACTGATCGATGAGCAGGCGGCGGTTGGGCAGACCGGTGAGCGGATCGAAGAAGGCCAGCTGGTGCACCTCCTCCAGGATCTTCTTCTGTTCACTGATGTCGGTGGAGATGCCGCACAGGGCGTGGATGCTGCCGTCGGCATGACGCAGGGGGAGCTTGACCGTCAGGAAGGTGTTCACGTGCCGGCCGTCGCGGGTGCGATTGTGCTCTTCCTCGGCGAAGCGCTCGCCGCGCTCCAGCACCAGGCGATCATTCTGCTCAAGTCTGGCGGCCGTTTCGGCATCGAAGAAATCCGCGTCCCGGCGGCCGATGATGCGTTCCGGCGAGGCACTGAACAGCTCGCAGAGCTTGCGGTTGGCGTACTGGTAACGCAGCTCCGTGTCCTTGATGTAGATGCACGCCTCGACGCTGTTGAGGATGGTGGACAGGCGCTCCTCGCTGGCGCGCAACTGGCGGGTGCGCTCATTGACCTGCAGGCGCAGGAACAGACTGAACAGCAAGGCCAGCCCCAGGGCCGCCAGCAGGCCCGCCAGCCCCCACCACAGATGCTCCGGGATGCGTGTCTCGGTGTGCTCGAAGCCCCAGCTGCGCAGGATGTCGAAGTACACCGAACCCGGGGTGTCCTTCCAGCGGGTCAGGTGGGCGTCGATGCGTGCCAGCAGGTCGGCGTTGCGTCCCCTGGGGGCTGCATAGAACAGCTGCACGGGCTGGAACATGATGGGCGTGACCCGCAGGCCCATCTCCAGGGCCCGCTGGTCGCCGAAGCGATGGTTGGCCACCACCGCGTCGGCCTCTCCGGCAATTACCCGGTCGAATCCCTCCTGCAGGGTCTGCACCGGCAGCCAGGAGACGCGCACGCCGAAGTTGTCCAGCAGGTCCATGAGAAAGCCCTGCTGGATGGAACCTTCCAGTACCGCCAGGGAACGCCCCTCCAGGTCCAGCATGGAATCGATGCGCGCACCCGGCCCCTGGTAGACCTGGGACCAGCTGTACAGGGCGGGCACCCGGTGAAAATCCATGCGCGCGGCCCGCTCCTCGCTGTAGGCCACGTCGGGCAGCAGGTCGAGCTCGCCCCGGCTGAGCAGTTCCAGGCACCGGGACCACTCGCAGGACACCGGGACCAGCCGCCAGTCTTCCTCCTGCGCCATCTCCCGGAGCAGATCCCCCAGGATGCCGGTGATCGTGCCGTCGGCCTCCAGCATCAGCTTGGGCGCGTTGTCATAGACGCCCACCCGCACCTCCCGGGCATCAGCCGCGGACGACGCAACCACCAGGCCCAGCCACATCAGGCCGATCCTTAGCCATCCCGCTGAAGCGACGAACCGCATGGGGTCTCCGGAAATGAGCATCCGGGATTACTTTACAATCAGACTGGGATTCATGCCGCCCTTTCTTGCCACCGTGCAGCGCGCCTGGCTCAGCGGTAAAACAACACCAGCGTGGACACCGCCACGGCATTGCCGAGGCCATGCACCACCATGGCCGGCAGCAGGCTGCGGAAGCGCTCGAAGCTCCAGGCCAGCAGCACGCCGCTCCAGAACACCGCCAGCATGGCCGTGAAGCTGTAGAGGTGCAGCAGGCTGAACAGGGCGGCGGAGAGCAGGATCGCCACCCAGGGGCGCATGACACTGCGCAGGGTCACGTAGACCAGGCCCCGGAAGGCGATCTCCTCGATGATCGCCGCCCACAGGATGGCGTTGGTGGCGGCCAGCAGGGTGTTGCGCCAGGAGCCGAACATGGCCAGTTCGTGGATGCCCTGTGACCAGTGGCTCTCCAGCCCCAGACCCCAGCCCAGCGCCGAGATGAGCATGTTGCCGGCCCAGTGCACCGCCAGCAGCATCACGGTCACCGCCGCGAAGGCCTTCAGACCCACGCCCCGCAGGCTGAGACCGAAGCCCTGCACGAAGCCCATGCCCCGGGGCTTGAGCAGGTGCCGGCGCATGAGCCAGAGCATGGGCAGACCCGCCACCAGGGTGATCCACAGGGACAGGATGCCGGGGCGGAAGTAGTGCTGCTGGAACAGCCCGATGCCCACCACCAGGATGGCGTACAGGGCGGCGCGCACCATCACGGCGAAGCCCTGGGCGGCGGGCCAGGGATCGTCCAGCACCGCCGCGCGCCAGGCCGGAGGGTGGGTGAAGACCCGCGCCCGGGCCAGCAGGATCAGGCCGAGCGCCAGGGTCACCGTCACCGTGATACCCAGCCAGCGCAGCCGCTCGCGCATCTCGGCGCCGCGCTGGTTCAGGGCAAGACGGAAGGCCTCGGCCGTCTCCAGGTCACCAGCCTGCTCGGCCAGGCGCATGCGCAGGTGATCCCTGCCCCAACCGCCCGGCACCATGCGCGCCCCGTAGCGCAGCTCCGAAGGGGTCAGGTACTCCCCCTCCACCCCATAGGCATGGGCCAGGGTGGCGATGAGCACATCCTCCTCGGGGCCGCTGCCCAGGCTCTGCAGCCCTTCGATGAAGGCCTCCCGCTGACCCGTCTCGGCCAGGGCGATGAGCCAGCGGGCGCGGGTGTTCTGCTCGTTCCAGGGCTTGACCCGGTGCGGGTTGCGCTCGAACCACTCCAGGGTCTCGGCATAGATGTCGATGGACTTCTGCTCCACCGCGCTGCGTTCGCCGAACAGCAGGCGGTGGTAGGCCCGTTCCCAGGCAGGCACGGTCTCGTAGCCGCCGTAGAAATAGAGATGCCGGTCCGCCTTGCGTCCGGCGGACTCGCCCACGAAACGCAGGCCCGAGGGGCCCTCGGTGGTCAAGGCGGGGTACAGGCTGATGGCCATCACGGCCGCCACCAGCAGGGCCAGCAGGCCGGTAAACCAGGGATTGGGGCGGGATCGGGCCATACAGCTCCGATCATGGCACGGCGGGCTTTGTTCCCGATACGGGGACAGGGGCCACCATCCAGGGGACGCGCGGTGCCCCACATCCCGGCCGGGATGGTTTATGGTTAGTGCAGGCGATCTTGCCTGTTGCGCTGCCCGATAAAGAGACCCGCATGTCCCAAGCCCAGTATCGCGTCATCCTCACCGGCACCCTGGCCAGCGGCGCCGACCCCGCCCAGGCCGAGGCCAACCTGGCGCAGCTGTTCAAGCTGCCGTTGGATCGGGCCGAGGCCTTGGTCAAAGAGGCACCGGTGGTGATCAAGAAGGGGCTCGACGAGGCCACCGCCCGTAAATACCAGGCGGCCCTGCACAAGGCCGGCTGGCTCTCCGAGGTGCGCCTCTGGGAGGCGGCGGAGAGCACCGACACCCCACCCGCCGCGCCGCCGGCCCCGGAACCCTCCCGTGCCGCCGGCCCCGCGCCCCTGGAGGCCAGCATCGCGCCGCCCGGCTCGCTGCTGGCCGACCCCCGGGAAGTTCCGCCGCTGCAGGTGGATCTCTCCGGCATCACCCTGGCCGAGCCCGGCGCGACCATCGGCGATCCCCGGGAAGTCCCCCCGCTGCGGGTGGATCTCTCCGAACTGAGCCTGGCCGAACCCGGCGCGCGTCTGGACGAGGACCCGACCGGGCGCTGACTACCCAGGCGCCCGGCCGGCGCGGGGAACTTGAGGGCGCCCCGGCAAACAAAGGCCCTACCATTCAAGGTAATGAGAGGATTCGTCATGACCCGATTCATCACCTGGCGCAGCCTGCTGGCCCTGCTGCTCATCCTGCCCATGGGCGCCTGCGCAAACCCCAACCTGGACACCCGGGAACACGTGGTCAAGGTGGTGCCCCTGACCGACGGCCTGGAACACCCCTGGTCCCTGGCCTTCCTGCCCAACGGCGATATGCTCATCACCGAGCGCCCCGGGCGCCTGCGCATCTTCCGCGACGGCCAGCTGCTCCCCGAACCCGTGTCCGGCCTGCCCGAGATCCGCGCCTTTGGCCAGGGCGGTCTGCTGGACATCGCCCTGCACCCGGACTTCGAGAACAACCGCCTGCTGTATCTCTCCTACGCCGCTAACCACCAGGGCGGCATCACCACCCGGGTCGCCCGGGGCCGCTTCGAGAACGACGCCCTGCACGACGTGGAGGTGCTGTTCACCGCCGAGCCCGCCTCCGATAACGGCCGCCACTTCGGTTCCCGGCTGCTGTTCGACCGGGCCGGTTACCTGTACATCACCGTGGGCGACCGGGGCGACATGCCCCGTGCCCAGGATCTGAACGACCACGCCGGTAGCACCATCCGTCTGCACGACGACGGCCGCATCCCCGAGGACAACCCCTTCGTGGGCCGAAGTGACGCCCGCCCGGAGATCTACACCTACGGCAACCGCAACGCCCAGGGCATGGCCCTGCATCCCGAGACCGGTGCCGTGTGGCAGCACGAGCACGGCCCCCGGGGCGGCGACGAGCTCAACCTGATCCGCTCTGGCGTGAACTACGGCTGGCCGGTGATCACCCACGGCGTGGAATACTCCGGCGCCACCATCGGTGAAGGCATCACCGAGAAGGAGGGCATGGAACAGCCGGTGCACCACTGGACCCCGTCCATCGCCCCGTCCGGCATGGCCTTCTACACCGGCGACGTGTTTCCCAACTGGCGCGGCAACGTCTTCGTCGGCGCCCTGGCCCACACCCACGTGACGCGTCTGGTCATGGACGGCGACCGGGTGGTGGAAGAGGAACCCATGTTCCGGGAGATGGGCCAGCGCATCCGCGACGTGCGCCAGGGCCCGGACGGCTACCTGTACCTGCTCACCGACCACACCAACGGCCGGCTGCTGCGGGTGGAACCAGCAGAGTAAGATCAGGAATCGCCGCAGAGGTGCGGAGCCGCAGGGCAAAGGCAATGGACAGGATGAACAGGATTTTTCAGGATTGATTAAAACCGAGTAAAGCTGCGTTTTCGATCTCAAGCTTTCATCCTGTACATCCTTCAAAATCCTGTGAATCCTGTCGTTCCTTGAATCCGTTCTTAGCGTCTCCGCGTCTCTGCGGCAGCTTGTCATGCCCTTGAGCCCAAACGAGGACCAACACCATGTTCGGATTCCTCAAATCCGTTGAAATGCCCAGCCCGGAGGAGGCCCTGCCGGGTCGTGCCGAGGCGATGCCGGT
The DNA here is from genome assembly GCF_000377945.1 of Thioalkalivibrio sulfidiphilus. GTDB lineage: Bacteria > Pseudomonadota > Gammaproteobacteria > Ectothiorhodospirales > Ectothiorhodospiraceae > Thioalkalivibrio_A > Thioalkalivibrio_A sulfidiphilus_A. Next base: position 34,903 of record NZ_KB898937.1, read on the forward strand.
GCCGGAGCGCCATGCCGTGCTGGGCACGCCGCTGACACCCCCCTGGCCCGAGGGCATGGCCGAGGCCGTGTTCGGCCTAGGCTGTTTCTGGGGCGCGGAAAAGACCTTCTGGAAGCTGCCCGGCGTCTACACCACGGCGGTGGGCTATGCCGCCGGCTACACCCCGAATCCCACTTACCGGGAGGTGTGCACCGGGCGCACCGGCCACAACGAGGTGGTGCGGGTGGTCTACGATCCGGCGAAGATCCGCTTCGCCGAGCTCTTGAAGGTGTTCTGGGAATCCCACGACCCCACCCAGGGCATGCGCCAGGGCAATGACGTGGGCACCCAGTACCGCTCCGGCATCTACCTTTCAGATCCCGCCCAACGGGCCGAGGCCGAGGCCTCCAGGGCCGCCTACGGCGCGGCGCTCGCCGCGCGCGGGTTCAGGCCCATCACTACCGAGATCCTGGACGCGCCGCCCTTCTACTACGCCGAGGACTACCACCAGCAGTACCTGGCCAAGAACCCGGGCGGCTACTGCGGCCTGGGCGGCACCGGCATCCCCTGCCCCGGCTGGGAACCGGCGGATGCTAGGGCCTGAGGCAGCCCTGCCGCCGGATGCGGCGGCGATCCTCGAATTCTGGTTCTCAAGCCGGGTCAAGCCCCGCTGGTTCCGGTCCACCCCGGAACTGGATACTGAGATCCGCGAGCGCTTCGAGGCCCTCTGGCAGCGGGGCCGCGCGGGAGCGCTGGACCACTGGGGCGAGACCGCAGAAGGCGCCCTGGCCCTGGCGATCCTGCTGGACCAGCTGCCGCTGAACATGTTCAGGGGTCACCCCGATGCCTTCTCCACCGAGGCCGCCGCACGCCGCGTGGCCGATGCCGCCATCGCCCGGGGCCTGGACCAGCAGTTGCCCCCGGAGCAGCGCGCCTTCCTCTACCTGCCCTTCATGCACAGCGAGGACCTGGACGACCAGGACCGCTCCGTGACCCTGTTCTCCCAGCCGGGCCTGGAATACAACCTCAAGTGGGCCACCCATCACCGGGACATCGTCGCCCGCTTCGGCCGCTTCCCCCACCGCAACGCCATCCTCGGCCGGGAGAGCAGCCCGGAGGAGCAGGCGTGGCTGGAGAGCGAGGAGGGCTACGAAGCTTAAGTGCGAAGTGTGAATTGGGAAGTGCGAAGTGTGAATTGGGAAGTTGGAAGGATAAACAACACTTCGCACTTCCCAATTCACACTTCGCACTTCTGATGCGCCGCGTTCACCAGCGCCCTGAACAGCCCCTGCTGACTGCGCTTCTGGGGCAGGTACTCCGGGTGCCACTGCACGCCGATGGCGAAGCGCCGCCCGGTGTGCTCCACCGCCTGGATCACCCCATTGGCCTCCCGGGCCACCACCCGCAGGCCTTCGCCCAGCCGGTCCACGCCCTGGTCGTGCAGGGCATTCACGGGGCAGCGTTCGCAGCCCAGGATCTGCCGCAGCATGGAATCCGGCGCCAGGGCCACGGTCTTTCTCGGCAGCACGCTGCGGATCTGCGGATGCTCCTCGTGGAAACCCTCCAGCCCCTGGTGCAGGGAGCCGCCGCAGACCACGTTCATGAGCTGCATGCCCCGGCAGATGCCCAGCAGGGGCAGGTCCCGGTCCAGGGCGTCGCGGATCAGGGCCTGCTCCAGACGATCCCGGTCCGCATCCCCTTCCGGCGCATGGGTGAGCAGGGTGCGGCGCAGGGCCCACAGCAGCGGATAGACCAGCAGGCCCAGCAGGCGCTGACCCAAGCGCGGTTCGGCGGCCTCGTAGTCCTCCAGCAGGGTGTGGCGGTGGGCCCCGTAGAGCACCGGGTCCACGTCGGCGCCGCCGCCGATGATCAGGCCGTCGAGCCTGAGTTCCGCCCTCGGCCGGCGCGGGGTGATGCGCACCGCCCGACCGCCGGCGCGGCGCACCGCCAACCAGGTGGCGTACCAGGCGGCCAGGCCGCCCCGGTCCGGGCCGGTGACGCCGATCAGGGGACGCTGGGACATGTCAGTCCTGGAACAGCTCGACGAGGGCCGAGCGCCAGCGGTCGCCGATGCGCCCCAGGGCATGGCCCGGCGAGGCCAGGACCTCCTCGGACAGGGCCGCGAGACGTTCGTGATCGTCGGCCAGGCGCTCCACCGCCACCCAGTCGTTCCAGGGCAGGGCCAGGCTCCAGTCCGGCTCGTCGATCTGGCAGTTGGGCAGGCGGTAGTGGAAGGCCGGGCGGGGCTTGACCAGGTGACGCTCCACCGGCGCGGCCATCACCCGCGCCCTGTCCACGTGGGCGAACAGCGGCAGCATGTCCAGGGGCCTGTTGCGGGTGGGATTGTCGCGCAGGTAGTCGTCGATCAGCCCGGCCATGTCCGGGGCATAGTCATGCGCCAGGATGCGCCGGGCGTAGCGGCCGGGGAAAGGATTCACGTAGGGGGTGAAGCGCCGGGAGAGGTCCACCTCGCCCCGCTCCATGAGCCATTCATGGAGCAGCAGGAAGGCGCGCAGGATGTCGCGCAGATAGCCGGGCTCCAGGCAGGCCGCCTCCACGTTGAGCTGCAGGCCGAAGGCGTAGAGCAGGGAGGCATGGGTGCCCAGGGCACCCTTGTGGCGCAGGGCCTCGCGCAGTTCGTCCAGTTCCGGCAGCGCCGTCCAGGGCACCGGCGGGGCCACCAGTTCGTGGGGCACCACCAAGCCGGCCAGGTCCGAGAGCACCTGGTCGAGCCCCGCCTCCGGGTCCACCTCCACCCCCAGGCGGCGCAGGAATTTCAGGTACTCCCGCTCCTTGAGCAGGTTGCTGTCCAACTCCAGCTGGAAGTCACCATGACGGGTCCCGCGCACATGCAACACGAAGGGGCTGTCGGACTCGATGCGCCCGCCGAAGGCCCGCTGCACCTCACGGGCCATGTCCGGCAGCGAGATCTGCGCCATCTCCATCTCCACGCCCACCCGGCGGATCTCGCCCTCGGCGGTGCGGGTCTCGGGGAGCTGCATGAAGCGCGTCATGGTGTCGGGGTCTCGATTCGGATCATGCGCACCATACTAACAAGATCGCTGTTTCCTTCGCGTGATGCCGCCGACAGAGACCTGAACGTTAGCCGTGCCGGGAAGTCTCCGCAGCAATGCCACCATAACCGTGGCGAACCCCATAACCACAACAATAAACAACAACACCATCACCACCACGGACACCACTGAGGAGTCCCTGACGATGCACAACCCTGACGCCCCCTCGCGGGGCGTTTTTCTTTGCTGTACTGGTAAAGCCAAAATCGCACAACGCAAAGACGCGAAGACGCAAAGGAACGCAAAATGTCTCCTTGATAAAAAACCTTTGCGTTCCTTTGCGTCTTCGCGTCTTTGCGTTGAATGCTTTCAAACCATGTTTATTCGGTATGCCCCAAGGCCTAATATGGGCCCATGACACCATCCCCCAAACCGCGCGTCGCGCTGTTCGTCACCTGCCTGGTGGATCTGTACCGCCCCGCAGTGGGCTTTGCCGCCGTGAAGCTGCTGGAGGATGCCGGCTGCCAGGTGTCGGTGCCCGACGCCCAGACCTGCTGCGGGCAGCCCGCCTACAACAGCGGCGACAACGCCAGCGCCGCCGCCCTCGCCCGACAGGTGATCGAGGCCTTCGAGGGCTACGACTACACCGTGCTGCCCTCCGGCTCCTGCGCCGGCATGATCCAGTACTTCCCGCGCCTGTTCGACACCGAACCGGACTGGAAGGCCCGCGCCCAGGCATTGGCGGACAGGACCCATGAGCTGATGAGCTTCCTCACCGACGTGTGCGGTGTCGAATCGGTGTCCGCCCGCTACCCCGAGAGGGTCACCTACCACGACAGCTGCTCCGGCCTGCGCCAGCTGGGCATCAAGCAGCAGCCGCGCACACTGCTTGCCAGCGTCGATGGCCTCAAGCTCGAAGAGATGAACGACGCGGAGGTCTGCTGCGGTTTCGGCGGCACCTTCTGCGTGAAGTACCCGGAGATCTCCGGGCGCATGGTGGATGACAAGTCACACAACATCACCGCCACCGGCGCCAGCACCGTGCTGGGCGGCGACCTCGGCTGCCTGCTCAACATCGCCGGCCGCCTCAAGGCCACAGGAAGCCCCGTGAAGGTGCGCCACGCCGCCGAGGTGCTGGCCGGGATGACGGACCTTCCGGGACTTGGGGACCCGGAAGGTCGTGAGGGGTGAGGGGGCAGGAGTGAGGTACTACCACCTAACTCCAAACGACTATCGCCTAACGCCTAACCCCTAACGAGCCCATGCACAACGCCCGAAGTCACGAATTCATGACCCGCGCCGTGGAGGCCCTCCACGACGAGACCCTGCGCACGGCGCTTGGCCGTGCCAAAGATGGTTTCGTGCTCAAGCGCCGGCTGGCCTTCGACGCCCTGCCCGAATACGAGCAGTTGCGCGACCGGTCCGTGGCGATCAAGAACCACACCCTGGAACACCTGGACCACTACCTGGAACGTTACGAGCAGGCGGTCATCCGCCAGGGCGGGCAGGTGCACTGGGCGGAGAACGCCGAGGACGCCCAGCGCATCGTGGTGGAGATCTGCCGCAAGGCGGGCGCGAAGAGCGTCACCAAGGGCAAGTCCATGGTGGGCGAAGAGGTCGGCGTGAACGCCGCCCTGGAAGCGGCGGGCATGGAGGTGGTGGAGACGGATCTGGGCGAATACATCATCCAGCTTGCCGGCGAACCACCCAGCCACATCATCGCGCCGGCCGTGCACAAGACCAAGGGCCAGATCTCTGACCTGTTCCACGAACACCACGCCAAGTATGGACTGACGAAACGGCTCACCGAGATCCCCGACATCGTCAACGAGGCCCGCCAGGTACTGCGCCAGAAGTACCTGGATGCGGACGTGGGCATCACCGGCGCCAACTTCCTCATCGCCGAGACCGGCTCCAACATCATCGTCACCAACGAGGGCAACGGCGATCTCACCAACACCCTGCCCCGGGTACACATTGTCACCGCCGGCATCGAGAAGGTGGTGCCCACACTGGAAGACGCCACCACGCTCCTTCGTCTGCTGGCCCGCAGCGCCACCGGCCAGCAGATCACCAGCTACACAACGCTGTCCACCGGCCCGCGCCGGGAAGCCGATTTTGATGGCCCCGAGGCGTATCACGTGGTGCTGGTGGACAACGGTCGCAGCGCCATGCTCAGGGACGAGTTCCGCGAGATGCTGCGCTGCATCCGCTGCGGCGCCTGCATGAACCACTGCCCCGTGTACGGCGCCATCGGCGGCCACGCCTACGGCTGGGTCTACCCCGGCCCCATGGGCTCGGTGCTCACCCCCCTGACCATCGGCCTGCGCGAGGCCAAAGACCTGCCCAACGCCTGCACCCTCAACGGCCGCTGCGCCGAGGTCTGCCCGGTACGCATCCCCCTGCCCGACCTGCTGCGCACCCTGCGCCACCGGCAGTTCCAGCACCATATCGGCACCCGCCGCGCCCGCTGGGCCCTGGGCCTCTGGTCCTGGCTCGCCCGGCGCCCGGGGCTTTATCACGGCATCACCCGATGGCAGGCGCGCGCGCTCAAGTGGCTTTCCGGCAGAACCGGACGGCTCAAGGCCGTGCCCCTGGCCGGTCACTGGTTCAAGGGTGGCCGCGTGCTGCCCGCCCCCCAGGGCGAGACCTTCATGGACGCCTGGCGGCGCCGGGAGAAGCAGTCATGAGCGCCGCCCGAGACAAGATCCTCGCCAGGATTCGCACAGGCCTCGGCCGCGGCACCTTGCCCCGCGAATCCAGAGAGGCCCTCGACGCCCGCCTGGACGGCGCGTTCAAACCGGACGAACCCCTGCGCCCGCGCCTGCCCGACAAGCCACTCGCCGCGCTGTTCCGTGAACGCCTGGAATCCGTCGCCGGCACGCTACAGACCCTGCACGGCGAGCCCTACATCCCCGGCGCCGTGGCGACCTACCACGCCAGCCGACAGGTCACGGGCCCCATCGCCGTCGCCCCATCGCTGCAGGATCTCGACTGGTCCGCCACCGGCCTTGAACCCCGCTTCGGCCGCAGCCACGGCGAGGAACTGCTGTGCGTCAGCCGCGCCTTCTGCGCCATCGCCGAGACCGGCACCCTGGTCCTGCTCTCCGGTCCCGAAAACCCCACCACGCTTAACTTCCTGCCAGACCACCACTTGGTGGTCCTGGATGCCGCGGACGTGGTGAGTCACATCGAGGATGCCTGGGCCCGCATCCGCACCCGGGATGCCGACTGGCCGCGCACGGTGAACCTGATCACCGGCCCTTCCCGCACCGCCGACGTGGAACAGACCATCCAGTTGGGGGCCCATGGGCCGAGGAGCCTGCATGTGCTGCTCATCAATTCACCACGCAGAAGTTAACCCACAAGAAGGCCATACTAGGCGCCATATTTATGTATGGCACACTGACTGGCGCTCTGCTATGTTCTCAGCATGGGCAAGGACAGCTTTGAATGGGATCCCGGGAAGGATCTGATCAACCAGGCGAAACATCAGGTTTCGTTCGCCGAAGCCCAGTACGCATTCTGACCCTCGGCGCGTGATCGCCGAGGACCTGTCACACAGCCAGGGGGAGAAACGCTATTTCTGCTTCGGCAAGGTCCCGGATGGCATCCTGACTGTCCGCTTCACATACCGCCACGGGCTGATCCGAATCATCGGCGCAGGCTACTGGCGCAAAGGCAAACAGATCTATGAGCGCGAAAACCAAATACACCGATGAAGCCATTGGCCCCGTCAAGGTCATCCCTGACTTCCTGCCGCCACCGGAAGAGCTTGTTTTCAAGGAAGACACCGTCAAGGTGACTATCGCCCTGAGCAGGGAAAGCGTGGAATTCTTCAAACGCGAGGCGCGCAAACACGATACTCAATATCAGAAAATGATTCGCCGACTTCTGGATGCCTACACAGCGGCCCATAGCAAGGCGACGTAAGTCGAGAAGATCGCCAAAGTCCGGCTCGAAGACGATGATACGGTCATTCTCGCTTGACATATGACAACGGTTTTGGGCATCGATAATTCTGGATTGTGGATGCCCCCAAACCGTCCACTACCAGGAAGAATGCGTGCCAACAGCAACTCTTAAAATATTTCTTGCATACGGCGACCCCAAAAGGCTGCGCACTGCCGAACTATCAAATTGGACCGGGAAAGCTGTTTCTGGACCTCGGAGTGAATTCGATAAGGTACTGGAGCGCGAGGAGTCACAAGGATCAGGTGTTTACTTCCTATCTGGCACTGACCCCGAGACTAACAAGAGCGCGATTTATATCGGCGAAGCGGAATGCATCAAGGATCGCGTGAAATCTCATCTATCCAGAGACTTCTGGAATAACATCACGCTCTTTGTCACCAAGGACGAGAATCTGACCAAGGCGCACATTAAGTATCTGGAAGGTCGATTGATTGATATTGCGCGCTCTACAGAACGGTCTATTGTGATGAACAGCCAAAGCAGTGGCGCAAGGCTACCAGAGTCAGACCGTGAAGATATGGAAATATTTCTTGAAAAAATGCAACAGGTGCTTCCGGTTCTTGGGGTAGAGGCATTTCTGGACAAATCCTCATCCACAGCACATGGAAAACAAAGAACGGATTTCCTTAACTGCAACATCAAGGGGCTAACTGCAACCGGCTATTTGACGCCTAATGGGATTGTTGTGCTCAAAGGTTCCCAGGCTGTTCTGGAGGAGCGCGCCTCCGCCCAGAAATGGCCAAGCGTTTTAGTGCAGCGTAAGAAGCTTATTGAGGACGGCGCGCTTATTGAGAAAGACGGTGCTTACGTCTTCGCAAAGGATATCGAGTTCACAAGCCCAAGTTCGGCTGCAGCCACGATTCATGGTGGTAGCGCTAACGGGTTAACAGCGTGGGTAAATAAGGATGGGATTCCGCTTAAGCAGCTGCAAAACGTATAACAAGTCGCTCGTTCGGGCGCAAACCACGCTGCGCTTTGTTTGCGCCGCACAGCTTCATCGTTATGGGGTGAGCCGCTTTCGCCAATAGCCGGGTTTACGAGCATGGTGCGCAAATGCAACTACCGTGATCGTTTGCTGGTTCTGAACGGCGATGAGAGAGAAAGGAAATCTATGGAGAATGAGCTTCTTCGCACCCATTCCAGCCGCCTCTCCTGTCACCGGAGTAACCGGTGGATTTGGCTCCTTGAGAAGCTGCGTTGCGTGCTCAAAGGCATCTATCAGTCGTTCACCGAGCCCGGATTCTTCCTTCTCGTACCAGGCCGCGGCTTCTTCCAACTCTCGGGCAGCTTCCCTGCTGACTTTTACTTCCAAAATCAGTCCCTTATGCGTGCTCTTGCGAGGGCAAGAACCTCATCGACATCAAGCAACTCGGCTTTCCCAGACTCTATCTCATTGATTCGACGGCAAATTTCAATATCCCAGGCTTCGGCCGCATCATGTTCCGCTGGACCGTCCAAACTTGCCACTAAGTCTCGGGCCAATTTTGCCCGATCCCTCTCGGAGAGGGTCATGGCAGCGTCCTTGAGGGCCTCGAGTTCGACCGTACGCATCATTTTGTTCCGCGAGGGTGGGTAATAAGGAAATGATGCAGAAAGATACACCCCATAACAAGGGAAGCCACTCTGACGCCAATGCCCATGGGACATCGGAGTCATGACTCCCATTGCACATCCACTGACACCGAGAATGCTCCTTTGTATGTTTGATTCTTGAGAGGAATGGAAGCCATGTATGTTCCACGAGTCTGGGCAAGAGACACACGTAGCGCGACGCTCCGGGACGGCCGCACTGTTCCCGTCTCCGCCTGGGGATGGGGTGATGATCAGATCAGCGCACAGGCCATGGCCTCTGAGCGTCTACGCAGGGCATTGCACCGCATCCACAGACACAAGCCCGTCCCTCACAGCTATGACTACGAAGGCCTCCCTCTGCACGACTCTGCCGTTCCCAGAAATGCTTTCGTGCGCGTCTCACACCCAAGCCATGGCGGGCTGGCGTCAGCAGACCGCCTTGGGACTATCCTCGTCTGGAGCGTGACGACCAACACGCGTTCTCAGCCTGGCTGCGCGACTATGAGCAGGCCTCCACACGCTTTGCCACCTGCCGCTACCTCGAGACCATCGGCAATGGCCGGCCCAGCGGGGAAACTCGGCGATTACAGGAACTGCACGACCGGGTAACGAAATCCCAGGAACCCTTACCGCTCGCCTGAACCCCGGATATCCGATCTCTGCGGATCAGGCTCCATCACATCTGAGGAAATCGCGCCCCATGCATGGCCCCAGCCCATTGACAACCCACCCCATGGAAGGCTTCCCCCAGGTGTGCTTCATCAAGAACACCGTCAGCAACCCGAACATCATCATCGGGGACTACACCTACTACGATGACCCCGACGGCTCGGAGAATTTCGAGCGCAACGTCCTTTACCACTTCCCCTTTGTCGGCGACAAACTGATCATCGGGCGGTTCTGCGCCATCGCACGGGGCGTGAAGTTCATCATGAACGGCGCCAATCACAAGCTCTCCGGGATCTCCACCTACCCGTTCCAGATCTTCGCCAACGGCTGGGAATCATTCGCGCCCGCCGAGGATGAGTTTCCCTACAAGGGTGACACGGTGATCGGCAACGATGTCTGGATCGGCTATGACGCGCTGATCATGCCCGGCGTTCATGTCGGCAACGGCGCGGTGATCTCGGCCCGCTCCGTGGTGACGAAGGACGTGCCCGCCTACAGCATCGTCGGCGGCAACCCGGCCAAGGTGATCCGCCAGCGTTTCACGGACGCGGAGATCGAATCCCTGGAGGCCATCGCCTGGTGGGACTGGCCAGTGGAGAAGATCACCCGGCATCTGGCGCAGATCATGGCGGGCGATGTGCATGCGCTGCTCGCTTGCGCTGATGACAGCTGAAGACAAGACTATATCCTCTCACGGGGACACGGAGACACGGGGAGAAAACAGAATCAAGACAAGATTTTCCTCCGTGTCTCCGTGCCCCCGTGAGAGAACATGTTTTCGCCCTTCTTAAAGTCAAAGCAGACCTACAAACCCTCCTGAAACATCACTGACAGCGCACCCAACTATGCCGGCATCTATCCTTTATCTCCCCCATGGCGGTGGACCGCTGCCACTCATGGATGATCCCGGCCATGCGCAACTGACCGCGTTCCTGCGCCACATCCCGGAACGGCTCGGCAGGCCGGACGCCATCCTGGTGATCAGCGCCCATTGGGAAGCGGATATTCCGACCGTGACTTCTGGCGCCCATCCTGCACTGATCTACGACTACTACGGCTTCCCGGAGGAAACCTACCAGATCCAGTACCCGGCTCCGGGCGATCCCGTCCTGGCGGATCGCGTATGCGCGTTGCTTTCTGACCACGGCATCGATTGTCGCCAGGACGGTGAACGGGGCTTCGATCACGGCCTGTTCATCCCCCTCATGCTCATGTACCCGGAGGCGGATATCCCCTGCATCCAGCTTTCCCTGGTCAAGGGCCTGGACCCCGCCGCCCACATCGCACTGGGCAGGGCGCTCTCGTCCCTGCTGCATTCAAACCTGCTGGTGGTGGGCTCGGGGCTGTCCTTCCACAACATGCGTGCACTGATGGATCCAGGCTTCGGTGACAAGCACGATGAGCATGCCTTTCACGACTGGCTCGTGGAGACCTGCACCGCACCGGGCCTGTCGGGCGACGAACGTGTACAGCGCCTGGTCAATTGGTCACAGGCGCCGGGTGCGCGGTTCTGCCATCCCCGTGAGGAGCACCTGCTGCCGCTTCACGTGTGCCATGGGATGGCGGCGGCCCGGCCAGCGGAGATGGTGTTCGACGGGGAGGTCATGGGGCGACGTACGGTGAGTTTGCTTTGGTGACCCGCCCGGCTTGAATCGCTGTAAGTATCACTTTAGTATCACATCATGCGCACCGAACTCGTCACCACCCTCAAACGCAGGGCCACCGAACTGCTCAATGAGCTTGAGCAGAGCAAGGAGCCTATCCTCATTACGCAACATGGGGTGCCCAGCGCATACCTGGTGGATGTTCAAAGCTACGAAGCCTTACAGCGCAGGATGCATCTGCTGGAAGGTATCGCACGGGGCGAGATGGCGGTCGAAGATGGGCGCACCGTGACCCAGACACAGGCAAGGAAGCGCATGGCCCGATGGCTGAAGTGATCTGGACTGAACCCGCCCTCAGTGACCTGGATGCGATCGCGGACTACATCGCCCTCGATAATCCCGAGGCGGCCAGGACTCTCGTACGCAAGGTCTTCGATCATATCGCCCTGCTGGCCGATCACCCGAGACTGGGCACAAAGCCGCCGGAACTGAAGGGATGGCGTTACCGCCAGATCATCGAGCCTCCTTGCCGGATCTTTTATCGACAGGACGGCGATCGCATCTTCATACTCCACGTGATGCGCGCCGAGCGTCTGCTCGATCTATCCGCGCTCACAGATCCCAACAACTGACCGCCGCTGACTCCATGTACTTCATCCGCATCTTCCCCCTCCAGGAAATCGAGCACGCCGCCGCCCCCATTTCAAGCAAGCGTAACAACGCCACACGCCCGCACAGCCGCGCCCGCAGGGAGCCTCGCAAAAGCGCCAATTCGGCGTTGCGCACCTTGCCAAGGGCTTGCCATTGGCTGCGGTGCGCGCCTTGCCTTGGCGCTTTTGCGAGGCTCTGAATGGCAAGATATTTGTCAGACAGGACACTAGTCAACGGCATTCGTATCCGGCTGCGCTCCGGCGCCCGCTTCGTGATCCCCGACGACCCTGAGGACGAGGAGGCCTCGTTCCTCGCCCTGCTCGGGCGCGCGCTGAAGGGCGAGATCGTGGAGATGGAGTTCTCCCGCTATCTCGGCAGCCTCGCCAAGCCCAAGAGCCTTCGCTGAGTTCTATCGCGGTTTTACCTGTCATGCTCTCTGCGGCATCCTGAAGGGACATCGTGACCCCGGATCTGCCATGACCCTGCCCGTCCTGTTCACCCTCGCCCTCACCCCGGTCATCACCGTGTTCCTGTTCCTGGTGATCCTGCGCTGGCCCGCGTCCCGGGCCATGCCCCTGGCCTACGGGGTCACTGCGCTGATCGCGCTGCTGCTCTGGGGCACGGACTGGATCGTGGTGGCGGCGGCCACGGTGCACGGGGTGGTGACGGCGCTCAATATCCTGTTCATCGTGTTCGGCGCCATCCTGCTGCTCTACACCTTGCGCGAGTCCGGGGCCATCATCGCCATCCGCCGGGGCTTCATGGACATCTCCCCGGACCGGCGCGTGCAGGCCATCATCGTGGCCTGGCTGTTCGGTTCCCTGATCGAGGGGGCCTCGGGCTTCGGCACCCCGGCGGCCATCGCCGCGCCCCTGCTGGTGGCCATCGGCTTTCCCGCCATGGCGGCGGTGCTCTCGGCCCTGATCATCCAGTCCACGCCGGTGTCCTTCGGCGCCGTGGGCACGCCCATCCTGGTGGGGGTGAACACCGGGCTGTCCGGGCAGGCCATGGTGGAGAGCCACATCGACGTGCCCTTCTTCCCGGACTACCTCTACGAGATCGCCTTCAACGTGGCGCTCCTGCACACCCTGATCGGCTTCCTCATCCCGCTGATCATGATCGGCATGTTGACCCGCTTCTTCGGCGCCAGTCGCTCGTTCCGCGAGGGGCTGGCCGCCTGGCCCTTCGCCCTGTTCGCCGCCGCCGCCTTCACCCTGCCGTATCTCGCCGTGGCCGCCTGGCTGGGGCCGGAGTTTCCCTCCCTGGTGGGCGGCCTGATCGGACTCATGATCGTGGTGCCGGCGGCGAAACGCGGCTTCCTGGTGCCGAAGCAGGTGTTCGATTTCGAACCCCGTGCCCGCTGGCAGCCGGAGTGGGTGAGCGCGCTGCAGGACCTGCCGGACCCGGTGCGAAACGGCGCACCCGTGACCCTGATCCAGGCCTGGATCCCCTACCTGCTGGTGGCGGTGCTGCTGGTGATCACCCGGGCCGTGGAGCCGGTGAGCGAACTGCTGCGCTCATCCGCGCTCACCCTGTCCTGGCCCAACATCTTCGGCACCAGCGTGAGCACCTCGTCGCAGCCCCTGTATTTGCCGGGCTTCGTGCTGCTGGTGGTCTCGCTGCTGACCTACGCCCTGCACCGCATGGACCGGGAGCCGGGCGCCTATGCCCGGGCCTGGCGCCAGTCGGGGCGCACGATCCTCTCCGCCAGCGCGGCGCTGCTGTTCGCCGTGCCCATGGTGCAGGTGTTCATCCAGTCCGGGCAGGCCTCGCCCTATGCCAGCATGCCCCTGGTGCTGGCGGAAGGGGTGTCCCTGGCCTCGGGGGAATTCTGGCCGCTGTTCTCGCCGCTGATCGGGGCGCTCGGCGCCTTCGTGGCCGGCTCCAACACCATCAGCAACATGATGTTCGCCCTGTTCCAGTTCGCCACCGCCGAGAGCATCGGCCTGGACGCCCGGGGCGCGGCGGTGGTGGTGGCCCTGCAGGCCGTCGGCGGCGCGGCGGGCAACATGATCTGCGTGCACAACGTGGTGGCGGCCTCGGCCACCGTGGGCCTGATCGGGCGCGAGGGGGACCTGATCCGCAAGGCACTGATCCCCATGGGCTACTACGTGCTGGCGGCGGGACCCCTGGGCATGGCGCTGATCAGCGGCGGACTCAATGGCTGGTACGCGGTGTGGCTGGCGGTGATGGTGGTCATGCTGGTGCTAATGCGCTTCAACCGGGCGCGTCGCTGATCGGCACCAGGCGCAGACGGTGCCCGCCGGCCAGCCAGTCCAGGAAGTCATCGGCGGGCATGGGCCTGGCCAGGTAATAACCCTGCAGCAGCCGGCAGCCCATGCCCAGCAGGGTGGCGCGCTGCTCGGCAGTCTCCACGCCCTCCGCCACGCATTCCACGAACAGGGTGGAGGCGATCTGGATCAGGGAGCCCACCAGGGCGCGTTCGCCCGGATCCTCCATGGCGGCGACGAAACCCCGGTCGATCTTGATGGCCTGGATGTGCAGGCGGCGCAGGTAGGCGATGGAGGCGTAGCCGGTGCCGAAGTCGTCCAGCACGAAGCGCACGCCCAGCTCCGCCAGTTCCTCGATGAGCCGGCCCACCTTGTCGAAGTCGTTGATGACCGTGCTCTCCACGATCTCGATCTTGAGCCGTGACGGGTCGCAGTCGGGATGCTCGCGCAGCATCTCCCGCAGGCGCGAGGCGAAGCCGTGGCCTTCCAGTTCATGGCCGTCCACGTTCACGCTCAGCCACAGCCCCAGGCCGCGCCGCTCCCAGTCCGCCAGCGTCGCCACCGCATGGCGCAGCACCCAGGCGCCCAGGCGGGCGCTGACCGCGGTGCCCTCGATCTGGGGCAGGAAATGCCCCGGCCCCATCAGGCCCTGCTCGGGATGCGCCCAGCGCACCAGGGCCTCGGCACCCACCGCCCGGCCGGTCTGGGCATCCACCACCGGCTGGAACACCAGCCGGAACTCGCCCTCCTCCAGACCCCGGCGCACCTCCAGCTCGATGCGCTGGCGGTCGTGGATGCGCCGGTGCAAGCGGGCGTCAAAGTAACCGTAGCGCTGGCCGCCGGTCTTCTTGACCTCGTACATGGCGGCGTCGGCATGACTCAGCAGGGCCTCGGGCGCGGCATCGTCGAAGGGATAGACCGTGATGCCCACGCTGGCGGTGATGCGCAGCGCCAGGTTGCCGCCCATGCCGACGCCGAAATTGAGCGCCGTGACCAGGCGTGCCGCCACGTGCTCGATCTCCACCACGCTGGCGCAGTTCTCCACCAGCACCACGAACTCGTCGCCGCCCAGCCGCGCCACCATGTCGGAGCGGCGCACCACGTCCCGCAGACGCCGGGCCACGTCCTGCAGCAGCCGATCGCCCACCTGGTGTCCGAGTCGGTCGTTGACCTGCTTGAAACCGTCCAGGTCCATCACCATCACCGCCGTGAGACGCTCCGCCTGGCGTGACTGGTACAGGGCATGCTCCAGGCGCGCGAACAGCTTGCTGCGGTTGGGCAGACCGGTGAGGGCGTCATAGAGGGCGCGGGTCTCCAACTCCTGCTCCAGACGCAGGCGATGGAAGGCGGTACCGATGAGCCCGGCCAGGACCTCCACCACCGCCACGCGCCGGCGTTCAAGCGATTCGGGCGCGCGATGGCTGAACCAGGAGATGGCCAGCACACCCACCGGCATATCGCCGGCGAACACCGGCACCACCAGGTTGGACTTGAGACCCGCGGCCACGTACTCGGGCATGGCCTGGTCACTGGCGGCATAGTCCTGGCAGAACACCGGCCGGCCGCTGCGCAACGCCTGACCCGAAGTGCCCAGGTGCGCGGGAAAGCGGTGATTGCGGTATCGGGCCTCGTACTGTGGCGGCAGGCCGATGAAAAACCGGTACTGCAGGTACTCTGCGCCGTCGAGCACGATCATGGCGGCGCCGTCGGCGCCCAGCAGGTCCGCCGCCGCCCGGGCGGCGCGCTCGAAGAACACCGAGAAATCCAGCTGGCGCGACAGTTCGCCCAGGGTGCCGATGAGCTGGTCGAACAGGCGGTCCGGGGACTCGCCCGCACCGTCATCGGACGCGCTGGGGTGTGAATGCACCATGATGGGGCCTCTCGGCGAGGATACGGACGCCATGGAGGGACGCAGCAAGTTACATGCCCGCATTCCCCTGACAATTCGGGCACCAGTAGGTGCCGCGCTGATCCCGGCCCAGCCGGGCATAGTGGATCGCAGATCCGCACTTCAGGCAGGGCGCATCCCGGCGACCGTAGACCCAGAGGTGGCCGCGTCCGTCCGACTCGAAGCGGGTGGTGCGCGGGCCGTAGCCGAGATTGCGGGAGAGCAGATCCCGGGCCAGGGCATAGGCCGCGACCAGGGTCTCGTCGCTCACCGCCTCGAGCGGCGTCAGGGGCGCGAGCCCGAGCAGGAACAGCAGCTCGGATTTGTAGACGTTGCCGATCCCGGACGCGATGCGCTGGTCCAGCAGCACGTCCACCAGGGGCGCCTCACCGGGCAGTATCTCCCGGGCACGGGCGGGCAGGGCCGCCAGGTCCACCTCGGCGCCGAGCAGGTCGGGACCCAGGCGGGCCATCAGCCCTTGGCGCCGCACGCCCGTGGCGGACATCACCTCCACCTCCCGGGCATTGAAGCACACGAACACTGCGCCATCGGTCTGAAGCACCACCCAGGCCTGGCGGGCGGGCTTGCGCCAGGCCTCCCCCGGCGCGTACTGGTGCCAGCCGCCCCACAGGCCAAGATGGGTGCGCAGCACCTGTGCGACGCCCTCCTCGTCGGCGAAGCGGATCAGCAGGTGCTTGCCCTCGGCGGTCACGGACTCGACACGGCCCCCAGGCAGTGGGGTGCGCGGCGGCACGCCCCGCAGGTGGGTCAGCCGGATGGTCTGCCCCTGCAACCGGAGTTGCAGGGCCTTGGCCAGCTTGTGGAGGGTATCGCCTTCGGGCATGGCATCAGTGTGCCCCGCGGCCGGAGAACTGCAAGCCCATGGGCAGGTAGGCCGGATACGGCGCAGCCGCATCCGGCACATCTGAGTTTCAGGCGGGGCGGATGCGCTGCGCTTATCCGCTCTACGTGTCACTCAGTCGCCGGGATAGGTCTCGGGGTTTGGAGGGGCATCCGCATCCGCCTCGGCATCGCTCTCGTCTGCCGGCGCCACCAGGCGGCGCAGCTGCTCCGCTGCCACCTGCAGATGCGCCAGGAACCGGGTGAGATCCCCCTCGCCCATGCGCCCCAGCAGCCGGTTGATCAGGTCCTGCTCCCGCTCCTGCAGGTCACGGGCGAGGCTCACCAGGCCCGGGCGCTCATCGCTGCGCCGGGCGGCCTCCACCTGGGGGTCGTCGTGGGGCAGGCGCAGGCTCAGTTCGATGAGCCGCTTCATGCGCGCGGCGCCGGCCTCCTCGGCCGCCTGGGACAGCTCCGCGCCCAGCACCTGGGTGTCGTGGATCTCGCCCATGATGTCCTGCAGGGCCTTCAGCTCCCTGACCAGCTCCTTGCCGTTGTCCAGCTCCGGGGCCAGGGGCTCCAGCAGGTAGCGCAGGCGCTTGGCGGTGATGCGCGCCTGGTGGATCTCGTCCTCGTCTGCCTGGCCATGCACCTGTTCCAGGTGGGCGCGGAATTCCTCGCCGGTCTCGAGCAGCAGGTCCGCCGCCACCTCACCCAGAGGCGGGGAACTGTCGTCGTAATCCAGGGCCAGCCGGGTGGCGATGCGTTCGCGCAGGCGCTCGAAGCGCCCGGGCAGGTGCTCGCGGATGTCCTGGTATTCCTCGTCCAGGCGCGCCTCCAGGCGGCGGATGATCCACATGTAGCCGGGGCGCTCGTGGGAACGGGCCTGGCCGCGCTGGTCGTTGAGCCAGGCCAGCTGCACCTCCGTGTCCCGGGCGATACCCGTGCCCGAGGCCAGGTCCTTCACCCGGCGACGCAGCTTCTTGGGCAGGCAGTCGCGGATGTAGGGCTTGTAGGCGCGGGTCAGGCTGCGCAGGCGCCGCAGGGCGACCCGGAAGTCGTGCAGGGCCTCGGTGTCGGCGGGATCCTCGAGCCGACGGCAGGCGGCCGCGGCGGCCTCGAGATGGACGCTGGCCAAGTGTCGGACCGCGCGGGTCACCGGCTGGGTTGCCAGGGGGGCAGTCATGGTGCATTTCGGGATCGGGTCATCATCGCGTGACATTAACGTCACGGCCAGGACCTGGCAACCAACAAAATGATGACAACGTGCCGCGATCTGTCACAAAAGCGTCATCACTCCGTGGTATCCACTCAGGCCATGAACACCCCGATCCAGACCGAGGAGGCCGGACGACTTCTCGAAGCCCTGCTGGCGCTACGTGCCCGGATCACCCGGCACGCGGCCGCACGCCTGTCCCGTTTTGCCCGGGACTTTCCCGAGGGCCCGCCACCCAGCGCTGTGAACCTGGCCCACTACCTGGCCCTGCGCACCGTGGATCTGCGCCCCCTGCAGAGCGGACTGGCCCGGCTCGGCCTGTCCTCCCTGGGACGCAGCGAGTCCCATGTGATGACCGCCCTGGACCAGGTGATCCGTGTGCTGCAAGCGCTCACGGCCCGCGGCGATGACGACGCCGATCATCCGGAGCCCGACTTCGAGGCCGGGCCGAAGCGCCTGGCCGAACACGCGCGAAGCCTGTTCGGGCCGCCGCCCGCCGGTCGGGATGTGCGCATCATGGTGACCCTGCCCACGGAGGCCGCCCGTGAACCCGGCCTGGTGCAGCGGCTGGTGGCCACGGGCATGGATGTCGCACGGATCAACTGCGCCCATGACGACCCCGAGGCCTGGAGCCGCATGATCCGTCATGTGCGCGAGGCCTCCGAGGCCAGCGGTCGGCCCTGTCGCATCCAGATGGACCTGGCCGGGCACAAACTGCGCACCGGACCGCTGGCACCGGCGCCGCCGGTACTGCACCTGCGTCCGGTCAGGGATGCCCAGGGCCGGGTCCTCGCCCCGGCCACCCTGTTGCTGGTGGCCGATACCGGCGGCCCGGCGAGTGACACCGCCCTGCCCCACCTCGCCCTGCCCGCCGCGGTACTCGCCCGGCTGCAGCCCGGCGACCGCCTGCGTTTCCGGGACACCCGAGGCAAGAGACGCAGCCTGCAGGTAACGCAGAGTACGGCCGAGGGCCTGCTGGCCCAATGCGAGGCGAGCAGTTACCTGAGCCCCGAAACCCGCCTGAGCGCCGAGCGCATGGCGGAGGACGGTCTCTGGCACGCACTGGCCCGGGACATCCGCCCCGGCGGTTTCCTGCTTCGCCCGGTGGAGATACGCCTGCATCGCGGTGATCGCCTGATCCTGACCCGCGAGGCCATCCCCGGCGAACCGGCGCGCCTGGATACAGAGGGTCATACACTCGCGCCGGCCCACGTGAGCTGCACCACGCCCCAGGCCCTGGATCGCCTGACCACGGGTCAGGCCGTGTGGATCGACGACGGCAAGCTGGGCGGCGTGGTGGAGGCGATCAATGCCGAAGGCGTGCACCTCAGCATCACCCACTGCCGGCCCCAGGGTGTGCGACTGCAGGCGGACAAGGGGCTCAACTTCCCCGGCGCCGATCTCGGCCTGCCGCCGCTCACCGCCAAGGATCTGGAAGACCTGGACTTCGTCGCGGCCCATGCCGACCTGGTGGGCTACTCCTTCGTCGAGACCCGCGAGGACATGCTGGCGCTGATCCAGGCCCTCTCGGAGCGGGGCGCCTCCCGGCTCGGCATCGTGGCCAAGATCGAGACCCAGCGCGCCCTGGCCCACCTGCCCGACATCATCCTCAGCACCATCGGCTACCACCCCCTGGGCATCATGATCGCCCGGGGCGACCTGGCCGTGGAGATCGGCGGCGAACGCATGGCGGAGATCCAGGAGGAACTCCTGTGGCTGTGCGAGGCGGCCCACGTGCCGGTGATCTGGGCCACCCAGGTGCTGGAGACCCTGGCCAAGAAGGGCGTGGTCTCGCGCCCGGAGATGACCGACGCCGCCATGTCCGGGCGCGCCGAATGCGTCATGCTCAACAAGGGACCCTACATCGTGGATGCCGTGCACACCCTGGACGGCATCCTGCGCCGCATGCAGGAACACCAGCGCAAGAAGACCTCGCGGCTGCGCGCGTTGCGCCTGGCGGGGATCGATCAGGACCAGGAATGATTCCATCTACGCGAAGACGCCGGGGCAAGGCGATCTCAAAGGACTGGACAGGATTTACAGGATTCGAACAGATTGAATGCCTTTGATCACTCCTGTTAATCCTGAAATCCTGTCCAATGTTCTTTCTGCGCCCCTGCGTCTCTGCGGCAGGGAACTATCGACGCGAGGCCAACTGGTCCGCGCGCCGGATCGGCTCCGGCAGCCGGTAACGGGGCGCGGCCTGCAGCACCAGCTCGATGGCGGTCTCCAGCGACACCCGGTGGCCGATGGAGACGTACACCGGCTTCACGCCCGCACGGGTGCGCAGGACCGCGCCGATCACATCATCCCCGTCCCGCAGCGCACACCAGGCACCCCGCGCTGGAGGCACCTCGTCGTGCTCGCCGATCAGGCGGGTCTTGCCCACGCCGATGGCAGGCAGGTCCGTGAGCACGCCCAGGTGGGCGGCGATGCCGAGCCGGCGGGGATGGGCGATGCCCTGGCCATCGCACAGCAGCAGGTGGGGAAGCGCGGATAATTGCTCCAGCGCCTCCAGCACCGCCGGCAGTTCTCGAAACGAGAGCAGGCCCGGCACGTAGGGAAAGCTCGTGGGCCGGCGCGCCACCGCATCCTCCACGGGCACGAGATCCGGCCAGGAGAGCACCGAGACCACCGCCCGGGTGATCCGGCCGCCGTCCTCGAAACCCACGTCGACGCCGGCCACCCGTTTGAGCGGGCCCAGCCGGTCCTCCCGCACGACCAGCGGCGCGAGGCGTGCCTGCACCGCCCGCGCCTCGGCCGGCGTCAGGTGCCAGGCATGGACGTGGCGAAGCCTCATTCAGGCGATCCGGTAACGGCTCTGCACCAGCCCGTCCGGGCTGGTGGCGATGAATACACTTGCTCCAGCGGTATAGTGTCCATCATGAGTCAGCCCCAACCTCCCGACAACGAGCAGATCGATCTGTTCTCCCCGCCAGCGGAGGAACACGCAGATGCCTGGCCGGATCATGCGCGCTTCCCCTGCAACCGCCCCGGCCATACGGTCGGCGAGGTGGTACTGGATGATCTGCGCAAGTCCCAAAGCCCGCTGATCGTGAGCGGTTATGCCTCGCTGGAGCGCATCCTGCGCCTGCTCGCGGATCTGAAACCCGAGCAAGGGCCCGTGCGCTTGCTGTTCGGCGTAGAGCCCCACGTGACGGGCCGGGAACGCTTCACCCTGCGACATACCAACTTCCCCGACGAGGTCCGGGACTACTGGCTGTCCCGGGGTATCTCGCTGGAGGCCAGCGCATCGCTGATCCACGCCATCGGACTCATCGAGGCGGGCCGGGTCGAGGCCCGTCACCTGGGCGGTAGCCGCAAGCGGCTGCACGCCAAGATCTATAGCGGCGATAAGGGTGTGACGCTCGGCTCCAGCAACTTCACGGACTCGGGTCTGCGCCATCAGCTGGAGGCCAACGTGCGTTTCACGGCGGCTGAACCCCGTCGCTTTCACGAGACCCGTCGCATTGCCGAGAATTTCTGGGATGAGGGCCTGCCTTACGGAGATGAACTGCTCGCCCTGCTGCACCGCCTGCTGGCGGTGGTCGGCTGGCAGGAGGCCTTGGCCCGGGCCTGCACGGAACTGCTGGACGGCGACTGGGCCCGCGCCTACCTGGGCGCCCTGCAGCTGGAGGACGCGGGTCTGTGGCCCTCCCAGATCCAGGGCATCGCCGAGGCCCTGTGGCTCATGGAGAACGTGGGCAGCGTGCTGGTGGCGGACGCCACGGGCTCCGGCAAGACCCGCATGGGCGCGCACCTGATCCGCGCCGCCATGGACCGGATCTGGGGCAGCGGGCGCATGCGCAAGGGGCGCCCGCTGATGATCTGCCCGCCGGCTGTAAGGCATGCCTGGGAACGAGAAGCGCGGTTGTGCGATCTTCCCCTGGAGACCCTCTCCCACGGCGTGTTGTCCCGAGCCACGGGCAGCGCCGGTGACCAGGTGGAGGACGCCCTGCGCCGCGCCCAGGTGCTGGCGGTGGACGAGGCGCACAACTTCCTCAACCTCGGCTCGCGGCGCACCCGCATGGTGCTCTCCAACATGGCGGACCACACCCTGCTGTTCACCGCCACCCCCATCAACCGCAGCGTGGTGGACCTGCTGCGCATCGCCGACACCCTTGGCGCCGACAACCTGGCCCCGGAGACCCTCACCATGTTCGAGGGCCTGCTGCGCAGCCGTCGCCTGGATCGCAGCCTGACGCCCGGCGAACTCTCGGCCCTGCGCCAGGAAGTGGAGCGCTTCACGGTGCGGCGCACCAAGCGGGAGTTGAACGCGCTGGTGGACCGCGAACCCGAGGCCTACCGGGACGCCCGCGGTAAGCCCTGCCGCTACCCCCGGTACCATTCACACATCTACCCCTTGAACGAGTCTGCCGCCGATCAGGCCCTGGCCGCAGAGATCCGCGCCCTGGCAGGCAGGCTGCGGGGCCTGCTCTACCTGCGCGGCGCCATCGAGATGCCGGCGGTACTTAAGCGGGAACACTGGGACCCTGCCCGTTATCTGGACAGCCGCCTGAAATCCGCGCGCATGCTCCCCGCCTATGTGATCAGCGCGGCGCTGCGCTCCTCCCGCGCGGCCCTGGCGGAACACTTGAAGGGCACGGACTTCGCCCTGGAACACTTCGGGCTCACGGGCCAGTTCAACAAACCGCCTACAGGCGACGTGCTGGGCAAGCTCCGGGAGATCCGCGGACAGATCCCCGAAAACCGGCTGGGCATCCCCCTGCCGGACTGGCTCTGCGACCCCGAGGCCCATGCCCGGGCCTGCGACGAAGAGATCGGGCTCTACGAGGCCATGTGGTCAGCACTGACCCGTCTCTCCGATGGCCGGGAACGGGCCAAGGCGGCCCTGCTGACCCGACTGTTGTCCGATCACGACCTGGTACTCGCCTTCGACAGCCGGCCCATCACCCTGGCGCTGATTCGCAGCCTGCTGACACAGGAGAGCGACGCCCGCGTGCTGCTGGCCACCGGCGACAGCGGCTCCGACCGGCGCGAGATCGCCGAGGTGCTGCGCCCCGGCTCCGCCCATCAGCGGGTGGTGGCCCTGTGCTCCGACAGCCTCTCCGAAGGCGTGAACCTGCAACAGGCCAGCACCATCGTGCACCTGGACATGCCGAGCGTGGTGCGCATCGCCGAGCAGCGCGTGGGCCGCGTGGATCGCATGGACAGCCCCCACGAGGCCATCGACGCCTGGTGGCCCGACGATGCCCCCAGCTTCGCCCTGAGTTCCGATGAACGCTTCATCGAGCGATTCGAAACGGTGGAGAACCTGCTGGGCTCCAACCTGCCCCTGCCCGAGGAGATGCTGGGCAAGGGCCATGGTGCGGTGCGTACCGAGGAATTGATCCGGGAGTTCGAGGAACAGGCCGACGCAGATCCCTGGGACGGCATCCGCGACGCCTTCCAGCCGGTACGTGACCTGTTGGAAGGCCCCAAGGCCCTGGTCTCCGAGACCGTGCGCGACGAGCTTCGTGGGCGGAAAGCCACGGCACAGACCCGCATCGCAGCCGTGCATGCGGTGGAGCCCTTTGCCTTTTTCTGCCTCGCCGGCGACGGAGACCGTGCGCCCAAGTGGATCCTGCTGCGTCGGCGCGCGGGCCGAGCCAGACCCCTGGTGGACACGGATTTGCATCGCATCTCCGGCCATCTGCGACGACTGCTCGGGTCCGCTGCCGATAACCTGCCCCTGGACGAGACCGTCCAAGCGCAGCTCGGCGCCTTCTTCCAAGACCTGCACCATGCCGAGCGGGAGACCCTGCCGAGACGCAAGCGTTGCGCCCTGGAGGAGATGCAAAAGGTGCTGGAGGCCCATGCCCGGCACAGCCGTGACCCGCAGATGCGCCGGGTGGTGAACGCCCTGCTGGTGACCCTGCGTGCCCCGGACCCCGGGCAGGCGCCCGACTGGGACGCCCTGGCGGAGCGCTGGCTGGACCTGATCCGGCCTGTCTGGTATCGGCGACTGGCCGAGCGCAAACGGGCCCGGCCCCTGCTGCTCAAGGATATCCGCCATGACCTGCAGGCCGAGGATGCCCTGGACGCCGCCACCCTGGAGGCCGCGTTCAGCGACGTCCCGCTGGCGGGCAAGTTGGAAGCGCGTCTGGCCGCGTGCATCATTGGCGTCACTCAAGACGCTGAACCCGGCTGATTCCCGTAGGTCGGCCTGAAGGCCGACCTACGGGATCGTTATCCTGGAAGGAGACAATCCAAGCCTAGCCCGAACATTTCATAAATTCGCGCGATGATCGCGCAGGATATTGGCCGCACAGGGGATTTTCCGAGGGAGCGCCGTATCGGGCTATACGGCCGACTGAGACAAATCCGCCGGGAGCGGATTTGAACAGCCGAAGGCTGGCCCGAAGGGCGGACTCCAGGGATGGAGTCCGTAAAAATCCCCTGTGCGGTCAAGAGACAAGCGAGGGCGCGTGCAATTTATGAAATGTTCGGGCTAGAAACACCATGACCGTGTGTCATGGTTCTTTTCCCGGTTACACCCCCAACACGGCCATGATCCACCCGGGCCTGACCAACAAGAGGATTCCCAGGCCGATCTGCACCATCAACAAAAACAACGCCGGCCCCACCGGCAACTGCCCTGACACCTCGCAACTGGACGCATTGCCGGCATAGCGCCTCAGGAGCTGGATCACGGCAAGCAGGATCAGCAGCCCGCCCGCCGTGCGTAGCCCCGACTCAAGCCCCGCGAGTCCCGTCACCAACACCACGGTGATGATGGCAGCCAGGCGCAGTAGCGGCCATGGAAGGTATGCCAGCACCCGGTTCAGGAAGGCAAGCACTCTCTCACCGCAACCCTCTCCCTGAGAGAGAGGGAGTCAAGAAAGATTGGGGGCCTTTACTTCTCACTTCAAAATTCACACTTCGCACTTGATTTCCCACTTCCCAATTCACACTTCCCAACTCCCCTTCCCACTTCCAACTTCCCCCTTCACACTTCATCCCACCCTCCCATACTCCTCCGCGCCGCTCAGCCAGCGCGCGATGAGCGGCTCCACGTTCTCCGGATGGGACTGCATCAACCGGCCGGCGGCGTCTTTCACCGTATCCAGCAGATCCTGGTCGCGCAGCAGGTCGGCAATGCGAAACTGCATGTCGCCGGTCTGGCGCGTGCCGAGCACCTCGCCGGGACCACGCAATTCCAAGTCGATGCGCGCGATCTCGAAACCGTCGGTGCTGGCGCGCAGGGCGTCCAGGCGCTTGCGGGCAGTATCGGAGAGCGGCGGACGGTAGAGCAGCACGCAGGAACTCTCCGCCGTGCCCCGCCCCACCCGGCCGCGTAACTGGTGCAGCTGGGCAAGGCCCAGGCGCTCGGCGTTCTCGATGATCATCAGCGAGGCATTGGGCACGTCCACGCCCACCTCGATCACCGTGGTGGCCACCAGCAGATGGATCTCCCCGGCCTTGAAGCGGGCCATCACCGATTCCTTGTCCCTGGGCTTCATGCGCCCGTGCACCAGGCCCACGTTCACGTGGGGCAGCGCCTCGGTGAGCTGCGCGAAGGTGTCCTCCGCCGCCTGGGCCTGCAGGGCCTCGGACTCCTCGATCAGGGTGCACACCCAGTAGGCCTGACGACCCTCGGCCACGGCGGCACTGATGCGCTCCACCACTTCGTGGCGGCGCTTGTCGTTCACCGCCACGGTCTTGATGGGCGTGCGACCCGGAGGCAGCTCGTCGATCACCGAGTAATCCAGGTCCGCGTAGGCGGTCATGGCGAGGGTGCGCGGGATGGGCGTGGCGGTCATGATGAGCTGGTGGGGCAGGCGTCCGTCCCTGTTGCCCTTCTCACGCAGGGCCATGCGCTGGTGCACGCCGAAGCGGTGCTGCTCGTCGATCACCACCAGGGCCAGGTCGTCGAAGCCTACGTCCTCCTGGAACAGGGCGTGGGTGCCCACGGCCACCCGGGCGCGACCCTCGGCCACTTCGGCAAGCGCCTCCCGGCGGGCCCTTGCGGTGAGCTTGCCGGACAGCCACGCCACGCTGATGCCCAGGGGGGCCAGCAGGTCGCTGAAGTTGCGGAAGTGCTGTTCCGCCAGGATCTCCGTGGGCGCCATGACCGCCGCCTGGTAACCGGCCTCCACCGCGTGCAGACAGGCGGCCACGGCCACCAGGGTCTTGCCGGCGCCCACGTCGCCCTGCACCAGGCGCAGCATGGGATGAGGGCGCGCCATGTCGGTGCTCAGTTCCGCGATCACCCGCTGCTGGGCGCCGGTGAGGGCGAAGGGCAGCCGTGCCTGCAGTTGCGCGAACAGTTCGCCTTTGACCTTGATTGGAGGGGCCGGCTCGTCCGTGGTGCGTGCGCGCAGTCGGGCCAGGCTCAGGTGATGGGCCACCAGTTCCTCGAAGGCAAGGCGGCGCTGGGAGGGATGCCGTCCGTCGAGGAGCGCGGCGACCGGCACATCCGGCGGCGGACGATGCACGGTGCGAAGCGCGGTCTCCAGGTCCGGTAGACCTGCGCCATTGAGCACACCCGGCGGCAGCCAGTCCGGCAGCCTGTCCAGACGCGCCAGGGCCTCATCGGTGAGGCGGCGCAGGCTCAGTTGATGCAGACCCTCGGTGGTGGGATAGATGGGTGTGAGGGTGTCATCCACGCTGGCGGTTTCGTCCAGCACCGCCCGGTACTCGGGGTGAACGATCTCGAGACCCGCCTGCCCACGCCGCGCCTCGCCGAAGCAACGCAAGCGCAGGCCCCGGACCAGGTTCTGCTGCTGGGCGGCTGAAAAATGAAAGAAGCGCAGGGTGATGGAACCGGTGCCGTCGCTGAGGCGCACCAGCAGCATGCGCCGGCCGCGGAACACCACTTCCGAGTGATCCACGACCCCTTCCACCACGCCCTCGTCACCCGGACGCAGGCTGCCCATGGGCATGACCCGGGTGCGATCCTGGTAACGCAGGGGCAGGTGGAACAGCAGGTCCGTCACCGTGCGGATGCCGATCTTGGCGAGCTTCTCGGCCAGCTTGGGGCCGACGCCCTTGAGGACGGTGACG
Organism: Thioalkalivibrio sulfidiphilus; assembly: GCF_000377945.1. GTDB lineage: Bacteria > Pseudomonadota > Gammaproteobacteria > Ectothiorhodospirales > Ectothiorhodospiraceae > Thioalkalivibrio_A > Thioalkalivibrio_A sulfidiphilus_A. Next base: position 61,548 of record NZ_KB898937.1, read on the forward strand.
GGTTCGGTCATTGGTTCGGTGTCCTTACCGGGAAAACCTATGGACAGGATGAACAGGATAAGGGCGAAAGAAATTTTGACAGGATTGACATGATTTACAGGATTTTTTCTTCAAGGCCTTTAATCCGGTCAATCATGTCAATCCTGTCCAGTCCTACATGCTGATCGTTCAATCCTGAAAAATCCTGTTCATCCTGTCCATGCCTTTAAAGTTCAAGGACGGCGTCCATTTCCACCTGCGCACCCTTGGGCAGGCTGGCCACGCCGATGGCGGCGCGGGCCGGATAGGGTTCGCTGAAGTATTCGGCCATGACCTGGTTGACCAGGGCAAAGTGGGCGAGGTCGGTGAGGAAGATGTTGAGCTTGGCCACGTCCGCGAGGCTACCACCGGCCGCCTCGGCCACCGCCTGGAGGTTGTCGAACACCCGGCGGATCTGCGCCTCCATGGGGCCGTCCACCAGGTCCATGGTGGCGGGGTCCAGCGGGATCTGCCCGGACAGGTAGACGGTGCTGCCCACCTTCACGGCCTGGGAGTAGGTGCCGATGGCCTGGGGGGCCTTGTCGGTGCGGATGATCTCGCGGGGCATTGGTGGCTCCTTGTTTTTTCTCGAAATGCGAATGGAATGGACAGGATTAACAGGATTTTTCAGGATTTACAGGATGAAAGACAATGCGAAAAGAAGAAGAGCTTAGACACGATTAACATGATTTACAGGATTAAAGGCACTCTTCTTTGAATCATGTAAATCTTGTTAATCCTGTCTGATGTTTTTCTTCAGATGTCTTAATCCTGTGAATCCTGAAAAATCCTGTCCATCCTGTCCATCAAAAATCAACCACGCGCGCGCTGGATCTTCATCACCTGGGGCAGGCGCCGGATGCGGCGCATCATGCCGGCCAGGTGACGGCGACCCTGGGTGGAGAGGGTGAAGGTGATGGTGGTGGAGGAGCCATCGCGCTCGTCGAAGGAGACGTTCTCGATGTTCGAGCCCATGTCGGCGATCACGGCGGCGAGGCTCGCCAGCACGCCGCGCTGGTTAGCGGTCTGCACGCGGATGGCGGCGGGATATTCCAGTCCCGGCTCCGGCGACCACTCCACGGGGATCCACTTGTCCGGCTTGTCGCGGAACTCGGCCACATTGCGGCAACCCTCGCGGTGCACCACCAGGCCGCGGCCGGCGCTCATCACACCGACGATGGGATCACCGGGGATCGGATAGCAGCAGCGGGCGAACGACAGCACCATGCCCTCGGTACCCTTGACCGCCAGCGGGCGGTTCGGGGTGGCCTGATCCGCCGGCTCCTCCTCGGCGCCACCCAGACGCCGGGCCACCAGGGCGGCCATGCGGTTGCCGAGGCCGATGTCTGCCAGCAGGGCGTCCAGATCCTTGAGCTGCAGGTCGGCCAGCAGGGCCTGCAGCCGCTCCGGCGCCACCTGATCCAGGGACATGCCGTAGCCGGCGAGCGCCTTGTCCAGCAGGCGACGGCCCAGGTTGGCGGCCTCGTCCTCCTGCAGGTTCTTCAGATAATGACGAATGCTGGTGCGGGCCTTGCCGGTGACTACGAAGGACAGCCAGGCAGGGTTGGGCCGGGCGCCGGGGGCGGTGATGATCTCCACGGTCTGGCCGCTGAACAGCTGGGTGGACAGGGGCGCCAGGCGCCGGTCGATCTTCACCGCCACGCAGGTGTTGCCCACGTCGGAGTGCACCGCATAAGCGAAGTCCACGGCGGTCGCCCCCTTGGGCAGCTCCATGATCTCGCCCTTGGGGGTGAAGATGTAGACCTCCTCGGGGAAGAGATCCACCTTGACGTTTTCCAGGAACTCGATGGAGTTGCCGGCGCTCTGCTGGATCTCCAGCACGCCCTTGAGCCACTCCCGGGCGCGGGCCTGGGCGCTGGCGGAATGCCGGTCGCCGGCCTTGTACAGCCAGTGGGCGGCGATGCCGCTCTCGGCCACCTGGTCCATCTCCTCGGTGCGGATCTGGATCTCGATGGGGATGCCGTGGGGGCCGAACAGCACCGTGTGCAGGGACTGGTAACCGTTGGCCTTGGGGATGGCGATGTAGTCCTTGAAGCGCCCTGGCACCGGCTTGTAGAGGTTGTGCACCACGCCGAGCGCCCGGTAACAGGTGTCCACGTCGGCCACGATGATGCGCACCGCGTACACATCGAACACCTCCGCAAATGTCAGGCGCTTCTGCTTCATCTTACGGTAGATGCTGTAGAGGTTCTTCTCACGCCCGATGATGCGCGCCTCGATGTGCGCGTCTTCCATGCGGCTGCAGATGGCCGTCTCGATCTTCTGCATCACCTCCTTGCGATTGCCCCGGGCCCGATTGACCGCGTCCTGCAACACCTTGGCCCGGTTCGGGTACATGGCCTCGAAACCGAGCTGCTCCAGTTCACGGCGGATGGCGTTCATGCCCAGGCGCTGGGCGATGGGGGCATAGATCTCAAGGGTCTCGCGGGCGATGCGCCGACGCTTGTCTGGGCGCATGACGCCCAGGGTGCGCATGTTGTGCAGGCGGTCGGCCAGCTTCACCAGGATCACGCGCAGATCCTTGGTGATGGCGAGCATCATCTTGCGGAAGTTCTCCGCCTGGGCCTCGGCCTTGGAGCGGAACTTCAGGTGGGTGAGCTTGGAGACCCCGTCCACCAGCTCGGCCACATCCTCGCCGAACTCGGAGATGATGCGTTCCTTGCTGATATGGGTGTCCTCCATGACGTCATGGAGGATGGCGGCGATGATGGACTTGTGGTCCATCCGCATCTCGGCCATGGTCTTGGCCACGGCCAGCGGATGGTAGATGTAGGGCTCGCCGGAGAGGCGGGTCTGGCCCTCGTGGGCCTCGGCGCCGAACAGGTAGGCCTTGTAGACCTCACTGACCTGTTGCGGTTCCAGGTAGCTGTCCAGGTACGCGCACAGGTCACTGGCCAGGAATCGCGTGTTGTCCTTGGATGCGATCCCTGTGGTGGGGACGGTTGTAGCGGTTTCCACCATGGGTGACGGTGCGCGGCATGGATCAGAGCTCCGCGCGCACCTCGTCCTCGCTGATCCGGGAGGAGACCGCGGCGTGCTCCTCGGCCACCACCTCGTCCAGCACCTCACGGCCCACGAGGCCGTCGGCGATCTCGCGCAGGGCGATTACGGTGGGCTTGTCGTTCTCTTCAGCCACGCGGGGCTGGTGACCCATGGACAACTGGCGGGCGCGCTTGGCGGCCACCAGCACCAGCTGGAAGCGGTTGTCCATGTTGGTCAGGCAGTCTTCTACGGTAATGCGTGCCATGGAATTGCTTACTCCACAAAGAATTCGGTCGAACTGGTCATTCTAGGGCCTGGAAGGCCCGGACGCCAGCAGGTCTTCCAGCAGACGGCGCTTGCGATCCAGCTGGTGGCGCAGCCGCAGGCGATTCGCAGTGAAGATCGCCTGCAGGTCGGCGAAGGCCTGATCGAAGTCGTCATTCACCACCAGGAAGTCGTATTCCACGTGGTGTTCTATTTCTTTGACCGCCTCCCGCAAGCGCCGTTCGATCACCGCGTCACTGTCCTGGCCACGACGGCGCAAGCGCTCCTCCAGGGCCTGGCGCGAGGGTGGTACGATGAAGATGGACTGGCAGCCGGGCATGAGCTTGCGCACCTGCTGGGCCCCCTGCCAGTCGATCTCCAGGATCACGTCCAGTCCCCGGCCCAGCTCCCGCTCCACCGCCTCCCGGGAGGTGCCGTAGTAGTGGTCGAACACCCGGGCATGCTCCAGGAAGGCACCGTCCTCGATCATGGCCAGGAAACGCTCGGCATTGGTGAAGTGGTAATGCCGGCCGTCCTCCTCGCCGGGCCGGGGCGCCCGGGTGGTGTGGGAGACCGACACCACCAGGTCCTCACGGGCCTCCAGCAGTCTGGAGACGAGGCTGGTCTTGCCGGCGCCGGAGGGGGCGGAAACGATGAACAGGGTGCCTCGGGACACGGATCGGACTCCACGGTCGGGGATTCGGCTTCGGACAGCATAACCGCAATCGGCCCATGCGGGTAATCGCCCATAACTGGCCCGGCACTGGCCCGGCACGGGCAGAAACCGTCCGCAGCTTACCGGCCCCTCGTGGGGCCGGCGGGGTCATCTCAGGCAGGCATCTTGGAGGAATGGTGGTGCACGATCAGCCACTTGCCGTTGCGGTTCTCGTACACGAAGGTGTAGCGGGCGGGGACTTCCATCACCTGATCGCCGTCCACCACGCGGAAGGTGTAGATGCCCGCATCGGTGATCTTATTGCAGCCGAACTTCACGTTGCGCTGGTTGATGGTGCCCTGGGGCTTCTTCGCCAGGAAGTGCACGAAGTAATCGCGGATCTCGGCATGGTTGGTGCGCGGCACGTTGGAGACCGTGGGCAGCAACACCGCGTCCTCGGCGTAGCAGGCGGTGACCTTGTCCGGGTCGCCGGTCTTCAGGGCGTCGTTCCAGCGCTCGAACAGTTCCTCGGCCAGGCGCATGGTGGCCGGGGCGCACACCACGCAGGTCTCACCCGGCGGGGTGTCGATGCCGGCGTCCAGGTCGCCGCGGGGAGCGCCGGTGACCGCGTGGGCATGGCCCCGGAATGAGGCACTCAGGCTCAGCCGACCCTCGCCACTGGCGGTGGGGTCGATGAAACGGGTCCCGCTGATCCGGGGACGGGATGGGGTCGAGGCCTTGTTCACCGCGCTACGCTCCACTGAAAGTATGTTCATTCAAGCCCCCGACCCATCGCGCGGTCCAGGGGCAGATCATTCTATGCCCGCCGATGATCACTGTCATGGCCGGTCACTAGCCCGCATATCTCACCACCCTTCTACTGCGGCCGCCGATCTGCTCGCTGTGACGGGGCGTGCTCACTTCAGCCGGCTTGACGTAGTATCGGCTACGCCGGCGCCGTCTTGCGCTCCGCGCGCCCCGTCACAGCGGCATCTCGACGCCCTCGCTACGAACGGTGGTGAGACATGCGGGCTAGCCTATCGAGTCAGCCCTGCGTAAAGCATGGGCAGACGATCCGGCAGGCGCTCCACATTGTCGATCACCGCGTAGTTGCGCGGGCCAAAGATGCGCTCCACGTACTCGTCGGCGTTGGGGTCCAGGCTGATGCAGAAGCTGAACACCCCGTGTTTGGCCACCTCCTCCACGGCGCGCTTGGCGTCGTAGCGCAGGTACTGGGGATCGCGCACGTCGGTGTCCGCGGGCTCGCCGTCGGTGAGGATCAGCAGCAGCTTCTTGTGACTGGGCTGGCGCTTGAGGATCTCGCCCGCGTGCCGGATGGCCGTGCCCATACGCGTAGACATCTGTCCCGTCATGCCCGCCAGCCGCGCCTTGACCTTGTCGTCGTAGGGGGCGTCGAAATCCTTGAAGCGGAAATACTCCACGTCGTGGCGGCCGTCGGAATCAAAGCCATGGATGGCGAACGGGTCGCCGATCTTGGACAGCGCCCCGGCCAGCAGGGCGGTGGACTCCCGGGCCAGGTCCAGCACGCTAGTCTCAGTGCCCCGCACCAGCTCGTTGGTGGACTCGGACAGGTCTATGAGCAGCAGCACGGACAGGTCGCGCACCTTGCGGATGTTGCGGATGAATACCCGCGGGTCCGGCTGCTGGCCCATGCGCTGGTCCACCATGGCATGCACCAGGGCGTTCACGTCCAGCTCGTCGCCGTCGGGCTGCTTGCGCATGCGCTGCACGCCCTGGGGCTGCATGGCCTCGATCAGGTACTTGATGCGCGCGATCAGCGGGCGGTGCTTCTCTGCCAGCCCCTCCAGCACGGACAGATCACCGCTGGAAGGCCTGCGCTCCAGCAGGGTGCACCAATGCGGGCGCTCCAGCTGCATTTGGTAGTCCCACTCGTGGTAATGGAACGGCAGGGAGATGGGGGCCTTGCCCTCCTGCTCGTTGATGCTGGTCTCTTCCTCGTCGCGGAAGAACTCCGTGGCCAGCACCCAGATCTCCTGGGCGTCGTCACCGGCAAAGGGGACATCCAAGGTATTGAGCATCTCCATGAGACTGACGTACTTGCGCACCTGACGGGCATCCCCCAGGCGCACGTGCTCCGGCTCCTCTTCCTCGCGGCCGAAGGCCCAGATGTAGCGGTTGTCGTCCCGGTAGGTGATGTCCGGCAGGTCCTTCGAGGCGTTGAACCCGCCCAGCAGGGGGAAGTGCTTGGCCAGCTCCTGGCCCAGCTCCCAGGCCAACTGCGGCTGCTCCAGGTTGTCCATGCGCTCGGCGAAGGCGGCCCGCACCCGCGCCACGAAGGCATTGCTGTCCTGGTACTCCGGCTCGATCAGGGCACGCGCGGCACGCGCCAGCAGCACGGCGGGGGCATCGCCCGCCTCGGGCGTGACCGTGTGCAGAGGCTGCCAGATCTGGCGCAGGCCGGGGAAGGCGGCCATGGCCAGGGCCTCCACCCGGGCGTCCTCGATTAGCCCCACCAGGGCACCGGGCACGCCCTTGGGTTTGGCCTCGGGCAGCATCTCCCGGGTGTAGACCATGTGCGCGGCGGCATGGGCGGCGGCGGCCCTGTACAGGTCTAGGCCGGTGAGGCCGGCCTCGTCGTCGTAGGCGTCGGGCAGGAAGAGGGTGTAGCCCTCGATGTAGGGCCGGTAGCCCTCACGGGACTCGAAGTCGCCGGAGGTGGGACGCATGAAGAAGTCCCGGGCCCAGAGGGCGCGCAGGTACATGTTGATGCGCCGCTGCACGTCGATGAACAGGGTGCCGCGCCGCTCCTTCTGGAACACCGATTTCGATTCCGGCGATTCCAGGGAGAAATAGGCCACCTGGGCCTCGAGATCGGTCTTGTGGGCCTGGGCGCCCCACATGGCCCAGCGGCGCAGGCCGCCCAGGGTCAGATGGGTGAGCAGCTCGTCCAGGTGTTCCAGCATGGGGCGCACGCCCCGAGGGGCCTGTCCCACCAGGTGATCCAGCAGGCGCAGGTAGCCGCTGAACAGGGACTGGTCGCCCAGGCGCCGTGCGGCGACGTTGACCGTGGAGACCATCAGGGTGATGACCGCGCCACTGGTCTTGGAGAACAGCTTGGTGGTCGCGCTCAGCAGTTCCTGGACCGAGTCCTCGCCCAGCTCCTGGGCCAGCCCCGGCGCCTCCTGGATGAAGGCCACCACCAGCTCGGTACCGCGACCCAGGGAATGCAGGGCGCGGGCACCTTCCAGGTAGTAGGCCTTGAGCCCATGGCTGCTGAAGGCCCGGGTGGCCTCCTGCCAGGCAGACTCCATGACCTCGGCCGCATGGGGGCCGAGATCATCGAGGATCTCCCGGTAGTCTTCCAGATGGATGCTCATGGCGGGACACGGGCTGCCGCGTGACGCGGCAGCGCCATCAGAAGAAGGTGGTGACGGCCGCGTCCAGGGCGTCGCGCATGTCCGGATCGTCGGTGATGGGACGCACCAGGGCCATGCGGCAGGCGGCCAGGGGGGCCACGCCCTTGTGGATCAGGGAACCGGCGTACACCAGCATGCGGGTGGAGATGCCTTCGTCCAGGCCGTGACCCTTGAGGTTGCGGGCACGCTCGGCGACGCTCACCAGCTTGCTGGCCACGTCCAGGCTCACGCCGGTCTCGTGGGCGACGATCTCGGACTCCAGGTCGTGGGCCGGGTAGTTGAAGTCCAGGGCGCCGAAGCGCTGCTTGGTGGACTGCTTGAGGTCCTTCATCAGGCTCTGGTAGCCCGGGTTGTAGGAGATCACCACCTGAAAATCGGGATGGGCCTGGATCAGCTCGCCCTTGCGCTCCAGGGGCAGCACGCGGCGGTTGTCGGTCAGCGGGTGGATCACCACGGTGGTGTCCTGGCGCGCCTCCACCACCTCGTCCAGGTAGCAGATGGCGCCGTGACGTGCGGCCATGGCCAGGGGGCCGTCCTGCCAGCGGGTACCGTTGGCATCCAGCAGGAAGCGGCCCACCAGGTCGGAGGCGGTCATGTCCTCGTTACAGGCGACGGTGATCAGGGGCTTGTTGAGCTTCCAGGCCATGTACTCCACGAAGCGGGTCTTGCCGCAGCCGGTGGGGCCCTTGAGCATCATGGGCATGCGTACCGAATAGGCCGCCTCATAGAGCTCGATCTCGTCCGCCACGGGACGGTAGTAGGGCTCGTCCTTGATCAGGTAGTCGCGCAGTTCGTCTTGCATCACAACAACGTCTCCCGGGGATCAACTCCCCAAGCGCGCCTCGCGCCGTTGCGAGGCTCGGGTAGGTTCAGTCGGGCCAGACCCGCTCCGGGTGCAGGTTGCCCCAGGGATCGTCCCCGGTGGCCTTCTCGGTCTGGGCTACGGCAGGCTTGGCGGCGGGCTTGCGTGCCGGGGCGGCCTTGGCCGGCGCCTTGGCGACAGGGGCCTTAGGGGCCGGTGTCTTGGCGGTCTCGGCCTTGGCGGCCTGGGGCTCGTCCTGCTGTTTCTTGGCCTCGCGGATACCGGCGGCCAGCTTGCTCTGAATGTCGCTCATGATTCGAACACCTCTTGGATGATGGCTTCCACTTCGGCGGCCGCCGGCTCGCCCGGCTTGCCCAGGTCATACACGGAGCAGCCCTCCAGCGCGGCGCGGCGGTAGATGGCTCGGCGTTTCAGACTGCTGTCCAGCGCCGGGATATCGATCTCCATGAGCGCATGGCGCATGGCCCGGGACAGCGCGTTGCGAACCTCCACCTGGTTGACCACGATGAAGGCCTTGAGATCAGGATTACGCAGGCGCGCATCTTCCAGTCCCCTGGACATGCGCACGCTGCCCCACAGATCCACCGGAGACGGTAACACCGGGATCAGCACCGTATCGGCCACCGACATAGCCGCGCCCGCAGAGGCCCCTTCCAGGGTGGGCGGGCAGTCCACGATGACGTACTCGTAGTCCCTGCGGAAACGTTCGACCTCACGGTTCAGAGGGCCGGCCACGGAGATCACGGAGGTGGGAAACGGGCGTTCATCACTGGACATGCGCACCCAGTGTCCCGCGGAACCCTGCGGGTCGGCATCCACCACCAGGGCACGGCCGCGACGCGCAAGGCCCGCCGCGAGATTCATGGTCAGGGTGGTCTTGCCGGTTCCACCCTTCTGGTTGATCACCGCAATGACCTTTGACGACACGCCGCGCTCCCCGTTTGTCAGCCCTTGTCCACGTAAAGCCGGTCGATCTCCAGCGCGAAGGCGACATCCGCTTCGCCGAGGCGCTCGCCGTCGCGAGCATCGATGGTGATGTTCACATACGTGGTGCCGAAACTGATGTTCGGATGGTAGCCATCCGACTCCGACAGTTCGGCGACCCGGTCGAGAAAGTCCCGGGTCTGCCCGTAGCGCTCAAAGTTGTAGCGCTTGTTCAGGGCGGCCGCCTTGCCCCTGCCCGGGTCCCAGCCTTCCGGTACCACCAGGTCGGTATCAGCCACTGGCCTGACCCCGGCCCATCAGCTCGGCCATCTTGGCGTCGATCTCCCGCACGTGGGCGATCTCGTCATTGAGGATGTGCTCGAACAACTGCGCATCCTCCATGGCGCGTCGGCGCTGGCAGTAGATCATGGCCTCTTCGTAGAGCCTGATCGCATCTAGCTCCATGGCCCGGTTCTGCATCAGCAGATCCGCCAGGGAACGGCCCACGCGCACCGGCGCCAGCTGGCTGCCGCCGGGCACGCTTCCATGGTGCAGCATGCGGGCAATCAGCAGATCCGCATGTCCCATTTCCTCGTGGGCGTCCTTGCGGAAGTCGGCGCTCTGCGCCTCCATCCCCCACAGGGCCACCAGCCTCGACTGGGCCAGATACTGCTGGGCAGCCGAAAACTCGTGGGTGATCGCCCGCCCGAGGTATCCGATGATACGCGGATCGGACATCAGACCCTTCCTCAGCCCAGGGAGACCGCTGCGTCGCGGCCGTCAGCACCGCTGTCGCTGGGGCTGGTGGGCAGGATGCTTTCCACTTCGGAATGCACGCGGGCGATGATGTGAGCAGCCACCAGGCCGTCACCCACGCGCTCACAGGCATCGGCGCCAGCACGCACGGCGGCGTTCACCGCACCCGTCTCACCGCGCACCATCACGGTCACGTAACCACCACCCACGAACTG
>NZ_KB898938.1 GCF_000377945.1 Thioalkalivibrio sulfidiphilus
GAACCGGATATCGGGAATGCGATGGGTCTTGCGATGAACGGCGGCTCTGCTACACTTCATCCAGACGGTCTCCGTTGGTTTTGTTGGACGGTGTGGTGCCACCAATTCTACCAACTTCGAGACCGTTTTTTTATGCGTGCAAGCCATCTTCTCGCACCGATTTAGGCCGTTTTCTGGACTTCACATTTGGTGAGGTCCAGCAACAGCCGTGCAACAGGCAGGTCGTACCGTATATAAGCCGTTTTCTTGTAAAACCGTGCCGGATTTATGCAACTGTCGGGTATTACAAGCGTGCCGTATCGCCCAGGGCCGAGCCCATGAATTTCATGGACTGGGCCAACATCGCCGCCTATTTCATCGCCGTCGCAGGCCTGATCTATTTCATGGGGGTCGAGCGTCGGCCCGCCATGGCCGCGGCCCAGACGGTGTTCAGCTACCTGTTTATTTTCCTGGCGCTCGCGTTTATCGTGCGCAGCATCAAGGGCCGGAAGTATTCCTTCACCTGGTTCACGCGCCCCCTGCTGCGCATGATCGAATCCTATGCCAGCATCACGGCGGAGCTGACCATCCTGCTGGCCACCCTGGGCATCCTCACCGCCACCTTCACCATCACCGGCGTCCCCACCAAGGTGGGCATCCTGCTCATGGAAGGCGCCGGCATCAACCTGGCGCTGATGGTGCTGGTGGGCTTCGGCTTCGGCTACATCATCGGCATGGGCCTGCCCGTGGCGCCCACCTACATCATCATCGCCATCGTGGTCTCGCCGTTCATGATTCGCGCCGGGGTCGACCCCTGGGTGGTGCACTTCTTCGCCTTCATGGTGGCGGTGTTCGGCGAACTCTCACCGCCCACCTCGGTGACCGCAGCCGTCACCTCGCGCATCGCGGAAGCGCCCTTCGTGCGCACCATGATGGTGGCCATGGTGATCTGCATGCCGCTGATGCTCATGATGGGTGCCGTGTTCACCCGGCCGGAACTGGTGGTCACGCCGGGTCTCGCCCAGCTGCCGGCCTTTGTCCTGGTGCTGATCGGAACGCTGGCCATCAGCTTTGCCCTGCAGGGCAGCTTCGGTTATGCGCGCGGCCCGGATATCCTGCTGCGTCTCGTGCTCGCGGGCATCGCCGGCGGCGCCGTGTTCCATCCCGACAACACCACCGCCGCGGCCTTCGCCGCACCCGCCCTGGCCATGACCCTGTTCGGCGTCTGGCGCTACCGCCGGTACGCGGTCTGACATGAGCCTGGAACAGGCATTGCTGCTGCTCGCGGCAGGGGCCCTGTCGGGTTTCCTCAACGTGATGAGCGCAGGCGGCTCCATGCTCACCCTGCCGGTGCTCATGTTCATGGGCCTGGACAGCACCACCGCCAACGGCACCAACCGGGTGGGCATCGTGCTGCAGAATATCACCGCCACCTGGAAGTACCGCAGCGCCGGGCACCGTCACCTGCGCCTGGGTCTGAAGCTCTCGGTGCCGGCCGTGCTGGGGGCCATCGTCGGGGCCTGGGTGGCCACCCTGGTGGGCGAGGACCTGTTCCGCTGGATCCTGATCCTTGTGATGGTGGGCTCCTCGGTGCTCATGCTGCTGCCCATGCCGGTGCACCGGGAGACCCTGTACCTGGACGAGAGCCATCTGCGCTGGCCGGTGATCCTGGCCATGGCGGTGATCGGCTTCTACGGCGGCTTCATCCAGGTGGCCGTGGGCATCCTGTTCATCGTCCTGCTCTACCGCATCCTGCGCATCGACCTGGTGCAGGTGAACATCCTCAAGGTGCTGGTGGTGCTGATCTATATGCTCCCTGCCCTGGGCATCTTCGTCGCCACCGGCAACGTGCACTGGGGCTACGGCCTGGTGCTGGCCGTGGGCAGCATGGCCGGGGCCTGGCTGGCGGCCCACATGACCCTGGGGCCTCGCGGGGCTGTGTGGATCAAGCGCATCACCCTGGCGATCATCGCGGCCATCATCGTCAAGTTGTTGATGGACATGTGAGGCTGGTTTGACCCTGACGATGGTCAATGTATGACCGATTTTTGACGGGCAAGCGTCCCCCGCGGCTTGCGTGCGGGGTGTGGCTCGTGGACAATCCTTTATATGACCCAAGGATCCCGACCTATTCCCCACCGGACCCGCTGGCCTCAGGGAGCTGAGCGCCTGCTGGGTTTCAGTTAGTTCCCCGGCGGTCCCATGTCCGGCAGTACCCCCTACATCCAGGTCCTCGATATCGAGCAGACCCTGACCGAACTCAATGAGATGGTCAGCCGCCTGCGCCAGGAGCGCGACGACCTGGAGATCGCCCTGACCACCGCCGTGGAGCATGGCGACGCCATCGAGGAACAGCTGGAGACGGCCAACCGCCAGTTGCAGAACGAGGTGCGCGAACGCCGGACCATTGAGAAGCAGCTGCGCGACCTGGTGGCGACCATTACCCAGAAGAGCCGGGATCTGGAGGTGGTGCTGCAGACCATCACCGAGCATGCCGATCAGATCGACCTGCACTGGCTGCAGCGCTACATCGAATCCGAGACCTCCGCCCGCCAAGACCCGCTCACCGGTCTGGCCAACCGCCGCATGCTGGACGAGGCCATGGAACGCGAGTGGTCGCGGGCACGACGCCAGGGTCAGCCCCTGGCGATGCTCATGTGTGACGTGGACCACTTCAAACCCTACAACGACCGCTACGGTCACCAAGCAGGGGATGAGTGTCTCTGCCGCCTGGCTGAGCTGTTCCAGGGCATGCTTCACCGGGAAGGCGACCTCGTGGCCCGTTATGGCGGCGAGGAATTCGTGGTTCTGCTCCCCAACACGGACGAAACCGGTGCCTTGAGGGTGGCACAGGGTATTCAGGATGCATTGCGGAATCTTGACCTTGGCCATGAGGACACACCCCTGGGCCGCCTGACCCTCAGCATCGGCCTGGCCGCGCTGGTCCCCGACCACGACGACCGCAGCACCCTGCTGGCGGAAGTAGACCGCCGTCTCTATCTGGCCAAGCAGCAGGGGCGCGACCGGATCGTGCATGCCGCCGACAACAACAAAATACGGGAGGACCTCAATGATTCAGGATCACGGGCAGATCAGGGAAATCCGACACGACCGTAACACGGAATCCCTCGATCTTTCGTTCTGGCCCGGTTCCCTTCCGCTCAAGCAGCGCTGGCGCAACAACGGCCTGTCCGCCGATTTTCTGGGCGATTACGTCACCACCTTCTTTCCCCTGGACGAGACGGACCCGTCTACCCGGGCCCGCCAGAGCGAGATCCGCGGGGCGGTCAGCTTCATCGCCAATGAGCTTCTGGAAAATGCCATGAAGTTCCACGATGAATCGCTCCCGGAACCCATCACCATGCGGTTGTGTCTGTTCCCGGAGGAGATCGTGTTCCAGCAGGGTAATGCCACGGGCAGCGAGGCTGCGGACAGCTTTCGTGCCTTCGTGGAGCGTTTGCGCGACTCGGATCCCAACGAACTCTACATCCAGCAGTTGGAGGAAGGCGCAGTCTCGGAGGGCAGCGCGGGACTCGGCTACCTGACCATGATCAACGACTACGGGGCTGAACTTGCCTGGAGATTCGAGCCCCTGGTATCCCATGGCTTTCGCGTCACCACCCAGGTGACCATAAAAATCTGATGGAGCAAGACCTGATGCATTGTTTTTCCGGTGAGGGTTACAAGATCGAGCTGGACGATACCAGCAACACCGTGCGCATGAGCGGCGCCCTGCGCCTGGGCGGTCTGTCGGAGTACGCCCCCATCTCCGAGTTGCTGGAGAATGCCCTGGATGGCCGCGAGGCACTGATCATCGATCTGAGCGCTCTGGAGTTCCTCAACAGTTCCGGGATTGCCACCCTGTCAAAATTTGTCATCACTGCCCGTAATCGCAACGATTGCCGTCTGGCCATTCAGGGTTCCAATGCCATCGCCTGGCAGGGCAAGTCGCTCAACAACCTGAAGCGACTGATGCCCGCCCTTGAGCTGAATTTCGATTGACGCCGCGCATATCATCGATCCCATGGATACCCGCGTGAGGCAGACGGACGGCGCGAGCACTGATGCCACGCGAGGCATCCCCTTCACAGCCAGTCTGACCTTCCGCCAGGCTGCGGTGACCTTGCTCATCGTGGCGGTGCTGGGCCTGCTGGCCGGCATGGTGGAGCTGGGCGCCGATTGGAAGTCCATGCGCGCCGAGATCCAGGAACACACCCATCGCAGTCTGGAACTGGTCAGCGGCTCCGCCGCCGAGGCCGCTTTCCAGTTCAACGATGAACTGGCGGGTCAGGTGGTGGACGGTCTGTTTGCCCACCGGGAAATGGAACAGGTGGTGTTGCGGGATAATTTCGGAGGCGTCATCGCAGAGCGTCAGCGTCACGACCTGGCTGAACCGGGTGCGCTGGTGCAGCGCCTGTTCGGTGACATCACGCGTTACTCCGTTAATCTGAGTCACAGCGTTGGCGGGGCGTCGGCCTCCAGCGTGGGTGCCCTGGAAGTGACGCTCGCCCCCGGCGAGATCGGCGCCCGCTTCGTGGAGCGGGGTCTGGTGATCTTCGTGGTGGGTCTGGCCAAGGCGGTGATCATCTCCGCCCTGGTGGTACTGATCTTCTTTTTCATGATCACCCGCCCCCTGATCGGTCTGCATACCGCCATCACGCGCATAGATCCTACCCGTCCCGGACATTGGCCCCGGCCGAGCTTCCCGCGCCACGAGAAGGACGAACTGGGCCAGATCGTGACCGGCCTGGACAATCTCATGCAGGCCTTTCAGCAGGGTCTGGAACAGCGTGACCGGGCCCGGGACGAGAACATGCGCCTGGGCGCCGAGTTGGACGTCTCCCGTCGCATCCAGCAGATCCTGCTGCCCTCACGGGCGGAGCTGGATGCCATCGAGGGCCTGGACATCGCCACCCACATGGAGGCGGCTCAGGAGGTGGGCGGCGATTACTACGACATCCTCAGTCACGAGGACGGCGTGCGCATCGGTATCGGTGACGTGACCGGTCACGGACTCGAGAGTGGCGTGGTGATGCTCATGACCCAGAGCGCCGTGCGTACCCTGCTCACCAGCCGTGAGAAGGACATGGTGCGCGTCATGGACGTACTCAACACCACCATCTACAACAACGTGCAGCGCATGGGCTGCGGCAAGAACCTGACCCTTGCCCTGCTGGATTACACCATGGCAACTGCAGCCGAACTACCTGCGGTGGCGGGCCACCTGCGTATCAGCGGCCAGCATGAAACGGTCATTATCGCCCGCCATGACGGACACATGGAGGTGGTGGACACCGACGAACTCGGCTTCCCCATCGGCCTGGTGGAGGAGATGGCCCATTTCGTGGGTGAGATCAGTCTGGATCTGCACCAGGGGGATGTGGTGGTGCTCTACACCGATGGCATCACCGAGGCGGCCGACGAGCAGCATCGCCTCTATGGACAGGATCGACTGATGGAGATGATCGCCAGTCATCGTGCCGAGTCAGCGGAATTCATCAAGGACGCCATCATCAACGACGTGAAACGTCACATCGGAAACCAGACACTCTACGATGACCTCACCCTGGTCATCCTGAAGCAGAAATAATCCTCCACGTCTGAGCACAAGGGGAATCCGTTCATGCCCACCCGCAAGCGAATCGTTACGCGTCTGATCAACACATGGGTCGCTTTCTGTCTGCTGTTCTCCTCGGGCCTCGCCGGGGCCCAGTCCCAGACCCCTCACCGCAGCCTGGACGAGTTGGTATGGATTACCGAGGAGTATGCCCCCTATAACTATGCACAGGATGGCCAGGTCACCGGTGTGGCGGTGGATATCCTGGTCAAGATATGGGAACGCTTGGGCGTCAACAGGACAGTCGCGGACATCCAGCTCCTGCCTTGGGCCCGGGGCTATCGCATGGCCCTGGATCAGCCGGGCACCTGCCTGTTCTCCACCACGGTCACCGATGCACGCCGGGAGCTGTTTACTTTTGTAGAGCCGATCATGGATGCCAGCATCAGCATCATTGCCCCGAGGGATCGCGGGCTGGAGGTCGCTGACGTGGCCGCCCTGGCCCCCTACCGCATCGGCGTGGTGCGAGAGGACATCGGCGATCAGTTGCTCCAGGAGGAAGGCTTCAGCGGCACCTATGTGCGCACCGATTCCGCGCGTATCCTGATTCGCATGTTGCGGGGCGAACGTTTCGATGCCGCCGCCTACAATGAGCGGGTGGCCAACTGGGTGATGGTCCAGGAGGGCATCGACCCCGCACTCTATGAACCGGCGCTGGTGCTGCGTGAGGGGTATATGGGCTATGCGTGCCACAAGGACACCGACCCGGCGCTCATCGCCCAACTCCAGGACGCACTGGATGCCCTGATCGCCGACGGAACAGTGGCGGAGATTACCAACCGATATCTGCAGTGAGGTGTGTGATAAGTCCCAACGAGGAGGAGTGAGCCCCATGAGCGATACCGTCAAATACG
The DNA here is from genome assembly GCF_000377945.1 of Thioalkalivibrio sulfidiphilus. Taxonomy (GTDB): domain Bacteria; phylum Pseudomonadota; class Gammaproteobacteria; order Ectothiorhodospirales; family Ectothiorhodospiraceae; genus Thioalkalivibrio_A; species Thioalkalivibrio_A sulfidiphilus_A. Next base: position 6,451 of record NZ_KB898938.1, read on the forward strand.
TCCTCGACGAGAAGGACATTCCCAGGCACTGGTACAACATCATGGCGGACCTGCCTTCCCCGCCGCCGCCCGTGCTGCATCCCGCCACACACCAGCCCGTGGGTCCCGACGACCTGGCGCCGCTCTTCCCCATGGCCGTGATCCAGCAGGAGGTCAGCCAGGAGCGGGAGATCGAGATCCCGGAGCCGGTGCGCGAAGTCTACCGCCAGTGGCGGCCCTCTCCCCTGTTCCGGGCCCGTCGTCTGGAGAAGATGCTCGATACCCCGGCGCGCATCTATTACAAGTACGAAGGCGTCAGTCCTGCCGGTTCCCACAAGCCCAACACCGCCATCGCCCAGGCCTTCTACAACAAGCAGGAAGGCGTCAAACGCATCACCACCGAGACCGGTGCCGGCCAGTGGGGCTCGTCCCTGGCACTGGCGGGCTCCCTGTTTGGCCTGGAGATCGAGGTCTTCATGGTCAAGGTGAGTTTCCAGCAGAAGCCCTACCGGCGTTCCTTCATGGAGACCTTCGGCGCCAAGTGCATCGCCAGTCCCTCGGACATGACCGAGGCGGGCCGGGCCGTGCTCAGGGAACACCCGGACAGCACCGGCAGCCTGGGCATCGCGATCAGCGAGGCCGTTGAGCGCGCGGTGCAGCGTGACGACACCAAGTACGCCCTGGGCAGCGTGCTCAACCACGTGCTGCTGCACCAGACGGTGATCGGTCTGGAGGCCATGAAGCAGTTCGACCTGGCCGACGATTACCCGGACATCGTCATCGCCCCCACCGGCGGCGGCAGCAACTTCGGTGGCATCACCTTCCCCTTCCTGGGCGAGCAGCTGCGCGGCGGCCGCAAGATCGACCTGGTGGCGGTGGAGCCCTCCGCCTGCCCGACTCTCACCCGGGGCAAGTACGCCTACGACTTCGGCGACACCGCGCATCTCACCCCACTGGTGAAGATGCACACCCTGGGCTCCACCTATGTGCCGCCCGGCTTTCACGCCGGTGGCCTGCGCTATCACGGCATGGCGCCCCTGGTGTCGCACATCACCGATCTGGGCCTGGTACGGCCCCGCGCCTATCAGCAGACCGAGTGCTTCGAGGCGGGCATCCTGTTCGCCAAGGCGGAAGGCATCATCCCGGCGCCCGAGGCCAACCATGGCGTGAAGGCGGCCATCGACGAGGCCCTGCGCTGCAAGGAGGAAGGTGTGAGCCGCGCGATCCTGTTCAACCTGTGCGGCCATGGTCACTTCGACATGCAGGCCTATCGCGATTACCTGGACGGCAAGCTGGTGGATCAGGAATACGACGAGTCCGAGATCGCCATGGCCCTGGCAGGCCTGCCCTCGGTGGCGTGAGGCAGGATTGATGCTCTCGCAAAGGCGCAGGGGCGCTGGGAAAAGCGTTACGAAATTTTCCTCTGCGTCTCCGCGCCTCCGCGAGAGAACAGGTTTTCACTTTCAGCAGTCCATTGATCAGATTTTCCCCAGCACCCGCTCTGCCCGCTCGTAGCCCAGTTCGATCATCTCCTTGGCCCGGTGGAAATCGAACACACCGCAGGCGTTGACCGGGATCTCGATCAGGTACTCGGGGTTGTAGGCGGCCAGGCGGAAACGGGCGATGCTGTTCTCCATGATCTCGATGGAATCGGACAGCACGTCGAACATGCCCACGCTGGGCTCCTTCTCTTTCACCCCAAGTCGTGACTGGATGCCCTCGATGAAGTCTGCGATGGCCTTCTGGACAGCGGTCTTCGGCATGTCCGAGGCCTGGATCTCGGCGCCGTCTCCAAACAGCCCTTCCTCTTCCCGGCCGCTCAGGCTGACGGCGATGTTGATGTCGGTGATCGTGCTCAGGGTGGGTGCCACGGGTACCGGGTTGACCACGCCCCCGTCCACCAGGACCCGTCCGTCACGGTGCACGGGGGTGAAGACAGTGGGGATGGCGATGGAGGCGCGGATCGCATCGTAGAGGGAGCCGGTGTTGAGCCACACCTCGCGGCGGTTGCCCAGGTCCGTGGCCACGGCGGTGAACTCGATAGGCAGGTCCTCGATGTCCACCTCGCCCAGCATTTCGCGCAGCTTGTTCATGATGCGGTCGCCGCTGAACAGCCCTGACCAGCTGTAGGCAAAGTCCAGCAGCATGAACACGTCACGCTTGCTGAGCGCGGTGACCCATTCCTCATAGATGTCCAGCTTGCCGGCGGCGTAGATGCCGCCGATCAGGGCGCCCATGGAGGAGCCTGCAATGGCCTTGATGTTGTAGCCCTCATTCTCCTCCAGCCAGCGGATCACGCCTATGTGGGCCAGGCCGCGGGCACCGCCGCTGCCCAGGGAGAGGGAGATGTCCTTGGTGTGCTTGTCGTTCATGGAGACCAGGATCCCGGTGCCGGAAGTCGTGTGTGGTCGCCCAAGCATACCGCCCGAGTGCCGGTGCGGCACAGTGCCGGGCGTCACAGCGTGTGCATGCAGGGGATCAGTGGCTGCGATGCCAGATCAGTTCGCCGTTGCGGTAGACCTCCTTGACCCTGTGCAGGGGTACGGTGTGCAACCCGCCCTCCGCGTCGATGATGTCCAGCAATGCATGGCTCTCGGGGTCCACCTGCACGTCGCGCAGGTTCACCCGGATGATCCGCTCCTCGACCCGGTCGTAGTAGCCGAGCACAAAGCTGGCATCGCCGAACGCCTTGTCCCAACGGATGCGTGCGAGCAGCTCCTGGATGGGGATCATGGTGTCCAGCGGTGTGCGCCGGGACGCAGGCCGGGAAGCTGGCGGGCGGCATCCAGCATGATGCGCGCCGTGAAGGCGACCGGGTCCAGACGTGCCTCGAACAGCAGGGTGTCGTGAATGGCGCGGGCCGATGTGGCGCGCCGCTCCATGACGAGGCCGTGGGCCTCCTCCTCCAGGGTGGCGATGTCATCCACCTGGAAGACCAGGGTCTCCTCGGCCAGAAACAAGGGGTCGGAGAGGACCGCCTCGCGCACTGCGTCGAAGTCCGCGTGCCTGTCCACCTGCAGGTAGAGATAGCGCTGCGGGCGGCCGGTGTCGTCATGGCGTTCGGTGCACAGGGCCCCGACCACGCCGGGGATGTCCGCGGCCGCCGCCGTATGGTGCAGCTGTATGCCCGGGCGATGGGTGATGCGCGTCTCCCCTTTCGGGATCATGAGCGTGAACAGTCGTTCGATCCAGGGCACGGCCCCGGCGCTCCAGCCGGCCCCGACCACAACCGCCACCCGGTGCTGCTGGGCCTGCCGATCGAGCTCGGTCAGGAACGCATCCCGGGTACTGCCTTCCTGGGTGGCGCATTCCACGAGAGGCATCCGGTGCTGGATCAGCTCCCGGGCCACACCCTCGACCCGGTCATTGGGCACGCAGACCAGGGCTGCGTCCACCCGTGTGAGTCCGCTGACGTGGTCCACGCAAGGGGTCTCGGCGGGCAGACCCTCCAGCGGGAGTCCTGCCCCGACCTCGGGTCGCACCACCCCTGCCAGTTCCAGGTCAGAGGCCTCCTGCACGGCCCGGGCACAGGCCTTGCCCAGGGTGCCGTAACCGACGATGGCAAGGCGCAGGCGCTTCATCGGTTTTCAGGGCCTGACAGAGAGGCGGTCGTTCCGGATGCATTCATGGTGACAATGATCCTTGTGGCTCTATACACACTTGTAGGTGGGGCGGAGAGCATGGTCAATCCGATAGGCTGTCAAACTGCGCTGAATCCCGTCAGCGGGTGAGTGTGATATGCTGCGACGCACCATCATTGCCCTCTAGGTCATCTAGATGCCCTATCAGCGCTACCTGCAGGATGTCGAGCGCAGGATCGTCCAGCCGGATCCCGCCCAGGATCTGGCTATGCAGGGTTTGCAGCGCGTGCGGGACCAGCTCATGGCCCCGGCCCCCCGGCCCGGACTGATGGACCGGCTGCTGGGCCGGCGCAGTCCCAGGGTGCCGGTCCGGGGCTTCTACCTCTGGGGGGGCGTGGGTCGGGGCAAGACCTACCTGGTGGACACCTTCTTCGACGCCCTGCCCTTCGAGAACAAGCTGCGCCTGCATTTCCACCGCTTCATGCAGCGGGTGCACGGTGAACTGAAGACCCTCAAGCAGACCGCCGACCCCATCGACATCGTGGCCAAACGCCTTGCCCAGGCCCGGGTGCTGTGCCTAGACGAGTTCTACGTCTCGGACATCACCGACGCCATGCTGCTGCACCGCCTGCTGGCGGGCATGTTCGCCGAGGGCATGACCCTGGTGACCACCTCCAATACCCCGCCCGACGATCTCTACAAGAACGGTCTGCACCGGCACCTGTTCCTGCCCGCCATCGAGCTGATCAAGCAGCACCTGGAGGTGTTCCACCTGGACAGCCCCGTGGACTACCGTCTGCGCTCCCTGGAGCAGGCGGAGATCTACCACGCGCCCCTGGACGAGGTCGCCGTCACACGCCTCACCGAGGCCTTCCGTGCCCTGGCCCCGGAGCCGGGCAGCATCGGCGGCAGCCTGGAGGTGGCGGGCCGGCAGATCCCGGTGCAGCGCCTGGCCGATGGCGTGGTGTGGTTCCGCTTCCCGGATATCTGCGACGGACCGCGCAGCCAGTTGGACTACGTGGAGATCGCGCGCATGTTCCATACCGTGCTGGTCTCGGACATCCCGGTCATGGACGAGTCCATGGAAAACCAGGCCCGGCGTTTCATGGCCCTGGTGGACGAGTTCTACGACCGTAACGTCAAGCTCATCGTCTCCGCCGAGGCCGCACCGGAGTTTCTGTACCGGGGCAAGTGGCTCGAGTTTGAATTCCAGCGCACCCGCAGCCGGCTGCAGGAGATGCAGTCCCATGACTACCTGGAAAAGCCCCACCTGCCCTGATCTCCTGGCACTAGCCCGGTAAACTGGGACCTAAGTTGAACCAGGCTCCACCGTTGTGCGCGCGTTGTCTGGGACAGACACGGGTGATAGCCTCCGGGCATCACCCCTAGTCAGCGAACACCCGATGGCGAAGCACAAGCGAAAGACAACGCGCAGATCCGCGACAGCCCCCACTCCCGCTGCCGCAAGCCCGTCAGCCGACTGGATGATCGTCGCCCTGTCTGGCGTGGGCATGCTCATCACCGCCTTTCTCACCCTCGTGGCCTGGAGCGGCGCGGGAATCGCCTTGTGCGCCGAAGGCTCAGCTTGCGACCTGGTGCAGCAGAGCCGCTGGTCCAGGGTGCTGGGCCTGCCGGTGTCCTTGTGGGGCTTCGGCGTGTATGCCCTGCTGGCGCTCATCGCATGGCAGTCCCCGCCCCGGCTCAAGCGCTGGCGTCGGCTCTGGTTCCTGAGCTTCGTGGGACTGGCCATCAGCGTCTACCTGACCCTGATCGGACTGCTCAAGCTCGAGGCCGTCTGCCCCTGGTGCCTGGCCTCCCTGGCCACCATGTCCGCCATCTTTCTGTGGCTCAGCGTCAGGCGCCCGGAATCCGCGCCGGGCATGCCCTGGCTTCAGTGGGGCCTGAGCAGCGCGGTGGTGGCCCTGGTGGTGCTCGGCACCCTGCACGCCTATTACAGTGATCTGTTCACGCCACCGGAAGACCCACGTCTTGAGCGCCTGGCGGTGCATCTGAACGAGTCCGGGGCGCGCTACTACGGCGCCTACTGGTGCCCCGCCTGTCAGCAGCAGCACCGGCTGTTCCGCGGCGCCTCGGAGAAGCTGCCGTACGTCGAGTGTTCACCCGACGGACGGCATGGCCGGCCGGCCGCGGAATGTACGCGCGCCGGTGTCAGCAGCTTTCCCACCTGGAACATACGCGGGCGGGTCTATGAAGGCGTGATCGCGCCGGAGGATCTGGCCCGTTATTCGGGCTTTGAATGGTAGGGCGTCCGCTCAGCGTTGCGGCGCGTACAGTCGAGGTCAACGACGGATCAGGAATTCCTGGACGCCGCCCTGAAGCAGCGTGGAGCGAATGACACGAAAGTCCGGCATCATCCGTTGCAGCTGCCCAGTTGCGTAGCCGGGCGATTGACGGGTGGCCATGTTACCCGTGGGAAGCGTCCTTAAGGTCTGCCAGGAGTCTATCACCAGGGCACCGGGTCTTTCCGGCACGTCCCTGACGCCGTAGGCAAGCAGTGCGTGCATGAGCGCGCCCCGCGGCAGGAGCGTGGCGAGGCGCGACATGAGCGCGGTGAGGACGGGTGTCGTCAGGTAGTTGAAGGCATCCCAGGCCAGCACCACCTGTGATCCCTCAGCCAGGGATGCCGGGAGCAGCGTCTCCAGGCATTGCTCCAGGTCGGCATCGTCGAGTTCCTTGTCGAGCCTGACCAGGTCTGGCAGGGCAGAGGCGATGGCCAGCCGCACGGGATGACCGCTGAAAAAATCCACGGTCGCCCCATGCGGTTCGCCAAGATCGAGTACCCGCAATCGCTGCCCCGCCTGCATCGGCCGCAGGATCTGTTCTAGCAGACTGACCTGGAAGGTATGGCCTGCCGACAGGCCGGAGTTCGTCTCGATGCCGGAAGTCGATGCGGACTTGCTGATCACAGCAGACATGACACCCCGGTCAGACTGTCAGCGCTGATCAAGCCGCGCTGCCGCCGGCCTTGCCGGTTGCTGCCTTTTCGGCGGTTTCGGGGGTGTCTGAAGTGGCAGGTGCCGTGGCAGTGCTGCTGCCCTGCGTCATACTCGTGCCTGACTTGCCCTTCTTGGTTCCCATGGCTTCCTCGACCGCCTGCGCGTCCATCTCGATGGCCCCTTTGAAGCGTGCCCCTTCTTCCAGGCTGACCTTGGGCGAGGTGATGTTGCCGCGGATGTTCGCGGACTTCTTGATCACGACTCGTTCCGCACCGAACAGATTGCCTTCCACGCTTCCTTCCACGATGACCGTGTGGGCGTAAATATCGGCGTTGATCTGGCCATGGGGGCCCACCGTCAGGCTGTGGCCCTGGAGCTTCACCGTGCCGTTGACGCGTCCCTGGATGATCAGGTCTTCTTCACCGCGCAAGGTGCCTTCGACGTGTATGGAGGGGCCGATGACCGCTGCATCGCGATTCCTTGCCGTGCCCGTGGCCGCGGCCGCCTTCTCCCAGGGCCTCTCGGATTCACGTAAGGCGATCTCGTCCTTTTGTTCCTGGCTGCTGCTGGAAGCGCGTTTCCCGATATCGAACATGGCCATGGTGACATCCTCCTGAAGAAAGAACGGTCTGACCGGCTGGCTGACCGATGCTTGATCCTAACCCTGCGGGAATCGCGCAGGATACCGTCAGTCGGCGGAGAGATTTCAAATGGGTGACCGAGTCTACAAAATTGCCATTGCTGCCGGGTGGAGCAGGTAAGTCAGACCTCAAGACTAAGGGCTGATCGTGGATCCGCCATCGCCCGAACGAGCGGCGGACAGCTGCCTGCACTGCCTGTATAGGGCTTGCGCAGTGAGAACCATCCGCTCGAAGCACGTCCCCGGGGTGGAGATCCGCTGTTGGCGGAGTTGTTGCACGAAGACGCCTATGATGCGGTCACCGGGGCCGCCAAGCGCCTGGAGAACGTGCTGAGCAATTACTTCGGCAAACTGGATCGAAGACCTTCCGGCAGGATACAGATCCCGGAAGCCGGGAATGAAGAGAGACCGGGTTGATCCTGATCTGTGCACGAACTTTGTCTGCGCTTCCGGCAGGCACAAAAAAACCCACACAAGGCGGGTTTTTTGTTGGCAAGCGCTTTCACCGCTTGCCGGATACAGATGGCGTCCCCACGGGGATTCGAACCCCGGTCGCCGCCGTGAAAGGGCGGTGTCCTAGGCCTCTAGACGATGGGGACGTAAAACACGTCGATCGTCATCTCCTCGGACCCGTCAGCAGGACCGTGACCAGTCCGGTGAAGGTGAGCAGAAATCCGATCGGGATCACCGAGAGGAAGAACTTGGCCCATTCTTCCGCCTCTCTGAACATGGCGCCGAATCCGACTGCCAGGGCGATCACGGTTAAAATAATCCCGACGATGATCGAGTAGCGGCCCAGTTGATACATGCTGTGTCGCTCCTCGGTCAGGCGCCGGGATGTAAATCTGGTGGAGCCAGGCGGGATCGAACCGCCGACCTCTTGCATGCCATGCAAGCGCTCTCCCAGCTGAGCTATGGCCCCGTCAAGGAAGTCGCGCAATTTACGCGACTGTTTCTACCTTGTCAAGCACCCCCGGAACGGGCCTCGATGTAGTCGATGGCGCGCTCGATCCGGCCCAGGGTCCGCTCCCTGCCGAGCAGGGCCAGGGTCTGGTCGATGGGGGGCGAGACGCCGCCACCGGTCACCGCCACCCGCAGGGGCTGGGCCACCTTGCCCAGCTTGAGCTCAAGGCGCTCGGCTACGCCTTCAACGGCTGCATGGATGGCCTCTGGCTGCCAGTCGGCCACGGCGTCCAGGGCAGCACGCAGGGCCTGCAGGACGGGCTTGGCCTCGGCATCCAGGTTCTTTTTCGCGGCCTTCTCGTCGTAGTCCTCGAAGTCGCGGTAGAAGTAGACGCTGTTGGCAGCCATCTCCACCAGGGTCTTGGCCCGCTCGCACTGGGCCACCACCACGTCGCGAAGCGGCGGCGGCAGGGAGGGATCGATGCCGTGGTTGCCCATGTGCCAGGACAGGTGCCGGGCCACGTGGTCCGGGTCGGAGGTCTTGATGTAGTGCTGGTTCAGCCACAGCAATTTGTCCGGGTTGATGGCGGACGCGGAGTGGTTGACGTTGGCAATGTCGAACAGCTCGATGAGTTCCTCCAGGCTGAACACCTCCTGGTCGCCGTGGGACCAGCCCAGGCGTACCAGGTAGTTGAGCAGGGCCTCGGGCAGGAAGCCGTCATCCCGGTACTGCATGACGCTCACCGCACCGTGGCGCTTGGACAGCTTGGCGCCGTCCGGGCCCAGGATCATGGGCAGGTGGGCGTATTTCGGCGGTTCCACGCCTAGGGCCTTGAAGATGTTGATCTGCCGGGGCGTGTTGTTGAGGTGGTCGTCGCCGCGGATCACGTGGGTTATCCGCATGTCCCAGTCATCCACCACCACGGTGAAGTTATAGGTGGGGCTGCCGTCGGAGCGGGCGATGATCAGGTCATCCAGCTCGCTGTTCTGGAACACCACCCGGCCACGCACCATGTCTTCCACCACGGTCGCGCCCTCGGTGGGATTGCGAAAGCGCACCACCGGCTGCACGCCCTCGCGGGGCTCGGTGCGGTGGCGGCAGCGTCCGTCGTAGCGGGGCTTTTCCTTGTTGGCCATCTGCTGCTCGCGCATGGCGTCGAGCTCTTCCTTGGTGCAGTAGCAGTGGTAGGCCTTGTCCGCGTCCAGCAGTTGCTGGATCACTTCCTTGTACCGGTCGAAGCGCTTGGTCTGGTAGAAGGGGCCTTCATCGTATTCGAGACCCAGCCAGTTCATGCCCTCCAGGATCGCATTCACGGACTCGGCGTTGGAACGAGCGAGATCGGTGTCCTCCACGCGCAGGATGAAATCACCGCCGTGCTTGCGGGCGTAGAGCCAGGAGAACAGCGCCGTGCGGGCGCCGCCGATGTGCAGGTAGCCGGTGGGACTGGGCGCGAAGCGGGTACGAACTTTCATGGAGGATGCTCGATTGATGTCTGGATGGGAAAGGCGCATAGGGTACCAAACGGCCCGCCCCCGTTCATCAGCGCGCCGACTTGCGGTGCGCGACTGATATGATGCTTTCCCTGTGAACCCGACCCAACGCGCCAGCCAGAATACCCGTCAACACCCCGCCCCGCCGCTGCGGCGCCTGGCCCGGGTGCTGGTCTGGCTGTGCCTGGCCGCCCTACCCGTGCAGGCCCTTGGGGAGATCCGGGTGAGCGACGATACCGGCCGCGAACTGGTGCTGGCACAGCCGGCGCAGCGGGTGGTGAGCCTCTCCCCGCACCTCACCGAGATCCTGTTCCACATCGGTGCCGGTGACCGGCTGGTGGGCACGGTGAGCTTCAGCGATTACCCCGAGGCGGCAGCGGAACTGCCCGTGGTGGGTAGCGCGGGCCAGCTGGACCTGGAACGCATCCTGTCCTTGCGCCCGGACCTGGTGCTGGCCTGGCAGAGCGGCAACCCGGTCCGCCAGGTGGCGCGCCTGGAGGCGCTGGGCATCCCCGTCTACCGCAATGAACCGCGCCGGCTCGAGGATCTGGCCCGGACCCTGGAGCGCCTGTCCCGGCTCACGGACAGGCAGGAGACGGGCAGCGACCAGGCCATGGCCCTGCGCGCCGGTGTGGAGGCGCTGCAAACCCGCTATGCCGAACGCCCTCCGGTGCGCCTCTTTTACCAGATCTGGGACCGGCCGCTCATGACCATCAACGATGCCCACCTGATCGGCGAGGTGATCGAGCTGTGCGGCGGCGTGAATGTGTTCGGCGGCGAGACGGCACTGGCGCCCCGAGTCAGCCGGGAGGCGGTGCTGGCGACGAACCCGGAGGTGATCGTCGCGGGTGGCTCCGGTGAGGACAACCGCGGCTGGCTGGAGGACTGGCGCCGCTGGCAAGGCCTGACCGCCGTGCAGCGGGACAACCTGTTCTTCATCCCCCCTTCCCTGATCCAGCGTCACACCCCGCGCATCCTGGAAGGGGCTGAGCTGCTGTGCGGACATCTGGACGAGGCGCGCGCCCGTCGACCCGAGACCGTCCCTTGAACCGCCTGCCGATCAGCCTCGCCCTGCTCGCGGCCGCCGGTTTGCTTGCCATGGGCGTGTCCCTTGCCCTGGGCAGTGTGCCCCTGTCCGCGGCTGAACTCTGGGCCGTGTTCACGGGGGACGGCGCGCCATTGCACCGCACCCTGGTGCTGGAGTTGCGCCTGCCACGCACCCTGGCGGCCTTCGCCACAGGCGCCCTGCTGGCGGTGGCCGGCGCCCTGATGCAGGTGCTGCTCCGAAACCCCCTGGCCGATCCCTATGTGCTGGGTATCTCCGGCGGTGCCGCCGTGGGGGCCTTGCTGTCCATGCTGGCCGGGCTCGCCACCGCCCTGGTCTCCGGGGCCGCGTTTGCCGGCGCCCTGCTCTCCACCCTGCTGGTGTTCGGGTTGGCCCATGGCACGGGCAGCTGGTCTCCGGTGCGCCTGCTGCTCACCGGCGTGGTGGTGGCCGCCGGCTGGGGGGCGCTGATCAGCTTCATCCTGGCGGTGAGCCCCGGTGCGGAACTGCCCGGCATGCTCTACTGGCTGATGGGCGATCTGTCCCATGCCCGCAACCCCGTCATGGGCTGGGGGGTCTTGGTTCTGGTGCTGCTCATCGCCTGGCCCCTGGGCAGGCATCTCAACGTGCTGGCCCGAGGCAGCCTGCAGGCGGCCGCTCTGGGCGTCTCGGTGCGCCCCCTGGAATGGACCGTCTACCTGCTGGCCGCCCTGCTCACCGCCACCGCGGTGACCCTGGCCGGCACCGTGGGCTTCGTGGGCCTGATCGTCCCCCACATGCTGCGCCTGGTGCTGGGCAACGACCAGCGCATCATCCTGCCCGCCGCGGCCCTGGCCGGCGGCATCCTGCTGACCCTGGCGGACACCCTGGCGCGCACGGTGATCGCGCCCCAGCAGTTGCCCGTGGGGGTGATCACCGCAATGCTGGGCGTGCCGGTGTTCCTGTACCTGTTGCACAGGAGCCGCTGATGGATAGGTCGCTCATGCAACTGGAACAGCTGGTGATCCACATCCCGGACCGCGCCCCGGGCTCCCCCCTGTCATTCACCGTGGAGCCGGGCCAGTGCTGGGGCATCCTCGGACCCAACGGCGCCGGCAAGACCACCCTGCTGCACACCCTGGCGGGCCTGCACGCGCCACGCTCGGGCAACGTGCATCTGGAGGGCCGCTCCATGGCGGCACTGTCCCGCCGGGAGATCGCCCGCCGGCTCGCGCTGGTGTTCCAGCATCACCACGACGGTTTCCCCGCCACGGTGCTGGAGACCGCCCTGATCGGCCGGCATCCCTTCATGCGTCCCTGGCAACTGGAGACCGCCGAGGACCTGGGCCGTGCCCGCGCCGCCCTCAAGCGAGTGGATCTGGCGGACCTGGAACACCGGGAGGTGTCCACCCTCTCCGGCGGCGAGCGCCAACGCCTGGCCTTCGCCACCGCCCTGGCCCAGGACCCGCGCCTGTACCTGCTGGACGAGCCGGTGAGTCACCTGGACCTGCATCACCAGGTGGCGCTGCTGAACATCGTGGGGGAAAAGGTGGCGGCCGGTCATGCCGCCGTGCTGAGCCTTCACGACGTGAACCTGGCGGCACGCCATTGCGATCACATCCTGCTGCTCTACCCGGACGGCAACGCCTGCTGGGGCCCGACCGCGGACATGCTGCTGCTGCCGGTGCTGGAACGGCTATATGGCCAGAGTTTGGTGCAGGGCGAGGTGGATGGCGTGCCGGTGTTTCTGCCCACGGGATAAAAAAACTGCGGGTCCGCGAATGAACGCCCGCAGCCGCTAGCGCTCAAACACCCAGCGCAGCACCACATCCTGAAGTTCGATGCCCGTGCTCCATTGCACGCCCGGGCCGTTGGCGATCACCACCACCATCACGTCCTCGCCGGCGGCGGTCTTCACGTAGCCCGCGATGCTGGAGACGCCTTCCAGGAAACCGGTCTTGAGGTGCATGCGCCCGGCGGCGGGGGCATCCTCGAGGCGGGTGCGCAGGGTGCCGTCCAGACCGGCCAGGGCCAGGGAGGAGATGAATTCCGGCATGAAGGGGCTCTGCCGCCCGGCACGCAGGATACCCGCCAGTTGCCGGGCGGTGACGCGGTTGTGGCGCGACAGGCCGGCGGCGTTGTCCAGGACCAGGCCCTCGCTGTCGATGCCCCGGGCGGCCAGGTAGTCCAGGATGGCGTTCAGGCCCTTCTCCGGGGTGGCCGGCGGACCGAAGGTCTCAGCTCCCAGGGTCAGCTCGAAGTGCCGGGTCATGACGTTGTTGCTGTGCTTGTTGGCCAGTCGGATGAGTTCGCCCAGGGGGCGGGATTCATGCACCAGGGCGGGTTCGCGTTCCACATCGCTCCAGGTATCCACCCGCCAGGAGCCCTCGAACTCCCCGCCCCACTGGGCCCAGAGGCTCGTGAACAAGCCGTGCACGTAGGCCTCGGGCGTGAGGGCCGTGCGGGCGAAACGATGGGGCCCGCAACTGCCCGGGAAGCGTCCGTCCAGGCCGATGCCGGTCCTCTCCTCCAGCACCCGGTAGCTGATCCCCAGGCGGTAGCCGCCGCAGGGCCCGGCACGCTGGCGCAGGCGGTTGTCGATGTGCAGTCCCGCGATGGGCGGGTCCACCACGGCGCTCACCGCGTCGCTGTCCGGATCCGGCGACACCTCCACGTGCAGGGCGTTGAAGTTCACCAGCAGCGGATGCGGCCCCTGGTTGTAGACCCGGTGGGGCTGTCCGTCGAAGGCGGCCGGTTCCTCATCGGGCAAGCGGAAATAGGACAGGTCGAAGACCAGGTCCCCCTCGATGCGCCGGATGCCCTGGCGGCGCAGCGCCCCCAGCAGCTTCCAGAATTCCTCGGTGACCAGGAAGGGGTCGCCGCCGCCGATGAGCCACAGGTCCCCCTTGAGCACCCCCTGCTCCACCGGTCCGCCCAGGTGCACCCGGGTCTTCCAGGTGTACGCGGGGCCGAGCACCTCCAGGGCCGCCAGGCTGGTGGCCAGCTTGATCACCGAGGCGGGGTTGAGGGCGGTGTCCGGGTTGTGGGCCAGCCAAGGCTTATCGGCATTCACGGGCTGTACCCAGATGGCGACTCTGGCCGGGTCCATGCCATGGGCCTGGATAACGCGCTGCACCGGGGCGGGAAGTCCGGATTGGGCGATCACGGCGACCGGCCAGAAGATCAGGAGCCAGAAGATCAGGAGGTAGAGGAGTAAATGAAGGGTAAGCCGCAACATGATTGTGTAGGAGGCCCGACCCCGGGCCGAACGACGATGCCCGACGGGCAGACAGGCTCACATCTTATCCCATCGCCAGGGCATATGAGTGTCCCCGCATCGCCCCTGTTCGGCCCGGGGTCGGGCCTCCTACGCGGCCATGCGCCCGAGGGTACGCATCTTTTCCAGCCAGTTCTCCCGATGCGCGGCGCTGCCCTCCACCATGCCTATCAGGCTCTCCCGGATGGGCTTGATGCCGCAGAACTTCAGGACGTTGCGCTCCAGGCTCTTCAGGCTGTGGGCGCGGAAGAACCAGCGGTAGATGAAGGCAGGCATGCCCATGGTCACCACGATGCGGGCGCTCTTGCCCTTGAGCAGTTTGGCATAGTGGCCGGGCTTGTCCGGATGGCCCACGGCAAAGCCCGGCCGCAGAGTTTGCTCCAGGAAGCCCTTGACCAGGGCCGGCATGGAACCGAGCCAGAGGGGATAGATGAGCACCAGGTGATCCGCCCGGGCGATGGCCGCCTGGGCCTTCTGGATGTCCGGTGCCGCCTCGCCCCGGGTCCATTCCTGCTGGGTACGCAGAATCCCGAACTCGAGTTTCGCCACGGGCAGGATCTCCACCTCGTGCCCCGCCTCCCTTGCAGCACCGGCATAGGCCTCGGCCAGTGCATGTCCGTAATGAACGCCCTCGGGATCCGGATGGCCCTGGATGATCAGGATGCGTTTGCCCATGGAACACCTCCTCGACAAACAGGCGCAGGCGCACGGTGATGATGAAAGCATAGCGGATGGAGAAACCGGAACACTCGATGGTGTCGTGGGTGGCGCTTCGTTGACACCTGCGTGACAAACTGGGGAAGATGCCGCCTGGTCCGGAGATACCTTGATAGTGAAACGATTTGCCCTGTTCTGGTTGTTCACACTGCTCTGCGCCCAAGCGTCAGCCACGGAGCTGCGCGTCGCAGTGGCGTCCAATTTCACGCCCACCCTGGAACGTCTTGCCCAGGCCTACCAGGCAGAGTACGGCGTCCAGATGGCCATCAGCAGCGGATCTTCCGGAAAACACTTCGCCCAGATCCGTCAGGGTGCGCCCTTCGACCTCTTCTTCTCCGCCGACAATCTGCGCACCGCCGAGCTGGTGGAGAGCGGCCAAGCGCTCCCGGAGAGCCGCTTTGTCTATGCCCAAGGGGTCCTGGTGCTGTGGAGTCCGGATCCCGAACGCATCCCCGCTGATGCCCTGGCCCTGCTCAGACAGGGGGACTATCGCCGCCTGGCCATGGCCAACCCGCGTGTGGCGCCTTACGGCACGGCCGCCGAGGCGGTGATCGAGGCCCATGGCATACAGGTGCCGCGGGGTCGGTTGGTCACCGGACAAAGCATCGGCCATGCCTTCAATTTCATCATCACCGGTAATGCGGAGCTGGGTTTCGTGGCCCTGTCCCAGGCGATCACCTGGGAACGCCAGCACGGCCAGGGTTCCCGCTGGCTGCCCGACACGGCGCACTACCCGCCCATTCTCCAGGAGGCGGTGCAACTCCGGCAGGCGCGTGACCCGGAGGCCGCGCACCGGTTCCTGGATTGGGTGCGGAATAATCCCGAAGCCCGGGCCATCATTGAGGCCGACGGTTACCGACTGCCTCCCATCCCGGAAAACTGATGCTGGATTCGTGGATCAGCCCCCAGGACGCCACCGCCCTGTGGCTGACGCTCAAGCTCGCCGCCATCTCCACCCTGGTGCTGCTGGTGCTGGGTACGCCGCTCGCCTGGTGGCTGGCCCGCACCCGCTGGCGCGGCAAGCTGTTGATCGAGACGGTGGTTGCCCTGCCCCTGGTGCTGCCGCCCACGGTGCTGGGCTTCTACCTGCTCCTGCTCCTGGGTGCCCAGGGCCCCATCCAGGCCATGGGCGGACCCGCCTTCGCCTTCACCTTCACCGGCCTGGTGATCGGCTCGGTGTTCTACTCCCTGCCCTTCGTGGTCCAGCCGCTGCAGAACGCCTTCGTCTCCGTGGGTGACGCGACCCTTGAGGCCGCCGCCGCCCTGCGCGCCGGACCCTGGGACCGTTTCTTCACCGTGGTCATCCCCCTGTCGTTGCGCGGCTTTCTCACCGCCACCACCCTGGGCTTCGCCCACACCGTGGGGGAGTTCGGCGTGGTGCTCATGATCGGCGGCAATATCCCCGGCGAAACCCAGGTGGTCTCCATTGCCATCTACGATCACGTGGAGGCGGTGGACTACGCCTCCGCCCACGTGCTCTCTGCCCTGCTGCTGGGGCTGTCCTTCCTGATGCTGTTCGCGCTCTATGCCATCAACGGGCGCTTCAGGCTGACCAGCGCATGAGGCGTCCATGAGCATCGACCTGCACTTCGACCTCAAGCGACCGGACTTCCATCTGGACGTGGAAAGCCGCATCCCCGTGCGTGGCGTCACCGCACTGTTCGGCCGCTCCGGCTGCGGCAAGACCACCCTGCTGCGCTGTGTCGCCGGACTGGAGCCCTCGGCCCGCGGACGCCTGGTGGTGGATGGCGAGACCTGGCAGGACGCTCGGCATTTCCTGCCTGCCCACAAGCGCCCGGTGGGCTACGTGTTCCAGGAGGGACGCCTGTTCCCGCACCTGTCCGTGCAGGGCAACCTGGAGTACGGCTACCGGCGCATCCCGGCGGAGCAGCGGGTGGTGCAGCCCGATGAGGTGATCGATCTGCTGGGTCTCGACGCACTCCTGGCGCGTCGTCCCGGTGAGCTCTCCGGTGGCCAGCGCCAGCGGGTGGCCATGGGCCGGGCCCTGCTCACCAGCCCCCGGGTGCTGCTCATGGACGAGCCCCTGGCGGCCCTGGACGCCATCAGCAAGACGGAGATCCTGCCCTACCTGGAACGGCTGCATGATGAACTCTCCATCCCCGTGCTCTATGTCAGTCATTCCATCGACGAGGTCATGCGGCTCGCGGACCACATGCTGCTGCTGGAGGATGGGCGCCTGCGCGCCGAGGGTCCCCTGCGGGAGCTGACCACCCGGGGCGACCTGCCGCTCGCACGGGCCGAGGAGGCGGTGGCCCTGCTGGAGGCCGAGGTGCTGAATCACGACGACGAGGATCACGTCTCCATCCTCGGTATCAACGGTGCGCGCCTGACACTGCTCAGGGAGGACCTGCCGGTGGGCAAGCAGGTGCGCCTGAGCATCCATGCCCGGGACGTGAGCATCGCCCTGACGCCACCCCAGGGGATCAGCATGCTCAACTGTCTGCCCGCGACGGTGCGGGAGATCCATGAAGAGACCCGCCCAGGGGAGGTCCTGCTGGGCCTGGATGTCTGCGGCCAGTCCCTGCTGGCGCGCATCTCGAGACGCTCCCTGCGCAGTCTGGGTCTGACGCCGGGGATGCAGGTGCATGCCTTGATCAAGGCCGTGGCGTTGGTTGAATAGGGCGCTAGAGACAAGAGGCAAGATACAAGAGGCAAGATACAAGAGGCAAGAAAGCGCCAAGACGATTTTTCCCTTGTCTCTTGCCTCTTGTATCTTGTCTCTGCACTTCCTCCGTGACACCGTCACTGAAACAAGCGCCGGGGCCTCCTAAGCTGCGATAATCTCTAGGCCTTAACGTCCCAAGGAAGCGCTTTTCCATGACCCTCTCCCCCCTTGTACGCCGCATCCTGCCCCTGCTCATCCTGGCGGCAGGGGTGATCGGCTTTCTGGTCCTGCGGGCCACGGCGCCCGAGAGCCCGCCCATGGCGGTGGGCGAGCGGGTCTGGCGGGTCAATACCGAGACGGTCACGCCCGCCACACTGGCGCCCATCTTAAGCCTCTACGGCCATGTGACCACGCCCCGCACCGCGAACCTGCGTGCCGCGGTGGAGGCGGACGTGCTGGAGACGCCCGGCGAGGAAGGCCGCAGGGTCGAGGCCGGCCAGGTGCTGGTGCGCCTGGACGATCGGGAGATCGGCCTGCTGGTGACGCAGCGGGAGGCGGATGTGGCGGACATCCGCGCCCAGATCAGCGCCGAGCGCCTGCGCAACGCCCGGGACCGGGAGGCGCTCAAGCACGACGAGGCCCTGCTGGAGATCGCCTGGCGCAACGTGGAGCGCGCCCAGGACCTGTTGTCCCGCAACCTGGGCAGCCAGAGCGCCCTGGACGAGGCCCGGCGTGCCCACGAGCAGCAGGCGCTCGCGGTCAACGCCAGGCGCCTGGCGCTGGAGGATTTCCAGGCCCGGCTGGCCCAGCTGGAGGCCCGTGCCCGGCGCGCCGAGGCGCTGCTTGAGGATGCGCGCCTGGACCTGGAGCGCACCCGCGTACGCGCCCCCTTCGCCGGTCGCGTGTCCCGACTGTCCGTCGCCCCCGGTGACCGGGTGCGGATCGGCGATCCGCTGGCGACCCTGTTCGATGCCGATGCCCTGGAGGTGCGCGCCCGCATCCCCGCCCTGTATCTGCCGGTGGTGCGCCGCGACCTGGATGCCGGTGAACCCCTCGTGGCCCGGGGCGAGATCGACGGCGAAAACGTGCTGCTGGAACTGAGCCGCCTGGCCGGCGAGGCGCCCGCCACCGGTGCCGGCGTGGAAGGCCTGTTCCGCATTAGGGAGGGCGGCGAACATGCACCGCTGGGGCGTTTCCTCACCGTGCATCTGCGCCTGCCGGAACAGGATGGCGTGGTCGCCCTGCCCTTCGAGGCCCTGTACGGCACAGACCGGGTCTATCGGGTCGAGGAAGGCCGCATGCGTGCCATCACCGTGCAGCGGCGTGGCGAGTGGCTCGATGACAACGGCCGGGAACGGGTGCTGGTGTACAGCCCAGAGATCCGTGACGGCGACCGGCTGGTGACCACCCGCCTGCCCAATGCATTGGACGGCCTGCGGGTCGAGACGGACGGGGACTGAGGATGCCTGGCACCCCATGCAGGAGGCCCGACCTCGGACCGAAAGCCGGCGTTGATCCTGGCCGCGTGTTCGCGGCGGGGTCGCCGCTCCTACGGTGTGCTCCGAACCCCGTCGACGACCAGAAGGTACTGAGCAATGCGGCCTAGAAATCGCGGCCTGATCCGCCTGTTCCTGTGTCACCGGGTGGCCGCCAACCTGCTGGTGGCCCTGATGGTGCTCTCGGGAAGCTGGGCGCTGATCAAGCTCAACACCCAGTTCTTCCCCAACTTCGCCCTGGATTTCGTCACCGTGCGCGTGGTCTGGACCGGCGCCAGCGCCGAGGACGTGGAGACCGGCATCATCACGCCCCTGGAGCAGGAACTGCGCACCGTGGACGGGCTGCGCAACATGACCTCCACCGCCGCCCTGGGCGTAGGCTCCATCACCCTGGAATTCCAGTCGGGCACGGACATGTCACTGGCCTCGGACCAGGTGAAGGACATCGTCTCACAGCAGCGCAACCTGCCCGAGGCCGCCGAGGAACCGGTGGTCACCCGGGTGATCCGCTACGAGCCCGTGGCCCGTATGCTCATCACCGGACCCGCTGACATGCGCGAGCTGCGCCCCCTGGTGCGGGACTTCGAGCAGCAACTGCTCGACCGAGGCATCGCGCGCATCGACTTCAAGGGCCTGCCCGAGGAGGAAATGGCCATCCAGGTGCCCATGGCCCGCAGCCTGGAGCTGGGCATGAGCCTGGACCAGATCGGCGATCGCGTGGCGGGCATCTCCCGGGACCTGCCCGCCGGCATGGTGGGCCGGGACGACACCGCCCGGCAGATCCGCAGCCTTGAGCAGCGCCGGGACGAGCTGGCCTTCGCCCAGCTCGCGCTGCGCGCCGACGCCGAGGGTGGGCTGATCCGCCTGGGCGACGTGGCGCACATCGAGCGCCGTCCCCGGGACAACCAGGTGTCCGTGCGCTATCGGGGCGAACCGGCGGTGGAGATGCAGCTGCAGCGCACCGAGACCGCCGATGCGCTGAAATCCTCCGCGATCCTGATGGACTGGATCGCAGAGGTCACCCCCACCCTTCCGCCGGGTGTGGAGCTGCATCTCTACGACCAGTTCTGGGAGCTGATCTACGAACGCATCATGCTGCTGCTGAAGAACGGCATCGGCGGCCTGGTGCTGGTGCTCGCCATCCTGTTCCTGTTCCTCAACGGGCGGCTCGCCCTGCGCGTGGCGCTGGGTATCCCGGTGGCCTTCACCACCGCCTTCCTGGTGCTGTGGCTGCTGGGCGGCAGCATCAACATGATCTCCCTGTTCGGTTTCATCATGTCGCTCGGCATCATCGTTGACAACGCCATCGTGGTGAGCGAACACGCCTACACCCAGTACCAGCGGGGCATGACGCCCACCCAGGCGGCGGAACGGGGCGCCAAGCGCATGCTGGCGCCGGTGATCTCCGCCTCGCTCACCACCGTGGCCGCTTTCCTGCCACTCATGCTCATCGGCGGCATCATCGGCAACATCCTGTTCGACATCCCCCTGGTGGTGGTGTGCGTGATCCTGGCAACACTGGCCATCAGCTTCCTGATCCTGCCGGCGCACCTGAAGAACAGCATGGAGAAGATCAGTCCGCCCCGGGAAGGCTCCTTCCGGGCCCGCTTCGACGCGCGCTTCGAACATTTCCGCGAGCACAGCTTCCGGCGCATGGTCCAGTGGGCCACGGCCCACTCGGGCATCACCCTCTCGGGCGCGGTGGCGGTGCTGATCCTGGCCTTCGGCCTGATGGCCGGCGGGCGCATCGGCTTCACCTTCTTCCCCAACCCGGAGGGTACGGTGGTCAACGCCGCGGCGAACTTCGTCGCAGGCACGCCGCCACAGCGGGTGGAGGCCTTCATCGAACACGTGGAGGAGGCGCTGTTCGATGCCGAGGCGGCCCTGGGCGGCGGATTGATCCGCAACGTGGTGGTGCGACTGGGCAGCGGCGTGGAACAGGGCGGCGCCGCTCAGGCCCCCAGCGGCGACCAGTTCGGCTCCATCCTGGTGGAGCTGGTCTCGCCTGACCGGCGGGAGGTACGCAACACGGAACTGATCCGCGCCTGGCAGGAACGGGTTCGGCTGCCCGCCGGCATCGAACTGTTCAGCATCACCGAGCGTCAGGCGGGTCCGCCGGGACGGGACGTGGACGTGCGCCTCACCGGTGCCGATCCGAACCGGCTCAAACAGGCGGCCCTGGAACTCACCGAGGCCATGAACGACTACCCGGGCGTGTTCGCGGTGGAGGACGACATGCCCTTCGGCCGGGAGCAGCTCATCTACCGGCTGCGTCCCGAGGGCCTGGCCCTGGGGCTCACCACGGAATCCCTGGGGCGGCAACTTCGCGCCGCCTTCGACGGGCGCCTGGCCCAGATCTACCAGGAGGGCCTGGAGGAGATCGAGGTGCGCGTGGTGCTGCCTGACACTGAGCGCCATCGCACCGCCATGCTGGAGCGCTTCGCCGTGGTGCTGCCCGGCGGCGGCATCGCGCCGCTCGACACGGTGGCGGAGCTCTTGCCCCGGCAGGGCTTCGAGACCCTGCGCCACGCGGATGGCCGCCTGGCGGTCTCGGTCTCCTCGGAGGTGGATCGCACCCAGAACAACGCGGCGCGCATCCGCGAGCAGCTGGCCGCCGATGTGCTGCCGGATCTCGCCCAGCGCCATGGCGTCACCTATTCCTTCGAGGGCCGCGCCGCCGACCAGGCGGAGACCCTGGGCGACATGCGCATGGGCCTGATCTTCGCGCTCGCCATGATCTACCTGGTGCTGGCCTGGGTGTTCGGCTCCTACGGCTGGCCCCTGGTGGTCATGGCCATCATCCCCTTCGGCCTGCTGGGGGCCCTGGTGGGCCACTGGCTTATGGGCCTGGAGCTGACCATCCTGTCCCTGTTCGGTCTGTTCGGACTCACTGGCATCGTGGTCAACAACTCCATTATCCTGGTGAGCTTCTACCAGTCCCTGCGCGAGGAAGGCATGGATCGGGAGCTGGCCATCGTGGAGGCCTCGTGCCAGCGACTGCGCGCCGTGGTGCTCACCTCCTTCACCACCATTGCCGGTCTCATCCCGCTGCTGTTCGAGCGTTCCGTGCAGGCCCAGTTCCTGATCCCCATGGCGGTGTCCATCGTGTTCGGCCTGGGTGTGGCCACGGTGCTGGTGCTGGTGGTGATCCCCGCCCTGCTGGCGGTCCATGAACGCCTGGCGGATCGGCTCTCGGGCCGTTCCTCGAACGAGGTGGCAACGGCTGGATGATATGCTGTGGTGCTGAATCCACGCCCTTGCACGATCCCAGATGACCGCAGCGACAGTCCGTCTAATCCCCGGTGACCACACGTTCAGCGTCGAGGGCGAGGAGACCATCCTCGAGGCCGCCCTGCGCGCCGGCCTGTCAGTCAATTACGGCTGCAGCAACGGCAACTGCGGGGATTGCCGCGCCCGGGTGCTGGAGGGCGAGGTGCGCAAGGTCCGGCCCCACGACTACGTGTTCAGCGAAGCGGAGAAGCAGCAGGCCTACACCCTGATGTGTTCCGTCACCCCGGTCACCGATCTGTTGCTGGAGGCCGGGCTGGCCGAGGGCCCCGAGCAGATTCCCTTGCAGCGCGTCAGCGCCACGGTGCGCGGCATCGAACGCCCGGACCCCCATGTGCTGATCCTGCGCCTGCAGACACCCCGGACCCAGCGGCTGCGCTTTCTTGCCGGTCAGTCCGTTCGCCTGGATCTCGGCGGGGGTTTATCCGACACCCTGCCCCTGGCCAACTGCCCCTGTGATGATCGCAACCTGGTGTTTCACCTGGACGCCTCGCGGGACGATCCCTTCATCAGGCATTGTCTGGATCAGCTGGGCAAGGGTACGAGCGTGGACATCGAGGGTCCCGAGGGAGATTTCGTGCTCAGCGAGGAGCATCCCGGCCCGCTGATCTTTCTGGCCATGGATACGGGCTTCGGCCCGGTGCACAGCCTGGTGGAGCATGTGCTGGCCCAGGAGACCGGCGAGGCCCTGGACCTGGTGTGGGTGGCCAGCGGGGAACGGACCCATTACGAGGACAACCTGTGCCGGTCCTGGAACGATGCCCTGGACGGGTTTCGTTACCAGGCCTTGCGTGTCGAGACTGACGCTCAGGTGGAAGCTGTCATCCGGGATGCCTTGCAGAAGGTCACGGATGCGCCTCAACGGGATGCGTTCGTGGCGGGTGCCGAGGCTTTCGTCCGGGCGGGGTTGTCGGCCCTGGAACAGATCGGGGTGCAGGCGTCGCGCTGCCGAAGCCTGGTGCTGTGAGGGAGTGCAAAAGCCTAACGACGTTCCGCATGAGCGGCGAGCTCGCCGTGAACCGCCACATCCATCTTGGCATCGGCGTTCGGCCCGTGGTCGGGCCTCCTACAGTGTGAAGGTGCAGGAGCGGCGACCTCGCCGCGAACGGGGTGTCCGGATCAGAACCGCTGTTCCAGGATCAGCGCCTGCCCCTCGTTGCGCATCTCGACGCGGCTCAGGAAGGTCATGCCCAGCAGGGCGATGTGGGGGGAGTTGCCGGGCAGGATCAGGGCCCGGACATTGCGCTGCTCGATCTCGCCAACGCGCACCCGGTCCAGGGTGACTTCGTAGGCGAACGTGGTCCCCGAGGCCGTGTGCGCCTGGGTGAGTTGGCCCCGGGTGTAGTCGATGCCCAGACGCTGCGCCTCGTTGGCACTCATGGCGATGCTGGTGGCGCCGGTGTCCACCAGGAAGGTGATGGTTCGGCCATTGATACTGCCGGTGGTGGTGTAGGCGCCACGGGAGTCGGCATAGATCTGTGCACGGGCCGACTCGCGAGCCTGGAAATTCCCGCCGGCCCGTCCGCCGAGGGCCACCTGACGCCGCTGCCCGTTGATGTCCAGCACCACGTGCCCGGCCCGGCTGTCCGTGGACAGCAGGTGAACGCCCTCCTCGCTGCGTTCACCCACGCGCATCACCTGGCGCTTGCCATCCACTTCGAGCATGGCGCGGTCGGGAAAGATGCCCAGCACCAGCACGTCCCGGGCCTGGACGGGCAGAGAGAGCATCAGCAGGCAGAGCAGGATCCAAGGGGTGCGTGCCACGGGTGATCACAAGGGAAGAGAGACAAGAGACAAGATACAAGATACAAGGGAGAAATAGTAGAAAGTCAGGAAGTAGGAAGCTTCGCACTCCTTGCTCGATTCGTACCTCCAAATTCCAAATTCTCACTTCCCACTTCAATTGCCGCCCCACCACCAGGCGATCAGCTGCAGCACGATCAGGGCGTAGATGCCCGCCACGATGTCGTCCATGACAATACCCGCGCCGGTGTGCATCTGCCGGTCGAACCAGCGGGCGGGCCAGGGCTTGACGATGTCGAACAGGCGAAACAGGGCGAAGCCGATCAGTATCCAGACCCAGCCTGCGGGCGCGGCGATCATGGTCACCAGGAAGCCGGCGAACTCGTCCCAGACGATGCCGGGGTGGTCATGCACACCCAGCTTGCGCGCGCTCTGGCCGCACAGCCAGAAACCCGCCAGGGTCACCAGGAGCGTGGCCAGCAGATAGGCCCACAGGGGCAGCGGCTGCAGCAGCAGGAACAGGGGGATGGCGGCCACCGTGCCGGCGGTTCCCGGTGCCCAGGGTGAGAGCCCGGAGCCGAAACCGAAGGCGAGGAAATGCACCGGGTCGGTGAAGACCGTGCGCGCGGGCGGTGGCGGAATGCGGGGCATGGCTTCGGTCCGTTCTCATGTGAAATGCTGGTAACCCGGTTTCGGGAGGCTGAATGGCCTGCCCTCGGCATCCAGGACACGCAGCCCGGGTTCGGCGTCGATGGTCCCGATGCGTGTGAAGGGTGTGGGCACGCAGGTCCTGAGCAGCCCGGCCACCCCTTCCGGCAGGGTGAACAGCAATTCGTAGTCATCGCCCCCGGCCAGTGCCAGGCCCCAGTCCGGGGCATCACCACAGAGTGCACGAAAGGCCTCGGACAGGGGCATGTGAGACAACTGGAGTGTCGCGCCCACCCCGGAGGACTCAAGCACGTGGCCCAGGTCCGCCAGCAGGCCGTCGGAGAGGTCGATGGCGCAGCGGGCCTGACCGCGCAGGGCGAGTCCCGCCTCGATGCGCGGACTCGGATGGGTGAGTCGTTCCACGAGCCAGTCCGTGTTCACGTCTCCCTGGCCCCGATGCGCCCACTGCCTGAGTCCCAGGGACGCGTCGCCCAGGGTGCCGGTCACATAGATGCCCTCCCCAGCCCGCGCGCCGGCCCGGCGCAGGGCCTGGCCACGGGGCACGAAACCCATCACCTGGACCGTGACGCTCAGGGGGCCCTGGGTGGTGTCCCCGCCCACCAGGTCCATGTCATGGCGCCGGGCCAGTCCTAGGAAGCCTTTGCTGAACGCGGCCACCCAGGCCTCGTCGGCCTCGGGGAGGGTCAGGGCCAGGGTGGCCCAGGCGGGTGTCGCACCCATGGCCGCGATATCACTGAGGTTCACCGCCAGCGCCTTGTGGCCCACCGCTTGGGCCGGGGTATCCTCGGGGAAATGCACCCCGGACACCAGGGTGTCCACGCACACCACCAGTTCCTGGTCCGGCGGAACCCGCAGCAGGGCCGCGTCATCCCCCACGCCCAGGATCACGTCCTGGCGTGTCCCGGGTCGGGTGAAGTACTTGCGGATGAGATCGAATTCGAGCACGAGAGGGTCTGCCTGTCCTGAAAACATGGGAAAGCGAACCGCAAAGGACGCGAAGGTATACGCGAAGGGCGCAAAGGTTTTTTATAAACGAGTTCCTTTGCGTTCTTCGCGCATCCTTCGCGCCCTTTGCGTTCCGGCTTTTGACTTTCAGTTAGCCGAGGCTTCCATGGCCCGCAGCTGCCGCCCGAGCTTGTCCAGCACGCCGTTGACGAACTTGTGTGCGTCGGTGGCGCCGAATTTCTTGGTCAGTTCCACCGCCTCGTTGATGACCACCCGGTAGGGGATGTCGATGCGCTGCTTCAGTTCAAACGTCGCCAGGCGCAGGATGGCCCGCTCCACCGGGTCCAGCTCGGCGACGCTGCGGTCCATCTGGGGTGCGAGCAGTTCGTCCAGTTCGTCTACCTGTTCAGTGACGCCCAGCAGCAGTTCCCGGAAGTAATCCGCATCGGCCTTCTCGAGCTCAGGGTCCTCCCGGTACTGCAACAGGATGTCCTTGGGGTGGTAGCCGGTGAGTTGCCACTGGTAGAGGGCCTGCATGGCCACGCGCCGGGACTGGCGGCGGGCGTGGCTCAGGCGTCGATTGTCGGGTCCGGTCAAGGCTCAGCCCTTCAACTGCTTCATCAGGCTGACCATCTCCAGGGCGCCCATGGCGGCGTCCACGCCCTTGTTGCCCGCCTTGGTGCCGGCGCGCTCCACGGCCTGCTCGATGGTGTCGGTGGTAAGCACGCCGAAGGACACCGGCAGACCGCTGTCCATGGAGACCATGGCCAGGCCCTTGGCGCTCTCGCCGGCCACGTAGTCGAAGTGCGGGGTGGCGCCGCGGATCACACAGCCCAGGGCGATGATGGCGTCATGCTTGCCGGACTTCGCCATGGCCTGGGCGGCCAGGGGCAGTTCATAGGCGCCGGGCACGCGCACGATGGTCATGTCCTTGTCCTTCACCCCGTGGCGGCGCAAGGTGTCCACCGCCCCTTCCAGCAGGCGCTCCACGATGAAGCTGTTGAAGCGGGCCAGCACGATGCCGTAACGGCCGCCGGCGGCCTGGGTGAAGTCGCCTTCAATGGTCTTGATGGAAGTCATTGGGTCATTCCCGTTTGAGTTTTAATTCGATGTCTGTGTTTCAACGCTAAGGCGCAAAGACGTGAGGAACGCAAAGGATACCTGCTGAAACAGAAAATCTCCGCAGTGTTTGCATCAATCGCGGCAACTGGTTTCAACGCAGGTCGGGCTTCAGCCCGACCTGCGAGGGACTGCTCAGTCGCTCACGTACTCCACCACTTCCAGCCCGAAGCCACCCAGGCCGTGGAAGCGCTTGGGCGCCGACAGCAGGCGCATCTTCTGCACACCCAGTTCCGCGAGGATCTGGGCGCCGATGCCGTGGGTGCGCAGTTCCACGGGCTCGGCCTCGCCGTGCTCCACCGGGCGGCGTTCCTTGAGTGCCATCTGGCGGATGCGGCGCACCAGGTCCCGGGGGGATTCGGGCTTGCGGATGATCACCGCCACGCCCTTGCCGGCGGCACTGATGCGCGACAGGACGTCACGCAGGGGCCAGCCGCAGTCGGGGCCGTTGTAGGCGAGCGTGTCGCACAGGGTGTGTTCCACGTGCACCCGCACCAGGGTGGGCTCGTCGCCGCGGATCTCGCCCATCACCAGGGCGAAGTGCAGTTCCTTGCCGATCACGTCCTCGAAGGCGTGCAGGCGGAACTCACCGAACTCCGTGGGGAAGGCGGTTTCGGCTACCTGCTCCACGCTCTTCTCGTTCTCGATGCGGTAGCGAATCAGGTTCTCGATGGTGCCGATCTTGAGATTGTGCTCGGCGGCGAACTTCTCCAGATCCGGGCGCCGCGCCATGGTGCCGTCTTCGTTGAGGATCTCCACGATCACCGCCGCCGGCTCGAAGCCGGCCAGACGGGCGAAGTCGCAGCCCGCCTCGGTGTGGCCGGCGCGCACCAGCACGCCGCCCGGCTGGGCCATCAGCGGGAACACGTGTCCGGGTTGCACCACGTCCTCGGGCGAGGCATTGGGTGCCACGGCGGTGCGGATGGTGTGGGCCCGGTCGTAGGCGGAGATGCCCGTGGTCACCCCTTCCGCCGCCTCAATGGAGACGGTGAAGTTGGTGCCGTGCTGGTCGTTGGTGTCGGTGACCATCAGCGGCAGCTTGAGCTGCCTGCAGCGCTCCCGGGTCAGGGTCAGGCAGATCAGGCCGCGACCGTAGCGGGCCATGAAGTTGATGTCCTCCGGGCGAACCATGGAGGCCACCATGAGCAGGTCGCCCTCGTTCTCCCGGTCCTCGTCGTCCAGGATGACCACCATGCGCCCCTGGCGCAGGTCGTCGATGATCTCTTCTGTGGTGTTGAATGCCATGGTCATCCGAGTGTTGTGCCTAAAAATGGAAATGCCTAAAACAAGGGACAGGATGAACAGGATTTTTCAGGATTAACAGGATATTGGGATTTGTTCTTAAACCAAATAATCCTGTTAATCCTGAAACATCCTGTCAATCCTGTCCATTACGATTTCTTACCCACAAAACCGTGTTCCGCCAGGAAGGCCTCGGTCAGTCCGCTGCCGGATTCGGCGGCCTTCTCGCCCAGCAGCAGGCGTTCCAGGTAGCGGGCGATCAGGTCCACCTCCAGGTTCACCCGGGTGCCGGCCCGGTAGAAGCGGATGGTGGTCTCCTGCTGGGTGTGGGGCACGATGTTCACGGAGAACACCGCACCGTCCACCCGGTTGACGGTAAGGCTCACGCCATCCACGCAGATGGAGCCCTTGGGCGCGATGTAGCGTGCCAGGCCTGCCGGGGCGCGGATCTCGTAGCGTACGGAGCGGCCGTCGTCCTTCAGGGACAGCACCTCGCCCAGTCCGTCCACGTGACCGCTCACCAGGTGCCCGCCCAGGCGCGTGGTGGGCGTCAGGGCCTTCTCCAGGTTCACGGCGCTGCCCTTGCCCAGCGCAGCCAGGCTGGTGAGCGACAGGGTCTCTCCGGAAACATCGGCCACGAATCCATCCCCAGGCAGTTCCACGGCGGTCAGGCACACGCCGTTCACGGCGATACTGTCTCCCAGTTGCACATCGGAGAGGTCCAGCTTGCCGGTACGAATGCGCACCCGGCAGTCGCCACCTCTGGGCTCGATGCCCGCCACTTCGCCGACCGCCTGGATGATGCCTGTGAACATGGATGTGAATCCGCCGTTTTTCTGAAAATCTTCTGGGGGTCCGCAAATGAACGCGAATCAACGCAAATAAAAACTTTTCACTTGTGCTCTATTCGCGTCCATTCGCGTTCATTTGCGGACCCCATATCCGTTGACTCTTGCGGTGATGCGCCAGTCTCCGCCCACGGCGCGGATGTCCTCGATCCTGAGTGGGACCCGCTCGTCCATGTGCTCGAGTCCGAGGTTCAGCAGGCCCCGGGCATCGTTGCCCATCAGGTGCGGGGCCATGTAGATCACCAGTTCGTCCACCAGGCCCGCCTGCATCAGGGAACCGCACAGGATCGGGCCTGCCTCGACGTGAAGCTCGTTGATCTCGCGCCGGGCCAACAGTTCCAGGACCGCGTGCAGATCCAGTCCGCGGGGGGCGGAGGCCACGGCCTCCACCTCGGCACCACGGGCCCTGAGCGCCTCGTGGCGGGCCGGGTCCTGCTCGGCCGTCAGCACCAGCACCGGACCACCTGTGCTGAACAGTTTCGCCTCGGGCGTGCAGACAAGCCGTGTGTCCAGCACCACCCGCAGGGGCTGACGTACAGGCCCCTCGATGCCCAGTTCCTGGGCAGAGAGCCGCACATCCAGACCGGGATTGTCGGCGAGCACGGTGCCCGAACCCGTCAGGATCGCACCGGCGCGGGCCCGCAGGCGCTGCACGTCCCGGCGTGCGGCCTCGCCGGTGATCCAGCGGCTCTCACCGCTCGCCATGGCGGTGCGGCCGTCCAGGCTCATGGCGAGTTTGACCCGGACATAAGGTCGGCCGCGCTCCATGCGGCTGATGAACCCCGGGTTCAACGCCCGGGCCTCGGCCTGCAGCACCCCGCTGGCGATCTCGATGCCGGCATTGGCGAGCCGCGCCAAGCCCTGGCCCGCCACCCGGGGATTGGGGTCCACCATGGCGGCCACTACCCGGGCCACGCCCGCATGGATCAGTGCATCGGCGCAGGGCGGTGTGCGGCCGAAGTGGGCGCAGGGCTCCAGGGTCACATAGACCGTGGCCCCCCGGGCGGCCTCCCCGGCCTGGCGCAGGGCCAGGATCTCCGCATGGGGCTCGCCGGCGCGCACGTGAAAGCCCTCGCCCACCACCTGCCCGTCGCGGACCATGACACAGCCCACCCTCGGATTGGGGTCCGTGGTATAGAGACCCAGCCGCGCCAGCTGCAGCGCCCGGGCCATGTGGCGAGTGTCAGTTTCCGTGGTCATTCAGGCTTGCAACATTTGACAGGATTTACATGATTAACATGATGTTATAAATACTTTTTAATCTTGTTAATCATGTAAATCCTGTCAAATAATGATTTTCAGTCTTTGCCCTCCCCCTCCTCGTCACCGAGCAGCGGGATCTGGTGCTTGCGCATCTCCGGGGTCAGGTCCTTCTCCAGGCGCTCGATCACCTCCCGGAAGGCCTGCACGTCAGCGAAGCTCAGGTACACCGAGGCGAAGCGGATGTAGGCCACCTGGTCCAGGTTGCGCAGTTCTTCCATGACCCACTCGCCGATGCGCCGGGAATCCACCTCCCGCTCGCCCTGGCCCAGCAGCTTGCGCTTGATGCGCGCCACGGCCTCTTCCACCTTGTCCGTGGACACGGCGCGCTTCTCCAGCGCATGGGTCATGCCGGACTTGAGCTTATCCTCGCTGAACGGCTCCCGGGAGCCGTCGCGCTTGACCACCCGGGGCATGTTCAGCTCCGCGTTCTCGTAGGTGGTGAAGCGCTCGGAACAGGAGAGGCACTCGCGCCGGCGGCGCACCTGGTCGCCTTCACCGGCAAGCCGTGAATCGATCACCCGGGTATCGGGGGCTCCGCAGAAGGGGCACCTCATAAGGGCAGTCTCAAGTGGCTAGTGGCTAGTGGCAAGGAACGTCTTTCCTTGCCACTTGAGACTTGAGACTTGCCACTGTTTCCCCGTCACGGGTCAGTTCCCGTAGACGGGGAAACGGGCGCAGACGTCCAGGACCTTCGCCTTGACCTGCTCGATGACCGCGGCGTTCTCGTGATCGTCCAGGACGTCGCAGATCCAGCCGGCCAGGTCCTTGGATTCCTTTTCGCCGAAACCCCGGGTGGTGATGGCGGGGGTGCCGATGCGGATGCCGCTGGTGACGAAGGGGGACTGGGGGTCGTTGGGCACGGCGTTCTTGTTCACCGTGATGTTGGCATTGCCCAGGGCCGCGTCGGCGGCCTTGCCGGTCAGGCCCTTGTCGATCAGGTCCACCAGGAACAGGTGGTTGTCGGTGCCGCCGGAGACGATCTTGTAGCCGCGCTCCATCAGGGTGGCGGCCATGGTGCGGGCGTTGGCCACCACCTGCTTCTGGTAGTCCTTGAAGCCGGGCTCCAGGGCCTCCTTGAAGGCCACGGCCTTGGCGGCGATCACGTGCATCAGGGGGCCGCCCTGGGTGCCGGGGAACACCAGGGAGTTGAGCTTCTTCTCGATGTCGGGATTGCGCTTGGCCAGGATGATGCCGCCGCGGGGGCCGCGCAGGGTCTTGTGGGTGGTCGAGGTGGTCACATCCGCGATCTGCACCGGGCTCGGGTAGATGCCCGCGGCCACCAGGCCCGCCACGTGGGCCATGTCCACCAGCAGGTAGGCGCCCACCTTGTCGGCGATGTCGCGGAACTTCTGCCAGTCGATCTCACGGGAGTAGGCGGAGAAACCGCCCACGATCATCTTGGGTTTGTGCTCCAGGGCCAGGCGCTCGACCTCGTCGAAGTCGATGTAGCCCTGGTCGTCGATGCCGTACTGCACCGCGTGGTAGATCTTGCCGGAGAAGTTGACCTTGGCGCCGTGGGTCAGGTGGCCACCATGGGCCAGGCTCATGCCGAGCACGGTATCGCCGGGCTCAAGCAGGGCCATGTACACGGCGGCATTGGCCTGGGAGCCGGAATGGGGCTGCACGTTGGCGTAGTCGGCACCGAACAACTGCTTCACCCGGTCGATGGCCAACTGCTCGGCGATGTCCACGTACTCGCAGCCGCCGTAGTAGCGCTTGCCGGGGTAGCCCTCGGCGTACTTGTTGGTGAGCACCGAGCCCTGGGCCTCCATGACCCGGGGGCTGGCATAGTTTTCCGAGGCGATCAGCTCGATGTGCTCTTCCTGGCGACGGGCCTCGGATTCGATGGCCTGCCAGAGTTCGTCGTCATAACCTGCGATACCCATCTGGATGGAAAACATGCTTACACTCCCGGGAAAACGTCTGGTATGGTGACCAGCGGTAGAGGCGCCAGAAAAAGAGCCGAATTATACCGTATTTTGAGCCAACACACAGGATAAGACCCCGTATTTTGTGTTGAAGGCGCAGGACCACGACTCCTAGCCCGCAAAGCTCACCACGGTTCGTAGCGAGGGCGTCGAGATGCCGCTGTGACGGGGCGCGCGGAGCGGAAGACGGTGCAGGCGTAGCCGACACTACGTCAAGCCGGCTGGAGTGAGCACGCCCCGTCACAGCGAGCAGATCGACGGCCGCAGTAGGACTGTGGTGAGCTATGCGGGCTAACCCTGCGCCCCGAACCCTCAAGGAGATCATCCCCATGAACCTGTCACGCATGCGTCGTTCCCTACTCACGCTCCTGTCCGCAGGCCTTGCCCTGGGCCTTGCCGGTCCCATGCACGCCCAGGAGCGTTTCGTCACCATCGGCACCGGCGGTGTCACCGGCGTCTACTACCCCACCGGCCAGAACATCTGCCGGCTCATGAACCGTGACCAGGCCAGCCACGGCATCCGCTGCAACGCCGAATCCACCGGCGGCTCGGTGTTCAACCTGAACGCCATCCGGCAGAAGGAAATGAACCTGGGCGTGGCGCAATCCGACTGGCAGTACCACGCCTACCATGGCAGCGACCGCTTCAGTGACGTGGGCCCCCACGAGTCCCTGCGCGCCGTGTTCTCCCTGCATCCGGAGCCCTTCACCGTGCTGGTGCGCCCCGACAGCGGCATCACCCGCTTCGAGGACATCAAGGGCAAGCGCGTCAACGTGGGCAACCCCGGCTCCGGCCAGCGGGGCACCGTGGAGCGCCTGATGGAGGTCTACGGCTGGAGCATGTCCGACTTCGCTCTGGCCTCGGAACTGCCCTCCCGGGAACAGGGCCAGGCCTTGTGCGACAACCGCATCGACGTGGTGCTGTTCACCGTGGGCCATCCCTCCGCGGCCATCCAGGAGCCCATCGCCACCTGCGGCGCGCGCATCGTGCCGGTGGAGGGCGAGATCATCGACAAGCTGGTGAGCGAGACCCCCTACTACTTCCACGCCACCATCCCCGCCGGCATGTACCCGGGACAGGATGCGAACGTGCGCACCTTCGGCGTGGGCGCCACCCTGGTCTCTTCCACGGATACCTCCGAGGAGGCGATCTACCACCTGGTGAAGGCGGTGTTCGAGAACTTCGACACCTTCAAGGGCATGCACCCGGCCTTCGGCGTGCTGGAGAAGGAGACCATGGTGCGCCAGGGCCTCTCCGCGCCCATGCACGAGGGTGCCCGTCGCTACTTCCGTGAAGCGGGTCTGCTGAGCGACTGAACGCGCCCGGGACCAGCCCTGCATGGCGCACGCCCCTGACAAGGCCCCGGTCGTTTCGGCCGGGGCCGTACCCGCCCCCGGAGCGGCGCAGATGGCCGCCACCATGGAGATGGGGGCCCGGGACCCGGGTCGCCTGACCCGTGGCCTGATCTACGCCACCGCGCTGGCCTGGTCCCTGTTCCAGGTCTGGATCGCCTCTCCCTTCGGGTACTGGATCGGCGCCTTCGTCATTCCCGAGACCCAGGCCCGGGCCATTCACCTGGCCTTCGGCGTGTTCCTCGCCTATCTGGCCTTTCCTGCCTTCTCGCCCCTGGCCAGGGGTCACCGCCCCCTGGCCGGGGTCTTCTACATCCTGTTCGGCCTGGGGCTGCTTTCTCTCGCCGCCTACAACCATCTCTCAGAACTGCCCCGGGCGGGGGTGTTCGCCCTGATCGGCGGGGCGGTGCTGGCCATGGCCTGGCCCAGTCTGCGGCCCTGCCCCGTGACCCGGGTACCGGCCCTGGACTGGATCTTCGCGGCCCTGGCGGCGTTCTGCGCGGCCTACCTGTACCTGTTCCACCAGGAACTGGCCCAACGGCCCGGACGCGCCACGCCCACGGACCTGGTGGTGGCCGGTGTGGGCATGGCCCTGCTGCTGGAGGCCACCCGCCGGGTGCTGGGACCGGCCCTGATGATCATCGCCGGGGCGTTCCTGTTCTACACCTTCGCCGGCCCCTGGATGCCGGAGCTGCTGGCCCACCGGGGTGCCTCTTTCGGCCGGGCCATGTCCCAGCAGTGGCTCTCCAACGAGGGGGTGTTCGGCATCGCCCTGGGGGTCTCCACCAGCTTCGTGTTCCTGTTCGTGCTGTTCGGCGCCCTGCTGGAGCGGGCCGGCGCCGGCGGCTATTTCATCCGCGTGGCCTTTGCCCTGCTCGGCCACCTGCGCGGCGGTCCCGCCAAGGCGGCGGTGGTGGCCTCGGGGCTCACCGGCGTGGTGTCCGGTTCGTCGATCGCCAACGTGGTGACCACCGGCACCTTCACCGTGCCGCTCATGAAACGGGTCGGCCTCTCCGGCCAGAAAGCGGGCGCCGTGGAAGTGGCCAGTTCCGTGAACGGTCAGCTCATGCCGCCGGTGATGGGGGCGGCCGCCTTCCTCATGGTCGAATACGTGGGCATCCCCTACGTGGAGGTGATCAAGCATGCCTTCCTGCCGGCGGTGATCGCCTACATCGCCCTGCTCTACATCGTGCACCTGGAGGCGATGAAGCTGGGACTGGAGGGCCTGCCCCGCTCCCGGATCGTCCCGGTCTGGCACCGCTTGCTGGGCTTCGCCCTCACGGTCTCCGGGCTGCTGATCCTGGCGGGCGGGGTCTATCACGGCCTGGGCTGGATCAAGGGGGTCGCCGGGGACGCATCCGTGTGGATCATCGCGGTGCTGGTGCTTTCGGCCTACGGACTGCTGCTCTGGCTTTCCAGCCGGGTGCCCGAATCCCACATGGTGGACGAGGAGCACCTGGTCCTGCCCGAACCCCGGCCCACCATTCAGAGCGGCCTGCACTTCCTGCTGCCGGTGGTGGTGCTGGTCTGGTGCCTGGTGGTGGAACGCCTCTCCCCCGGCCTGTCCGCCTTCTGGGCGGTGATGTTCATGGTCTTCATCCTGCTCACCCAGCGTCCGCTACTGTGCCTGTGCCGCGGACAGACCGGCCACGGTCGGGCCGTACTGCGCGGGGTGAAGGAACTGGGCGACGGCATGGTGCAGGGGGCGCGCAACATGGTGGGCATCGCCGTGGCCACCGCCGCCGCCGGCATCATCGTGGGCACCGTGGGCATGACCGGCATCGGCCTGGTGATGACCGACCTGGTGGAACTGCTCTCCGGCGGCAACCTGCTGCTCATGCTGCTGCTCACCGCGCTGATCTGCCTGGTCCTGGGCCTGGGCCTGCCCACCACGGCCAACTACATCATCGTCGCCACCTTGATGGCGCCGGTGATCGTGGATCTCGCCGCCCAGAACAACCTGCTGATCCCGCTCATCGCCGCGCACCTGTTCGTGTTCTATTTCGGCATCATGGCGGACGTCACCCCGCCGGTGGGCCTGGCCTCCTTCGCCGCCGCCGCCGTGGCAAGGGCCGACCCCATCCGCACCGGGGTGCAGGCCTTCTGGTACAGCCTGCGCACCGTGGCCCTGCCATTCTTCTTCGTGTTCAACACCCAGCTGCTGCTGATCGGCATCAGCAGCGCCTGGCAGCTGTTGCTGACCTTCTTCGGGGCGCTGACCGGCATGCTGATGTTCGCCGCCGCCACCCAGGGCTGGTTGCTGACCCGCAGCCGCTGGCACGAGTCCGCCCTGCTGCTGGGCGTCGCCTTCACCCTGTTCGTGCCCGGTTTCTGGATGGATCGCATCCACCCGCCCCTTCAGACCGTGGAGCCCGCCCGCCTGCAGCAGGTGGCCGAGGCCACGCCCGCCGGGGGCCACCTGCGCTTCACCCTAGAGGGCATGGACCTGGAGGGTCGGGAGATCGCCAGGGCCGTGATGCTACCGCTCGGGGATGCCGGCCCCGGTGCGGAGCGCCTGACCCGCGCGGGTCTCGGCACCCTGGCCTTGGGCGACCAGGTGAGCGTGAGCTTCGTGAGTTTCGGCAGCCCCGCCGAGCGCCTCGGCATCGAGAGCGGCTGGCACATCACCGGGGTGCTGGTGCCGGCGGATCGGCCGGCGCCGGAGTGGTTCTATCTGCCGGCGCTGGGCGTGCTGGGTGTGATATGGCTGTTGCAGCGGCGGCGCCTGGGGCTGGCGCGTGAGGGGAAAGGCGTGAGGCGTCAGGCGTGAAAATTCCTCAGTCACAGGATGCAGTACAATCCCCAGACACCTTACCTCTCACTCCTTACCCCTCACGACAATGCCGCCACGCATCCTGCTGCTTCTCCTCCTGCTGATCCTTCCCCTGGCTGCACAGGCCCAGACTCGGACCTCCGGCCCGGAACTGGAGGTCTATCTCAGCCGCGAGGTGAGCGACTGGCGCCTGGAGGGAGGCAGCACCGTGGAGAGCCGCATGAACCGCCTGGGCCTGAGCATCCACGACCGGGTGGGCGAAAGCCTCTGGGTCGGGGTTCACGGTGGTTACCTGGAACTGACCCAGAGCGGCAACCCCGTCACCCAGGGCATGGACCTGAGCGGCTGGTACCTGGGCGCCTCGGGACGCTGGCGGTTCCTGGAACTGGGCCCCCTGGGGCTGAGCCTGCTGGGGCAGTACACCTACAACGAGGCGGACGACACCCTGGGGGACCAGAACACCCAGTACAGCTGGCATGCCTACGGGGCGGGCCTGGAATCGGCCCTTCGTTTCGATGCCATCCAGCTGCGTCTGGGGGCGGACTACACCCGGGTGGACGGCGACGAGAAATCCAGCGGCCCGGTGCAGCGCACCCTGAGCCTGTCGGAGGATGAGACGATCACTGCCCGGGCCGCGCTGGACCTGCTGGTGGATGCCACGGGCCACATCAGTTTCCAGGTGGAGTCCGGTGGGCGGCGCAGTGCCGGGATCTGGTTCGCCCGCCAGTTCTGATGCTTCAGCCTTCCCCGGAAAGCCGCCACAACTCCATCAGGTAGGCCACGTCGTGGTCGGCCCGATGGGCATGCCCGGGCACGTTGCGCCAGGCTCGGGATTGCAGCGCCTGGATGCGCGCCTGGACATCCTTGCCCTCCAGGGACAGGCGCTGCTGCAGCAGGGGCGTGATGTCGGCGAGGCGGAAACTGGGCATGCGGTTGCCCGCCTCGAACAGGCGCAGCAGCCAGAAGCGGTCCATGCTGAGTGCATCGGTCAGCACCGTCTGCCCGCCCAGGGCCGTGTTCATGCGCCGGCAGATCTCCGACGCCTCTACCCCCTCGCTGACCACCCGTTCGCGCTCCAGGCCGTGGGCCTCTTCCGAATGCTCGTCCCAGTCGGTCCAGTCCGCTTCGGGGCGGATCAGGTGGCATTCGATGTGGCCGCGGGTATCGGACCAGGCCACCTGGATGGGATAACTTTCCCCGGACAGGCTGGAGGCCTCGAAGTCCAGGAAACAGGGCATTCCCAGCTGGCAGGCAGGTTGGCTCATGAAGGCATCGGGTCCGGTGGTGCGGCCAGGTCGACCGCTCGTCAGGTTGAAAACCACAGTCTAACCGGGATGCTCCCCGCTTTGGTGCACCTCATCGTATGATGGCCCCATGAGTGAGCAGATCCTGCGCCGGCTTGAACGCAACCCCTACGGGCGGGATTTCGCCGTCGGGGATATCCACGGCATGTTCAGCCAGCTTGAAAAGGCCCTGGATACCCTCTGCTTCGATCCGGACCACGACCGCCTCATCTCGGTGGGCGACCTCATCGACCGGGGTCCGGAGTCGCACCGGGTCCTGGAGTTCCTGAACAAGCCCTGGTTTCACGCGGTGCAGGGCAATCACGAGCGCCTGCTGCTGGATTCCGAATCGGACGCGGACATGGCCTGCACCTGGATCGCCCTCAACGGCGGTGAATGGTGGCGCGACATCCCCAGGTCCGAACAGCCCGAGTATCGCAAGCGCATCCGCGCCCTGCCCTACACACTGGAAGTGGATACCGACCGGGGGCTGGTCGGCATCGTCCATGCGGATGTTCCCCTGGAGCTGAGCTGGCAGGATTTCACTGCCCGGCTCGGGACCGACCAGCGTCTGCGGGACTACGCGGTTTGGTCCCGCAAGCGCATCACCCAGTCCGAGTCCGGAGGTGAAATCCCGTCCATCGCGGGTATCGACCTGGTGGTGATGGGACATACCCCCCTGCAGCAGGCCGTGCATGCCGGCAATATCTACTATCTGGACACCGGGGCCGCCTACGCCGAGGTGCTCAACGATGCCAAGCTGAGCATCCTGCAGATCCATCCCGAACGCATGCTCATCGAGTTCCCCACCGCGGATCACGCACAGCCGCCAGCCTGAGCCGTCCATGCCCCGACGGCAACGAGGGGCATGCGCCTCCGGATCACCTGATATTCAGAAATGCACGTTCGCGGCCTTGCCGCTGAGCAGGCCTGTTCCCATCTGCACCGCAAGGGGGATGCCATGCCGGTCCCTATAGACTTGTGACTCACACGGCCCACTCTCTATACTTGCTGGCCCTACGAATTTGATCAGGTATTTTTCCAATCCAAATCCAGGTGAAATCATGACCTTCAAGTCCTTCCATCCCCCCGTGCGCACCCTCATGGGCCCCGGCCCCTCCGATGTGAATCCCCGGGTGCTGGCCGCCATGAGCCGCCCCACCATCGGTCACCTGGACCCGGTGTTCGTGGACATGATGGACGAGATGAAGGCCCTGCTGCAGTACGCCTTCCAGACCCGCAACGCCCTCACCCTGCCCGTCTCCGCCCCCGGCTCCGCCGGCATGGAGACCTGCTTCGTGAACCTGGTGCAGCCCGGTGATACGGTGGTGGTGTGCGCCAATGGCGTGTTCGGCGGGCGCATGAAGGAGAACGTGGAACGCTGCGGCGCCACCCCGGTGTTGGTGGAGGACGAGTGGGGCAAACCCGTGGACCCCCAGAAGCTCGAAGACGCCCTGAAGGCCCATCCCGAGGCCAGCACCGTGGCCTTCGTGCATGCGGAGACCTCCACCGGCGCATGCTCCGACGTGAAGACCCTCACCGACATCGCCCACCGCCACGACTGCCTGGTGATCGTGGACAGCGTCACGGGTCTCGGAGGCGTGGAACTGCGCGTAGACGACTGGGGCGTGGATGCCATCTACTCCGGCAGCCAGAAGTGCCTCTCCTGCACCCCCGGCCTTTCCCCGGTGAGCTTCAACGAGGCGGCGGTGGAACGCATCAAGGCCCGCAAGGGCAAGGTGCAGAGCTGGTTCCTGGACATGAGCCTGGTGATGGGCTACTGGGGCGGCGGCACCAAGCGCGCCTACCACCACACCGCACCCATCAACGCACTCTACGCCCTGCATGAGGCCCTGGTGGTTCTGCACGAGGAAGGCCTGGAGAACGCCTGGGCACGCCACCGCGCCCAGCACGAGGCCCTGAAGGCCGGCCTGGATACCATGGGCCTGAGCATGATCGTGGCTCCCGAACATCGCCTGCCCCAGCTCAACGCGGTCAAGGTGCCTGCAGGCGTGGACGAGGCCGCCGTGCGCAAGCTGCTGCTGGATGAATTCAACCTGGAGATCGGCGCGGGCCTCGGCCCCCTGGCGGGCAAGGTCTGGCGCATCGGCCTGATGGGCTACGGCGCCAACCGCAAGAACGTGCTGTTCTGCCTGGGCGCCCTGGAGACCGCCCTGGTGGCCCAGGGCGCGGACATCGTCCCCGGGCGTGCCGTCGCCGCCGCACGGGCGGTCTACGGGGCCTGAATCATTGCCTGACGCCCCGGGTCTCCCGGGATCACGGGTGACCCATCCCTCGTCATAGGGCGGGCCGTGCCCGCCGTTGACCATCAAGGCTGACTCAGCCGGTC
This sequence comes from Thioalkalivibrio sulfidiphilus, assembly GCF_000377945.1. Lineage (GTDB taxonomy): Bacteria > Pseudomonadota > Gammaproteobacteria > Ectothiorhodospirales > Ectothiorhodospiraceae > Thioalkalivibrio_A > Thioalkalivibrio_A sulfidiphilus_A. The sequence continues at coordinate 45,945 of NZ_KB898938.1, forward strand.
AACGTGATGGGACGAATGGCGGCCATGGGCCGCCCTATGGGAGACACGGGGTGGCAGAGACACCATGATGAGCCGCGAGTCACTGGAACGGCATCAGGTCTGGATCTACCTCGCCGTCATCGGCCTGGGACTCGCTCTGGGCCTGCTGTTCCCCGCCCTCGCGGGTCTGCCGGACTGGGTGCTCTGGCCGGTGCTGGGTCTCCTGCTGTTTGCCACATTCACCCAGGTACCCATGGAACACTTGGGACGGGCCTTCGTGGATGCGCGCTTCACCAGCACACTCCTGATCGGCAACTTTCTGCTGGTGCCGGCCCTGGTCTGGTTGCTGGTGCAGTTCCTGCCCGATGATCCGGTGATCCGCCTCGGGGTGGCCGCGGTACTGCTGGTGCCCTGTACCGACTGGTTCATCAGCTTCACCCACCTGGGCCGCGGTGACACCGCCCGGGCCATCGCGGTCTCGCCCCTGCTGCTGTTCGCACAGATCCTGCTCCTGCCTCTCTACCTGGTGGTGCTGTTCGACGGGACGATCTTTGCCAGCGGACTGGATGCGGGGCGTCTGGTGGGGGTGTTCGTGGGGCTGATCCTCGTGCCCCTGGGCCTGGCCGCCTTGCTGGAGCACTGGGTCGAGGCGCGTCCGAAGCGCCGATCGGTCATCGCGCGCCTGGGCTGGCTGCCCGTGCCGCTGCTGGCGCTGGTGGTATTCCTGATCGCGGCGAGCCAGGTGCAGGTGGTAGTGCAATGGTTCCCCGCCATGGGGACCGTCACCGCCGTGTTCGTCGCCTACCTGGTGATCACGGCCCTGGCGGGAAGGTGGCTGGCAACGCGGGCCGGTCTGGGGATTCCCGCCTCGCGAACGCTGGTGTTCAGCCTGGGGACACGCAACTCCTTCGTGGTCCTGCCTCTGGCCCTTGCCTTGCCGGCGGGCTGGGAGGCTGCCGTGGTGGTGATCGTGCTGCAGAGCCTGGTGGAGCTGCTGGGCATGGCCCTCTACCTGCGATGGGTGCCCGCCCGCCTGCTGCCCGATAAACCGTAGGTCGGCCTTTAGGCCGACAGCGTTGTCGATCTGACATCGCCAGTCGGCCTGAAGGCCGACCTGCGGCAGAGGTGGTCTGCGAGGGCCGCTGGTTCTTCCGGTCAGGCCTTGCGGCCGGCACACAGTCCGTCGATGTAGGCGCTGAATTCCTCCTGCAACTCCGGGTGCTTCAGGGCATATTCCACGGTCGCCTGCAGATAGCCCAGCTTGCTGCCACAGTCGTAGCGCTTGCCCTTGAAGCGATGGGCGAGCACCTGTTCCTCCTTGAGCAGGCTGGCGATGGCGTCGGTGAGCTGGATCTCGCCGCCGGCGCCACGACCGGTGTTTTCCAGCAACTCGAAGATGCGTGGCGTGAGGATGTAACGACCTACGACCGCCATGTTGGAAGGCGCATCCTTGGGAGCCGGCTTCTCGACGATGCCCTTCACCCGCCACAGGTCATCTTCCAGGGGTTCCGGCGTGACCACGCCGTACTTGTTAGTGTCCTCGTGGGGCACTTCCTCCACGCCCAGGACGCTGCAGCCGTGGCGATTGTAGATCTCCACCATCTGGGTCAGGGCACTGCCGTGTCCCTGGCCATCCACCAGGTCGTCGGCCAGGATCACCGCGAAGGGTTCGTCACCCACCACCGGCTGGGCACACCCGACCGCATGACCCAAGCCCAGGGCCTCGGCCTGGCGGATGTACACACAGGACACGTGGGGCGGCAGGATGTCGCGCACGATGGCCAGCATCTTCTCCTTGCCGCGCTCCTCCAGCTCAGTCTCCAGCTCGTAGGCCTTGTCGAAGTGATCGGGGATGGAGCGCTTGTTGCGTCCGGTCACGAACACCAGCACATCGATGCCCGCAGCCACCGCCTCCTCCGCCGCGTACTGGATCAGCGGCTTGTCGACGATGGGCAGCATTTCCTTGGGATTGGCCTTGGTCGCGGGCAGGAATCGGGTGCCCATGCCGGCGACGGGGAACACGGCCTTACGAATCTTCTTGTGCATAGAGTCCATGAATAGGCGAGCTGTGGATGAGGATGCAAACCATAACACAACGGCCCCGCCGGCTGGAGGGCCGACGGGGCCGTTGAGGTGGATCCTGACCGGCAGGGCCGGTACCGGATCATTCGAACGCGATGCGCTCCCGGTTCTCCTGTACCGTCCGTTCGCCGATACCGCTGACCCGGGTCAGCTCATGCAGGGAGCGGAACGGGCCATGCTGCTCCCGATGGGCAATGATCGCCTCCGCACGGGACGGACCGATGCCGGTGAGCTGAGTGAGTGCCTGCACATCGGCGGTATTCACGTTGATGCGCGCATCGGGGGAGCCGGCGAATGCCGGCAGGGAGAAGAACAGCAGGATTGCGAGCGCAATGACAGACAGATGTTTCATGACCTATGCCTCCTTTCGGTTTCCATGGCGTTCCTTGGTCATCCCGAACCTTTCAGGTTGCCTGGCCGGGACGAAACTGAGTCTATCAGGCATTACACGGAATGCAAATGCGCCCCTCGGATCTCCGCGTTCATGGCCTCCAGCACCTCCATGGGCGCCTCGGCGCGGGTAATGGGACGGCCCACCACCAGGTAGCTCGATCCGGCACGGATCGCCTCGGCGGGTGTCATCACGCGGCGCTGGTCATCCTGTTCCGCACTGCGCGGACGGATGCCCGGGGTCACCAGCAGGAAATCCTCGCCGTGGCGCTGGCGCAGCATCGGTGCCTCGCTGGCGGAGCAGACCACACCGTCCAGGCCACTGGCGGCGGTCAGTCCGGCCAGGGCCTCGGCAAGCCGGCCCACGTCCTTACCCAGGCCCAGTTCATCCAGGTCCCGCTCGTCCATGGAGGTCAGCACGGTCACGGCGATGAGCCTGGGTCGGTGGGACTGGCCTTCCAGGGCCTCCCGGGCTGCCTGAAGCATACGGCCGCCACCCGAGGCGTGCACGTTCATCATCCACACACCCAGTTGGGATGCGGCCCGGCAGGCGGAGGCGACGGTGTTGGGGATGTCGTGAAATTTCAGGTCCAGGAATACATCGAAGCCCGCCGCCACCAGCTTCTCCACCAGGGCCGGACCGGCACTGACGAACAGCTCGAAGCCCACCTTGAGGCGGCAGGCATCAGGGTCCAGCCTGGCAGTGAATTCCAGGGCCTGGCCGGCATCCGGAAAATCCAGGGCGACGATGATACGGGGGTCTTTGTCTGTGACAGGCATGAATGATCGGCTCTTGTTCAGGGGCTCAGGACCGTCTGGGGTCGCTCGGCGTGCAGTTCCCAGGGCTTGATGGTGCTCCACTGGTGGCAGCCGGGGCAGCACCAGAAATGGCTGCGCGAGCTGAACCCGCAATGGGTGCAGCGATACAGCGGGCGCAGGTGCAGGTAATGTTCCAGGGCATGCGCGGCGCGGTTGAGTACCTCGCCTGCAGCCGCATCCTCCACCCTGCCGGACTGGATCTTGAGATAGGCCTGAAGGGCCGGCAGGGTCAGTTTGCCCCGGGATAACTCGTGGTCGATCAGCTGATCCACCTCTGTTTCCCGGCCCTCGGCATGAAGCGCATCGATGTGCGCCAGCAGCGTGGTCTGGCAGGCATCCTGTGCACGCAGGCGCGCCAGGAAACGTTCGTAGCCCGAGTTGTCGTTGAGCCTGGTATAGGCGGTGCGCACGCGATCCAGCACCAGGATGGCGAAGTCCGGATGCTGTTCCAGCACGCGGCTGAAATGCTTCAGCGCCTGGCGGTCATCCTGTTCGGCCACGGCCAGATCACCGAGCAGGATACTGGCACGGGCAGAGTTGCGATCGCTGGCCAGAGCCTTGCGGGCATGGCTTGCCGCCTTTGCGGGATCGCCGTTGCGGAACGCCTGCTCGCCCAGCTCGCAGTGATAGTGGGCGATGTGTTGATTCTGGGGCTCGGCACTGAAGCGTCGCAGGTGCTCGGCGGCCCAGATGGCACGATCCCACTCCTTTTCCTGCTCGTAGAGTGCCCTGAGCCGCCCGTAGGCCTCGGCCTCCAGGTAGCCGGTGCTGATCAGTTCCCGGAACAGGCCCTCGGCCCGGTCCAGCACGCCCGCCTTCATGTAGTCCCGGCCCAGTTCCAGCAAAGCGTTGGCACGCTGGCGGGGTTCCAGGTTGGGGCGTGCAATCAGGTTCTGGTGAATGCGGATGGCGCGATCCACTTCACCCCGGCGCCTGAACAGGCTGCCCAGGATGAGATGGGTCTCCACCGTGTCGGAGTCCACGTCCACCATGTCGATGAACACCGCCAGGGCGCGGTCGGACTGCTCGTTGAGCAGGTAGTTGAGGCCCTTGATGTAGTCCTCGGACAGGGCGCCACTGAAGGTCCGTTTGGATTTGCGCCCGGTGCGGCGCGCGGCCAGCCAGCCCGAGGCGGCTGCGACAGGAAGTAGCAGCCAGAGCAACTCGGTCATGATCAGTAGGAGTCCTTGATGGGGATCTTGCGCAACTGGTTGAGCTCCTCCTCGGCCAGCCGGATGCGCTTGCGCAGTTTCCGGTTGTCATTGAGGTGGCGCAGGATGAAACCGGTACAGGCGAATGCGCCCAACACCGAACCGATGAGGATGCTCAGGAAGATCAGGATGGACAGAGGCAGTTGCACCTCGCCCACGTAGAGATTCACCGCCACGGAGCCTGCGTTCAGCAGGGAGAATGTCGCGCCGATCAGGACGGCCAGAGCCAGGGCCAGCAGCAGGATCAGCTTGCGCACTCTGGATACTCCATGGGTTGGTGTTTCAGGAAAACGGTACGGACCTACTGTTCGTGGACGGCATTGACCCGTTCACGCAACTCCTTACCCGGTTTGAAATGGGGTACGTATTTGCCCGGCAGGGAAACGGTCTCGCCGGTCTTGGGATTGCGGCCCACACGCGGCGGGCGGAAATGCAGGGAAAAGCTGCCGAAGCCGCGAATCTCGATGCGGTCACCGGTTGCCAGGGCCTGACTGAGATGCTCCAGCATGGTCTTCACCGAGAGTTCCACGTCCTTGTAGGCCAGGTGGCTCTGCTTGCGAGCAAGGATCTCGATGAGTTCGGACTTGGTCATCACAGGGTCTCCGCCACTGGGTTACGTGATAGAACACGTTCGGGACTGTGGAGCATGGACGCCGGCGTGAGATCTCCGGCCTGCCCATCGCACAAAAATCCGGCACAAAAGGCCGGCCGGGCAGATGCCCGACCGGCTTTGTTACCGACTTGCCTTACTTGTCCTTGGAACCCATCTGCTCCTTGAGGAGATCCCCAAGGGAGGTGGTGGCGGAGCCGGAGCTGCTGCTGTAGTCCTGCAGCGCCTCGGCTTCCTCGGCATAATCCTTCGCCTTGATGGACAGGGTCACGGTGCGGTTCTTGCGATCCACGCCCATGAACTTGGCTTCCACCGTATCGCCCACGTTGAGCACGGAACGCACGTCTTCCACGCGGTCGCGGGACAGTTCGGAGGCGCGCAGCACGCCATCCACGCTGTCGGCCAGCTCCACGATGGCAGCCTTGGCGTCCACTTCCTTGACCACGCCCTTGACGATGCTGCCCTTGGCGTGTTCGGCCACGAAGTTGGAGAAGGGATCCTTGTCCAGCTGCTTCACGCCCAGGGAGATGCGCTCGCGCTCCGGATCCACGGCCAGTACCACGGCCTCGATCTCGTCGCCCTTCTTGTAGTTGCGCACGGCCTCTTCGCCTTCCATGTTCCAGGACAGGTCGGAGAGATGCACCAGGCCGTCGATGCCACCGTCCAGGCCCACGAAGATGCCGAAGTCGGTGATGGACTTGATGACACCGGAGACCTTCTCACCCTTGTTGTGGGTGGCGGCGAACTCTTCCCAGGGATTGGGCTTGCACTGCTTGATGCCCAGGGAGATGCGGCGACGCTCCTCGTCGATGTCGAGGATCATCACTTCAACCTCGTCACCCACGGCGACCATCTTGTTGGGGGCGATGTTCTTGTTGGTCCAGTCCATCTCGGACACGTGCACCAGGCCTTCCACGCCGTCTTCGATTTCCACGAAGCAGCCATAGTCGGTGATGTTGGTGACCTTGCCGAACAGGCGGGAGCCAATGGGGTAACGACGGGTGATGTTCTCCCAGGGGTCATCGCCCAGCTGCTTCAGACCGAGGGATACCCGGTTACGCTCGCGGTCGAACTTGAGCACCTTGACCTCGATCTCCTGACCGATCTCCACCACCTCGGAGGGATGCTTGACGCGCTTCCAGGCCATGTCGGTGATGTGCAGCAGGCCGTCGATGCCGCCCAGGTCCAGGAACGCACCGTAGTCGGTGAGGTTCTTGACGATGCCCTTGAGCACCATGCCTTCCTGCAGGTTCTTGAGCAGTTCGTCGCGCTCGGCGCTGTATTCCTTCTCCACCACGGCGCGGCGGGAGACAACGACGTTGTTACGGCGCTGGTCGAGCTTGATGAGCTTGAACTCCAACTCCTTGCCTTCCAGGTAGGCGGTGTCGCGCACCGGGCGCACATCGACGAGGGAACCGGGAAGGAAGGCGCGGATGTCGCCGAGTTCCACGGTGAAGCCGCCCTTGACCTTGCCGGAGATCATGCCGGTGATGGTCTGGTCGCTTTCCATGGCGGTTTCCAGGCGTTCCCAGGCCTTCGCGCGCTTGGCCTTCTCGCGGGACAGACGGGTTTCACCGAAGCCGTCTTCGGGGCTCTCGAGAGCCACCTCGACCACGTCGCCCACCTTGACTTCCATTTCCCCTCTTTCGTTGAGGAACTGGTCGGCGGGGACCACGCCTTCAGACTTCAGACCTGCGTTGATCACCACCACGTCGGGCGTCACGTGAATGACGGTGCCGTTGATGATGCTGCCTGGCTTCATCTGCGTGAAGGCCATGCTCTCTTCGAACAGTTGCGCGAAACTTTCACTCATGAGTTGATTGAACCTGCAATGCGGATCCTGTGCATTCCCTGCCCGGACCGGTTGATGGTGTTGTGACCGAGGGACGATCCTGTCCTGGTCGTTGAACATTAATGTTTAGGTCAAATTTCTCTCTTCGGCCAGTCGCAGCACCTGTTCGAGCACGGATTCGATGTCGAGATGGGTGGAATCCAGGACCACCGCGTCATCGGCCGGCTTCAATGGCGCCACGCTCCGCTCGGCATCCCGGCGGTCGCGTTCGGCCAGCTCTTCCGAAAGGGCGTGAAGGTTAGCACTAAGTCCTTGTTCTTTCAACTGCTTATAACGGCGTCTGGCGCGCTCCTCGCAGCTGGCGGTGAGAAACACCTTCAGGGGGGCATCGCTGAACACCACGGTGCCCATGTCCCGGCCGTCGGCCACCAGCCCCGGGGCCTGCCGGAAGGCCCGCTGGCGGTCCAGCAGGGCGTCGCGCACCGGCTGCAGGGCGGCCACCCGGGAGGCGGCGTTGCCGGCCTGCTCGGTGCGTAGTTCCCCGCCCACCGGGGCGCCATCCAGGACGATCACCGGGGCCCCCTGCCCGTCCACCTCGAAGCGCACATCCAGGTTCCGTGCCAGTTCCGCCACGGCCGCCACGTCGTCCAGGGCCATGCCCCGGCGCAGGGCGGCCAGGGCCACCAGGCGGTACAGGGCGCCGCTGTCCAGCCAGTGCCAGCCCAGGCGTTCCGCCACCAGGCGGCTCAGGGTGCCCTTGCCGGAACCGCTGGGTCCGTCGATGGTGATGACCGGCGCCGTCACGACTGGGGCCCCTGGGTGATCGCGAGCCCTGCCCCTGCGGCGAGTTCCACGAAGCCCGGGAAGGAGGTGTTCACGTTGGCGCAGTTGCGGATGTGCATGGCCCCCTCGGCGCGCAGGGCCCCCATGGCGAAGCTCATGGCGATGCGGTGATCCCCGTGGCTGTCCACGGTGGCGCCGCGCAGATGGCCGCCGCGGATGCGGATGCCGTCCGGGGTGGGCTCGGCCTCGATGCCGCAGGCCAGCAGGCCGTCGGCCATCACCTGGATGCGATCGCTCTCCTTGACCCGCAGTTCCTCGGCCCCGGTGAGCAGGGTCTCCCCCTCGGCACAGGCGGCGGCAATGAACAGGGCCGGGAATTCGTCGATGGCCAGGGGCACCAGTTCCTCGGGAATGCGCACGCCCCGAAGCGGCGCGCTCACCACCCGCAGGTCGGCCACCGGCTCACCGCCCGCCTCCCGGGGGTTCTCCACGTGGATCTCGGCACCCATGAGCCGCAGGATATCGATCACGCCCACCCGGGTGGGGTTCATGCCCACGTGTTCCAGGGTGATCTCGGAGCCCTTGGCGATGCTGGCGCCCACCAGGAAAAAGGCCGCCGAGGAGATGTCCGCGGGCACGTCGATGCGGGTGGCCTTGAGCCGCCCGCCGCCCTGGACGCAGGCCCGGTTGCCCTCGCGGCTCACCGGATAACCGAAGCCGGTGAGCATGCGCTCGGTGTGGTCCCGGGTGGGGGCCGGCTCGGTGACGCAGGTGCTGCCCTCGGCGTAGAGGCCGGCCAGCAGCAGGCAGGACTTCACCTGGGCGCTGGCCATGGGCATTTGATAGTCGATGCCCCTGAGTGTCTGGCCGCCGTGCACATGCAGGGGCGGCGTGCCGGTCGCGCTGGTGTCGATCCGGGCGCCCATGGCAGCCAGGGGCTCGGTGACCCGCTTCATGGGCCGCTTGGTCAGGGAAGCATCGCCCACCAGGATGGTATCGAAGGCCTGCCCCGCCAGCAGGCCGGACATGAGGCGCATGGAGGTGCCGGAATTGCCGAGATCCAAGGGGCCGGCAGGTGCCTTGAGGCCGTGCAGGCCGACACCCTGGATGGTCACCCTGCCCTCCCTGGGTCCGTCGATCTCCACGCCCATGGCCCGGAAGGCGGCGAGGGTGGCCATGCAGTCCTCACCATTGAGGAAGCCGGTGACCTCCGTGGTGCCCTCGGCCAGGGAGCCCAGCATGATGGAACGATGGGAAATGGACTTGTCCCCGGGCACCCGGATGCGCCCGGCCAGCCTGCCGCCGGATTGGACCTCGAATGCGATTTCATGCGCTTGTGACATGGTGAATTAAGTTCCTTAAACCCTTCAACGCTAAGACGCGAAGACGCAAAGCTCGCAAAAGGGCTCATTACAAAGATTTATTGATACTTCTTGCCTTTTTGCGTCTTTGCGTCTTTGCGTCTTTGCGTTGAAGCTGTTGAAAAAAATCTCAATGACAAAACCGGTCCCGGGCCGCCTTGGCCCGCTGGAAGATCTCCAGTAGCCGGTCGCCGTCGCCCTGCTGGACGGCCTCGGTGATGCCGTCCAGGTCCTCCCGGTAGTGGGCCATCACCTTGAGGATGGCCTGGCTGTTGGCGAGGCAGATGTCCCGCCACATGACCGGGTCGCTGGAGGCGATGCGGGTGAAATCCCGGAAACCGCCCGCAGCGTAACGGAAGATCTCGTCCCGCTCGCCCATGCGCGCCAGGCTGTCCACCAGGCCAAAGGCCAGCAGGTGGGGCAAATGACTGGTGGCGGCCAGGACCTCGTCGTGGTGTTCCACACTCATCTCCTCGACCACGGCGCCGGCCACCTCCCACATGGCGCGCACCTTCTGCACGGCTTCGGGACGGGTGTGCGCCAGCGGCGTGAGGATCACCCGGCGCCCCTGATACAGCTCCGGGAAGGCGGCCTCCACGCCGCTCTTCTCCGTGCCGGCGATGGGATGACCGGGCACGAAGCTGGCCGGCGGCTCGCCGAAGGCGGCGCTGACCGCGGCCACCACGCTCGCCTTGGCACTGCCCACGTCGGTGAGCACCGCATCCGGGGCTAGGGCATCGCCGATGGCGCGGCACACCGGTTCCATGGCGCCCAGGGGCACGGCCAGCAGCACCATGTCCGCGTCTCGTACCGCCTCGGCCGGTTCCAGGCTGTAGGCGTCGATCACGCCCAGTTCCACGGCGCGCTTGAGGTGCGCCTCGGAACGGGAACAGGCCACCACCTGTTTGCAGTAGCCGGCCCGGCGCAGTGCCAGGGCCAGGGAACCGCCGATCAGGCCGGCGCCGAAGATGGCGAGCTTGCGGATCAAGTGCGCAGCACCTTGTCCAGGGCAGCAATGAAACGGGCGTTCTCGTGCGCGCGGCCGATGGTCACCCGCAGGTGATTGGGCAGGCCGTAGCCGGCGATGGGACGCACGATCACGCCCTCGCGCAACAGGGCCTGGTACACGGGGCCCGCCTCCCGGCCCATGTCGATGGACAGGAAATTGCCCACCGAGGGGATGAAACCCAGGCCGCGTTCCCGGCAGGCGTCCATCACCTGGGCCAGGCCTTCCCGGTTGACGCGCACGCTTTCGCTCACGTGGTCGGTGTCGTCCAGTGCCGCCACGGCGGCGGCCTGGGCCAGCAGGTTGGTGTTGAAGGGTTGGCGCACCCGGTTGAGGATGTCCGCCACCGCCTCGCCGGAGACGGCGTAACCGATGCGCAGGCCCGCGAGTCCGTGGATCTTGGAGAAGGTGCGGGTCAGCAGCAGGTTGGGAAAGGTATCCAGCCAGCGGCTGCTGTCCGGGTAGCCATCCGCCTCCACGTACTCGAAATAGGCCTCGTCCATGACCACCAGTGTGTCCTCGGGCACGCGTTTGAGGAAGCCGTGTACCGCATCCTCGTCCAGCCAGGTGCCGGTGGGGTTGTTGGGGTTGGCCACGAACACCACTCGGGTATCGGCATTGATCAGGGACGCCATGGCGTCCAGGTCATGGCCGTAGGGCATGGCATGTTCGGGTCCGTTGGCCGGTGCCACCCGGGCCTCGGCGCCCACCGCCTGCACCACGATGGGATAGACGGCAAACGCATGGGCGCTGAACACGGCATTGCGCCCCGGCGCCAGGTAGGCACGGGCCACCAGCTCCAGGATCTCGTTGGAACCGTTGCCCAGGGTGATGCGCGAGGGCGTGACATCGAACTGCTCGGCCAGTCTCCGCTTCAGGGCAAAGCCGTTGCCGTCGGGGTACAGGGCGATGCCGCCCAGTTGGGCGCGCACGGCCTCGAGCGCCTTCGGGCTCGGGCCCAGGGGATTCTCGTTTGAGGCAAGCTTGATGCTTTCGCGGATACCCAGTTCCCGCTCCAGCTCCTCGATGGGCTTGCCGGGCTGGTAGGGGGTCAGGTTCTGCACCCCGGCCAGCGCCAGGGCCCGATAGTCACAACTCATGAGATTAGTCCGTTGTCAGTCGTCAGTTGTCCGTTGCCAGTGATCTGTAGTCAGCGATGTATTTTGAACTACTGACCACTGACAACGGACAACTGACAGCCTCTATAGCACCGCTCTGGGATAGGACCCCAGCACCTTGACCAGATCCGCCTCCTGCTCCAGGGCCGCGATTGCCTGGCGCACCTTGTCGTCTTCCTCGTGGCCTTCCACGTCGATGAAGAACACGTAATCCCAGTTCACGCAGTGGGAGGGACGGGACTCGATGCGCGTCAGGCTCACGTCCGCGCGGGCGAAGGGCTCCAGCAGCCGGTACAGGGAACCGGGGCGGTTGCGGGTGGACAGCAGCAAGGAGGTCTTGTCCCGGCCGGACGGCCCGCTGGCCCGCTGGCCGATCACCAGGAAACGGGTGGTGTTGTCCGGGGCATCCTCGATGTTGGCGTTGAGGACATTGAGCGCGTAGCGCTCGGCGGCAGCCTGGCTGGCGATGGCGCCGGCACCCTCCTCATCGGCGGCACGCCGCGCGGCCACTGCGTTGCTGCTCACCGGGATGCGCTCGGCCTGGGGCAGGTTGGCGTCCAGCCATTCCCGGCACTGGGCGAGGGACTGCTGGTGGGAATAGATGCGCTTGACCTGTTCCCGCGCGACGCCGGGTTTCGCCATCAGGTGATGATGGATGCGCAGGGCCACCTCGCCGCAGATCTTGAGCGGCGACTGCATGAAGCGGTCCAGGGTATGGGTAACCACGCCCTCGGTGGAGTTTTCCACCGGCACCACGCCGTAATGGGCGGCGCCGGACTCCACCTCGCGGAACACCTCGTCGATGGCACCCAGGGGCACAGTGTGCACCGAGTGGCCGAAGTGCTTGAGGGCCGCCGCCTGGGTGAAGGTGCCCTCGGGACCCAGGAAGGCGACGTTCAAGGGTTCTTCCAGGGCGAGGCAGGCGGACATGATCTCCCGGAACAGGCGCGCCATCTCCTCGGCATCCAGAGGGCCTGGATTGCGCTGCTGGATCTTGCGCAGGATCTGCGCCTCGCGCTCGGGACGATAGAACTCGGCGTTGGGATCCGCGTCGCGCTTGACCTTGGCCACCGCCTGGGCACAACGGGCCCGCTCGCTGATCAGCCTGAGCAGTTCATCGTCCAGGGCATCGATGCGCGCCCGGATCTGTTCCAGTGATTCCTGTTCGCTCATGAGTCTCTACAACACCCGTACACGCAGGACGCCATCGATGGCGGAGATCTCCCGGGCGGCATCTTCGGTGATCTCGCCTTCCACGTCCATGATCGTGTAGGCGATGGCGCCCCGGGATTCGTTGACCATGTGCACGATGTTCAGGCCGGCCTTGCCCAGGATGTGGGAGATCTGGCCCACCATGTCGGGCAGGTTGCGGTTGATCACCGCCAGCCGGGAGTCGCCGGCCCTCGGCAGGAACACCTCGGGCAGGTTGACGGAATTGCGCACGTTGCCGTTCTCCAGATACTCCCGCAGCTGCTCGGCGACGATCACGGCGCAGTTCTCCTCCGCCTCGTGGGTGGAGGCACCCAGGTGGGGCAGCGCGATGACCTTGGGATTCGCCAGCAAGGCAGGCGTGGGGAAATCGCACACGTAGGCGTGCAGCTGACCCGCGTCCAGGGCGCGGCACACCGCCTCCTCGTCTACGATGCCGGCCCGTGCGAAGTTGAGCAGCACCGCGCCGGGCTTCATGCGGCCCAGACGGTCGGCGTTGATCATGTTGTGGGTGGCGTCGTTGAGCGGCACATGGAAGGTCACGAAATCGGAGCGGGACAGCAGGTCATCCACGCTGGCGGCATGCTGCACGTCGGACGACAACTGCCAGGCGCTTCGCACGGTGATCTTGGGATCGTAGCCGATCACCTGCATGCCCAGGGCACGGGCGGCGTTGGCGATGCGCACGCCGATGGCACCCAGGCCGATGACGCCCAGGATGCGGCCGGGCAGTTCGAAGCCCACGAACTTCTTCTTGCCTGCCTCCACCCGGTGTTCCAGATCCGGTGCCGCGGTATCCAGGTTGCGGGTGTAGTCCCAGGCGGCGCAGAGATTGCGCGCGGCCATGAACATGCCCGCCAGCACCAGTTCCTTCACCGCGTTGGCGTTGGCGCCGGGCGCGTTGAACACAGCAACGCCCCGCTCGCTCATGGCCTCGACGGGGATGTTGTTCACCCCGGCACCGGCCCGGCCGATGGCCTTCAGCGCATCAGGCAGGTCCATGTCGTGCATGTTGAAGGACCGCACCAGCACCGCGTCCGGGTGGGACATCTCGGAGGCGATCTCGTAATGGTCCCGGGGAAAGCAATCCAGACCCTTCACGGAGATGTTGTTGAGCGTCAGGATCTTATACATGTTTGTCTGCCCTGAAATAAACTGTTGCCCGCAAGAATAAAGTCACAGCAATAAGTATTTCTCGCCAAGACGCAAAGCACGCGAAGGAAAAACACGTTTCAGCAAAATGACTTCTTTGCGTCTTCACGCCTTTGCGAGAACATGTTTTGTGTCTTTGTTGTTTGCTTGGCCAAGCTGACTCAAGCCCTTCTTTGTTCGAAGTCGGCCATGAAATCCACCAGCGCGCTTACGCCCGCCTCGGGCATGGCGTTGTAGATGCTGGCGCGCATGCCGCCCACCGAGCGGTGGCCCTTGAGGGTCGTCAGGCCCAGCGCGGCGGCCTCCTTGAGGAACTCGCCGTCCAGGTCGGGATTGGCCAGGGTGAAGGGCACATTCATCCAGGATCGGCAGGCCGGGTCCACGGGATTGGCGTAGAAGTCCGAGCCGTCGATGGCATCGTAGAGCTTGCGAGCCTTGCGCTCATTGATCTGTGCCATGGCCTTGAGACCACCCAGGCCCAGCAACCACTGGAACACCAGGCCGGCCAGGTACCAGCCGTAGGTGGGCGGGGTGTTGTACATGGAATCGTTGTCGGCGTGCACCTTGTAATCGAACATGGTGGGCGTGCCGGCGAGGGTCTCGCCGATCAGGTCCTCACGCACGATGACGATGGTCAGGCCCGCCGGTCCGATGTTCTTCTGGGCGCCGGCATAGATCAGGCCGAAACGGGAGACATCCACGGGGCGGGACAGGATGGTGGAGGACATGTCCGCCACCAGGGGCACATCACCGGTCTCCGGGATCCACGGAAACTCGACGCCGCCGATGGTCTCGTTGGGGGTGTAGTGCAGATAGGCCGCGTCCTCACTGCGTTGCCAGGTCTCGAAGGCGGGCACGGAATTGAACCCATCCGCCTCGCTGCTGGCCACCACGTTCACGTCTGCGTACTTGCGGGCCTCCTCGATGGCCTTCTTGGACCAGGCGCCGGTATTGACGTAATCGACGCGCTTTTTGCCGCGCAGCAGGTTCATGGGCACCATGGCGAACTGCGCCGATGCGCCACCCTGCAGGAACAGGACCTTGTAGTTGTCCGGGATCTCCATGAGGGTGCGCAGGTCACGTTCGGCGGCCTCGGCGATGGACATGAACGCCTTGCCCCGGTGGCTCATCTCCATCACCGACATGCCGGTACCGTTCCAGTCCAGCATCTCCTCCCGGGCCTTTTCGAGCACCGGCTCGGGCAGCATGGCGGGACCTGCACTGAAATTGAACACGCGCGTCATGGGGACCTCGGGTTGTGGTTCGCTGTGGTTGTCTGGAAATCTGTCAGGGTTTGGCGTCGCCAGGCGTAGCTTGGGGTGAGCGCAGCGAACCCCAACGGGCCGAGTTTCATGAGACCGCCGTGTTGGGGTTCGCTGCGCTCACCCCAAGCTACGGGTATCAGGCCTCTTCTGTGCCGGCGTCCTCGCCACCGTCTTCGTCTTCACCGTCTTCTTCATCGCCCTCGCCGTTGAGTCCGGCCACCCGGGCCAGTTCCACCAGGTGCTCCTGGTCGGTGAGACGGATCAGACGCACGCCCTGGGTGTTGCGGCCCAGCACGGAAATGTCGGCCACCGGGGTGCGCACCAGGGTGCCACCGTCGGTGATGAGCATCACCTCGTCCTCATCGGCCACCAGCGTTGCACCCACCACGGCGCCGTTGCGGCCGCCAGTCTGGATGGCGATCACGCCCTGACCGCCACGGCCGTGGACCGGGAAATCGTCGGGCGGGGTGCGCTTGCCGTAGCCGTTCTCCGTGGCGATCAGCACCGTGCCCTCATCGACGATGATGAGCGAGATCACCCGCTGATCCTTGGCGAGTCTCACGCCGCGCACGCCGCAGGCGGTGCGACCCATGGGGCGCACCTGCTCCTCGCTGAAGCGGATCGCCTTGCCGGCGGAGGTGAGCAGCATGACATCGCGGCTGCCATCGGTGATCGCCACGTCCACCAGCTGGTCACCCTCGCGCAGGTCCACGGCGATGATGCCGTTGCTGCGCGGGCGGGAGAAGTCCACCAGCGGGGTCTTCTTCACCGTGCCGCTGCTGGTGGCCATGAACACGTACAGGTCTTCCTGGTACTCGCGCACCGGCAGGATGGCGTTGATGCGTTCGCCCTCCTCCAGCGGCAGCAGGTTGACGATGGGCTTCCC
The DNA here is from genome assembly GCF_000377945.1 of Thioalkalivibrio sulfidiphilus. GTDB lineage: Bacteria > Pseudomonadota > Gammaproteobacteria > Ectothiorhodospirales > Ectothiorhodospiraceae > Thioalkalivibrio_A > Thioalkalivibrio_A sulfidiphilus_A. The sequence continues at coordinate 61,608 of NZ_KB898938.1, forward strand.
GCGGGAGGCGCGACTGCCCTGGGGCAGCTCGTAGACCTTCAGCCAGTAGGCCTTGCCGCGGCTGGAGAAGCACAGGATGGTGTCGTGGGTACTGCACACCACCAGACGGTCGATGAAGTCCTCGTCCTTGACGTTGATGGCGGACTTGCCGCGCCCGCCGCGCTTCTGGGCGCGATAGGCGCTCACCGGCTGGTACTTGGCGTAACCCGCGTGAGACAGGGTCACCACCACGTCTTCCTCGGTGATCAGGTCTTCCAGCGTCAGGTCCAGGCGGCTTTCGATGATCTCGGTGCGTCGCTCGTCGCCGAACTGCTCACGCATCTCCAGCAGCTCGTCGCGGATCACCTGCATCAGGCGGTCGGGACTGCCCAGGATATCCAGCAGGTCGTCGATCTTCTCCAGCAGCTCCTTGTACTCGCTGACCACCTTCTCCTGCTCCAGCCCGGTGAGGCGGTGCAGGCGCAGGTCCAGGATGGCCTGGGCCTGGGCGTCGGAGAGGTAGTAGCCGTCGGCGTGAATGCCGAATGCGGCATCCAGATCCTCGGGACGGGAGGTGGCGGCGCCGGCCCGGGCCAGCATCTCGTCCACCACGCCGGACTTCCAGGCGCGCCCCATCAGACCGGCCTTGGCCTCGGCGGGACTGGCGGAGGCCTTGATCAGGGCGATGACCTCGTCGATGTTGGCCAGCGCAACGGCCAGGCCTTCCAGGACGTGGGCGCGTTCGCGGGCCTTGCGCAGGTCGTAGATGGTGCGCCGGGTGACCACCTCGCGGCGGTGGCGCAGGAAGGCCTCCAGTACCTGTTTGAGGTCCAGCAGGCGCGGTTGGCCATCCACCAAGGCCACCATGTTGATGCCGAACACGTTCTGCATCTGGGTGTGCTGGTAAAGGTTATTGAGGATGACCTCGGGTACCTCGCCCCGCTTGAGCTCGATGACCATGCGCATGCCGTCCTTGTCGGACTCGTCGCGCAGCTCGCTGATGCCCTCGAGCTTCTTCTCCTTGACCAGCTCGGCGATCTTTTCCAGCAGCCGGGCCTTGTTGACCTGGTAGGGCAGTTCGGTGACCACGAGGCTCTGGCGGCCGCTGCCCTCATCGGTCTCCACGTGGGAACGGGCACGCAGGTAGATCCGTCCGCGGCCGGTGTGATAGGCCTCGTGGATGCCGGTCGCACCGTTGATCACGGCCGCGGTGGGGAAGTCCGGGCCCGGCAGATGTTCCATGAGCTGCGGGATGCCGATGGACGGATCGTCGATCAGGGCCACGCAGGCATCCACCACCTCGCGCAGGTTGTGGGGCGGAATGTTGGTGGCCATGCCCACGGCGATACCGGCGGAGCCGTTGATCAGCAGGTTGGGCAGGCGAGTGGGGAATACCGAGGGCTCGCGCTCGGAGCCGTCGTAGTTGTCGACGAAGTCCACCGTCTCCTTGTCGATGTCGGCCAGCAGCTGGTGGGCCAGCTTGGACATGCGCACCTCGGTGTATCGCATGGCCGCCGGGGCGTCGCCGTCCACGGAGCCGAAGTTGCCCTGGCCGTCCACCAGCATGTAGCGCATGGAGAAGGGCTGGGCCATGCGTACGATGGTGTCGTATACGGCGGTGTCGCCGTGGGGGTGGTACTTACCGATCACGTCACCCACCACACGGGCGGACTTCTTGTAGGGCTTGTTCCAGTCGTTGCCCAGCTCCTGCATGGCATACAGGACCCGGCGATGTACCGGTTTGAGACCGTCCCGGACGTCCGGGAGCGCCCGCCCGATGATCACGCTCATGGCGTAATCCAGGTAGGACTGGCGCATTTCGTCTTCCAGATTGACGTGCAGGACTTCTTTCGCGAACTCTGCCATGCCGGGGGAAACCCTCTTCTGTGGCGGGACTGACAAAGGCGAAATAGTACCACGACCCCGGGGTCAGGGTCGATTGAGAAAACGGCTCAGAGCGCCTCTCAGGGGCCCTCATGAAGTTAGAAGTAGGAATTGCGAAGTGCGAAATCACGAAACGGACTGTCAGGTGCGGTCTTGAAGCTGCTTCCTACTTCCCACTTCTTACTTTAAACTCCCACTTCCCAATTCCCACTTCTTACTTCATGAGGGCGGTCATTTTCGCCCGATCAGGCCGCTCCACCACGCCCTTCTCCGTGACAATGGCGTCGATCAGCGCCGCCGGGGTCACGTCGAAGGCCGGGTTCCAGGCCCCTGCCCCTTCGGCGGCCACGGGCTGGCCGGCCAGGCTCAGGACCTCGGAGACGGGGCGCTCCTCGATGGGGATGCCGGCACCGTCGGGGGTGTCCATGTCGATGGTCGAGGTGGGGGCCACCACCATGAAACGCACCCCGTGGTGGCGGGCCAGCACCGCCAGGGCGTAGGTGCCGATCTTGTTGGCGGTGTCGCCGTTGGCGGCGATGCGGTCGGCGCCCACCACCACCCAGCCGATCTTGCCGGTGCGCATCAGGCTGGCGGCCGCCCCCTCGCAGATCAGGTCCACGGGGATGCCGTCCTGGACCAGTTCCCAGGCGGTGAGCCGGGCGCCCTGCAGCCAGGGGCGGGTCTCGTCGGCGTAGACCTTCCTGATGCGCTGCTGGCCGTAGGCGCTTCGGATCACCCCCAGTGCCGTGCCGTAGCCGCCGGTGGCCAGGGAGCCGGTGTTGCAGTGGGTCAGCACCGCCTCGGCGGGGTCCATCAGCGCCGCGCCCAGTTCCCCCATGCGCCGGTTGTCGGCGAGATCATCTTCATGGATACGCCGCGCCTCGGCCTCCAGGCGCGCCGGCAGATCCGCCCCGCCCTGCCCGATCACGGCCTTCATGCGCGCCAGGGCCCAGAACAGGTTCACCGCCGTGGGCCGGGAGGCGGCCAGTCGCTCCAGATCCGGGCCCAGGACATCCAGCCAGTCCGGCGTGTCGGCGGGCAGGCGACGGGCGGCCAGCACCACGCCGTAGGCCGCGGTGATGCCGATGGCTGGCGCGCCACGCACCACCATCTCGCGGATGGCGTCGGCGGCGGCCTTCGCATCCGGGATGTCCAGGTAGACGGTCTCCCGGGGCAGGCGGCGCTGATCCAGGAGCTTGAGGGACGTGCCGTCCCAGAGGACGGCGCGCACGGTATCGAAGGCGAGATCGGTCGGTTTCATGGGCCGGGATTGTACCCCTGAGGCGATGGCATCGAAACCGCAAAACACCCCGGGCGTGAATGCCCGGGGCATGGCGGGATCAGGCAGATTTCACCTGGTGCAGGTGCACGTCCCGCTGCGGGAAGGGGATGCTGATGCCGTTGGCATCGAAGGCCAGCTTGACGTTCTCCAGCAGGTCGGCGCGCACCGGCCAGTAGTCCGGGGTGTTGACCCAGGGGCGCACGTTGATGTCCACACTGCTGTCCCCCAGCTCGCCCAGCGCGATGCTGGGCGCCGGGTCCTGGAGAATGCGCTCGTCGGCGGCGATCACTTCGGCGATGATCTGCTTGGCCTTTTTGAGGTCGTCGCCGTAACCGATGCCAAACACCAGGTCGATGCGCCGGGTGGGCTTGGCGGAGACGTTGACGATGGTGCCGCCGTAGATCTGGCCATTGGGGATGATGATCTGGCGGTTGTCTCCGGAGCGGATCATGGTGGAGAAGATGCGTACCTCTTCCACCACTCCGGCGGTGCCGGCGGCCTCGATGAAGTCACCCACCTTGAAGGGTCGGAACAGGATCAGCATCACGCCCGAGGAGAAGTTGGACAGGGAGTCCTTCAGGGCCAGACCCACTGCCAGGCCGGCGGCACCGAAGATGGCCAGGAGCGATGTGGTCTGCAGCCCCAGGTGGTCCAGGGCGGCGATGATCACCGCGATCAGCAGCAGGGTGTAGAGGATGTTGCCCAGGAACTGCACGAGCATCGCGTCCATGCCGGTCTTCGCCATGACCTTCTTGACCACCGAGGTGATCCTGCCGGCGATCCATTTACCGATGAACCAGATCAGCAGCGCAACCAGGATGCGCAGGCTCCAGGGGATGGCGTACTGTTCGACGAATCCGGGCTGGGTAATGATCTCGAGCGGTTCCATGGAGGACTCCTTGTGAGGGTTCAGTCGATGCAGACTGCACCCTCACAAGGTATGCGTCAATGGATCACCAGGGGGCGCCCGGCAGGCCGGACCACAGCTCATTGATATCGGGGAACTGCCACGCGGCGGGGTCTTCCCTGCCGGCGATGCTGTCCTGGCAGAGGGGGGCGGACAGATCCACCAGCTTAGGCGCAAGCCGGCCCTTGGATTTGGTGGAGTAGAAGACCTTCACCACCGGTTTAAGCAGGGAGCGCTTGGACTGCTCCACCACCACGGCGATCTTGCCCGAGTCCAGGCGCACCAGCGATCCGATCGGGTAGATGCCGAGGCTCTTGACGAAGGCCTGGAACACGGCGGGATCGAAATGACCGTCGACCCATTCCGCCATCCTGCGGACGGATTCGGAAGGATCCCAGCCGGCCTTGTAGGGCCGGTTGGAGGTGATGGCGTCGTAGACATCGCAGACCGCGCCCATCTTGGCGTAGAGACTGATCTGGTCTCCTGCCAGCCCCTTGGGATACCCGGAGCCATTGACCTTTTCGTGGTGATGCAGGCAGACATCCAGGGTCACTTCGTCGAAGGCATCTCCGGCCTCAAGGAGCATCCGGTGACCTTCGCCGGGGTGGCTCTTCATGATGGCGAATTCCTCATCCGTGAGCTTGCCCGGCTTGTTGAGCACCTCGAGCGGCATGGCGGCCTTGCCCAGATCGTGCATCAGGCCGGCGATGCCCGCAGAATGAATCTGGTCCTCGTCCAGATTGAGCTGGCGTCCCAGGGCGATCATCAGGGCGCACACGGCGACCGAGTGCATGTAGGTGTAATCGTCGGCATTTTTCAGGCGCACCAGGCTGACCAGTGCGCCCGCGTTGCGGGTGACGGAATCGGTGATCTCCTCGACCACCTTGCGCGCCAGTGCATTGTCCACCGCCTTGCCCATGCGCGCCTCCTGGAACATGGAGGTCATGGCCTGCCTGGCCTTGGCGCAGACCTTCGCGGCGCGATTGAGCTCCTCGGCGATGGGCACGTCTTCCCGGGCTCGCTCACCGGCAGCGGCACGCTCCAGTGATGCCTCGATCTCGGCCTCGCTCCGTGCCTCCATGACCGCATTCGCCGCATCCTGCACGTCCAGGCCGCGGTCCGTATCGATCCAGACCTCCCTGACACTGCTCGCCTTCAGGGTGGCGAGGTCCTTGGGATCATCGAGCAGGAAACTGGTGCGCCAGAAGGGATGTTCGAGCCAGGAACCGCACATCTCCTTGATGTACATGCCTTCCACCAGATGCTTCACTTGAATCTTCTTCAGCATGCGAGGGAGGCGTTCCTGGGACGTGGGCAGTGGTGGGATGGGGATGATGAATCTGGTGATGCCCCGAGCAGGCCATCAGCCCGGGCCGCATCAATGCATCAACGAGTTCTGTAATTATGTGATCCAGTGCAAATTCTCACAAGGCAGCGACCTCGGCTTCTTCCGGGGGAAAGCGCCGTTTGTCCGTTCGTGCCCGCCTTCTGTCCACGATGAGCCCTGAAGGTGGCGCTGATTGTCGGTGCGCCCCGTCGCCTGTATCGTTTGCGCCCATGGAAACCATCGACACCCTCATCAAGGCACGCTGGATCATTCCGGTGGAGCCCGACGACACCGTCCTCGAACACCATGCCCTGGCCATCCGCGCCGGGCGCATCGTGGCGCTCCTGCCTTCGGCCGAGGCCGATAGCCGCTACCGGGCGGACACGGTCCATGAGCTGCCCCACCACGCCCTGATCCCGGGGCTGGTGAACACCCACACCCATGCCGCCATGAGCCTGATGCGCGGCCTGGCCGATGATCTGCCCCTGATGGAATGGCTCAAGGGCCACATCTGGCCCGCAGAGGGCCGCTGGGTGGGGGCGGAGTTCGTGGAGGACGGCACTCAGCTGGCCATGGCGGAGATGCTGCGCGGCGGGGTGACCTGTTTCAACGACATGTACTTCTTCCCGGAGATCACCGCCCACGCCGCCGCACGGGCGGGCATGCGCGCGGCACTGGGCCTGATCGTCATCGATTTCCCCACCGCCTGGGCGGCCAATGCGGATGAGTACATCGCCAAGGGCCTGGCCCTCTACGATGACCACAAGGACGAGGCACTGCTGTCGTTCTGCTTCGCGCCCCATGCGCCCTACACCGTCTCCGACGAGCCCCTCAAGCGCATCCGGACCCTGGCCAACGAGCTGGACCTGCCGGTGCACATGCACGTGCACGAGACTGCCCACGAGGTGGAGGAATCCATGGCCCGCTTCGGCATGCGCCCCCTCGAGCGCCTGGCGCAGCTGGGTCTGGTGGGTCCCAACCTGCTCGCCGTGCACATGACCCAGCTGGAAGATGCCGAGATCGCCCACCTGGCCGAGGCTGGCGCCCACGTGCTGCACTGCCCGGAATCGAACCTCAAGCTGGCCAGCGGCTTCTGTCCGGTCCAGAAACTCCTGGATGCCGGGGTGAACGTGTGCCTGGGCACCGACGGCGCCGCCAGCAACAACGACCTGGACCTGATGGGCGAGATGCGCACCGCCGCGCTGCTGGCCAAGGGGGTGGCCGGGGATGCCGCCGCCCTGCCCGCGGCCGCGGCCCTGCGCATGGCGACCTTGAACGGTGCCCGGGCCCTGGGGCTCGGCGAGGAGACCGGCTCCCTGGTCCCCGGCAAGGCGGCGGACGTGGTGGCCGTGGATCTCGGCGCCCTGGAAAGCCGCCCCGTGTATCACCCGGTCTCGCACCTGGTCTATGCCACGGGCCGTCAGCAGGTGACACACGTCTGGGTGGCCGGCAAGGCCCTGCTCAAGGACCGCCGCCTCACGACCCTGGACCTGGAGGCGATCCAGGCCAGGGCGATGGCGTGGCAGGAACGCTTGAAGGCAAACGCATGAAGGCGGGACAACAGCAATTCAAAATTCAAGATTCAAAATTCAAAGGGGACATCCACAGCCGTGCCTTGAATCTTGAATTTTCAATTTTGAATTCCCCACCATGTTGTACCATGTAGCCCACACTCCTGACCTTACCCGACATGCCTAACAATCCCGCCCCCAACGTGGATCCACGCGAGGTATCCAAGTTCGACGACCTGGCTCACCGCTGGTGGGACCCGGAAGGCGAGTTCAAGCCCCTGCACGAGATCAATCCCCTGCGCCTGGACTACGTGGAGCGCCGCGCGCCCCTGGCCGGCGCCCGGGTACTGGACGTGGGGTGCGGCGGCGGCATCCTGGCTGAATCCATGGCCCGGCGCGGCGCCACGGTGACCGGCATCGACATGGCCCCTGGCCCGCTGGAGGTGGCACGCATGCACCTGCTGGAAACGGGGCTCGAGGTGGACTACCGGCAGATGCCGGTGGAACAGCTGGCCGAGGAGATGCCCGGCGCCTTCGACGTGGTCACCTGCATGGAGATGCTCGAGCATGTGCCGGACCCCGCCTCGGTGGTGGCCGCCTGCGCCCGCCTGGTGAAGCCCGGCGGACACGTGTTCTTCTCCACCATCAACCGCAATCCCAGGGCCTTCCTGTTCGCCATCGTGGGGGCCGAGTACCTGCTGCGCCTCCTGCCCCGGGGCACCCACGAGTACGCCCGCTTCATCAAGCCCTCGGAGCTGAATCGCTGGGTGCGCGCCGCCGGTCTCGAGACCCGCCACGTGGGCGGCCTGAGCTACAACCCGCTCACCCGGGAATACCGCCTGGATGACGACGTGCAGGTGAACTACCTCATGCACACCGCGAGGGAATCGTGAGGGCGCCCCTGGACCTGCCGTACCGGACGATCCTGTTCGACCTGGACGGCACCCTGGCCGATACCGCCCCGGACCTCTATGCCGCCCAGGCCCTGCTGTCCCGGGAGCGGGGCCGCGAGCCCCTGCCCTTCGAGGCCGTGCGCAACCATGTCTCCCACGGGTCCAGTGCCCTGGTGAAGCTCGCCTTTCCCGAGGCCCAGGGGGAGGCGTTCGAGCACCTGCGCGAACGATTCCTGGAGATCTACGCCCAGAACCTGTTTCTGGACACGGTCCTGTTCCCGGGCATGGAGACCCTGCTGGCCTGGATCGAATCCCAGGGGCTGAACTGGGGCGTGGTGACCAACAAACCCGCCTTCCTCACCGATCCCCTGATGGAATCCCTGGGTCTGGCCCAGCGGGCCGCCTGCATCGTCAGTGGTGACACGGTGGATGAACGCAAACCCCATCCCCTGCCCATGTGGCACGCCTGCGAACTGGCCGGGTCACGGCCGGTGGAGTGCCTGTACGTGGGCGACGCCGAACGGGACATCCAGGCAGGCCGCGCCGCCGGCATGGCCACCCTGATCGCCCTGTACGGCTACATCGACGAGACCCAGCGCCCGGACGAATGGGGCGCCAGCGGCATGATCCGCGAGCCCCGCGAGATCCTGGACTGGATGCTGGGGACCCATGAGCCGCTGCCGGTTGTGGGGCATCGGTAAAACCAGATGCTTGCCGCGGAGGCGCAGAGAAATAAAGGGAATGGACAGGATTTACATGATTAACATGATGTAGAGCGAGTTTCAGGCGCTGTTCAAGATGTGTTTAATCCCACTAGTGTCCGGTTAAGAATCGAACAGATTCAATTGGTTACGAGACTCAGGGTCATCGCAGCTGTAGTTTGCATCCAAGAATGCCGCATTTAACGGCATTTTCTCGAACAGCGTGATCGAGAAAATCTGTAGCAAAGTGTAGAGAGAAACCTGCGGGTCCAATCGTTTCTTGACAATGGCCACCAACACATAGACCGACACGGCGCTCCAGATTTGTGTCTTGACCGCATTCTCTGAGGTCCCCAGGAACTTCTTGATGCGCAGGTGTTGCTTG